>NZ_JBHTFN010000019.1:0-12544 GCF_042666195.1 Bradyrhizobium sp. GCM10028915
CGGATCACGCGCATCGCTGCGGGCTCCGACTTGACGCCGGTCCGCTGGATCTTGCCGGCCGAGAGTTTGATGGAGGCGTCGTCGCTGTCCTCGCCCTCATAGACGGGGATGTAGTCCATCCCCATCGCATCCTTCTTCGGCGTCGGCGATGTGTCCGGCAGGCCCATGGGATTGCGGTAGTATTTGATCTTGCGCTCTCCGGAGGCGCCGGCCGCCGTTGTCGCCGGCGGCGGGGTTTCCGCCTGGTCATCGTCGAAGCTGATGTCGGCGCCTGCGGGCACCGCGCGGAAATCCCGGCCATCCGGGGTCTTTCTCGGCACCAGCGAGTACGACGGCTTGCCGTCCGGATCCTGGTAGTAGATCGGGGCGCCGCTCTCCTCGGCCGCAGCGGGACCGATCACGGCGGCGGTTCGCGCCGTCGGCCACTGCGGGCCGGCGACGACGAACGCGATGCCCGCCGCCGCGATCAACGCGGCTGCCAGGCTTACTGCGATGGGGCGGGTCACTTCTGCGCCGTGATGACGAGCTTGTTCTCGACGGTGCCGGCCTCGCCTTGGACCTTGGCTCCGAGCGAAAGCTGCCATCGCCCCGCCATGCCGAAGGTCGCCTTGAAGCGGTACGTGCCCGGCTCCGTCCCCGGCATGGGGGTGACCTTGGTCGCCATCTCCTGCATGCCGTCCGGAGCCATGTCCAAACGGCTGGCGAAGATCACCGCATCCGGCACCGGTTTGCCGGTTTTGGTGTTCACGAGCCGGACCGTGACGACCTTGTCGGGCCCGGCCTGGACCGATTGGTCGACGAGCTCGAACTTGTAGTTCTTGATGTCAGCCAATGCGGCCGTGCTTGCGCCGGCGATGGCCGCAGCGATCAACGCGGCCTGGACGGCGCGCGCGAAGGTAGACGTCTTCATGTTGTATCCTCGATGTCCTGAATTCGCCGCCAAGGCGGCGCGCGTCATCCGCGCGCGCGAGGCGCACGGACGCGATCGGCGTCAAGCGCCGTTCAGGCCAGGGTTCGAGGGGGTTGGTCGGGAGGTGGACGGACCAAACCATCGCCGACCACGTCGTCCGCCACCGAGTGGGTGGTCCGGATCGCGTGTCGCAGCGGCAAAGCGACGGCCTCGGAGGGGCCCGCCTGCGCGGTCTTCAGGACGCACATCGCTACCAGCGGGCAGTCCTGACAGTCCTTGCTCTTCTGCTCATCGGGGCAACAGGGCATGCCGGCCGACATCGACATGTCGCTCATCCCGTCCAGACGGGCTTGCGCAGCGGCCGCCGGCGCCGCCGCCAAGGGCGCCAACGTCAAGCCGGCGGTCACGAGGACCGCGAACGCAACTCTGAGCAGTCGCCGCAGGTTCATGACCCAACCATCCCACGGGCCGGGCCGCTTTGGAAGCTCGCCGATTTCACTTATTCGCAACCGTCAGCCGCAGCACGGCCCGCCGCCCGCCTCGCCGGCCTCCTCAGCCTGGATCGGAGGGCAAGGCACGGATCCGTAGCTGCAGAACACGCAGCAGTCCCCCGCTTTGGGCTTCAACCTGGTACCGCAGCCGGTGCAGTCGTAGAAGAACTGGCACGCGTCCTGCGGCATGCGCTCCAACCTTTCATGGCCGCAGCTGGGACACCTCAGAGTGGATTCTAGCTGCATCGGTCGTCTGTCGGTTTCTTCCTCGCCCATGCCACCGTTAGTAGCACGCCAGCAGCGGCTGTCACCCCGGCGCGGACTCGGCTCTTCCGGCCGGCCGAGCAGTTTGATGATGGGGCCGCCATGCAAGGACGTCAGTATGGTACTTGGCGGTCCCCAAGACGCCCAGCTAATCGAGGCGCGCGCTCAAGCTGTCGATGACCCGACATTCGGCTACAGAGCCGCCGCGACATTCATCGAGCATCCTTTTGAGCTCGTTCCGGAGCAAGGTCAGTTGCCTGATACGCAGATCGACCGCGTCGAGGTGGCGGGCTGCGATCTTGTCGGCGTCTTCGCACGGTCCACTGGGCTGTGCGCTCAGCGAGAGTAGTTCCCGGATGTCATCGATCTCAAACCCAAGTTCGCGGGAGTGACGAATAAAATTCAGCCGGCGTACAGTTTCGGCGCCATAGCGGCGCTGCTGGCCTTCGGTACGCGGGGGCGCCTCGAGGAGGCCGATCTGTTCGTAGTACCGGATGGTCGGAACCTTAACCCCGGCCTCCTTCGCCAGCGCGCCGATGGAAAGCATGGCCAGTTTCCACTTGAACCTCTAGTGACTAGAGGGTCTATAACCCTCTTCCGGACGATTGAGAAGGACCAAACCATGAGCGCGGCCTGCTGCGGTCACCATCACAACGAGCCTTCGGCGACAAACAGGCCATATCGCCGTGTGCTGTGGGCCGTTCTGGCAATCAACGCGTCGATGTTCGCCGTAGAGATCGGCGCCGGCCTGCACGCTGGCTCGGCGTCGCTCCAGGCCGACGCGCTCGACTTCCTGGGCGATGCGGCGAATTACGGGATCAGCCTCTTCGTCGTGGGCATGTCGTTGCGCCATCGCGCCGGCGCCGCGATCGTCAAGGGCGTTTCGATGGGTCTTTTCGGTCTCTGGGTATTGGGAGTCGCGATCTGGCACCTCTATTCCGGCACCCGGCCCGAAGCGATCACGATGGGCACGATCGGCATCTTGGCTCTCGCGGCTAATGCCGTTTCGTTCGGATTGCTCTGGGCCCATCGCGGCGGCGACTCCAACATGCGGTCGGCGTGGATCTGCACCCGCAACGATGTCTTCGGAAACCTCGCGGTGCTGCTCGCGGCCGCTGGCGTCTTTGGGACCGGCACCGGCTGGCCCGACATCATCGTGGCGGTCGTCATGGCTCGTCTCGCCCTCCAAGGCGCTATTCTCGTCGTCAGGCATGCCGCGTCGGAGTTGACGCTTGGGAATACCAGACACGCTCCGGTAGGTGGATGAAAAGCGCACCTCCCGGATCGGCTCAGGAGGAGCGCGGCAACCAGTGGACACGGTTGCCGCTGGTCCTGATGTTGACGGTCGGGCTGCTGCTTTCGTTGCTGCACTGTGCCTGCTGCGATCTTCCCTTCGCAAGCGACGGACCGACGATCATCGCTTCCACCACCTCGGCTCCAGACACAGGTTCGGATCCTCCGGAGCAGCGGTTGCCGCCTCACTGCGGCCAGTGTCTTTCGCACGTCACGACGCAGCCCCCCGCGTCGGCGCTGGCTCCAGACGATGCGGTTCGTGTCGCGCCGTCCTTGGAGCATGTTCGCCCGCTCGCCGGACTTGGGGACCTGCCCTTGTTCAGACCGCCCCGAGCCTGAGGGCGGCGGTCGAGCAGGCGCCGCCCGGCCACCGGAGCGGGTCATCGACGATATCGAGTGCGGTCATGCACCTATGAGGACGGGCGGCTCACGCGGTCGGCTTCGCATCGGAAAAACATCATGGCAAACAAGCCAACCATCATAGTCATCGCATTTCTGGCAGGCGCCGCAATCTTCGCCCTCGCGCCAGGTCTGTCGACCGGAGTTCAGCGCAGGATCGGGATAGGTTCGCAGACCCGACCGGCAGTCGCAGCAAAGCCCACCGCACCCGAGCCATCCGCCAGGTCGCTGACGATGAACGAAGAACGGATCGAACTCGCGCAGATCGAACAGCGGAGCGTCGGCGCGGCGACCGTGGCCAAGCGCCTTGCCGTGCCTGGCACAATCGTACCCGATGCCGCCCGCGTCGCGCACATTTCCGTCAAGCTGTCCGGGACCGTTGCGGAGCTGCGGAAGAACATCGGAGACGACGTGGTCAAGGACGAGGTCTTGGCCGTCCTCGAGAGCCGCGAGGTAGCGGACGCCAAGAGCGAGTACCTGGCCGCCCGGCTATCCAACGACCTGCAGCGGGACCTGACGGCGCGGGACAAATCGCTGTGGGAAGGACGAGCCGTTCCGGAGCAGCAGTATATCCGCTCTCGTAACGCGGCGGCGCAGACCGAGATGCGCTTCGGTATCGCGCGTCAGAAGCTGCTGGCGCTGGGAGTGCGGGACGACGAGATCACGGCGCTTCCGCAGGCTCCGGATGCTTCACTGCGCAGCCAGAACGTGCGAGCACCCATCTCGGGTCGGATCGCTGAGCGCAAGGTCGAACTCGGCGCAGCCGTCGGGCGAGACAACCTCGAGACCGAGCTCTTCGTCGTCGTCGATCTCGGCCGGGTGTGGGTGGAACTGTCCGTGTCTTCGCCAGATTTGCCGATGATTCGGGAAGGACAATCGGTCGCCGTGACGCTGCGAGGGTTTCCGGATGCGACGACAGGCAGGATCGTGTTCGTCAGCCCCCTGCTCGACAAGGAGACGCGCACCGCACGGGTCGTCGCGGCCATCGACAACGCCGACGGGCGCTGGCGCCCGGGATCGTTCATCACCGCGGCCATCGCGATCGAAGAGCATCAAGCCGGGGTCGTCGCGCCGATCAGTGCCGTCCAGACCGTACAGGGCCGCAAGGCAGTCTTCGTGCGCACGAAGGACGGTTTCGAAACCCGCGACGTCGTGCTGGGCCAGCGCGACGGCCTGTCCGTCGAGATCGTTTCCGGTCTGGAAGCCGGCGAGACCATCGCCGTCTCGAACACCTTCTCGCTAAAGGCAGAACTGGCCAAGCCCAGCGAAGAGGACTGAAGCGATGATCGAGGCCATCGTCGAATTTTCAGTACGACGCAGGTGGTTCGTCCTGCTCGTCACCATCGCAATCGCGGCGTCCGGGATCTGGTCCCTGACGAGGCTGCCGATCGACGCCGTTCCGGACATCACCAACGTCCAAGTGCAGGTGAACGCCGTCGCTCCGGCGCTCACGCCCGTCGAGATCGAAAAACAGGTCACCGTTGCGCTGGAGACCGCGCTGGCGGGCATTCCGGGAATGGAATCGACGCGCTCGTTCTCCCGAAATGGTTTCGCGCAGATCACCGCCGTGTTTACGGACCGCACGAACATCTACTTCGCTCGCCAACTGGTGGCGGAACGGATCAACGACGCGAAATCCGGCCTGCCGCCGGGGGTGGACGTGAAGATGGGGCCAGTGTCGACCGGCCTCGGCGAGATCTACTGGTGGGCCGTGGAGTACGAAAAACCAGGCGCAAGCGCCCCGGTGCGCGACGGGCAGCCCGGCTGGCAGACCGACGGCAGCTATTTGACGCCCGAAGGCGAGCGCCTAGCCGACGACTTCCAACGCACCGTGTATCTACGCACCGTCCAGGACTGGATCGTCCGGCCCCAGATCAGAACGGTACCCGGTGTCGCCGGCGCCGACGCGATCGGCGGCTTCGTCAAGCAATTCCAGGTGCAACCCGATCCGGCCAAGCTCATCGGCTACGGCCTCTCCTTCAGTGACGTCATTGCGGCCATCGAAGCCAACAACGTCAGCCGCGGCGCCAACTACATCGAGCAAAACGGGGAAGGCTATGTCGTCCGCGCCGCCGGCCGGGTCGAAAACATGGACGACATCTCGAACATCGTCGTTGCGACGCGCGCCGGCTTCCCGGTGCGCGTGAAGGACGTCGCAGACGTCGCCATCGGCCGCGAATTGCGCACCGGCAGCGCCAGCATCAACGGGCGCGAAGTGGTGCTCGGAACGGCCTTGATGCTGATCGGCGGTAACAGCCGCACGGTCGCGGCGGCCGCCGACGCGCGGATCAAGGAGATCGGCCGAACCCTGCCGCCCGGCGTCTACGCGCATACCGTGCTGAACCGAACGGAATTGGTGGATGCGACGATCCACACGGTCGTGAGCAACCTGGCGGAAGGAGCGCTCCTTGTGATCGCGGTCCTCTTCGTCATACTGGGCAACTTACGGGCCGCAATCATCACGGCATGCGTGATCCCGGTGACGATGCTGATCACCGCCACAGGAATGCTTCAAGGGCGGATCAGCGCAAATCTCATGAGCCTCGGTGCCTTGGACTTCGGCCTCATCGTGGACGGCGCCGTCATCATCGCCGAGAACAGCCTGCGCCATCTCGCAGATCGGCAGCGAGAGCTCGGGCGTGCCCTGTCGCTTGAGGAGCGACTGTCGACGGTGACCGCGTCGACCTCGGAGATGATCCGTCCGACGGTGTACGGGCAGATCATCATCATCCTGGTGTACGTTCCCCTCCTCGCCTTCACCGGCGTGGAAGGCAAGACGTTCGAACCGATGGCCTTGACCGTGATGATCGCGCTCGCGACCGCGTTCGTCGTGTCTCTGACTTTCGTTCCGGCGGCGATCGCAGTCGCTCTTTCGAGGCCGGTGCGCGAGGACGAGAACGCCATCGTGCGGCGCCTGAAGTCGGCATACGCACCGCTGCTCGGCGCCTCGGTAGCCAGGCCGACGCCGGTTTTGGCGGGCGCCGCGCTGCTGTTCGCCGCTGCGGTTGTCCTGTTCGGCCACCTCGGGCAGGAATTCACGCCAACACTCGACGAGAGGAACATCGTCATGGAAGTGCGCCGGGTGCCGAGCACCGCGCTCGCGCAGTCACAAGCGATGCAGCTCCTGATCGAGCGTCAAGTCAGCAAACTTCAGGAGGTCGCTTTCGTCTTCTCGCGCGTCGGAACCCCCGATCTGGCCGCGGACCCGATGCCCCCCAACGCCGCCGACACCTACATCATCCTCAAGCCGCAGAACGAATGGCCGGACCCCGGCATGACGAAGTACGATCTCATCAAGCGGATCGAGGCCGAAGCCGCCGAACTGCCCGGCAACAAGCTCGGCTTCTCGCAGCCGATCCAGATGCGGTTCAACGAGCTCATCGCCGGCGTCCGAGCTGATCTGGCCGTGAAGGTCTTCGGCGACGACTTCGCGGATATGCAGCGGACCGCAGGGCGGATCGCTGACGTACTGCGGAAGATCGAAGGAGCCGAAAGCGTCAAGGTCGAGGAAACGGCCGGATTGCCGTTCCTCGAAATCCGTATCGACAAACCTGAGATCGCCCGCCTCGGCATCAGTCTCGTCGCCGTCCAGGATCTGATCGAAACCGCGGTCGGCGGCCGCAACGCCGGCCTCGTCTTCGAGGGCGACCGCAGGTTTCCGATCGTGGTTCGTCTCAACGATGCTCTCCGCAACGACATCTCGGCATTGGAGAACCTTCCTGTGCCGCTTCCTCATGCCAATCCGAACGCGGCGGCGGCTTCGATACCGCTGCGGACGATTGCGTCTTTCGAGCAGACCGAGGGCGCCAATCAGATCAGCCGGGAAAACGGAAAACGCCTCGTTGTTGCGACCGCTGAAGTCCGCGGCCGTGACATCGGCTCCCTGGTGACTGAAGCGCGGGAGACGGTCGAGGAGCAAGTTAGGCTTGCACCGGGCAGCTTTTTGACGTGGGGCGGCCGGTTCGAGAACTTCACCGTCGCGCGCCAGCGGCTGATGATCGTCGTCCCAGGCTGCTTCCTGTTGATCTATCTCCTTCTGTTCGGGGCATTGGGTTCGCTGCGGGATGCGCTTCTCGTCTTCAGCGCGGTCCCGCTGGCTCTGACCGGCGGTATCGCGGCTCTATGGCTGCGTGACATGCCCTTCTCCATTTCGGCCGCCGTCGGATTCATCGCGTTGTCGGGGGTCGCCGTGCTTAACGGCCTGGTGATGCTGACTCGGACCCGCAATCTCATCGAAGAAGGCGTTTCGTCAAGGACCGCGATCCGCGAAGGTGCGCTGACCCGCTTCCGCCCCGTCGTCATGACCGCCCTCGTCGCCTCGCTCGGTTTCGTCCCGATGGCGCTCGCGACCGGCACCGGCGCGGAGGTCCAAAAGCCGCTTGCAACGGTCGTTATCGGTGGGCTTTTCACCGCGACGCTTCTCACGCTGGTCGTTCTACCCGCGTTGTATGCCCGCTTCGCCGATCTAACTTCGACGGACCGGGACGGAGTTTCGGCACCGCCCCTCCTGCACGACCGCGCGGCGGAGTAGCGGTTCATCCGCTCTCAGGGTGCCGGTGGAACAGTTGGACAGTCCGCCGGCATGTCGTTTCCGAATCCCTGCCTTGTCGTGGAGTCCGAGCTTGAGGGCCTTGCTGAAGCTCTGGCGAACGGCGTCCCTGCCCTGAAAGATACCGCTGGGCGTCTCCCGCAGGGCGTTTTTCGCAGCCAGGGGCTACGAAATCGCCGTGAACCGCGCGGAATGCTGGTATCTCGCTTGTCTCCGCAGCGTCGGGACCGCTGGTTGCTCAGCGTTGAAGCGGTCGCGTCATCTTGCCTCTGTCACCGAGGACAGAAGCTGAAGCTACTGAACTGGAACATCTGCGAGGCCCCCCAAGGCGTCCGATGCTCCTCCAAGCCATGCGAAAGCAAGCGGAAGTCGGGACCGAGCACGGCCGCCAAACCGTTGGCGTCGTAGCGCTGAACCGGGAGTCCGCTGCACCGCTCGGGGCCGTCGAGCGCAAATGTGCCGATGATGACCTTTCCACCGTGGCGAAGCGCCGACTTGAGCCGTGCGATGTAATCTTGCCTGTCTTGCGCTTCCGTCAAAAAATGAAAGGCGGCCCGATCATGCCAGATGTCGTACTGCTCGGATGGCTGCCAGGTCGTCGCGTCTCCGGAGATCCATTTGACCTCCTCCGACCGGGACCCGATCCGCTCGCGCGAGGTGGCGAGCGCCGCCTCCGACAGATCGAGGATGGTGAGGTTGCGATACCCGGCCTTCAGCAATTCGTCTACAAGACGGGATGCGCCGCCGCCGACGTCGATGATGGCAGTCTCCGGATCCGCGCCGCAACGTGCGATCAACTCGAGCGATTTCGAGGGCTTTTCCTGAAACCAACTGACTTCCTTCTCGCCTTTCGTGATGTAGACATTTTGCCAATGCGCTTCACGGTCCATGGCTGACATCTCGGTCCTCCTCCAGGTTCCTCCGGTTCTGTGATATGCGTAATCCGCCAATTCTCGCCAACAAGAACTCCGCGGCCGCTTCGGTATTCGAGCCCAAAGCATTGTTTCGGGAAGCAAGACGACAGAAACAACTGGAGTTCAAGTCCGTACCGGAAGTTTGTGTGCTCGATCCAGATGGCGACATCGTTCGCAGACTAAGGCGGGATGGACGGGCTCGACGTGCGGAGGATTGGCCATGCTACCACACGGATCTGTATACATTTGACCTGGATGGCGGCAGACAGATCGGCATCGTAGGTTGCGCGGTAGGTGCACCTTTTGCGGTTCTCGTCGCGGAAGAATTGTTCGCGAGCGAATGCAAGCTGCTGATCAGCATCACGTCTGCCGGACAAATCAAGGCGGTGGGAACGCCACCGTACTTCGTGATTATCGACCGGGCCTTGCGGGACGAAGGAACCAGCTATCATTACGCCGAACCGGCAGAGTTTGCGCATGCCGAGCGTCAACTCCTCGCGACCATGGCACGCGCGGCTGAGGACGCGGGGTTGAACGTGATAATCGGAGACAGCTGGACAACGGACGCTCCTTTTCGAGAGACCGAACACGCGATCGCGCAGGCGCGAGATCGCGGCATCCTCGCTGTCGAAATGGAAGCAGCGGCGCTCTACGCATTCGCCGAAGCCAAACAGGCAAAGATTCTTTGCATCGCTCACGTCACCAATACGATGGGGATTGGAGAGCAGGATTTCGAGAAGGGCGAAGCGGATGGTACTGCGGATGCCCTTCGCCTGATCGAAGTGCTCGTCAACGCCTGAGGGACGCGAGATCAAGGAGCCGGCCTGCGCCGCCCTGAACTCCGGACCGGCGGCGTCCGCCCGTGGGCAAGCACGGATCGGCCGTGGCCGCTTTCGCGGCAGAGGACCTAGTGCGGATGATGGTGCGCCGGCATGGAGCCGCCGGCAGTATACCCCCTCAATTCGGCATACTTCGTCAGTTGCTCGCGTCCAGAATCGTCCGAACCAAAAGATGATGTTTGAGATGGATGGCGCGCAGCGCGCCTTGTGTCAGCGCGATTTCGGCGACGGATTTTTTCAGGGTTTCTTCGTTCACCGTGCGACTGGCGAACTGTTCGTCCAGAGTTGCTTCCTGCGACAACAGCCGGGCCCCGACCGGGACGGCCTCCGCCTTCATGGTGTCGAAGAGCTCCTGGACACGAAGGCGTTGCGCGGACGTGAGGCCCAACCTGTCGGCTAGTTCAAGGACGTGAGAAGGGCCAGGATAGCCGTTGAGTTCGGCGGCAAGGGCGAGCCCCATTCCGCGTCCCTCCCGGAGATCGGTCCCCTGCTGATCGGACAGCGCCTTGATCGAACGGGTCTGCATGCCGGCATATGGACTTTGGGCGAGAGCCGCAGCGGCACAGACCAGCGAAACCGAAAAAACAGCGAGCAAGACTTTCATCGTTTCATCCCTTGCACTTTTCGGCGGGCCGCCCTAACGGCGCCGACGGCCGGGAGCATGATCGGGCCGGGACGGCAGATCAAGAGCCATTACCCGCTAGGTGGCTTGCCGTGGGATCCAACCCGGATCGTCGAGGCGTGCACACTGTGAAGTCGCGAATGCCATCGACTGCTCGAGTTGGGCGGCGAACCGCACCCACAGACCTTCGTCGCGGTGGTCCGGCTCCTCCTGCCGTCGCTTCGCGCAACAACAGGCGATTTAGGCGATGGCTGCCACGGCAGCAGCGGCAATGAGAACGACGTTAACGAGCGCTCCTGAAACATACAGAATGGTTCTGACGCTGCCGCCTTTGGCGGCATTGCCTCCCCGCAAATAGACGACCATGTGGATCAGACGGATCGCGACGTAGATCCAGACCAGGGCTGCAACTATCGATGGCCTGGCGCCTACCATCATCGCCAGTACGGCAGCGACGGCCAACGGCGCCGTGGCCTCCACCGAGTTCATATGGACGCGATCGATGCGGTAGAGCAGGTTGTCGTCGTCCGCCGGCAGGACCGGTCCGGAGAGCGCCCCGGCCCGACCTTTGGACGACCCCGAATACACCGCGAGCACGATGGACAACAGGCAGAGGACAAGCACTCCGATGATACTGAGCGAGTAAGCAGCCATTGCGCCTCCACGAATCCGCGCCGGGAAAGTGCGTCTCAAGCCTCTCCGGCGATCAGCTTGATGTATTGCCGCAGGTAGAGCGGCCAGCCCTGATCGCTATCGACGCTATTGCGAACGCCTTCCCAGCCTTCGCCATGCCGTTCGAGGTGGCGGTGTTCCAACTCCAAACGGGTCCGACTTGGCGTCTCCGCGATAAACCGCACCTCCCATTCACTGGTCTTCGAGGGGTCGGTCTCGATTTGCCAGCGCGGGCTGATGTCCCAGCTTAGAAGGACACGATTGGGTGGATCAAAGGCCAACACACGCGCCCATCTGCATTCGCTGCCGTCTATACCCCGATCGTAGATGCTTCCGCCTACCCGAGGTTCGAAGACGGTCTCTGCGATCGGGACGGCGAGCAGATTGTGCTCGCGTGGCTTGAAGCTGCCGAACTCTTCGGTGAAGACCTTGAACGCGCGCTCGATCGGCGCCTCGACAACGATGGACTGCTTTACGGGCGCAGCCGATATGCGTGTGTTCATCTGGAGACCTCCGGTGGTTTCTCGACGGCTTGTTTGTAAGCTGCCAGCGTGTTGCTCCAGAATCGGTCGAGCCACGCGCGCATCTGGCCGAGCCCTGCTGGGTCGATGTGATAGACGTTGCTGGCTCCCTTCGGCTCAGCTCGAACCAGGCGAGATTCCCGAAGCACCTTGAGATGCTGTGAGACGGCCGATTGAGAAACCGTCAGTTCGCGGGTGATTTCAGCGACCGTGCGTGGTCGTACCCCGACCAGCTCGAAAATCCTTCTGCGAGTCGGATCTCCGAGCGCAGCTAGTTGCAGACTATCCTTAGTCATAGCGACCCGCCGCCCGATGCTCGGTGGGTCCGCAACTTGCGTGGCAGTTCGGCGCATAATTAGCCATCACTAATGATAAGTGTACACTGATCATCGTGTCAAGCGTTGCTAACGAGGATGCCCGGGAGCTGCGCGGTCCGGCCCCAGTCGGCCTTGATGCCGCCGCCGACGATCGCGGCGAGTGGCGGCGACGCGTGCGAAGCCGTGAAGGTCCTGCTGCTCACGACCGAGTTTCTGGAGGACCCACTGGACGAGCTCCGATCGACGGTGCCGACCGGCTACGCCCGGGACAACTTCCGAGGGCCCGCGAACGCAAGGACGAGCCAGACGTCTGATGTGACCTACTATGTCGCTCTGCCGTTCGTTTTCTCCGACGACGGCGTGGCCGCAGGCGAGGCGGCGGAGTGCCTGAGCGCCAACGCCCCGGTCATGCGGGCGGAGGCGCTCTCACGCAAGCCGGGCCATTCCGGCGCCAGCGCGTTCTCGCGAACGGGAGATCCTTCGAGCGGCAAATTCAGGACGCCAAGCTGATCCGGAAGTTCGGCGACGTGCCGGACGACCTCGGCGCGCTATGAGCGCGCGCCTGCGGAGCCCGTGGTTCCGTAAAGCCGGTGACGACTATTTGCCGCTGAGCGATAGGCTGATGCGGGTGACGACATCGTCCCAGGCGTGCGGATTCCGATCGATGTCGCCCAGGATTCCGAGATGATCTCGCCCACCATTCCGATTTGAAGTCGCCCACCCGTTCCGAAATGATGTCGCCCACCATTCCGG
>NZ_JBHTFN010000020.1:0-18605 GCF_042666195.1 Bradyrhizobium sp. GCM10028915
CGGGCTCGTAACTCCGGTCGGGCTACGCCCTCCCTTCGTCACGAGCCCGGCGAAACTCTCTCACCTTCATTGACGCGCTCTTCCATCCTGATCGCCGCGAGACAGTTGGAGATCGAGCGCACCATCAACGGCGGCGGCGCCGACGAGCGGCGCGCCGTGCGCCAGGAGAGAAGCAAGCCGCTGCTCGACGAGATGCACATCTGGCTGCTGCGCGAGCGAGAAACCCTCTCACGCTCCTCCGAGGTCCTGAAGGCGCTGGGCCGACTTTGCCCGCCTCCTCGACGATGGCAGGATCTACCTCCCGCGTCGCCATCATGCTGACGATGATCACTACCTGTCGTCTTAACGATGTCGATCCCAAAGCCTGGCTCTCCGACGTCCTCGCTCAGATTGCTGATCTGCCCGCTTCGCGTCTGCACGAACTGCTGCCCTGGGCATGGAAGCTCCCGCGCCAAGCCAACGAACCCAACAATCAGCAAGCTGCCTAACCTTCACGCAGCGCCATCATAGCCGACCCGGCCCTCCGCGCATGCGTCAATCAGGCGGCCTCGTCGCATGCGTACCGTTCACCAAATGCCGCTTTTGTACACCCGTGGCATCGGGATTTCGGGCTACCAGCGATGCGCTCTCATCGCCATTCGTGCCTCTCCCGAGCGCCGCGGCTTGATGCGCATAAAAAACTCGTACATTCGCCTTCTGACACACATTTTCGAAGTCGTACTGCTCTCCATTGGGAGATTTCGACGCTTACCTCTTGGTAAGGTTCGTTAGCAGGAGGTGACGATAATGCTGCTCGGAGAAGCAATTCTCTAAAATGAGTCGATCTCCACAGGAGTAGCTGGATGACGGGCGCATGCTGTGCGAAGGGGTAGGAATTTCACCGAGGGGGCAAATCAATGGCGTTTGGTGCTTGGCCATATGTGAGAGGCGATCTTGCGTCCGCACGGCAGAGCGCTTCGGCGTTCCTAGACAGTCTACCACCAGCGGAGGACTGCGCCCAAATGGTTCGGCAGAACTGGGTCGCAACATGGACCGGGACAGGAGATGCTTATTGCCGTATTGCTGACCTCAACCTAAACAAAAAAGAGTTCGATGAGGCCACGGAGGCTTGGCTATGCGCGCTGACCGCCTTCGAGGTCGCCAAGAGGCTAGTTGCTGGCGACGATCCTCGAAGCGCAGACGTTTCAGCTAAGGTCGAAGCTGGTCTTCAGAGGATCGGATTGTCCTTCGGTCATGAGGTTGAGTGCGTACGGATTGCGTGCGGCGATCTGGGCGAGATTCTAACCTGCTATTTGCCTGCTGCTACTTCTAATTTGCGCGCGCCAGCAATTATTTGCGTCAGCAGCGAAGAAGAAAAAGGAGCGACGCTGCTCGGAAGGCTCTTGCCTGTGGTGATTGGCCGGGGCATGTCGGTCCTGGTTGTCTCCCACGGAGACGTCGCAAATTACGCACGCGGAGAATCCGAACTCATCTTGTCTCATTGTTTGGATCATTTGTCGGTTCGGCCTGACGTTGATAGCAGTCGGATCGCGATTTATGGAGACGGATTATCGGCTGTTTTAGCTACTGATTTTGCCGCATACGATGGCCGCATAGCTGCGGCGGTTTGTGATGGTGGTATCTGGAATTGGACGCGGTCTCTAAGATCCGTTCGCTGGATGACGCCCACCGCAGACGGCGCAGATAAGGACATTCTTTCGGCGTGTCGCTCACGATTAGCTCGACGGTTGAATTGTCCAATACTCGTCGTAGCCGGTGGGCGAGGTGTCGTCAGCGTGTCCGAGGCCATCAAACTACAGGCTGATTGCATGACGGCGCGCATCAATGTGGACGTGGTCATGCCACAACTCATTCGAGGAGGCCAGGGCGAGGAGATTGACAACTTCGTTTCCTCAGACGACTGCATCTTCAGGTGGCTGGAGCAGAGACTCGCACGACATTCAACTCAACAACAAGTCGTCGGCTAGAGCGCCTCCAGCCGCGCCGGGTCTTTCTTCCGATGTTGTAGCAGGCCCCCTCACCAAAGCGATGCGGCAAGAAAGTCGGCACAGCAATGGTGGCGAATGTTGTCCCACCAGCTGGACTCAAGTGCTCGATGTCCGCCTCTGACGTTGACTGCAGTGGAGCTTTCCATGTTGGCTAGGAGGTGAAACGATGTAAACGGTCAGGCTGAGGCGGCGCTCATCCATTCGGGCCTACAATAGGCCGATACTCAGCTTTTGCGAGGCCAATCGGCTATTCTTCGCGATCGAGGTTAGCCGCTTGTTGAGGTAGTCTAGTGACGCCTCGTCCAGCCCCTCCAATAACGCGGAGTTCAGAGCTTCCCTCTTGGTCGACAACTTCAAGATCTCCGCACGAGCCTTCTCAGTCAGGGACATTTGAACGAACCGCGCATCATCTGGCGAAGGCTCGCGTGCCAGAAACTCCATTGCTTCTAGCTTTTTCGTTTGGTTCGTAACGAACGCAGGATGAATTCGGAGTTTGCTGGCAACCGCTATCCCCGAGACTCCCCGACCTTGGTCGATTTCGTCGATGGCCATGAGGATCAACCACTGTGGCTCGGTTAAGCCTAATAGCTCCGCCCAGCTCTTATGTATGTCCTCAATTTGGGAATGGATCTCGACCACGTTCCAGATGAAGTCCCTAACGGCCCTGTCGATTGTTGGTTTTTCAGCCATGTTGGTTGTTCCGCCCAAACCCCAGTTATCCCGGATAGGCCGCTGCCTGACTCCGCCCTGACAGGTAACTGGGTTCACTCACTCACGAAAGACCCCGAGGGCACATGGGCGCTATGCCGAAAATTGATTGATCTGGACAATTAATTAGGATAATGCTGGTGCGGATCACGTGAAGGAGCATTCAGCGGTTCATGTGAGACCTCCAAGAAGAGCCTCCGGGATGCCCCCCAGGAGGCTCTTTTTCTTCAGAAGGTAGTTTTCGTCCTCATGTAAATACGATCGTTGCTAAATTACAACGGCAGACCGCCAAACAAGACTTGCTACAATTAATTAATTGCCATAATTGATGCAACGAATTAGACCTCTGATCGACGGAGAGGGGGCGCCTCGACGTCGTCCGTCAAGCACCCGCCCAGTAGGTGAGGCTAGCAGCAGCGGATCTTTGAAGGACGGAAACGACGTTTCCAACTTGGAGGTTCAACGATGAATTTGATGAAGAGTCTTGTGCTGGGTTCAGCGGCAATGTTTGCCGGCGCGGGGGCGCAGGCCGCCGATCTTCCTGTAAAGGCGAAGGCGATCGAATACGTGAAGATCTGCTCGCTGTATGGTGCCGGTTTCTACTACATTCCCGGCACCGACACTTGCATCAAGCTCGGCGGCTATGTGCGCGCTTCGACCCAGTTGGGCACGAATAGCGTCTGGGGCGCTGCTGCCAGCGGCCTCGGTGGCGCACACAACCGCCTCAGCAACTATTACACGGCGCAATCTCGTTTTGACTTCAGTACGGATACCCGTACGGCGACTGAGTATGGCGTCCTTCGCACATACGCAGAGTTGGCCTTCACCTGGACCGCGGGCGGATATGGCGGTGCCGGGACCACCGCGATCAACGGCGCTACTGCCTACACTGGAAGCAATCCAGCCGGCAGTGGCAGCGGGATGGTTTCTGGTGGTTCACTTTCTGTGTACTACGCCTTCATGCAGTTTGCCGGTTTCACCTTCGGCAGAGCGCAGTCGCAGTTCTCGTCGCCGTGGACGAACTATCCCGGTAACTCTTTCGACGGCATGCCCGGCGGCGGCGGGTGGGAGGCCGTCAACCAATTCGCGTATACCGCTGACTTCGGCCAGGGCATCACGGCTTCATTCTCGGCTGAGGATCAGGTTAGCCGTACGACTAACATCTGGAACGTCAGCGGTGCGACGGCTGCGGGTCTTGCCACTGGTACGTATGGTGCAGGAGACATCGGTGGCTCCCGCGCTCCCGATCTCATAGCCATGCTGCGGGTCGACCAGGCTTGGGGTCTTTTCCAGGCATCGGTCGCCGCGCACGACAATCACGCTGGTTATTATGGTGTCGACGAAACGACTGGGCATCCAGGCGACAAGTGGGGCTGGGCCGGTCAGCTCGCATTGTCAATCAAGAACATTCCGACCGGTGCCGGCGACACGATCAACGTCCAGGGTGTCTACACGAACGGTGCGAGCATCTACAACTTCCAGTCGTATACGCCGTTCACTTATGCAATCTACGGCGGCACGGGATTGGGAGGAGCTTACCAGAGCGTCGGTCTCGCCGGTGTCTCTGACTCTGTGTTCGTCGCCGGCGCGGGCCAACAATTGACGACCACGTACGGTTTCAATGGTGCGTACACTCACAACTGGAACCCATACTGGAACAGTGCCATTTTCGGCGGCTGGGGTGCCGTGCGCTACAACGACACCGCCAAGGGGTCTATCTGCGGCGCGTTCGTTGCGACGCTTGCGCTGTCAAGCGGCCTTGCTGGTTGCAATCCAAACTTCAACTACTCGGTTGTTGGCGTGGCGACGCGCTGGAGTCCGGTCAAGAACCTGACCTTCTCGACCGAGCTCGCTTACACGATGCTTGACCAGAAGTATGCGAGCGGAAGCACGGTCACCTTGCCGGTGCAGGCTGGCATCGCCAAGCCGGCGGCTACCTACGAGCTGAAGGACCAGAGCAGCCTCCAGGTGATGCTCCGCGCACAGCGCAACTTTTAAGTCTTCTGTCGCACTAGCAAAAGGAGAAGTGGCTCTACTGAACTAGCTTAACCTCCAAGAAGGCCTCCGGCATGCCCGCCGGAGGCCTTTGATCTTTGGCCCGCTGAAGGCTGAAGTGCCCCCTGGCTTCCTGAATTCTTGCGCGAGTTTTTGCAGGCCAGTCCATCCCGAGCCAGGCACTCAGGGCTGGCGCGCCTCGGATGTTTAAACCCGTCGGCGATCTGCCTCGTGTTAGCTTGTTCTAAATGGATTCATCTGACTGCATCGCATGAGCGCCTACGTCGAGATCGCACTGCTCCTGACTGGATCCCAAGTTAGGGACGAGCCCCGCGAATTGTTTGATCGAGTTGAGAGCGAAGCGATGATCATGATCGTCTCGCATCACGATAGTGCTAGCCAGAACTCTCCAATACGCAAGGCACAATGTCGCAGCTGTTTCGCAGCTTTATCGCGATTAGACCTTCAGCACCCAAGCCCCCAATCGGTTAGAGCCTGGCCGGAGCGAGTGATCCTCTCAACTAAAATCCTGAATAAACGCGGTTCGCTCGCAGAACTCGAGCGTCCAGACCCGTTTGGTTGCAGCATTCCACGTCGAATTGCAGTTACACTAAATAATGACACTTCCTGACAATCCCACGATTTCACTCAGCGACAACTCGGACATGACCTGTTGACAAGGAGCGCTTGCATGGACCCTCAGAGCATCGACGTTACGCCAGAATTTATCTGGCCGAGCTGATCCGTACCCAAAGGATTGTTCGTCGATTGACTACATGCGCTTCCGGGCGACCATAAGATCTGGCGTGCTGCAGACTGAGGCGTTCGAACAAGCGCACCTATGGGCGGATACGCCGGCTGCCGTACACCAAACCAAGCCCAGCGGTACACACAGCCGACTTGAACCCAGGATAAATCATGACGCAAAGCACGGCTTCTGAAGGCCACAACTCAGTGGGTATCCGTTCACGGGAGGCATTCGCACGCGCACAGCTTCCCTGATCGTACAACACGCGTCCCGATTGATCGGGATCCCATCCCACGGTATGTGGACCGCGGCGAAGGAGCTTATGTGTTCGATGTCGACGGGCGGAGATTCCTCGACCTGAACGGCAACTTTACTACCCTGATCCACGGGCACAATTTTGAGCCTGTGATTGCTGCTGTCACGCGCCAGTTGCGCTCAGGCACTTGTTTCGCAAACCCGACGCTCAGCGATTTGGCTGAGTTGATATGTGGTCGTGTGCCGGGCGTGGAGGCACTTCGCGTCGTCAACACCGGTACGGAAGCTGTGATGTTCGCGATCAAGGCTGCCCGAGCGTTTTCGGGTCGTGCCGCCATCGCCAAGATCGAAGGCGCCTAATCATGGGTCCTATGACTGGGCGGAGATCAGTCTGGCGAGTGGTCCCCAGAATTGGGGCCGGCCCGAGACGCCTGCACCGATTTCATCCTATCGTGGCGCGCCGGTCTCAGTGCTGGACGAGGTCATTCCGCTGCGCTTCAATCAACCGAGCTTGGCCGAGCAATTGATCGAGGCGAACGCGTCCAAGCTGGGGCTATCCTCATCGATATGATGCCTGGCCGGGCTGGTTATATCACGCCCACACCAGAGTTCCTGGGCGCGATTCAACGGGCGGCTCGCAAGCATGGAATTCTGATCATCGCCGATGAGGTCCTGAATTTTCGGTTGGGCTACGAAGGGTCCAGCTGCGCGGTACGGCCTTGCCGCAGACATCGTCACCTTTGGCAAGATCATGGCGGAGGTCTGAAAATCGCGAAAAGATTCACTCAGGCTATGACGGAGTAGCGCGTTGCTGCCGACGCCGGCGAGGCGCACGTACCATCGCACTACAGTCAACTCGGTTGCGTCAAGCTCTGAGCATTTCGAAGAGTTCATCGCCAGAACTCAGGAAATGCTCAAAGGCTGACGAGATGAGATCAATATCCGCATTGGTCATCGGCGTGGAAAGGCAACCCGACGCATTGTTTGAGATATTGATCCCCTGCTCAGCAAATGTCCGCGCGAGTTCCAGCAGCACGCGACCCGCCTCCGGCGTCGGCAGGGCTTCTTCCTTCGGAAGCACAGGCTTGGGATGCATCCTGAAGAGAGACGCAGCTCCCGTTACGGTGAAGGGCACTCCGCGACGAGCGATCGCATTTCGCAATTGGTTACGAAGCCTGTCGCCGAGGGTCTCGAGGTGGGCGAAAGCCGCGTGATCAAGGGCTTTCATCTAAGCCAGACCAGCGCACATCGATAAAGGATTTGCAGAAAACGTCCCTCCCTGCGGAACAGCGGGTCTGCCTTTGAGGCGTCAAAGACGCTCATCACGTCGCGCCCGCCGCCGAATGCGCCGGGTGAACAAGTTGTCCATAGGTACAGTTCTCAACCATCAGGCCAGCCCGCCGCAAGGCGTCTCCCCTCGGAGGCTTACGTTGGAGAGTTCGGCGACGGAGGACGCGCTCGCGGCCGAAAGGGCCGCGACCAAAACCACGAAGGTGGCGTCGTTCACGCGCAAGCGACCGTCGCGCCAGCCCTGCCCGGAGCATCTGCCTCGCGAGCGGGTGATCGTGCCGGGACGTGTGGCGTGCGCCTGCTGTGGCGGCGCGCGGCTATCCAGGCTCGGTGAGGACATGACTGAGACGCTGGAGGTGGTCCCGAAATCATGGAAGGTGATCCAGCACGTCCGCGGGAAGTTTACTTGCCGTGATTGCGAGAAGATCAGCCAGGCCCCGGCGCCGTTCCATGTGATTGCCCGCGGCTGGGCTGGGCCAAGACAGTGCTGTTCGAGAAGTGTGGTCAGCAGGCGGAGCGTTTTCATGCCGACCCAACGTCGATCTGCCGGCGCATTATCGAGACCGAACGCCGGCAGTAAGCTCAGCGTCTCGAAGAAGAGGCTCTGTCCCGATAAATCGCTCGACGTTTAGGTGGCCCAGCTACAGGCGGGAGTCTTGCTGAACTGGTCGTAGAAGGTCTCATTGTTATCGGCCATGTCTTGCAAGAGCTTAGGCGGCGAGAAGCGATCGCCGAACTTCGCTTCCAGCCGGCCGCAGACCCCGACAAGCTTCTTAATACCCATGAACTCGATATAAGACAACACGCCACCACTGAAGGGCGGGAAACCGAATCCTAAGATTGAACCGACATCGGCCTCGCGGGGATCCGTAACGACATGATCCGCAACAGTCCGCGCCGCTTCGACGGCTTGCACCAGCTTCAGCTCCTCAGCATCAACGGTATGGGGATCCAGATGCTTCGGCTGGAGAGAGCTAAGCCCCGGCCACAATCGTTTCCGCGACCCGCGCTTCTCTGGATATTCGTAAAAACCTTTGCCGTTCTTGCGGCCGAAGCGGTCCAGCTTCTCGACCAGCTCGATCATTAGCTTTTTATGACTTTGATTGACCGCGTTTGAGCCAAAGATATGCGCAGATGACGAACAAAAGCGGGCACTCCAGGTGTTCTTCGACGAAAGCCGCCGCTCGTCGCTCGTGTTTCGCGCGATTGAAAGCTTGCTTATTCCCTAGCAGCACGGCGCCGGCCCCGTCAACGATCCCCGATGCCAGCATGATGTACATACTTGACCCGCTCGATTTCAGGATGCGACTGCAGGGCGACAGCGTCAAAACCCGCGACTTCGCCCATTTCCGCGAAGGAAGGTTTAAGCTGCGCCAATGACTGCATTGTCGTGTTCGGGCGCATATGCTCATCCTTGGCAAGGATAGTGAGACGGTTGATATCTTTTACGGGCACCACAGAGTTACCAAAGCGACCATTCTCCCATGCTCGTGCGGCACGCTTTTGGCTTCGCACCGCATATGCATCGACGTCATTCCGGGAAGGCGATCGGGTCGACCGAAAGCCCCTGCGGCATGAAAAAAGCAGGGACGGCAATGGAGGGATCAACGGGCCAAGCGCCACCCGAGGTGCCGATGCCCACGCGGCTCATGGATTCGGCGCCACCCCCAATCACGAGTTCGTTTTGGCCGCTCATGATCTGCGCGGCGGCGAAGTTCACGGCATCCAGGCCCGAGGCGCAGAACCGGCTGATCTGCACACCCGGCACGGCTTCACCAAGCCCCGCCTTCAGTGGCGCAAAACGCGCGATATCCGAGCCTGCCTCGCCAACCGGATCGGCCACACCAAGGATAACGTCATCAACGGAGTCAGTGCACAGGTGTTTCGATCCTTGAGCGCCTGAAGCGGTATAGTCGCAAGCCGCAGCGCTGTCATTTCGTCGTGTAGCGCGCCGTCGGACCTGCCGCGGCCACGCGGGGTACGAACGTGATCATAGATATAGGCCTCAGGCATGACGTACTCCGGGGATGATAATTCGTGATGTCTGCATCGGACGCAATTCGAATTGAGCAGATTTCCTCGACGTCGTTCGCGAACTCGGGCCCGCAGGCTCCCTGCAGCTTGCATTCCTTGTGCACAGGCTCTGCAACTAGTTCGCGCTCGCGAAGCACGGACCCTGGTGCTAGAATGGTCTCCTAGGTAGCGATACGATGACCTCGGACTAAATGGCGTCATATGAGCCGTCTTCGTCAGGAAGACTTTAGTCATGAACATAAGGCGTTTGCCGTTCTGTCGTAGCACTCTCGCTCGGTGCCATCTCTCTATGAGCAACAGCCGTGCCAAGCTTGAAGACGGTGCCAAGGCTCTGACTAGCTGGGAAAATTCTGATCCTAGCCTGGGCGATTCGTGTGTTGAACTGGACGAAGCTTCGGCACTGTCGGGAACCGGACAGCAGCTGCGCTCTTCCACTTAGTCATCAATCGCCCGTGAAGTAACGCGAACAGCCAAGTTGCGGGCTAATGAGGAATGCCGGCGATTAATTTTGCCGGCAATCGCGATGGCGGCGCCGATTTCCTCGCAAATCGAAGGAGGGATTCCGTCGAATGGCGGTCGTGATTCTATGCTCGTCAGAGTGGATGAGCGGAGGTTCTCAGCCATGCCAGGACGGTTCGTCACCTATGTGAAGGCGCTGCACGGCAATCCGAATGACGGCCACACGCTGCAAACCGTCATCCCAGCCTTGCAAAGCTTGCCGCCAACATCATCGAGGGACTCCTCCTCGAGAAGGGATACCCGGCCACAACGCGCCGCCGGACTCCACGTTCAGAGTCTTCACCTCGGGGCAAGGAGTGAGGGGTCACGCCGTCGCTCAAGGGATCAAGCGCACCATGGCCCCAGGTCCGTCATCGCGCCTGCCTTCGGCCATCTCAAGGCCGAGCACCGCATAGAGCGCAAGTAACACCGAGGACATCGCCGGAAGATTGAAGGGCACATGCAAAAGTCGATCGGCTGTGCTGGCAGCACCACCTTGAGCCAGACCGTACTGCAATCACCAGATGCCCCGGAGCCGACAAGCGTCGCCAGCTTCACTCGGGGTTCGACCCGGATGCGCGCTCCACTCATACCGATCTCGATGCCCTGCAGTGCAGGCTTGGGCCGGCGGCGCGGCCGCTCCAATGCCCTTGTCTGTGCCAACAAAATACGCTCGCACATCTCCAGATTTCGTGCCGATGAGGCCGCGTCCCCTTGAAGGCTCGTCATCCATGGGGCGGCCGCGATAATCCCCTTTGCGCAGCTCCAGCGGTGGCTACAGGCCCGCGTCGCTCGGATCCTGCAAGCCGCGAGCATCCTCATGCTCGACGGCTACATCGCCGCGATCGTGGCCGGACCGGTCTCGATGACCCCGCTCGACTGGATTGCTCGCCATCGATGCCGATGGATTCAAGGACGGCGGCCGAGTTCGAGGCGATCTCCGCCGTCGCGCGGCACCACAACGAGATCAGCGACGTCCTTACGACCGCGCCCGACCAGTTCGAGTCGATGCACCGGCGCAAAGCAATGCCGACGTCGATCCGTGATCTGGCGATCGTGCCTGGCATGAGGACCAGTGCGGCAAGCCTGGATAGCATCGATACTCATCAAGGCCAAATGCTCCGGGCTTACACTGACGTGATCACGCTGGCCGAGTCAGAGGGTCACAGCGTCGCTTCTCTCATCCTCGTCAACCAAACTCCTCAACTCATCACCAGTTCGCCAAGCAAGCCACTCGTCGTCTAGAATGTCGTGTTGGACCAGACGCAATATGGAACCTCCTGGTTCATAATGCGGCATTCGGCAGACTCCCTTCTCAAGTAGCCAGCCCGCGACAAACGCGCATAAGAAGTCAGGAGCCCACATTTGAAAAGACAAGGTCCGTTGTGTTCCCAATACAATCTTGGACAAGCCCTTTCCTCTAAAATCTCCGCGTACCCAAAGATCGCCGTGATAAGCGACCTTCCCGGTTATCTTCTTTGCGCTTGGTGCTTTGCACACGCAACGGTCATGAGGATCGGCATGTATGCTAGGGTCTCCGTAAAACGCTTTTAGGGACTCTACATGTTCTGCAAAGTTGCTGCCTGAAAGGTTATATAATCGAGCAGCCGCCAAGAAAGCCGTGTCATTGTTCTTGTCAACGCCTTTGATCCAGTATCCCTCGCCTGACTTGATTGGCGAGAGATCTGGCCGGAATGTTGGAAACGTCGGCTCCTTTGTTGGAGTGCACCGCGTAATCGAGACGTATTCTTCAAAGTCGTATCCGATCGAAATCTTAACGCCTTTTTGGAGGGCGGCGTCGTCATACAGTTGAAGGCAGCGCGACGCGCGCAACGGATTCGCCAAAGTTTTCATTGCTGCACGTGTCCTGTCATTATGAGCTGTTCGTTGCGATCAAGCGAGATGGTAACTAGTATGCGGCATTAGCGACAAGCGAAACACCTACCTACTCTGATGAGCAATCTTGCCATTTGTTAATGAGGAAGCATTTGATTGTATAGGCAAGAGGCAGAGGGTTGATCAAAACGGCCGGAAAAAGCAAGTTTGCCACGGCCGCGGCGGTAGAAAGATGATTGCCGGATATGGCACTTGTCGGCCGCCCGGAACGGATAGATCCAGATCGATGTTGGCACCGGCGAGGCATCCGCTGGATGCCCGAGTTGACCCGGAGCGCTCGCGCGGCGCCTTCGACGTGTTGGAGCGCCGAAGATTTGGCATACCCTGTATTTGCGGGTGTGGCTTGCGACCGCCCATGCCGATGGGCATCCCGGATACCCGGGCCTTGCGCGTCTGGTTCAGGAGAGCCTGAAGCGTGATCCGCATGTTGGTGATCTTAGGCCGGCTCCGCAAATTTGAACAGGTCGATAAGTGGAGTTTCTGCCTGACAGCCGGCACGTTGGTGCCTGCGAATCAGGAGCGACGATGAGCAGACGAGCACGCCGGAACCACACACCGGCCTTCAAGGCGAAGGTTGCGCTTGCCGCGGGTCGACCGGACGATAGCGCAGCTTCCCGAGCAGTTCGACGTCCACCCCAATCAGATTACGGCGTGGAAGGCGCAGCTGGAGGGTGGCGCTTCCGGAGTTTTTGGACCTGGCAGCGCCGCGCAGGCCACGCCTGCCATCGACGTGAAGTCGCTGCATGCCAAGATCGGGGAGCTGACGCTGGAGAACGATTTTTTTGAAGGCGCGCTCGCCAAGGCGGGATTGCTGTGGGCAAAGCGATTGATCGACCGCGAGCACGATCTGTCGATCACCAGCAGGCGGAGGTTTTGAAGGCCAGCCGCGGCAGCGTGTACTATCTGCCGCGTCCGGTCTCTTCAGCCGACCCCGAGATCATGCAGCGTCTCGATCGGCTGCACCTTGAGTATCCCTTCGCCAGTTGGCGTATGTTGCGAGGCCTGCTGGCTTCGCAGGGGTGCAAGATCGGTCGCCGGCATGTGAAGATGCTGATGCGGCGGATGGGGATAGAGGCGCTCTATCCCCGTCCGCGCACCACCAAGCCAAGATCTATCCATATCTGCTGCGCGGTATCGAGATCACGCGGCCGAACCAGGTCTGGGCCATGGACATCACCTACATCCCAGTGGCGAGTGGCTTCGTTTATCTCGCCGTGGTGCTGGACTGGGCGACCCGTCGGATTCTGTCGTGGGGTTGTGGATCACCATGGAGGCGGCCTTCTGCGTCGAGACGCAGGAGGATGCTCTCGCTCGTCAGGGCAGGCCGGAAATCTTCAACACGGACCACGGCTCGCAGTTCCCTTCACCGGCCTGCTCGCCAGCAACGGCATCGCCATCAGCATGGATGGCAAGGGCGCCTGGCGGGACAACGTGTTTGTTGAGCGGCTGTGGGGCAGCGTCAAATACGAGGAGGTGTATCTGCACGCCTACGACAGCGTCGGCGAGGCGCGCAGCTCGATTGGCCGATAGCTCGACTTTTATAACAGCAGGCGTCCGCATTCGAGTCTTGACGGCAGCACGCGGGATCAAGCCTACTTCACCCCGCTGCTACTCCGCATGGCAGCCTAACTCCGGCAGAGGCTCCATCTATCGACGCGGAAACTCTATTCAGACAACCGGGACCAGCTCACTTTCCGCGTTTAGGGGCCACCGACGCAACTTGATCAAGATTGTTGGCATCGCCGCCCATCGCTGGATGGTTGATTCGTCGTCGTGGCGACGCGCTCCGATTCGCTTCCCGTCGATCTTGCCGCTTTGCACCCGATGATCATTGGGCAACCCGAGCAGCTCGCTGGGGACAAGCGAATTGACCGTCGGCCGACTGGAATGGAGCGGCTAAAGCTGATCACCGCGGCTCGCATTCCAGCGTCTTCGAGACCAGATCGCCGACCTTCTGCAGCCGCCCACTGCCGCACTTGCCCCACGCACATGGCGCGGGTTCGACAATGCGTTCGACCGGCAGGCTGTCTGGAAGAGGACGCCGAGCGGCCGCGGATTTTGCGCGCGATTCTGTTTGGCGGCAGTGGAGCTGCGATATCAGCCCTCGTTTCCTGCCCCGCCTTGGTTCTTCAGAGATAACAGCGGCCGATCGATCGCCAGCACGACGCCGCCCCAAACGTCGAGTTCAGCAACAGCAGCACTAGTTCCGTGTTCGCTCCGAGGCCATTAGCGAATTCGACAAACTCGAGTAAGCCTTCGGATCGGAATTGAATATCGGATGGAAACGCCTTACCTCCCAGATATGGGAGTGGCACGCCGAGCGGCAATCAGGATACACATCACACATGGGGAAGGCGGATCGGAATGCCGCTCTTGCGAGCTCCCAACCGAATCCAGCTCTCCAGTATAGGCGACCTCGGCGCTGCTGCTCCTGAATGATGAAGCGTCTGTCAACGTCTCCGTTACACGTGCCAGAGAGCATGGTAGGCATCGGCAAGCTGCCTGGCTACGCTCGCATGATCTTCTTTGAACTTCTGCCTCTCCAACGATCCGCGATTGAATGTTGTCGAGAACATCTGAGACGGAAGCCTGTCGTGGTGATCCGGCACTGGAAACTACTGATGGCGAAAAGCTACTCCGATGAGCGAGTTCGCGCACGACTGTCCGCACGGGCGAACATGTGGCCGCCTTCTCTGTTTCAAGTGATTGTGCCGCCGGGACATCGCCACGCGGGCCCGATCGCGAACCTCTTCGACGTATTCACCCAAAGGGAGCGTAAAAATGTCTGATAAATCAGTAGCAACATCACCACGATCATCATCCCCGCTTGTGGAGTCCTCTGGCTGGTCATCGATTGCTAGCTTGGCTCAGCTATCCGACTCGGACTTTGCGACGAACTACCGAGATGCAATGCGACCAGTTCTCTTTCGGGGCGGCTGCGCGGCTTGGAGCGCCTGCAATCGCTGGTCTCCCGAATATTTCGATCACGTCGCGGGCTCACTTACGGTACCCGTCAAAACGCTTTCGAAGGGCGATATCAAAGTCTCTTCTTGGCGGCTCACAGAATACGTGCAGTTTATCATGGAGCAGTCACCGCGCGGGAGGGAAGCGTTTTCGAACGCGGAGCCAATTCCGTACTGCCACGACATTCCATTACTAGGTTTGGTGGAAAGCTTGGCGGGAGATTGTCAGCCATTTCCCGTAAATTTTCTTAGTCCCTCGTATCGTGAGCATTGGTGGCGCTACTCGCAGTTCTTCATGGGCCCGGCAGGTACGGTTACTCCGCTTCACTTCGACAGCCTACTGAGTCATAACGTGTTCTTCCAAATCTACGGCGCGAAGACGTTTACAATCTTGCCACCGAACCAATCTGAGTTATGCGGGCGCCGCAATTGGAGGTGGTTTGATGTGGATCCCGAGCTACCGGACTATGTGCGGTTTCCGGAGTACCGTGAGGCGACGCCCGTCGTGATCACCGTAAATGCTGGCGATATGCTCTATATGCCTCCCGGAACCCTCCACCACGTTCGCAGCTTATCGGCTTCGATTTCCTTCAACATCGATTGGCACACCGAGCAGAGCGTATTGGTTGCCTTGGCGCAGTCATCCGAGGGAATGCCCAGAGACGTGGTTTACTATAACGCGATCACGGCATTGGCCGTAGTCGCCAAAATACCTGAAGCGACTACGTTTCCGTTGTACCAACCCTACTTGAGTTATGTGAGTTGATGCGCTCCGTGCAGAAACGTCGGTGAGCGCGGCCTACCAAGTCGGACCTGGAGAGGTAAGTTTCAGGACGGAATGAGCTAAAGCCGAGCACGGGCGGGGCGCGGATTTGGAAGAACGAGAACTTAGCCGGCCGATGAACGGCGGAAATTCTATCGCGGCCGGGCGACGTTAGTGCTATCTCCGCGGCGTTGTCGGTGCAGGTGGGGCCTCTTCGATGCTGGACTGAGGTAGCCGATGACCAGCTCGGCCCACGTTCGCAGCTGGCCTGGCGTTAGAAGATGGCGGATTCAAGCGGTCGTCGCAACACCTGAACGAAGGACGTTGCGATGGGCATTCGAAAGCGACGATCACACCGGACGAGCATCGTTGGCGTCACCGGGACGGCCGCCGTTAGCGGGGCGATCTGAACTCCAGCGATTCTGGTTGGGGATCGCGCAGGGCATGACCAGCGAGGATGCTGCATTAGCGGCTGGTATGTCGCAGCCTGTCGGAACCAGATTGTTCTGACAGGCAGGCGGCATGGCACCAGCAATGTTCAGATCTTCAACCCAGCCGCGGTCCGGGCGGTACCTCTCGTTTGCGGAACGTGAGCAGATCGCACTTCTTCGCGTTCAGGGCCTTTCGAAACGCGAGATCGGTCGCCGAGCATGAAGAATGGCCCTGCTCTCGCGGGACACGGAGCTGAAGCCGTGCGCGACGCGATTACGCGCACCATAATCATGACCTTGCCCGAAGAGATGGGTCGTTCGCTGACCTGGGATCAGGAGGCCGAAATGGCTCAGCACAATCTTCTCAAGATCGACGTGGGTGTCCAAGTCTACTTCTGCGATCCGCAAAGTCCGTGGCAGCGTGGCACCAACGAGAACACCAATGGGCTGCTACGTCATTACCTTCCGAAAGGGGCCCCGACCTGAGCGTCCACAGCGCGGACGAGATCGCCGCCGTGGCCGCGGCCCTCAATGTTCGACCGAAAAAAAATTTGGGTTGGAAAACGCCAGCAGAGGCGCTTGACGAGTTGCTGCAATGAGTGAACACAATCGGCGTTGCGACGACCGCATGAATCCGCCCTCTATGCCGTGTGGCATTGTGATGACAGCCGCCTGCGTATCCGGACCATTTTAAGCGTCTGGTCGTCATAGGCTCACAGGGTGACTAGGCAATGGGTTCGCACGGGCGAAGTTGAGGGTTTTGGCACCGTTGCCGTCTTGAAGGCGGCGGCTCGATCGACAAGACGATTCCATCGACTGCATTGCTTGCGCGGCGGGTTCGATGCGAATCTCGTACAGGCAATAGGCGCATTGTAGGCATGCTGGACGACGAGTCCATGTTGAGCCCACCCGGCGAGAGTCGTTTCGTGAATCTTGACGCGCGCAGCTGCTTCTCATTTTGTCAGCAGTCCGCGCTCTCGTAGTCGGTGATAGCGCGAGCACAGGCCGTATCGATGGACAGGTTAGGCGACCAGCAAGGCTGTGAGGCGGGCATCGTGGCGGCCGCGCCGCGCTGATCCTCCCCGGCGATATCCTTGCTCGTTTAAGAGTTCGGAAAGATCAGCATGAGCGCGCGGCGGGAGGTGCGTAACGGAGCGCTACCGGTCGGCGAAACGGGCGGAGAAGGAGCGCATTCTCGATGCGCTGTGCGCAAAGACGGGCTGGCATCGCGAACATGCGGTGCGTGCACTTCGGCGGCGCGCAATGGTTGGGTCGGGGAAGGTCGAGGCGCTGGCGAGCGCGAGCGTAGATCTCGCACTGATCAAGGACGCGATGACGGCCGTGTGGGAGGTGTCGGATCGGCTGGCAAGGCTCAAGGTGATGATCCCGACCTTGCTGCCGCGCTCTCGCGCAACATGGCCGATTGAAGCTTGGCCAGGCGGACCCTGACCGTGTTCTGGCGATCAGCGCCGCTACCATTGACCGCCTGCTTATGGATGTGAAGCTCGCGGCGGCAGGGCGGCGCCGTGCCGGATTCTATTCGGCAATCGAGCGCGAAGTTCCGATCCGCACGTTCAGTGACTGGAACAGCACGGTGCCCGGCTTCTGCGAGGTGGACATGGTCGCGCATGGCGGCACGTCGGTGGCCGGCTCGTTCATCCAAATCCTGACGATGGTCGACGTCGCCACCGGCTGGACGGAGTGCCTGCCGCAGCTGACGCTCGTCGAGGCGATCAACCGCGCACAGAGCCTGTTCCCCTAGCTTTGCCCCGCGTGGACTTCGACAACGACAGCGCCTTCATGAACGATGTCGTCGTACCGTGGTGCCGCGAACAGAAGCGCGAAGTCACGCCGTCTCTGTGTAGTGGCACGGCTTTACGTCAACTTCTTCCCGCCGTGTTCAAGCTGAAGGAGAACCGCCGCGAATGGTGGTCCAGCGTTATTACCTCCCAGCGACGCCCTATGAGCGTGCGTTGGCACCCCCCAAGATGGCTGCGGCCGTGAAGAAACGGCTCCGCGATCAATCTCGCGAGCTCGATCCGGTCGCGTTGTTGCTCGAGATTCGCGCGATCCAGGACGAACTCGGCAATCGGTTGATCGTCGTGCCGGACACGCGGGCGGCCTGCCGCGCACCTCCACGAGCGCCACGAGCAGCACGCCAATGAACGCAGAAACGTTCGCGAAGATGCTCGGAAATAAGGTGACGGCCGGCGAGCCACGTGCCGCGCACCGGCGAACTCGTCGGCCCTATAAAACCAGGGTTCGGATGCCCGCCAAGCTCGACGCACATATTGCGGCGATCGAGGGCTGGCTGGCAGAGCAGCCACAGCTGACAGCGCTCGCAATCGTCCGCCGCCTGAGCGAGAATCACCCAGAGGAGTTCGGGACGAGACAGCATTCGATCGTGCAGGGCCTGCTGAGGACGCTCAGACAGAAGACGGCCGAGCAGTTGCTCACGGACAAGCCGCTTGCGGGCGCCACGACCGCTGCCCCATTACCGGGAAAGCTACCTGGGCGGCCGATCAATCGACATCGGATCTTCATCGGCAATGGCGCCATCAGGGTAACATTCGCAGATGCGCAATACTGGAGCCCAGACAATGCCAATTGACACTCAGCCTTTGCGCTGGGTGACTTCGGAGGCGCATCAAAGACGTTCGGCGGACTGATTGCCTGAGAAGCTTCAAGCGACTGGTCGGACATGCGACATGCGTCGCAAACGACAAGAAAATGCGCAATATCAATGAGCCCCGGCTGGCACGCGACTTGCTGTTTTTCTCCGCAGGACCAGGTAACCGAATTTGAGCCATGACCGGTGTGACTGAGAGCGTAAATTGCGTGTTTCGCGGGATCGTGAGCACGGATTTCACCGCATGGTGAGCAACGATTTCAGAGGATCGTGAGCAGCGATTTCAGGCGATCGTGAGCACCGGTTGGCGGTGCCGGACGCTTCGGCCGACAACTCAACCGGGCTACGGGTTTCTCATTCAGCCAATGAGGAAGCCTGATGCCTACCCAGAGATTGTCGATGCGCCG
>NZ_JBHTFN010000021.1:0-576322 GCF_042666195.1 Bradyrhizobium sp. GCM10028915
AGTCCCGCCTTCTCCTCTGCACGATCCATCGGCACAAGAACTTCACGATGAGTCCTCGTGGAGATGAGAAACCGTGCGCTGTGTGCTTGACTGGGGACATCAGAATGGAATGGTCCGGCCGTGCTGCGGCCCTGGCGGTACGAGAAGCTGGCAAGGGCGCCCAAGACAAGGAGCACGCCATGTCTCAGAAACTCGACGCTTCGCCCGCCGTCATCGGCATCGATATCGGCAAGAACTCGTTCCACATCATTGGCCAGAATCAGCGCGGCGGCATCGTGCTGCGGCAGAAGTGGTCGCGCGGCCAGGTGGAAACCCGGCTCGCCAACCTGCCGCCGTGCTTGATCGGCTTGGAGGCCTGCGTCGGCGCGCATCACCTCAGTCGCAAAGCTGCAAACGCTTGGCCACGACGCCCGCTTGATGCCGGCGAAATACGTGCGCCCCTATTCGAACGGACAGAAGAACGACTTCCGAGATGCGGAAGCCATCGCCGAGGCGGTCCAACGCCCGATCATGAAGTTCGCCGCAACCAAGACCGCCGACCAGCTCGACCTGCATGCGCTGCACCGCGTGCGCGAGCGATTAGTCGGTCAGCGCACCGGCGTCATCAATCAGATCCGTGCGTTCCTGCTGGAGCGGGGCATCGCCGTGCGGCAAGGCCTGCGCTCCCTGCGGTCCGAGTTGCCGAGTATCCTCGCGACGCGCACCGATGTGCTCTCGCCTCGCATGTTGCGCATCATTGAGGATCTGGCGGGCGACTGGCGCCGGCTGGATGAGCGTATCGAGGACCTCTCCAGCGAGATCGAAGCATTGCCCCGTCAAGACAAAAGCTGCGAGCGACTGATGACGGTGCCCGGCATTGGCCCGATCATCTCGAGCGCGATGGTGGCTGCCATCGGCACTGGAGACGTGTTCTCGAAAGGCCGCGACTTCGGCGCCTGGCGCGTTAGCGCGAAGGGCTTTCCGGTACCTTCGCTTGGCGCTTTTCGAGCTGCTCCTCGACGTAGAGAAGGATCATTCGCCGGGTGTCCTGGTCAGTTATTTTCTGGAATGCCTTGATCAGGCGCAGCATCTCCAGATCATCTTCGATTATTCTGTTCGACATTGCAAAAGCCTCAAGGGAAAAGCAGCAGTCTCAAATCGGGAAAAGTATGCAATATCTCACGTACTACGGGAACATGGAAAATCAGCAGAAAGCTAATCCGTGCCGGCCCGCCGCCGAGCCGGCGGAGGCGGCTCCGGCCATCCGCCTCAGAGCCAAGCTGAAGCCGGGGCACTCTCCGCCATCGCGCAGGAGCCCGGCAACTGAGGTGGCGTTACTCTCTGCGGCGTACCTTCGGCACTCTGCCATTCGTCCGCGCCCTCTCGGCAACATCCCAAATGTTGTCGCCCTTCGGCGGAGCGCGACGAATATAACCCGAAATATCCAGTTCGTTTCACCCCTCGGGTGGAGGTTGGAAACGCCCTTGTCAGCTCTAGGCAACCCAGCAGCGGTCGTCGCGTTGCTCCGCGGAGGCCGTTCTATTTGCGAGGCACCATGGACGAGAGCCTGCTCGTAACAATGATGCGCCGTCCCCTCTGCAAACCGGCGCTGCTGCTTGCGCGTCAAGATTGATTGTCCAGGCAAAGCCCATCGCCCGTTGAAAGAAGTTTGACGAATGTCGTTCGACTGACAACGAATGGTTGATTCTGGAAGCCTCTGTTCACCATCCGGCAAGCCGGTCCTCCTTCGTTACCTAAAATCCACCACTTCCCCGCTCTGGTGATCGCAGGCCTTGGGGGATGCTGATGTATCAAGTGCTCTACTGTCTGACCGATGAACACGATTGGCCACTGGTCGCGCTTGGGGGCGCGCTCTGCCTGCTCGCAAGTACGGCTGCGATCAGCCTGTTTCACCGGGCGCGCGCGACGCAAGGATCGGGCCGCCTGGTGTGGCTGGCGCTCGATGCAGTCGTTGCCGGCTGCGGCATCTGGGCGACGCATTTCATCGCGATGCTGGCCTACGGACCGGGCGCCAGCGGCGCCTATAATGTTCCGGTGACGCTGTTGTCGCTAATCTTCGCCATCGCCATCACCTTTGTTGGCTTGAGCGTTGCGGTCTCGACCATGCGACCGGGCCTCGTCGCTCTTGGCGGGGCGATCGTCGGCGGCGGTGTGGCGGCGATGCACTATACCGGCATGATGGCGCTCGAGATCCCTGCGCGCGTCAGCTGGGCGACGGGCACGGTGGCCGCTTCGATCCTGCTCGGGGTGGTTTTCGGCGCATTCGCGCTCCATGTCGCTGAACGGCGAGACAACTTGTCCGGCACGCTCGGTGCTGCGGTGCTGCTGACGGTCGCCATCGTCTCGCATCATTTTACGGCGATGGGCGCGGTGCAGCTGACGCCGGATCCGACGCTGCCGATCAGCGGCCTGTCGATCCCGCCGACGTCGCTGTCGGTTCTGACCGCGAGTGCTGCGGCTGCGATCATCGTGATCGCATTGGTCGCCGCGCTGCTCGATCGGCGGGCCAAGGGGGAATTGGGCCGCCAGCAGAGGGTGCTGGACACGGCGCTCGAGAACATGTCGCAGGGGCTCTGCATGTTCGACGCGGACGGCAAGATCATCCTGTTCAACGAGCGTTATGCCGCGATGCTCGGCCGCACCGACATCCTGCTCACCGGCCGGCTGCTGGTCGACGTGCTGCGGGAGGAGCAGGCCAAGGGCCAGTGGCAAGGCGATGCTGGCGAATTCTTCGCCCGCCTCGTCGCCGACGCGCGCGAGAGCCGCACCACGACCGACATCGTGACCAGGTTCGGCCGCTCCATCCGGGTCGTCAACCAGCCGATGCAGGGTGGCGGCTGGGTCGCGACCTTCGAGGACATCACCGAGTGGCTGGAGGCGCAGGCGAGGATCTCCCATATGGCCCGCCACGACGCGCTGACCGGCCTGCCCAACCGCATCCTATTCCACGAGCAGCTCGAGCATGGGCTGCGCCGGACCAATTCAGGCGACCAACTCGCCGTTCTCTGCCTCGATCTTGACCACTTCAAGGACATCAATGACTCGCTCCGCCATCCCATCGGTGATGCCTTGCTGAAGGAGGTCGGGCGCAGATTGGAGGCGACCGTCGGCGAGAGCGACACCGTGGCCCGGCTTGGCGGCGACGAGTTCGCCGTGGTCCTGATCGGGCGCTCCGAGGAAACCGCTGCAAGGTTCCTGGCCGGCCGTCTCGTCGAGGCGATCTCGGCGCCCTACGAGATCGACCACCATCAGATCGTGATCGGCGTCTCGATCGGCATCTCGCTGTCGCCGCAGGACGGCAGCCATCCGGACGAGCTGTTGAAGAATGCAGACCTTGCGCTGTACCGCGCCAAGGCGGACGGTCGCGGCACCTATCGCTTCTTCGAGACCGGCATGGATGCGCGCGCGCAGGCGCGGCGGCTGCTGGAAATGGATCTGCGCGCGGCGCTGCAACGGAACGAATTCGAGGTGCACTACCAGCCGATCCGCGACGTCGCCACCAACCGCGTCGTCGCCTTCGAGGCGTTGCTGCGCTGGTCACATCCGCAGCGTGGCCTGATCGCGCCGATCAACTTCATTCCATTGGCGGAGGAGACAGGTCTCATCATCCAGCTCGGCGAGTTCGTGCTGCGCAGCGCCTGCGCCGACGCGGCGACCTGGCCCGACGATATTGACGTCGCCGTCAATTTGTCGCCGGTGCAGTTCAAGAGTCCGAACCTAATCGCATCCGTGACCGCGGCGCTGGAGGAGGCGGGACTGGAAGCCCGTCGTCTCGAGCTGGAGATCACTGAATCCGTGCTGCTGCAAAACGGTGAGGCGACGCTGACCACGTTGCATGAGCTGCGCGCCATGGGCGTGGGTATCTCGCTCGACGATTTCGGCACCGGCTATTCGTCGCTAAGCTATTTGCGCAGCTTCCCCTTCGACAAGATCAAGATCGACCGCTCTTTCGTCTCCGAGCTGGCAACCCGCGCCGATTCCATGGCGATCATCCGCGCCGTGACCGGCCTCGGCCGCAGCCTCGGCATCGTCACGACCGCGGAAGGGGTCGAGAACGACGCGCAGCTCGAGTTGCTCCGGCGCGAGGGCTGCACCCAGGCACAGGGCTATCTGTTCAGCAAGCCGCGGCCTGCCTGCGACGTGGCACTGATGCTGGAAGGGCCGCGGCTCCGAGCGTTGGCTTAACGAAATTATCAGAATGCCATCGCGGCACCGAGGCACAGCGCGGTAAGTCCGGCGGGCACGCCTGAGACGGTCGGGATCGTCGCTGCACGTCGCGTTGTCTGAGGTGCACTGGTCTCTCCCGAGATCCATCGCCGCGTGAGGGTAGCGCTCGACCTTCCGGTCCTTACTGTCTTCGGTCAGACCGAGCTCAGCCCGATTGTCGCGCAGACGAGCGTCGACATCCGGAGACTGAGTTCGTCCGGACCGCGGGAAAGCGCTCTGGAACGTCGGAAGTGCGCGTTGCGGATCCGATGGATCTTCGTATTTTGCCGACCGGCACTTAGGGCGTAATTCAAGTCCGTGGATATCAGACCCACAATCGGCTATCTCGACGCGCCGGAGAATGCGCGTCCGGCCATCACGGCTGACGGATGGCTGCGCACGGGCGACCTCGGGACGCTGGATAAGCGCAGCTACTTGCGTGTCACGGGCCGCCTCGAGGACATCCCGCGGCGGAGAGAATATTTACCCGGCCGAGGTCGAAACCTGCCTGCTGCAGCATCCCAACATTGCCGATGTTGCGGTGATAGCTCTGGTGGGGTGCCAGAGACTGTCACAGCCGTAGCGCGTTCGACCTCTGAAGCCAACGCGCTCAGATGATCGGCAAGCCTCGCGAACAATTCTCGTTTTCGCAGATCAGTGGCTAGATCGCTGATCGATTTGCAGTCGGCGGCATCGTTGCGGAGTCTGTCCAACTGCTCACGGATGTCTCTCATTTTAGAGTGCCCCCGGCAGCATCCTCTTCATTCAGTTGAATTGATCGAGGTGTACTTGAGCTCACGCCGATCCATTTCCGAACGGAGCAACTCAGCATAGTTGCGAAGATTGTCACCAACAATGCGGGAGCGGCCGCCATTCGCGCGATCAGCCAACACTTGCCGCCGCACACTTTCCCAAAGAGACAATAACGTCTGATCTTCCGAGCTTGAAAAGTTCATCCGCAGGCCCTCAGTAATTGGTCGCGCGGATGCTACCGCGTACTCGTGAGCCGGATTGTTCGGTTGCCGACATAGCTGTGGTGAAGCTACGCGCTCGTTGCACATCGGTCACACCGCTTGCATTGGTGAAGGGAGATATCGCGACCGCGGGACCTACCGTCGCATTAGCTAATCGATCGCTCGCGTCGCCGCTATTGCTGTAACGGGTCAGAGCGGTCGTGCGGCCGATTCCGCGCGACGGGACAAGATGTGGCTGCGTGGTCACCGACACCTGCTTCGAAGTATTGAAGGACGAACGTACGCGCTGCAGTACAATCCGTCCCGTGTCAGGCATAAGGGAGCATCTCCTGCAGCAAGCGATCCGCGGCGGATAGCTGATCAAGCCGAAGCACGAGCAGCTCGTTCAGCCGCGCTACCCGAGACTGAAATTCCTCACGTATCGATCCGTTATCCACATCTTCAAGCAGGCCATTGAGAACTCTAAGACATTCGATAACGACATTGACCTTCCGTCGCAGCAACTTAGTCCGTTCTGGTCTGGACGATCAGGTATCGCTCTCGACTAAATGGCAGCGGGATGATGTTGGCAGCCACCGGCTCGGACGCTCCATCACGGATCCTCGCTGGGACACTTCCAGCGTGACTCGCTGATGTTGAGGTACTTGTCATGGAAGCACCTCAAGCTGCGCGCACAGTGATCAGGAACTTCTCGACCTCTGTCTTTAGCCGCGCGCTGTCGTTCGACAGCGTTTGCGCCGAGGCAAGCACCTGACTAGAGGCAGAGCCGGTTTCCGTGGCCCCTTGCTGCACCTCCGTGATGTTGGAGGCGACCTCGTGGGTACCTTGCGCGGCCTGTTGGACGTTGCGCGATATCTCCTGCGTAGCCATTCCCTGTTCTTCCACCGCGGCTGCAATGGCGGAAGAGATTTCTGAGATCCGACCGATCGTGCCGCTGATTTCCTTGATCGCGACGACGGAATCCTGGGTGGCGGCCTGTATATCGGCGATCTGGTGGCTGATCTCCCCAGTCGCCTTGGCAGTCTGTTCGGCGAGCGCCTTGACTTCGGAGGCAACGACAGCGAAGCCGCGTCCGGCCTCGCCGGCCCGCGCCGCTTCGATCGTTGCGTTCAGCGCCAAAAGGTTGGTCTGCCCCGCGATCGTATTGATCAGTTCGACCACGTCGCCGATACGAGTTGCCGCCTGTGACAGCTTGTTGACGCGATCGTTGGTTTTCTGTGCCTGATCCACCGCTGCGCCGGCAATCCTGGCTGCGTCCTGCACTTGGCGGCTGATTTCGATGACTGATGAGCTCATCTCTTCGGTGGCGCAGGCAACCGATTGAACGTTGCTCGAGGCTTCCTCGGAAGCCGCAACGACCATGCTAGAGCGCTGCTGGGTGCTCTCGGCTGTCCTGCTCAGGGTCTTGGCCGCCGCTTCGAGCTCGGTCGAGGATGATGAGAGCGTCTGGATGATTTCTCCGACCGCATCCTCAAAGCGTCCAGCGAGCTGGTGCATGTCCGTCTTGCGCTGGGCGGCCGCACGGGCCTCTGATTGCGCCTGTTCGGCCCGCAGCCGGTCGGTTTCGAACATATTGTCTTTGAAGACCTGAACCGCCTCGGCCATCTCGCCGACCTCGTCAGCGCGGCCGACACCTGGGATCGAGGTCGACGTATCGCCGCTCGCGAGCCTGCCCATGGCGGCGGTCATCCCCTGGATCGGGAGGGCGATCGCGCGAGCGGTCAGCAGCGCAATGGCGGCCCCGAGGCCCAGTCCTGCCGCAAGCAAGCCCCACAGGACCAGCCTCAGGAAGGATATGCTCGTCTGCACCTGATGGCTTTCCTCGGCAAGCATGCTGTTCTGGTTCGTCTTGATGCCTCCAGAGCGGGTGCCGTCGGCGCCCTTCGGCCCGTCGAGCAGATCGAGAATCTTCACCGCGCGCGGCGCCGCTTCCGTTATGAGAATATGCACGGGTGCATTCCAGTCCGCTGACTCCCGGAACGCGAACATCTTCTCGTAAAGGAGAACAAATTCGCCCCGCGCCTTCGTGATCTTCTCGAACGAGAGCAGCTGAGACGGCGTAAGCAGGTCCTTCTTCGCACTCACGGCGGTATAGCCTTTTTCAAAGAGCTCCCACGGCTTGAAGAATTTCTCCTTGTCGTTCTTTTCGCCCGACAGGAGGTACATGCGAAGTTGAGCGGTGGCAGCGGCAAAATTGCCGCGCGTGTCCGCCATTGCTTTCAGCAATCTCTTACGCTCCGCCGTCGCCTCCTGGCCCTCCTCCTCGTTGATCATCTTGGTGATCTCGGAAAACATTGTTTCGGTGCGCGGACCGGCTTCGGTCACAAGTAGCTTTGTCGCTGGATATGCATCGGAAGTGAACGCGACGGCTTCGGCTTTGTCTTGGGCAGCTCGGAACTCTGCGAGCAGCGCCTTGGCCTCGGCCCATTTTCGGCTGTTCTCCGGGTTGGTAAAATGTACCGCCTTCTCATCGAAGCCGGCAACTGTGGCATCCATTTCCTTCCACATCGCGGCCCGATCTAGCTTGCCTTGCGGATTTCCGGTCAAGAGATAGCCACGCAATGTCGCCAGTGTGGAATAGAGATTGCCGACCAGCTCTGTGCTCGCGAGCGCGACGGGTGTCCGCAGGTTCACCATGCGATCGACGGTCGTGGAAATCCCGCCGACCGCAAACACGGTGTATCCGACTGAAAGCGCGATGATCGCGCATACGGAAAGAAATCCCGAAATCAGCCGGCCACGAATCCGAAGTTTGAGTTTGAAGGGCATGGCAACACTCCGCGGGTCATTGGACTCTTAAAAAGATTGGCAAGAATGGATTTGGATGTGACGCGCTTAGTCGCCGCAACCGACGGCGGCTTTTAGGTCAGATGGCAAAAAGATCCCTCGTGGGGTCACTCGATAATAAAACAGTAGCTCAGGTTTCCCGTCCCTACTTGAGCGTGCAGACCATGGTGAAGACAATTGGCTGCGAGTTGGTTAAGAAGAAATCGACCCTGATTTTCCTCACGCGCGCAAAAATTGCTGCTTCAGCGCGTATGACGAAATTAGCTCGGCGCATTTCGCAAATTTTTGGTTCGCCCGGCCGCGAAATGCGCGAGCAACCCAAAAACTGAGCCCCAAGACGGTCCTTCCAAAGCTACCTATGGAAAGTGAGATAGCCAGCTTGCGACAACTTGTCTCAAATCATCGTCGCGGCCGAACTGCAGGCTCGCCGACAGACGGGAACAAGAACTCGATTCCCGCATCCGAAAAGACGCGACGAAGAATCTCCGTCGTCTCGTCCGACATTGGGGGAGCATCATCGTACTCTTCAAGCCGACGAATGATGGCGGACGAAATCCCCGTTCGCGCGGCCAATTGTTTCACAGACCAATTTAGGATGCCGCGGGCTGCGCGCAGTTGCGCGCCCGTAAGCTGCGATGTTGCCGCGTGTTGAACGGAGAGCTTTTCCTGATGCACGTCAATGGAGAGACCCATCCATTCCTGGATGCTGCCGTCCGCATTGGTGACAGGCACGGCCGTACAATGATACCACCGATATGTATTGTCGGGCTCTCGCAGGCGATGCTCGACGCTGTACCGCCGTCCGGTCTCGACCGAGGCCGTCCAGCTTCTCAAGGCCGCCTCACGCTCGTCTTCGTGAAGAAGATCAGCCCAGCCTTTGCCAAGCAACCGATGCGCCTCTGGTGTCTTCTCGCCATTCGGCAGTGCCGTGATTCGACCGTCGGAACTACCGATCCACAGCAGACCGCCTACCACCTGGGTCAAAGCGCTGTAGCGCTCGGCGTCACTTCGCAGCGTCTGGACCAACCGACGTTGCGCTGTAATGTCGAGAGCGATCCCCAAAATACATTCCGGCTCACCTGCGCTATTCAGTAGCACTTCGGTATGGCAGTTAATCCAGCGCAAAGCGCCATTGGGCCGAATGATGCGAAATTCACCGTCGAGCAACGTCCGATCTATCATCAACTCGCTGGGACCGCGAGTCGGACCGCGATCGTCCGGATGAATCCTTCGTTGGATTTCGGTGTATGACGGCGACACCGCATGCGGATCCAATCCGAGCAGCCTAAAAAAGCCACGCGACCATTGCATCTGGCCGGCTGCATCACAGCGCCAGACACCTGCTCCCAGCTTTTCTTCAATCAAACGAAGCACATCGGATATACCGAGATGTGCCTCTAGCTGCAGCAAATTAACCCCCGTTCTCAAATACAAACATTCAACTCTCAATTGCAGAACAATTCAACACTGATGTTTGAGTGAACCCGGCCATACGGTCGCAGGCCGGTGGACGTCTCTCCACGGGCAACGCCAACGAGAGAGGGCAACGTCGTGCGGTCCTAGAGACCGCCTACACCTCAACCCGGCCAATCGGCTGCGCGCCATTCGACGAGGCCAATGACCCGAAAATCCCTTCCGGCACTGCTGATTTTCTCGAGCATGGTGGCACTGGTTGTCGCATTCGGATTTCTAGCACAGTAAGACCCGCGGATTGTGTGCGACGTCCTCTTTTCCCCCGATAGCGACTCAAATAGCGGACGTCGTGCACTTCGCATTTGGGCCAAGCGGTAGAGTAGCGCTCTAGATATTTGGAGGGGCCTCTTACTAGGCAGGCCCTGTTGCCGCGAGATGGTCTATGGACGCGAAATCAGCCACACGATTTAAACAGCACGTAGATCGGGTCATGGAGAGTTATCCCTGGCGCTCACGCTCGCCCAAGAATCTCCAGTAGATGAGTTTCTGAGATTGAGGGCATCGGTCGGCGATATCATCTCTCGGAATAGACTCCGTGCTTCAGGAAAACATTTACAAAGATTATCCCGGTCTGGATGGCATGAAAGGCTGACTGATAACTTCGGCTTCGGGTCAAAGAACGAACCCGCTCTCGCGGGAGGGCTGGCGGCGCGGTCCGCCGATCACGTCTACCGCTGTAACCGTTTGAACGAGCACAGGTGACGGGCGGGCGCTCCGTCTGCAGGATCGAGGGGTCAAGCACTCCAACCTCAAGACAGGAGCCCCCAATGAGCGAGAAGCCCATCAGCCCGCTGCGCCAACGCATGCTCGACGACATGAACATGCGCAGGTTCGTACCCGATACGCAACGCGAGTACATCCGCGCCGTCAAGAGGCTTAGGGTTTTCCTCAGCCCTCCCCCCGACAGTGCGACGGCGGAAGAGCTGCGCGCGTTCCAGCTGCATCTGACCGAGGCCCTGAGGCGGTGGACGCCGGGTGCGTCGCCTATTTGCGCAAGCCGTTCGCACGGCAAACCTTGCGGGATGCCATTGCGAGAGTACTGGCGTAACAGGCGCGGCGCTCCATCGGGGTAGGTCAATTGGGCGCCCATAACCTCAGCAGACTGAACCGCAGGTTGTTCGGCTAGGTGTGAGGCTAGTGAGAACGGGGCTGTCCGTTTTGATCCTGCGCAAGCCGGAGAGTTGCGCTGCTTGAGCAACGGCCAATGGCGAACTAGACCATGTACTCCGCGAAGTGGACAAGTCCGTTCTGGCTTCAAACCGGAGATGGCCGGCTCGCTAGGGCGCTACGGAACTGCTCAATGTATTCCGCTGGCAGGTCCCTTTGAGATCGCGCGCGTTGCAGCTTCAAGACGGGCCGCGATCTCGCTCATCCGGCGCGCCAGATCTTGGAGCGTTGTTGGCTGTACTGGGCCGGCGCCCCTTGGGGAATTCAGCTCCGTTTGCAGGTGCTCGAACTCTGCCTTGCACCGCTCCAGCTCGGCGAGAAGCATTGCGAGATCATCCATTTGGCCGAATGCGCCTCATTCCGGTGAGCTGGGGCCGTCGTACCAGATCAGGGGCAGGCGCGGCACTTGGGAAATTTACGGGTGGGCCGACCCGCTCTCCGCCGCAGGTCGATGATCCCGAGACACACATCTGGGTAGGAGATCAGCCGGCATTCCTGCTGGGTTGGCGGTTGGCACGTGGGTACTGCGGCTAGTCTGTGTCTGTGGGTGGGCCCGCTGTCCAGGTTAGATCGGAATGGCATCGTGTGGGTTTTCATCGCCGATTTTGACCCCGAAGCTCACGCCGACCTTGATCTCACGTGACCGTAGTTGAACAATTAAATTTTGTGGTGGAGGACATAATGAACAAAGCCATTGTTGCTATCGGGCTTGGGCTTGCCCTGTCGGGCGCAGCATTCGCGCAAGAGAAGTCGGCTAAGGAACAGCTTGTTGGTGCGTGGACGCTAGTCGCTGTTACCAGTGAAATGGACGACGGCCAAATAGGCGAACCCTTCGGTCCTTCCCCAAAGGGCGTGATGATTTTCTCAGATGATGGCCATTTCTCGCTTTTCCACTCGCGCGCGGAAATTCCAAAGATTGCGGCTAATGACCGAGCCAAGGCGACGCCCGAGGAGGCGCAAAGTATCGTGGCGTCAAGCATTTGCCTATTACGGCACATACTCGGTTGACGAAAATACAAAAGGTATGATGGTCAACCTTGCAGCCAGCACCTCCGCGAACGTCGCCGCCATTCCCAATCAGAAAAGAACGATTACTTTGCTAAACTCAGACGAACTAAAATTCGACAATCCCTGAACTCCAAACGGTATGACGCTGCGAACCACTTGGAAGCGCGTAGCGGCGCCCCAGTCGAATTTGAACGGTGGCAATCGCACGCGACATAACGCCACTCTGTAAAAAACCGGAAAACCAACCGGCTGGTTCTCGTCAGATGGTGTCAGAGCGTTGGGCACCAGACGAAAATCGGCCCCGACCAACACGGGGGGCTGGCGGTCGGGGGCCGTCCCTTCCAGTGCGCCACAGGCGGCGGTCGTGGGCACACGCGCTGACGTTCGGGTAGCGACAAACCGGTACACCAACTGGCGCGCGCTCTTTCAGGCCGCAACGTGTGGATTGACAACTGTATAGCCGCGCAACGATCGCGCGTGCATCCTTGTCGCGTGTCCGCCTGAGTTGGCGTCATACGCCATCCAAATGTCGCCTCTGAGATGCTGTTCTAGTACGAAGACGTGCCCACGGCGTGCCGCGACCATTCCGGGCGACGGCGACGTACGCGGAAAGCGTAGCCAGTTGGCTGCGAGGTTTAGTTCAGGCACCACACGACCAAACACGCGCAGCGCTGCGCCACAACCACAGAATGCCGCCGGGCAGCCGGGCGGCCGACCCCCGGCGATCCGGCTCTCAGCAGGGACACTCATCGCCAAGCTGTTGGCTGCGGTTACGAGTTGTTTGGGACGATACGCCTGCAGTGAATATTGCGAAATTCGTTCGCCGCGCGTCTGCGCGGACGAGAAGTCACATGGCATGATCACGTTGCATTCGGGCGCGTGGCCGATGCGGCCGGGTCTTGCTTCCGAACAGATCGAGCTGAGGACAACGAAGAGACACGCAGAAAATACTTGCTTGAACATTGCAGGGCTCCAAAATGAGGTCCTGCCCCGAGTACCAAGCAACAAACAACAATTTGGCCGAAAAGCGGCCAAGGTTAACAGCGATCGCGGTCCAATATCGTCAACCCTCACGGCCAGACGTTGCGACGCTATCTGATTAACTCGCAGAGAGAGAGAGAGAGAGAGAGAGAGAGAGCCTTGCACTCGTCCGACTTGTCAAGTCTGCTCCGGGGTGACCACCGGCAACGCTCGGATCGAGCGATATAATTTCCGCTTCGCGCCCCTGAGCGGCTGCCGGTGTAGATGGAGCCCTAACAAAAGGCCCCGACGCATTCCACGTCGGGCCCTTAAGATCGTCGAGCCGGTTACATCCGCCGTGCCCTCTGATGCTTGATGTGTCGATTACCGCCCACGATCTAGTGCAGAGCGTGGCACTGCGGCCGCAATGAGCAAGGCCGTTTGAACAGTCGTCATAACACGCGCGTCGATGTTAATGCCACGAGGATCCCGCACCTGGACGGTTGCTTGGGCAACAATTAAAGTCGAACCGCTCGTTCCTGCGCGCCATGAAGATTTTGGAAGCCACGAGCCGCGGCGAAATGTCAATTCATGATCGTAAGCAGATCCGAACCAACCCGGCGTAGCTCTCGCGTTTCTCGACCGGTCAGCCCGAGCTCTCACGCACCAGCCGGGCAATTCTGCGAGGACCATCCCACACCTCTACGGCGGGGTACGTATCGAGAAATTTCTCTGCTCGCGTTCTGGCGTCTTCATCCGTCGGACTGTCAATTTGATAAACCGCCCGAGCAACGCCGGATAAATCGACCACATACGCAACGTACCGCATGGCATTCCCAAGTGCCGGAAGCTACAATACGACTCCGCCAACTGTGGCGGCCTTCGTTTCATCTTACTTTCGAACCTTTGACGAGCGCCGGCTGGTGATCGAGACTTGCTCTTGGACAACCTGCCGCGCCTCCACCTCGCCTGTTGGTTTAGGAGGGCAGGAACTCTCTTTCGGAGGTTTTCTTGCCAGCCATCGCAGTATTCTAGAACAATTTACGAGGCTCCCAAGATCGACCTATGGCTTAGGAACCAACCGGCGCCTACGAACCCGAATACCCGAATATCCGTTTCGGTTGGAGTTCGTTCCGCAATGGGGACCGGGGCGCCCCTTCCCCGGTTGCAGAGAGCCATGCTTGCGCAGGGGTCGAGGCCGTTCCGCGCGACGCGCGCTGCATTCACAAGGTCCTCCGGCATCCGTTCTTCATGAGCTTGCGCGAGGATCTGTAATGGCGCGCCTCACCCCCGCCGAAAGTGGTTCGCTACAGAGGAGGTGGCGCAGGCTTGAATTGATGAGAACGATCGGGAGGGCGTCGGCTTCGAGTACGAGGTGATCGGCGCGCCAGCGTGACCTTCATTGGCAAGCCATGTCGCAGAGCCAGCGCGCGGCCGCCCGGCGGATAGGATCGAGAGAACAACCCCTCGCGCGTGGCCCAATTGTGCCGAAACATACAGCCAGCCAGGGCGCGCGCGAAAGCTGCGGCGTGGTCATCCGAGGTTCAGGAAGGAACGTCTAAGGTTGGTCAGCGGGGATGGGCTCCGCCGGAGTAGCGTGGATGAAATACAAACTTACACTTGCCGCAATAACCGTTCTCGGTGGGGCGGCATTCTCAATTGCAACGGCATCGGCAATGCCCGTTGCTCCGTTGGGACAATCAAACATCGCGAACGTTGAGACGGTAGCTCTGGTTTGCAGCCGGCACGGATGCGTCCGAACTCGCCCGGTCTATCGTCCTGCCTATCGCCGCGGCGTAGTCGTTGTTCGTCGGCCTTATGCCCATCGGTACTATCGGCGCTACTGATCAGAGGTTTCGTTCACGTAAACTGGCGTATCCTACTTGTAAAAAGGCCGCCAACTGAGGCGGCCTTTGGTTCTTTGCTCAACCGTTTTAGTGAGGAGAGAGGACAGCGGCCACGTTAAACGCCAGTAGAACCAGAGCGCATGCGCCAGCTGACAGCAGTCCCTATGTCACCGGCCTCCTTCGCGCATGCATTCCTGTGGGAGAAGTGGTAGCCAACTGCTGAGGTCCGACATTTTCTGGCGTTATTTGGATGTCATCCAAGCTTCGCGAGTTCGTTTCGGAGATTTATGTTCATAGCAATTGCTCCGAGGCAGTTTTCGCTGAAGAAGCACGAAAGACGCAAACTGCCGGCGATTAACACCGAGGAGCCGTGTACGGTTGCGATCCACTGCGAGCGAGGCTGGATAACGCGCGGAGCTTCTTAGGCGGCTCGCGGCATCTCGCCCCACGAGCTGCCCGTGGCCCGTTCAATGTCCTGCTCGTCTCTATAATCAGGCGAAGAGATTCACGCCACTGAACCGCCTGCACGCCAGGCCAGGTTGACGCTGCTTCGCAAAGCGTCGAGCTCTAGAACGGCTCGCCGGTTCTCGTGAATGCGCTGCAGCGGACCATCTGCTTGTTGCACTGCTTCCACTCTTCGCCATGCAACACATTCAAATCGGTATCAGATCACCTCTCTACACATGAATCCCGATGTGCCGGAACGCGCCTTACGAGTTTGCATTGTTTGTCAGTCTGGTGATTTGTAGTGAGGTCGATCATGCGTCCGCTTTCTGGAATGATCGTGATTGCAGCGGTCTCAATTTGGACGGGGCTTCACGCGACCCCAGCCGTTGGGCAAACATTCAATGATAGATGGTCCATCGTGCCAGACGCTCACGCCGAGCCCGCTCCTGAAGGACTCGATAAGACAAAGAAGGAGGAGCCGCAAGCGCAACGCCCGAGCGGACAAGAGCCCCTGAAAGATCGTTCAGGCGCTCAATCTTTCAATCGAGTTATTTCCGGAAAAGCCTCCTACTATTCGTATTCCAAAGGCAAGACAGCGAGCGGTTCATCGTTTGATCGGAATCTACTAACCGCGGCGCATCGCCGTCTGCCGTTCGGCACGAGAGTCCGCGTCATTGATCTTGAGACGAACAACTCGGTGGTGGTTCGTATCACCGACCGCGGACCATGGGTCCGTGGCCGCGTCCTCGACCTCTCGCTGGCGGCTGCGCGCAGCTTGGGGATTACGAATCGTGGCGTGGCTCAGGTTCGTGCTGAGGTGTTGTAGCGGACGACCATGCCCTGCGAAAACACGCGACCGCCGCCCACGCGCCCTTACGTCAATACGGCCTTTTGGCCTGAAACGAATCTGCCGTGTCTCTAAAGAACCCTGACGCTATCGCGGCCCTCGTATCCGTCCTCAGGCTCGTCCACGGAGACGAAGTCGCGCGAACCATGCTCCTGGAGGGTATGAGCCTCGCCACGCTGACGGACACGATGTTCTCCGCGCCGATAGCACATCGCGATGCCGTTCGATACGTCGCGAGTGCCTTAGATGACTTCGCCATTACACCGGAACTTGGCCCCGTCTGGCATCTTCGTTACCTGTATGATGATCAACCCGGCTCCTTTTGCGTCGTCGATATGGAGATAGCCACGCCGGCCGGTACGCTGTCCAGCAACGACCTTTGGCTTCGGCTGCCCGTCTAACTTGCAATGCGGACCGTGCTTCGACGATTAGCCGGAGCCCCCTGCCCTACGTGCCGGCCCCGTAGGTCTTGATCGTGCCGGCCGTTATGTCACAGCATGAGAGGGCGCGGCTGCAGCTCATCGATGCCTTTCCCCGCAGGGCTGCGTCTTTACATGCCATGGCCTGAGCCCGGTTGGCCGCGATGATCCAACTGCTCCCGCGCCCGTTCACGTCGGCGAAATTGCGAGATCGGTGACGCCCAGCGAGCTCTGAAATCTTGATCTAACTTGCATCCTGCGTGCAGGCTGGCAGCTCTCTTAAATCCGCGGGGGATCGACCTTCCGAGCACGAACACGACGAAGAGCGACTGCCAGGAAGATTTTAGAAGCTACCAACCGGCGTGTGCAGAAAGTATTCGCAGTTGAGCGGCACGAGGCGTGCCAAAGGACACTATGCCCGTCGAAGTCGGAAGAGCCCAGCAGGACAAAGAAGTTCAAATCCTTGCAGGCGGATGTCCACAGTGGCATCACGTATCGCCATTTAGCCGAGTTACCGTAGTTCCTTACTGTAGCTTATTTCTAGAGCCGTCCACGGTTTGCGAAAAATGAACGTCTTCGCGAAAGCTTAGCGCCCAGAGTTTGGAGGAGTGGATATCCTCGGCGCGGCGAGAACCAGGGACCAGTAGCTCGCCCCCTTCCGCGAAAGCGCTCTGCGTTTTTTCCGCGCGGAGCTTGTCACTTCTACGGTTCGAGCCACGTTGACACATTAGATCGCGGGAGCCGCTAGGCTCAGTCGCGCTTGACCCGAAGTGAGGTGTGGGGCTCCCGGCTGACGGTTAGCCTCACAAGCCACCTGCGGAATCCTCCGCGAAAAGTGTGGAGAGGTAGTCTGGAGCGGCCGGATTATGGGCGCGATGATGATGCGCAAGGAGCCCGCGAGCGCGCCCAGGAGGCCGTTCGAGAAGCCGACGGGCGGAGGCGGAAGCCTGGTCCGTCCGCATGGAATGCTACGGGGGCCCTGCGCAGCCCTGCCCGACGATCGATCAATGCTTAGTGGCGGACTCGCCTGGCTGGAGGTTGAGTGCGCCCGCTGCAAGACACGCGAGCCTGCCATTCGACGTCATACATCGGCATAAGCACACGCCGCTCTGGAGTTTAGGCGCTTTTTCCTGCCTCGATCAGCCTCGAACTTTCGGCGATCGGACTCATTTGCCGACGGCGCCTTCGCGCGCAGCGCTGGGCCCGAGCGCACAGGCTAAAACTGTGCTAAACAACGAAAGTCAGCACCATCGTCAAGGGTTCACATGGAGCACCAAATGGCTTCCACGCGGGACGACAGCGTCGCGGAACGGCAGATCGCGGAGGAGCTTTCGCACCTGACGCGCAAGGCGGAAGACGGTGCCTCGGTCCAGCCGACCATGGAGACGTCTCGCGCACCGGCAACGAACCATCAACCGACGAAACAGCCCCACGTGGCCTTCGTCTGCTCTCTGTTGGCTGTGTCCTTTGCTGCTTGGTGGTGGTGGTCGTCCTCCGCACAACCGGCGATGAGGGCCCCTTCGGACCCTGCACCCCTGACGCGGGGCCCCCGAGATGCTGCGGCGCCGAAAGACGCGGCGCCGTCTGCAATCGCCCTGGTTTCCGACTTGACGCAGCAGCTGCAGTCGATGACGCGCGATCTCGCTGCCTTGAGGCAAGCAGTCGAACAGCTTAACGTGACGCAAGAGAAATTGGTCCACGACAATGAAAATGTGGCGCGCCAACTCAAGACAGGCCAGGAAGAACTCGCACGTAACAGCCGTGTCATCGACGATGTCAAAGGGATCCAGATCCAGATGGCCCGCGAAAGTCAAACGCTCACCGATCGCCTCAACGCAAACCAGGAGCAACTCGCCCGCGCCACGGCGAACGCCTCAGCACCAAAGGAGATGATGCCTGAAGGTACGAACGCAATCCCAGAAAAGCCACAGGTCATGCAGGAAGTACCATTGCCGCGTCCACGGCAGTCGGCCAATGTTGCCCAGGCGCCAAAGCCGGCGCCAATTGCCAGACCGCAAGCTATAAAACCGCAACCGTCGTTATCGTGGCCATGGTCGCGCTAAGCCGCGACCGACCTGCTCCTGCGGCCGAAACTAAAGCTATGGAGACGGGCGCCGTTGACTGCGGCTCCTATTCAGACTTTCGGATCTGGCCCGCTGTCGCCCCGCGGTCCCTTTCGCTACGTAATCGCCCTCCCGTAGACCTTGTAAACCCGCGAAATCATCAGGATGATCGGCGAGTCGTAGCATCGCTCGCGAGGCCTTCATGCGAAAATGCGAAGTCGCCGTGCTGGGTCTAGGACTCATGGGCGGAGCAGCGCTCAACTCATTGTTGGATGCCGGCGTCGATGCGCTCGGCTTCGACCCTGTCGGACCCGGTTCGGATCGAGGCTCGTCACATGGTTCATGTCGAATTTTCCGTCGCTTCAATTTCGAAAACCCCAACTACACCAGCCTGAGCGACGAGGCTCATGCCGGTTGGATCCGGCTGCAGGCCGAAAGCCGTCAAACGGTTCTGACGGAAACCCCTGTTTTGGAGGCAGGCCTCCCCGGCTCTGCGATGGTGGCGTCGTCACGCGCGGCCGCGATCGCGAAAGGGCGCCCTGATCCGATGTTGACCGCGACCGTAGCGAACAAGGAATTTCCGGCTTTCGCCCTGCCCGACGACTGGGACGTCGTAGTACAAGACGGTGGCGCGATACTGCGGACCGGTGTCGTCATGAGACTGATGCGCTCACGCGCCGGCAACCGTGTGATTCCGGAACGCGCGAGCTTCACGCCGCACCACGACGGCGTATCGATCCGCACGGTGACCGAAGAGTTCTTCGCCGAGCGCGCGATTCTGGCGCTGGGTCCATGGCTCGGTCGCGCACTCCCGACACTGGGCGCGCTGCTCAACGTGACCCGACAGGCGGTCGGCTGGTTCAAGCCGACCCGCCCTGACACTGTGGCGCTCGGTCGTTTCCCGATCTTCATTCTGGACCGAGGTCCGAACGACGTGGTCTACGGCTTTCCGGACTTCGAACAGCGCGGCGTCAAAGCGGCGCCTCACAACCACGGGCCCGTGGTCGGCCCCGACGACTGGGGTCCGCAGGCCACCGAGGCCGAACTCCGCCCGGTCGGCGATGCGTTGGCGGCCCTTGTCCCGGGCGCGGCCGGGCCAATCATCGATCGAGACGTCTGCCTCTACACCAACACCGTGCCCGCCGACCGCCTGCCCGATGCGGGCGAGGAATTCATCATCGATCGCTGGCCGGATTCCCGCCTAATCGTCTGCTCCGCGTGTTCAGGCCACGGTGCGAAGTTCGCGCCTGCCATCGGGCAAAGGCTTGCCCGACTGGCCACCGATCCGTCCTACGAAGCGGAGTCCTTCTTTCAGCTTTCCCGATATTCTCAATTCGCCTGAGCGGATATCGCGGCCTGGCCGGATCGGCTACGTGACCCTGGCGGTGTCGCTGGCCGATATGTTCTGCGCCGGCGAGCTTCGGCGCGGGACCTCCGAATTCGCGCGCGAAGACTATTGAAGCGCGAATTGAGCCTTGAGCCGTGGTGTGAATCGGCGTGGCCCCGCTGATCGGCACGATAAGTCTCTGATTCACATCACATTGGAGGGGGCATGCTTCGATGCCGATTCACATCCCGGCCTTCCGCCGACCTGCACGCTCGTCGGCCGGACGTGCCGCGGTGGTCTCGCAGCGGCGAGCAAATCTGTAGCTTGTAACCGTAGTTAGTCACGTCAACCGCGCCTCACCCCACCGAAAATTTTAGAATCCTCAACGCCTTGGTCATTCCCGTTTGGAGGAGCGGTGATCCTCGGGTAGGCGGGATACGTACTCGTCCACATTCCGGACCAGCGGAGCACTGATAAGATTTTGCGTATTACCTTATCAGTTGGCCAACTGACTCCGCTTCGTATGAAAGCTTATCAGTCGATCAACTGACCCTGTTTTGGCTCGAAAGCTGATGAGTTCGCCATCTGGCTCTGTTTCGTACGTCTGCTTATCGGTTTTGTAGGAAGCAGAACCGTTTAGCATTTTTCGGGTGTCGCTCGCTGGAGGGAAAAATCAATACAAAAACTGCTCGACTGCTGCAGCTCAGGTTCTCTCGGTAGGGGAGAGATGGCATTCTCCGACGGGCACGCGTTGAGGACGGACTACGGTACGCCGTAGCGCGCGAATTCCTCGGCGATGTCGCCCCGGACAGCTTTCGCGGCCGCGACATCGGCTTCTCCCGAAGCCGTCTCGCCGCGGCGGATCTTTGCCCGGCCGCGACCGTACAGCGCGGTGGCGAGCGTGGGGTCGATGCGCAGCGCGGCGTCGTAGTCGGCGATGGCCGCATCGGTCCGTCCAGCCTTGAGGTGGGCGAGCGCGCGGGAATCGTAGGTCGCAGCCGTATGCGCGCCCGACCCGATCGCCTTGTCGCAGGCTTCCACCGCGCCTTGCGGGTCGCCCGTGCTCGCCCGGATCCAGCAAAGGCCGCTCCAAGCCACTTCCATGTCGGCGTTCAGACGAGTCGCGGCGGTGTAGTCGCTTTCGGCGCGTACGAGATCGCCCTTCTTCAGCCAGCCCTCGGCGCGGTTGACGAAGGCGCCGGGGTATGCCGGCTGGAGGGCGATGGCTCGGTCGAAATCCTCCATCGCGGCGTCGTAGTCGCCCGTCCTCAGTCTCGCCGCGCCGCGGTTGTTGACGGGTTTGGCGAAGGTCGGATCGATGCCTATGGCCGCCTCGAAGTCGGCGACAGCGCGGTCGTAGTCGACCTTCGCCGCGTAGGCGATGCCGCGGTTGTTGTGGGCCATGGCCAGGGCCTGTGGCCCGCCACGGCCGGCTGCGATGAAGGCAGAGCAGGCCTCGATCCTCCGGTCGGGGGACGAGGCGGCGTTGCAGAGCTCGACGTTCCGGAATTGACCTTCCGGCTTCTGCGCCGACGCGGGGGCGGCCAGCAGCAGGATCATAACTAGCGCCGTCCCGAAGACCTTCAGCATCCCCGGCAGATGCCGAGAGCGCGGTCGGCCCTCCGCTGCCGGGGAGGCGCAACGGTCGGACCGGCCTTCCGCTTCATGACGGCATCCTTGCCCTCCTCGATCAGGGTGGCGAACTTGACCGTGCCGTCGTCCGAAATCTCGATGTGGGGCGTGGTGCCCCGGATCCCCAACGTCGCCACCGGCGTGTCCACCTTCATGCTCCCGGTCTTGGCGACGCTGCCGGCGACGAAGGTGAAGGTGCCTCTGGTCAGGCTGATCAGGGTTGAATTGTCCTTGCCGTCCGGATCGTAGACGAACTCGCTCATTTCCATGCTGGCGTTACTCGACAGGCTGAAGGAGCTGCCATCGGCGAAATTGATACCCAGGCGCCCGTCGGCGCCCGTCCTGACGACGTCGCCCCGATAGACTGGATCGCCGACCTTCGCGCTGGCCCCGTTCTCGGACAGTCTCGCCTGCACAACCGCGGCATCGATATGCTCGATCACTGCCTTGCCAGCGACGGTCACGACCTTGCCGATTGGCTTGACGTCCTGCGCCCGAAGCGGCGCAGGCGGATACGCCACTGCAACGAGCAAAAGGCAGAGAAGTCCTGCGACCGTCCTTAGTCCGTGCATGCGTCCGCTCCCATCCGTGAAGAGCCCGCTTCGGCGGAATGATGGCAGAGCGCGCCCGGCGCACCATACCGCATGTTGCGAGCGCCACTCTTTAGTCGCAACGGACGATGGTCCCGACCGCTCAGCGCCAACAAAAGAGCGCATTTGCGCGCACCCAGTCAACATTTCGTGAAGGGGTCTCGGGACGACAAAGCGTAGTCTGGTGCGCAGAACCGGACCTCGGCGGGTGGACACACACGCGGATCGGTCGGTCCGGCCGCTTCGGCGGAAGCGGGCAGCATGCGAGGCATTCAAGATGTCGCTCGCACGTGTCTTCACCGGTCTTTGGCCGGCGCAGAACCAACGCAGGGGGCGCGCTGTAGAGTCGGCGGTTGTCGCGAGACTCGGATGGGCCGGAGGGCTGTCCTTCGTCGCGTTGATCCTTTCGGCTCTGAAAGAAGCGTGGGCCGCCGATCCCGATCTCGCGTTGTTCGACGACGCCTCCATCACCTACAAGGGGTTCGAGCATGGCACCTTCGAACTCATCACGAAGGAGGCGGTGCCGCGCCACATCATCGTGGACGATCCCGGGCAGACGGTCATCCTCAGCAAGACCGGATCGTCCGTCAGCTTCGCGCAGGTCGCCAACAACGCTTCGCGGATGGAGGACCTGCAGAGCCGGCAGCAGGACGTGCTCGACAACTACTCGAAGGACCATGGGCCGTCCGGATCCGGCACGCCTCCGGGCGAAGCGGTCGATCAGACGCTGCAGCCGATCGATTTCCAGGCGCCCGACGGGCCCGGTCCACAACATGCCCTTCCCGGGCTGGTGGTGCCGGCCAGCTTCGTGTCGGATGGGCCGCTGATCCATTCGCCACCGACACTGACGCTCGGGTCGGGCCCCGTCGAGATCGACACAGTCGCGTTCGATGAGTTCTCGGCGAGCAGCGGCAGCTTCTCGGCCACGAGCTTCGGCTCCGGCACGACCCCAACCTTTGGCATCGCGGGCGGCGCGATCGGCGCTTTCACCGTCGCGGGCGCAAGCTACGACGTCGAGAAGGCCGGCTCCTTCGGAATCCTGTACTTGAACAGCGGGACCGGCGCCTACGCCTACGTACCGAACAACGACGCCATCAACGCGCTGAAGGCGCCGAACGCCGACAGCTTCACGATCACGGCGTCCGACGGCTTTGCCTCGGCAAGCCAAACCTTCACGATCGACATCGCCGGCACCGACGACGCGGCAGCGATAAGCGGCGAGACCGGCGGATCCGTCGCCACGATCGCCATGACTGCCGCCGCAATTGCGGCGGCGGCCATGGCGCACGACGTCCCAACCGCGACCGGCAAACTCGCCGACACCGATGTCGACGATCCGGCCAACACGTTTACGGCGGTGAGTTCTCCGCATGCCAGCGACAAAGGCTATGGCAGCTTTACGATGACGTCCGACGGGCACTGGACCTACGCGCTGGATTCCGCCAGCGCCGCGGTGCTGGCGCTTACGCCGTGCCAGACCCTGACAGACACCTTCACCGTGACCACCATCGGCGGCACGCCGCAGGTCGTCACGATGACCATCCAAGGCGCCGACGATCCGGCCGTCATCTCCGGGGACACGCATGGTCGCGTGGTCGAAGCTGGCGGAGTCGACAATTCCGCGCAGGGCCTCCCAACCGCGTGCGGCCTTTTGACCGCCACCGACGTCGACGGCCCGTCGAACGCGTTCGATCCCGTCAAATGTCCGGAGCCGAGCGACCACGGTTACGGCAGCTTCACCATGACCGCGGATGGGCACTGGACCTTCGCGCTCGACAACGGCAACTGCGCGGTGCAGGCGCTGAACGCAGGTCAATCGCTGACTGACGATTTCACGGTGAGGGCCGCGGACGGTACGGCACAGACGGTGACCGTCACCATCGAGGGCAGCAACGACGCCGCGGTCGTCTGCGGCGATATTTGCGGACGCGTGACCGAGCCAAGAAACTCCTGCGAGCCCCCGCCACGCGCCAGCGGCACCTTGTCCGACAGGGACGTCGATAATCCCGACGACACCTTCACGGCCACGACATGCCCGCAGGCGAGCGACCACGGCTACGGCAGTTTCACGATGACGACCTGCGGCACGTGGACATATGTGCTCAACCCCGAGAACCCCGAGGTCCAGGCCTTGAGGCCTTGCGACGCGCTGACCGATACCTTCACCGTGACCACGATCGACGGCACGCCGCAGGTCGTGACCGTGGTCATTCAGGGCGCCGACGACGAAGGCTTTCACAACCGGGCCGAGCCCGCGTTCCATTTCGAGGCGGGTGCGGAGCAGCAGCATGCCAGCTCGACGGCCCCGGCAGTCGCTTCCTCGATCCCCGTCGCCGCCCTCAATCCGGAGCACGATTCCGCCGCGGCCGCATGGCCCCATCCGGCCGATGCGGCGCCGGAGGGTTGGCGTTTCGACCAGGAGGCTGCTGGCCAGGGCGGACACCTACCCTTCCAACACGATCTGATCCTCTGAGAGCCGCCGACGCCTTCGCGCGTCCGGGCGGATTGGCGTTTTCCGGAGGCGCTCCCATGGTTGCGCCGATCACATTCATGGACCCGCACCGCCATCAGCTGCACGGCCATCAAGAAGCTGCACGGCCATCAAGAGCCATGAAGGGGCGCTACTTCATTTCCGCTCCGAGGCACGATAATAATGAGTCATTGTAACCTCCAAGATCATACTCGGAAAGGCGACAGGAGCAGCACTTGCAGGATTCGCGATGTCCGCTTCGGGTCAATCGCGTCGGTCGGCCGTTCGGTTGACCACTTCTCGTCGGCCCGACAGCAGACATTCGCATCAGGCCGCCGCTCCGAAAAAAGGTCCAGCCGACCACGGCTCGATCGCGGATAGCTGTCCGCTTTGGGTCGCCAGAAGGAAAGCGTCCCGACTAAAGCGTTACGACACCCCGAACCAACTTCGGCTTTAAACCTTTGATTACCGACGGTGAGAATTGGCAGATTGCAGAGTAAAAGCCCCAAAAGGTTTACGTCACTTTGCCGCCTCGAGGCCCCTTGATATTTTCGAGCTACTTGGAACTTATCCTTTCGGAGGTTGTTTACTGCTGTTGTCTAAGTGGGGGAAACAATGAAAGCGTCGGTAGTCTCGACGGATTCGAGCGATAGCTCGACTGCAGGCGAATTTCTGGCCACCGAAATACGAAGATCCCTAAGCACACCGCCTGCTGCCTTGGTGTTATTTGCAGCTCCTCAGCATGACCACGGAGCGATACTTTCTGCCATAAAAAAGGAGCTGCCCGATACCATCGTTGTTGGAGCTTCATCTGCCGGCGAGTTTACGAATGTGAGCAGTGGTCAAGGCTTGGCGTGTGCACTGGGGTTGGTGGGCGACGATGTGGTCTTCTCATATAGTGTTGGACGTAACCTCGCGATGGATGCCACTGCGGCAGCCCAGGAGATAGTTTCGAGGTTTACACCAACACCGCCCGGACGATTTCCGTTTCGGGCTGCTCTCGTTCTAGCTGATGCTCTAGCTGGGCATGCTGATATTTTAGTAGATCAGTTGACGTTAGCTACAGCCGGTCAGTATCAGTTTTTTGGTGGAGGAGCGGGGGACAACGCTCAATTTCAAAAGACCACTGTATTTTGTGGAGAAGAAGTTTTGTCCGACGCCGCGGTGGCATTGGAGATTCTCTCCTCGAAGCCGATCGGCGTGGGTGTTAGTCACGGCTGGAAACCTGCGTCCCGAGCCTATCGCGTCACGGCGAGCGACGGCATGAAAGTGATAAGCCTTGATGGGTTTCCAGCGATCGAAGCATTCGTAGAACACGCGGAAGAGACTCATCAGAACTTGGATCGGAAAGAACCGTTACCATTCTTCCTGCACAATATTATTGGGGTTGATAGCGGAGCTGAACATCGCTTGCGTGTTCCTCTGGCTGTGGATGAGGAAGGCGCAGTTGTGTGCGCCGCTGAGGTCCCCGTTGGTTCAGTTGTAAGAATTATGAAGACTAGCACGGCATCCGCAGTTTCTGCCGCGAAGCAGGCTGCAAATGCTGCTTTGGATGCATTAGGCGGCCCCCCAGCGGCGGCCCTTTTCTTTGATTGCGTCGCTACTCGCCTCCGTATGGGAGACGAGTTCGGGTTGGAACTCTCAAGCCTGCAAGAACGATTTTCGGAAGTGCCGTTGACGGGGTGTAACACCCACGGTCAAATCGCCCGAGCGGAGGGGCAGTTCAGTGGCTTTCACAACTGCACTGCAGTCGTTTGCGTATTTCCCGAGTAGGTCACTTGAAGGATGACGGGGCTCATCTTTTAAGTGGTTTTGCCAACGCCAACGGGAGGCGAGAAGCTGCCGCGCGATTAGCCAAGTTTATGGGAGGCGATGCTTTCCTCATTTTCTTGAAGGATGAAGAAACGGGGAGTTTTACGCCAGCTCAGGGATTTGACCAGCGCCTGCCTGGCGGCCCGTCTTGGCGAGCGTTTTTGAAGCAAGCATCAAGCTGCTGTGAGTTCTTCGGAGAGGTAGCATTTCCCGACGCTAACACGCTCGTTCCCGCGGTCGCTCGTTCGACCCCTGCGGCAATCCTGGTATTTGTCGGCAGGAACTTGTCTATCCCTTGGAATGATATCGAATCGAGCCTTCCGCTTTTAATTGAACTACTAAAGACTGAAGCGCGGGTTCATATGGCCCTAGCGCGCGCAAGTTCTGCCACGGAGGCGGCTACTCACGCTACGCATCTTGCGAGAGCACTCGATGGTGCGCGTAAAGATGTGTCCGCTACGTCCTTAAAGCTACAGCAACTCAATGCGACGCTGGAACAGCGTGTAGCGGAAGAAATCGCGCGTCGAACGGAGGCCGAAGCAGCGCTGCGCCAAGCTCAAAAGCTTGAGGCCATCGGTCAGCTTACCGGCGGTGTTGCACACGACTTTAACAACCTGCTTACGGTGATCATGGGTGGTCTTGATACGATCGGACGGCAGATCGCAAGCATGTCCGATGCGCCACAGTTTGGGCGCATCATGCGAGCGCAGGCGATGGCGCATCATGCATCCCAGCGCGCGGCCACACTCACCGCCCGCTTGCTAGCTTTTTCACGTCGCCAACCGCTGGATCCAAAGTCCATTGATGTAGATCGCTTGCTCGGGGGAATGAGCGAACTGCTCAAGAGCACTTTAGGAGAGCAAATCAGGATCGAGATAGTTGGCAATGCCGGTTTGTGGAGCGCCTTTGCTGACGCATCGGAACTAGAACATGGCATCCTCAATCTGGCGGTTAACGCGCGGGATGCAATGCCCGGCGGCGGACGACTTACAATCGAGACCGGCAACACCTGGCTGGATGATGAGTATGTTGCCGCACTCCCAGAACCCGTGCCTCCCGGCCAATACGTTTTGGTTGCTGTCACCGACACTGGAACCGGAATGGATAAGGCAACCCTGGATCGCGTGTTCGAGCCGTTCTTCACGACTAAGGAGGTCGGCAAAGGAACTGGGCTGGGGCTAAGTCAAGTTTACGGGTTCGTGCGACAGACGGGTGGCCACATTAGGATTTATAGCGAACCGGGGCATGGCACGACGGTCAAACTCTATCTTCCTCGGTCCAAGACTGAACCCGACAAGCAGGAAGATCGCAGTATTCCGACAGCAACAATGTTACGGGGGAATGAGGCCATCCTCGTTGTGGAAGATCATGACGATTTGCGCGCGTATTCATCCGGTGTGCTCCGCGATCTCGGATATCAAGTTTTCGAAGCAGCCGACGCGGCATCAGCGATTGCTTTCCTTGAATCATCTCGCACCATCGATCTTCTCTTCACCGACGTCGTGCTCCCGGATGGCCTTCACGGACGTAACATCGCAGATCGGGCTAGAAGGTTGCATCCAATGATCAAGGTGCTGTTCACGACGGGCTACACACGGAATGCGATAGTCCACAACGGTCGACTTGATGCGGGGGTCAACTTGTTGAGCAAGCCATTTTCCTTTCGCGGTCTGGCGGAGAAAGTACGAAGAATTCTTGACGAACAAACATGACTGAAATCGGATCGAGGCTATTCATTTGCCCGCCTTCGGATGGGTGCCGTCCTTCTCCTCCCGAAGTTGATCGTTTTCCAGATGCCGGAATGCTCAAATCCTCTGCGGAATCGCGAGACAAAATATTCGCCATCATTCGTCCAATAATTTCGGGGTTGCATGCGCAACGACTTACGCGAGACGTATCTGTTTGAAGCCAGGCCAGTTCTGAAATGGCGCTTGCATTTTCAGTGCGAGTCTAATCCGCTGAACCGCAGCCTCCCCTTCACGGTTTCATCGGAAGCAGCCGTTATCGGCCGGCCGGGCAAGCCTTCCGGAATGGATAGGACACTGCCATCTGATTCCCCGCGCTGCCCATCAACGTCCTTCGCCACTGCGATCTCAAGTCGGTCGCAGAAAGTTGCGCGGGTGCGTCGGCTCTTCTTGACTTCGCAACCGTAGCCTACTCAACTGAGAGCAGTGATGTTGCGAGGTGCGTCATGGAGCAGGAATTCTACCAGGGTCTCGCGCAGCGGGTCCGCGCCATCGCCCCGAAGGCCGATCCGTTCACCCGCCGTCGGTGGCTGGATCTCGCCAAGCGATACGATGCGAAGGGCAACCCGGCGTCCCGGTCCGGAGCAAGCGAGCGGCCGCTCCCGGGGCCGCGCACAACGCCACCGCCATCGATCTTCTCCGGACCGGGCGAGGCCTGAGGCACCGGCGCCAGCAGCCACCTCAAAGGCCGTTTGTGATGAGATCACTCTCACCCGCTCCACGAACTCGGCCGGGAATCAAGAGTGCCAGCAGTGCCCCTCGAAGAAATCGAAAATGAGAATTGAGAATATGCTGAAAGCAGCACTCTCCAGGAACGCCGGGGGAGAGGGTGCGATGCCGGAGGCACAGAGCGGAATCAGCCGGCGGATTCGCATTTGAAGCAGCGCCACGTCGAGGGCGCGTTGCAATTGCAACTTTCGGCTTCTTGCAACCCGGACAGGCGGGAGTGGAGCGCGGCATCGGGTTCGAGACGCAGGAGCCGTGCAGAGAATTTAGCTGAAGGGATTCGACGCGCTGGCTAACTCAGGAGAACTTCGAATATGATCCTGCGGAGGCTTCCGTGGCAAGCCTTTCGGCCTGTTCGGCGAGTACGGGCCCGCTGATTGCGTATCCGGGATCAGTCTAAGCCCCACTGCGAGGACAAGGGCGCACCGGGCCGGACGGACACGCTGAAGATAAAGTTCAAGGACTTCGGGATCATCACCCCCAGCGGTCTGTCTCCGTGGTGGTCTCGAGCAGAGACGACCTCGAGCGCTGTCCATCGCACTGCTTCAAAACGCGAGGCCGCTTCCCAGGCTGGTCCGGCTGTTGGACGTCTCACTCTCCTCGCTGCAAGGGGAGGGCTTGGCAGAGCCGCAGTTTGGCCTGCCGATCTGATGATGGAAGCCACTAACTTCCCTAGGCAGCCGCGCGGGTTCGATGCAGCGGGAGGGCCATCAGGTGTCCTGAGATCGACCTTCGCGCCGAGACTGCTCATGTCACATTCGACGTGAATAAAGGTGATGCAATCGCGGCTGCTCTAAGCTAATTTCAGTGCTACGGCGCCACGCAAGAGTGCCACACAAAAACAGATCGCCGGACCGAAAACATCAATAAAATCAATGAAAAGCAGGATTGTGATCATAGTTCAATCCTGTCTGGCAGCACCAGCTAATTCAAACACTTACCTCCATCGTGCTCTCCGCAAAATTCGAGCCGGAAGCACCCCGGAAGCACGGTGAGCGGATCTTCGCCGCTCACCGATGCCTCGTGCAGCAATCAGTGGAGCTGCAGGAGCTTCTACGACTGTTGCTCGGCACAGAAAGGCAGTCGCCCTTCCTGCGCCAACGTCGGTCCGGCAAATAGGCCGACGGCAGGAAAAGTTCTGGTCATCGCAATATTCCGTCGGACCTGGTTGAGCTGATTCCCGCTTCGATTGTATCGCATTCTCCTGAGAGATGGCGCCACAACCTTGGCCGGCTATCCCCTGAAAGAGCAAAATAGGATCGACGGGCGGAGTCGATACTTGGCATCTCGCGGCCCCGAGTCCGGAGTTCGAAATACCCCTACCCCTGACCCATCCGGCGATTTCGCTGAGGGGCGCCTGAAGCTCTATTCACGATGTTCGGCGCCGAGGACCGTATTGGTTGCAGGGTCGAATGGACAGCCTTGCGCGAACGTGCCGCCGCCGACCGCGCCGATCCGAATGATATTGCCGGCACGGTCAAAAGGCATCGGTAGACCATCGAGCAGATCGCAAGCGATCAGTACGACGACGGGCAACGAAATCCCGGTCGTTCGGACCGAGCAGCTCGTGCCGGCCGGCGGACGGCCCAACGACCGGACCGCGGCTCAAGCGCGACACCCTGACGCAGTGAGCCTGACGAATCAGTCAGCTATTTTACCTGTGGTAGTCTTTTACTTTTACTACTCGCGATCTTTTGCTCTGACGCCGTCCTGATAGTGCCTTTTTTGTGCTGGGGAGGACATTTATGCGAGGCTCTCGCGCAATCCTTTACGTCGAACAACTTAGCGAACTCACTTCTCAGCTCTCAGAATTGGAAGATCTTCGAGGTCTGGTCGACGAAGCAGAGCGTCACGCCCGCGGTGTGCCCCCATTTCGCTTCACACGCCCTACTTCGCGCCGCCTTCGAAGTCGCAAACCGAGCGCCCTCTCTGTCCCATTCCGCCGCCTCACGCCACCAAGCTGGAACGCAGGAGCTCTCAGCCCTCCTGACAACGACAACCAAATCGATCGGACCTTGCTTGAGCCATTCCCCGATGGATGATGGGCTTCCCCCTGAGCCGCTCCAAGCGCGACCTTGACGAACAGATCGATCCATGGTGACAGCCGCGCAAGAGGCGTCAAAGGTCCTTGCCGATCGCATCTTGGAATAATGCCCTTTCCACCCTGATTTTGCCGGTCCATAAGATGGCTCGTGAGCATTGTGGCGGCGTTCTTGATCTGCCTCTTTATCTATGCCGGGTCCGTCTTCGTTGCGGCCTTGAGCCTAGTTTCGGCCGTGCGAAGCGGAGATGCCGCTGAGGTGATGGCCGTACGAATTTGCCGCGCATCCGGCATTCGATCGTCGACCAGCCACAATTTTTGGTCCGCGCTGCGCACGGGGAACGACCCCGGTCGTCCCGGGGCTGGCGCCGGACGCGCCGGGGCCGCCCGACGTGCCACCGAAGCAGCGCGCCGTTGCCATCTTGCTTCCGGCAATAACTAGCTGGTGTATCATTTGATAGAACGGGCGCTAAATCCCGCTTCCCTCTTTCGAATGAATCCTCGGAGATGCCAGAACGGCACCAATCCCTCCCGACGCAAAAATGAGATATCCTGCCCCGACTCAGGGAGCCTCCCATGGCTAAAAACTCAATAGTCGAACGAATTTCAGACACTGTAAAAGAGATCGTGGACACCGCCTCGACTGCAGCCGCGGATGCTATGAAGCCCGATCCAGAAGCGGTTGCCGGAGTGACCAACGAGCAAGTCTACATTCCTGAAGCGACCGATGCTGCCGCTGTTCCGCCGCCGATCATCACTCGGAAGAAGAAGCGCGTTCCTGCCCCTATGAGAGCTAACAGACGGGTCGCAGCTGCTCGTACAAAGAAGACAGTATCCGCGGCGAAGAAGTCTGCCAAGAAGCCGGCTAAAACGCCACCCAAGGAGGCTGCAAAGAAAGCCGCACCACAGAAGCCGACCAAGAATTCTGCGTCTAAGAAGACCGCGAAGGGAGCAAGAGTAAATCGAAGCGCTAGCGCTCCTTCGCGGAGCAGTTCGTTGCGACCACCAGAAACGACTCATGCTTTACTTCTGCGGCGCTCGGGTCTTCCTCCCCGTGTTCGTCCTTCACAGCCCGGCCGTCCTGACAGTCGGGGTAGAACCTTGTGATCCCCCAATGCGATGCCTTCACAACGGCTGAAGCTTTCTAGCCGGTTACTTTCACGTCTCGAACTGGGACGGGCGAAACCACATTTCTTTCAGACTCCTCTCCTAAGCATTACGCAGGAGGCCGATGATGAAGCCATCAGAGATTTACAAAGAGAACGCAGACAACTGCGCAACGCTCGCTGAAGGGGAACCATCTAAGAATAGTCCGGCTTACAAGCGGTACCGGCGCATGGAAGAGGCGTGGCGAGCTTTAGCCGAGGAGCAGGAATGGCTAGATGGGGAAGTGCCCCCCGTCGGGTCAAACCGAGCCGACACAACGAAAAAGCGGCCCGGTTAGGGCGGCTACGTCGGAGCATTCAATAGGTTGCGAGGTACTTCCGCTTTGATGGTGGCATGTCCCCTCCTGCTAGACGCCACACGCCAACGCACGCCGACGGCCGAGCGCTCAAGATCACCTTCGGCGAGATGCGCGAGATGGGCCTACGCGGTGTCCTGGTCTGCTGCCACTCCGGCCACAACGTTGCACTCAGCGCCGCTCGCTGGTCGGACGATGTTCGCCTGTCTGATATCGAGGCGCGTTGTGTATGCGCCGGATGCGGCAACCGAGGGGCTCAGGTCAGACCGGATTTTAGCACCGGCAAGCCGCCGCAGTTTGCGAGATCGAGCGCTCGTTGGAGGAACGAACGCGCAGAGGAAAAATTGCAGGTTTTGTTAGCTCTCTTCTTCGAGCTGGCGGAGCGGCCCCGGCATCAACCCTCAAGCCCCCAAGCCGGGGTCGTCTCTCAGTGCGCCAGCTTCCGCTGAATTGCCAACATATCCCGGATAGCTTCCGACCGCCACCCTTTCATCTGCCAAATTGACATAGGCGACCGCTAAATCAAACTGGGCGCCAAGACGGTCCTGGAAAAAGCCGGCCCCAGGCAGATGATTCCTGAGGCCGGAAGTTCTACGCGTCCGCTCCGAGACATCGCCCGGAGCTGGAGGCGAACGCACCCAGATTGCCGAATGTTCCCGATCCCCATGGACCTGAGAGCCGGGGCACTGATGCACGTTAAGCCTTCTGCCGATTGTGAAACTGATCATATTGCGAGCCAGAGATGCTGCGGTACGATCATCGCACCGGGGCTGGCTGCATATTTCACCTAGTCGTTTTTGACCCGGAATTTTTGACCGCGCGGGCCGCAGCAGCAGTCCCCCTGCTGCGGCCTTCGTGATCACGGCTCTTAGTACCAATGACTTCGCGTCCTGTGCCATTGGAGAAGGTATTATGCCCAAAGAGAAAAATTGCCTGATTGTTCGTGCTGCGGGAAGACAACTGGACCTGTTACGCGGCGAAGCCTCCCGCATCGCAAAAGGCAGTAACGTCGATTGGTGGATCGATCAGGCAGAGGTCGGCACTCGCTTTTGCTTCGAGGATACAAAAGCAAAAGAGTCATTCGCTCTCGCTTGTGACAACTTCGGTATTCCCTGCCAAGATGGCTAGTCCGCAGTTGAGCTGTAAGCCAGCGGCAGGGCCGCACAACCATCATAGCAGTCCAGCCCTATCCGGCTCCCGTGCCTGGAGGTCCGCACCTGATCCGAAGCACGTGAACCGAGCCCGTGTCAGCGCCGGCGCCGACAGCGGGCCATGAAGCAACGCACTGGCCGAGATAAGGGCCAAGCTGTTCCCGTCTGAACTCGTTGTCACCCGCTCTGAGGCCATCGCACTGAGATCAGATTGCGCTGTGTAGAGCGCGCCTGAATGGGGCGCGAGATCAGAACCAAGTGCGGTTATTTTGGAAGCATGCCTGTTTGGTGCGGTCCCAGATGAAATCCCCGCCGCCGCAGGGTGGACGGGGGCGAGCGGTCGCCGGGCATTCGTTCCGAACCTTGGCTCCCGTGCCCCAGCCGTCGACGACACATGCGCCACCGGTTGTCCTATGACAGCCCTCGCCACAGCCACCCGCTGCGTGCGCCCCACTAGCAGCAGCCAGAACCGTGGTCGCGAGGAGCATTCCTTGTAAGATTTTTATCACGCCAGACTCCTTCGAAGCGAATGACCCGAGCGAGAAGGAACAGATCATAACTCCTGCCGTGCCTCTTAGCTACGATCAGCGCGGCGCGAAGTCCCCGGCTCCCCACGAACCGCTCGATGGCTGCGCTCCCCGTTCGAAGCTGTTGATCCAGCATTTTTACAAACTACAACCAGGTCAGCACAGCTGCATTTTTCGAATCATCCACCTGTCTCCGGACTGGAGGGACGTTCTGTTCCCGAGGCGCGTGTGAGCCACTTTGCCTCGGTCCTGCTCTTGCTGGCCAACTTGATGCTAACGCTATGTTTCGGCTTGGCAGCGTGGCGCGTTTCCGACGAGGGGACGCTGGTAAACCCGTAGCATTGGCCTAGGCTGGATGCAAACCTCGGCCAACTGACATATCCGCGTACCCCTCGCATTTTGATCTCGCGGGCTGCTGAGCGCAGGCGACCACCTGCCCCGCTATGCGCCGCGACGCTGCTACGCTCTCAACGGCAAGGCGGTCCTGAAGCATATGACGTCTAGAGTGGGTCACGAGCGGCCTTTGGTGTCCCAGGCTGCTTACTTCCGCTTGAGCTCCGGGGACCATCATCAGCGCCGGTCAGAATGTCCGAGATGGGCCCAACAGCAGACTCGTGCAGCGCAGAAGATCGTTATTCAATCACCTCGGCCGAGCAGCGTCGCAGGGAGATCGATGCCGAGCGCCTTGACCTTCGAGAACATCGGAATGCTCCCGGTCCTCAACCCGGAGGTCTGCAATCGGTGGTCATTAGCGGACAATCAACTCGTCAGCCCTCGCGACCAAATGCTGAGGAACAGATAGGCCCATATCTTCGGCAGCTTTGAGGTTGATCGCAAGATGGAATTCGCTCGGCCCTTCGACGGGCAAATCACTTGGCTTTGCCCCGTTGAGGATCTTCTCGATGAAATATGCGCCCCGACGCCATATTCCATCAATTGTAGGACCAAAGGCAAGCAGTCCGCCGCTCTGCACCCATTCTCGATATTCATGGGCGTTCGGAATTTTGTTTTCTATTCCGAAGTCGACAATCCTCTTCCGATCGCGCTGGCTTCCTTAGCTGGAGGCGGCTTCATGCCGACGGTCAACTGGCGGATTTTTAAAGCGCCGCCTTCACGTATGTCGATGGCGCCCCAGAACACTGTAACCTTGGTGGCGTCGCCGCCGCGGGCGATCTCACTGCGCGGCGACTGTAACCTACGTTCGTTCGGTACTCGGGCGTCATTTGCCGGGCCATCAAAACGCCCGCGACGATGTGTAGGATTGTTTTTTGGTCGCAAAGGCACGTCTCTCTTAGAGAGTGGATTTTATCGATCGTAGGTGCGCTCTCCATGGAGGTCAGCGCATGCTCCGTCCAAGGACGACTTCGGGTCAAAATGCGAAGAACTCAACCGGAGCAAATCTGGTCCGCCTTGCCGTACAGAGCGGACCTCAACGAAGCGCTCAGCGAGTTCGCTGACGCGCCATTACCGGAAGTCACGAAATGGACTACAGCTACTCCTACTACCGTCAGCGATTAATATCTAACGCGAACTGGTTCACACCTGTACGAGAGGGTCAAACGTAATCGCACGATACCAAGTCCTCGCGCTCCTAGCGTATGTGCGCTAGTTCGATGCGAAGGTCCAAGAAAGCGTCGAATATCCACCTCAACCGCGCTTTCCAATGATCCCAATAACGATTAATCTCTTCCTCTTCACGCAATTCGGAAACTCGATCGGAGAATAAGCCACACGATAAAATAGATGGGAGGAACCAATGGTGAAGAGAGCGATTACGCTCGGCGGCGGCGGACCGGCAGCAGGGCTACACATCGGGGTTCTGAAAGCACTTGCTGAGGACGGCAAGACGTTCGACGATAAGTCTGATGTGTGGGCGTTGTCCTGCATCGGCGCCTGGGTTGGCATCGTCTACAATCAATTCGATGAAGAAAAAATCAAAAAAGAAAACAAAAGCAGAGCCGAGCTGACCTATGAATTCTTCAGGGACGGCGTGTTTCGGGACGATCAAGGCTATGAGCGTTTCCCCATAAACACCGTATTCGGGACGGATTGGAACGCCAACATCAAGGCCTTCCAGGACTTCGTCACCGATCCCAAAAGTTACAGTGATTTCCGATGGCAACCGTACAAAATGATGGAACAGATCCAGGGCAACATGTCCGCTTGGTTCAATCGTCTGCCTCGTGGTGAACAACCCTTCAAGGAATGGCGCGAAGGAGACATCAACAACTGGATACTCAATAAGGTGCTCGCACCTAATCCACTTGTCCGATACCTCACCTCCCTGATGTACTTGTCCAAGGTCAACGGCCTATCCAGGATCAACTATCCGGATAGCGAGTTTATGAAGAGCATAAACTTCGACGAGCTGAAAAAGGACGGTATGCCACACATCTATCACAACGCCTGGAATCTCGACGAACAGAAGCTGGCGTTGTTTTCCAATCGTCGGATGAAGGAGGACGAGAAAAAGCAGTACAGGGGAGCTATCGACTCACGCAGCCTGTGTGCGTGTTCGTCTCTTCCCTTCGTCGAAGGGACGGTTGAGATCGACCAAGTTACATATTGCGAAGGGGCGTTAGTCGATACTGTGAACTTCGATAGCTTGCTCGAGGAGCACCCTGATTTGGATGAAATCTGGGTGAGCCGGATCGTCGATGCGAAGCAAATCCGCGTTCCGGAAAATCTTCACGATGCACTAGCAAATCTCTGCCAACTGTTTGCGGCAACGGTCGGTGAGGATGACGTCAAGCTTTTCAAATATCACGTCAAAGAGGCGCACACACTCGACAGAGCAGCCGAAGCCGGAATACTCGAGAAAGCGGTCGAGTGCGGGATGCTCGACAAACCAGCCGTGGACAGGAGGAACGGGAAAACGCCTTGGAGAGGCGTAGTCGTCGAGATTCACGTGCCGGGGCACATCAATTTCAAGTGGAATCACAGCAATCTCGAAAATTCGATAACGCTAGGATACGCCGCCGCTAAACAAGCAATCGATGCATTTAACAAAGCGGAAAACGAGATTAAGGCGAATAGTAAAGACGACAAGCTGCTCAAGCCCATTTTCATAAACGAGAATCCACAGGACGACCCGAATTGGTTAGAGCTGCGAGATCGTACTTATGCGGCTCTAAAGAGGGCGGCTAGTGGTGCCAAGCCCAAGTAAGCAGATCGCGTTGCGATTTAAATCTGCGCAAGCGTTGTCCCGGCTTGATCACCGTAGCCCATCGAGAAGCACCTTTGCCACCTTTAGATCATGCGTCTCGAACCCTTCGGTGAAGCTGGCATAAATCGGCGCGAGAAAATTGAGCGCTTCCTCGCGTCTGCCCTGATGGATCCACAGAGCAGCTTGGTCCGTTGCGGCGCGGAGCTCAAGCGTCCTGGCGTGTTGACTTCTTCCCGTGCTCAATGCCCGGTCGAGCAGCGCCTGCGCCTCGGCTTCCACGGCCGGTCCACCGCGGGCGACCAGCACCCGTGCCTTTAGACGATACAGTTCGGCTTCTAGGATTCGTTCGCTGTTACGGTTAGCTGTAGCTAGGCCGTGCTCGATCAACTCCAGCGCGGCCTCGTAGTCGTGACTATTTAACAATGGCGGACACAACAACACGTCGAGCGCGGTGATGGCCAGCTGATAACCGGCGCTGCGATATCCGTCCAAGACGGCACCGATCTCCCCCAGTGCGCTGGGTGAAGGATCGAGCGAAGCCACGCATATGCCCCGAAGGGCGCGCGCCAGGCGCCATTGCCGGAATCCATGTTCCTCGGAAAGGGCGATGCAACGTTCGGCATGACCTTGCGCGACCAGGAACTCGCCGCGAAGCGCGTGAAGAATGCATGCGTAGTAACAGGCATACGCCTGGGAATGCGGATGACTTATAGCGTCTGCGCGCCGAATGGCAGCGTCCATTCGCACAATTGCCGTATCGGGCTGGCCGAGCAGCCAGAGCGCCCACGACATCAGCGCCAGGTCCGCCACGCCGGCATCCTGGCCGGCCGAACGCGCCGCCAGCCTGTCGTCCTCGCTGCTCGCCTCGAACGCTTCATAGGCGCGTCCAATCGCTTCATGGGCACCGGTAAGCTGTCCCATGAAGAGGCGGATCATTGCCTGCCCGCGCATCGCGTTGAGCAACGCCGGTAGATCGTCGCGCGCTTCGGCGAGCTGGAGCAGGGCCGCGATCGTTTCCTCGGCGACCGGCAACTCACCGCGCATTACGCTCGCAGTGGTCAACCAGAACATCACCTGGAGTTGCTCGGGAGGGTCTCCCAGGCGCTCGCACAGCTCGCGCGCGCGGGCAAAGGTTGCCATCGCCTTGTTCGAGGCTGGCCCTTGCGTAGCGATCAGGCAGGGCCCAAGGGCGAAGTGGAAGGCAAGTTCCAGCTTATCCTTTCCGGCGCCTTCTGGCAGATGGCCCGAGCCCTCGATACCCCGCTGCAAGTGTGCGATGGCTTCAAGGTTGGCCGAGCGCATGGCGGCCTTCTTGCCTGCCTGCAGCCAATATGCCTCCGCCTTTTGAAACAGGCCGGCCTCTGTCAGATGATGCGCAAGAGTTTCGGGTTGAGTCTCCACAAGGTCCGGGAACCGTTGCTCGAAGGCACCCGCGATCGCAGCATGCAGCGCTGCGCGTCGGCTCTTCAGGAGTCCCGAGTAGGCAGCGTCCCGCACAAGCGCGTGCTTGAAGGTATAGATTGCCTGCGGTATCTCGCCCCGGCAGAATATCAACTCCGAGCGAACCAACTGAGCAAGCGCCTCCTCAAGTCTCTCTTTTGACAACCCGGCTACGGTGCTCAGCAGTTCGTAGGAGAACTCGCGACCCACCACAGCGCCGATCTGAGCCACCTCCCTCACTGGAGCCAATCGATCGAGCCTTGCCATCAGCGATGCGTGCAAACTCGTTGGAATCGCCATCGGGGGGAGAGGACGGTTGAGGACGTAGTGATCGTCCTGTTCATTTAATAGCCCGGTTTCGAGCACCGTCTTGGTCAGTTCCTCCACGAATAGGGGCACGCCATCGGTGCGGGCGAGGATCTGGTCCATTACCTCTTCCGGGAGCGTCTTGCCAGCGGTGACGCGCTCGATTAACGCCGCCCCGTTGCGTCGGTTCAGCCGCGTGAGCGAGATCGTCGTCACATGCGCATGACCTGGCCACGGCGGAGTGAACTCTGGCCTCGCCGTGATGAGCAGCAGCCCCCGAAGCCGGGGTAGGTGTTCCAAGGTCATCGTGAGCAGCTCCAGCGACGTCGGATCTGCCCAATGGACATCCTCTACAATGACGAACACCGGCTGTCTTGCGGCCAAGCCAGTTAGCTGGGACAAAAACGCCGCTAACGTTAGCTCCTTGCGCTTCTGCGGGCTCAGCTCTGGCATACGGTAGCGGTTACTCGGTGGAAGGGACAGAAGGTTGGCCAGAGGTAGCAACACGCGGTCGGCATCAGCCCGCACGAGCAGAGCCTCGAGCTTAGCGAACTTCTCTGCGGGCGGGTCGCCCCGCTCGAACCGGGCAGCGCGTTCGAGCTGGCGGGTGAAAGGATACAGCGCACTGTTGGTGTGGTGCGCCGAGCAGAACTGGCGCACCGTTATATGCGGTTCGCCTTGGAGCCGCTCCTCAAGCGCCAGCGCAATGTGCGACTTGCCGATACCGGGCTCTCCGGTGAGCATCACCGCGCAACCTTCGCTACGCCTGGCGTGCTGCCAGCGACGCAAGAGCATCTCGATTTCCTCGTCACGCCCGATTGGCGGCGCCAATCGAGATTTGTGCTGTGCCTCGAAGCGGCTTTCCACTTCGGTTGTTCCCAGTACCTGCCAGGCTGACATTGGCTCGGCCCATCCTTTAAGCGCGACAGGGCCGAGATTGCGGAACTCGAAATGCCCATCAGTGAGCCGGTGCGTACTTTCGGAAATCAGCACGGTACCGGGATTGGCGAAGGTCTGCAGGCGCGCAGCCAAGTTTGGCGTCTCGCCAATGACCGTCTGCTCTTGAGCTGAACCTTCGCCGGTCAAATCGCCCACGACCACCATACCGGTAGCGATGCCAACGCGAACCTGCAGCTCGGTGGCGGGTTCTGTCCGGAGGCTAGCTACGGCATCGACCAGCGCCAGCCCGGCGCGTGTCGCTTGTTCGGCATCATCCTCGTGGGCCTGGGGATAACCGAAATAGGCGAGCACGCCATCTCCCATGTACCGCGCGATAACCCCTTCATTCCTGGCAACAACCTCTGCGATGCAGCGGTGATAGGTGCCCATTACGGCCCGCAGGTCCTCCAGATCAAGGCGGGCCGAAAGTGCCGACGAGCCGACCAAATCGCAAAACATGATTGTAAGCTGACGCCGGCCGGCGTGATCCGTCGAGGCCGGCTTAGCGCCCGCTTGAGGCGTTCGCAGGACCTCTCTCTGAAGTTCTACGATCGCGCGCAGCATCTTGCGGCGATGCCCAAGCAGGACGCCCAAATCCTTTAAATCCTGCTCCGTGAGATCGCGAACGACCGAGAGGTCGATGGCGTTTTCGCGGAATCGCTCGGCGTACTCGCCCAAACCGATCGATGCTAGCCACTCTGCAATACCTGCCATGGTATACCTATGGCTTATACGATGAGAATAGCACATTGGAGAGGCTTGCGAAGGCACATCTGTCGACCGAAGCGCCGGACGTCTTGCCCAATGTAACACAGTGGCCCAGGCGAAAAGTGAACGCCGCTGGGCGCGATGTCTGTTAGGGGTCAAAGTGCGAAGAACTCAACCTAAGCAAATCTGGTCCGCCATGCCTCATTAAGCGGACCTAGTCGAGATGTGCCGGTACTTCGCTAACGGGCCATAAGCGGGCAATCAATGCATGCCTCGTTAAGGGACCAGAAGCCCACATACCGAACAGCTCCCCCTCATCACCGAATCCCTTGGCACCTGGAGCTAAATGCGTAGACTGGGTCCGACCGAGCCAGGAGGGAGATTTGGCGATAGAGCGGCCAAATCGACGGCTGACGACGATCCTGGCGGCCGATGCAGTCGGCTAGCCCCCGCTGCAGCTTGCACGCTATCGGCTTCAGATCGACCTTGCGTTCGTTCAGCGACCTCGCACAGTTGATGTCGACTAGGGTGAAGAAGAAAACCTTCCTATCGGTCGCCCTAGTGGTGTTGTCGTAGCCAAAGTAAGGCTCCAGTTCCTCGCAGAGGAAATGGGCCCAGCATATCCGTGCCGAGCGACAGACCCTGAGCGGCGTAGGCGACGCCAAAAACTGCGAGACAGAGGGTGCGGCCTTGGACGAATGGAGGATGAACCGTGCGCGTCGTTCTGAAAGGAATTCATAAGGTCAAGAGACGGCTCGCAAATGGCGAGACGAAAGTACATTGCTACGCATGGCGTGGGGGCCCCGCCATCCATGCGCAGCCCGGTGCGCCAGACTTCGTTCGAGAGTATCACGATGCGCATGCGAGCCTTCGGCAGCCCCGCGCCGGCACCTTCATGACGATCGTTGCGCAGTACAAGGCCGCACCAGAGTTCACCGGACTAGCGGCATCGACCCGTCGTGCGTACCTCGCCTACATTAAGCTGATCGAAGATGAATTCGGCGACCTGCCGGTGGCAGCTCTGGCCGATCGTCGAGTGCGTGGTGAGTTCAAGGCCTGGCGCGACCTGTTCGCCGAGACACCACGTAAGGCGGACTACGCCTGGACCACGTTGGCGCGGATCATGTCGTTCGCAAAAGACCGCGGCATCATCGCGACCAACCCATGCGAGCGCGGGGGCCGCCTCTACGTAGCAGACCGCAGAGACAAGATTTGGACCGAGCAGGACATCGCAGCGGTTCTTGCGATCGCCTTTAGCGAGATCCAGCCCGCCTTAGTCCTGGCGTTGTGGAGTGGCCAGCGCCAAGGCGACTTGCTGCGACTGCCCTGGTCCGCCTACGAGAACCCCTACATTCGCCTGCGCCAGTCTAAAGGCGGGCGGCGCGTCGCGATGCCAGCCGGCGCGCCTTTGCGAACCCTTCTCGATATCACCGAGCGCCGAGGCCCCCTGATCCTGACCAACACGCTCGGTCGGCCATGGACGTCGGACGGCTTTCGCACGTCCTGGGGAAGGGCATGTGAGCGCGCCGGTATCGGTGAACTGACCTTTCACGACCTGCGCGGCACGGCAGTGGTGCGCCTCGCAATCGCAGGCGCCAGCGTGCCACAGATCGCAGCCGTCACAGGTCATTCGTTGAAAGACGTCGAGGCCATTCTCGATGCGCACTACCTCGGTCGCGACATTCAGCTCGCTGAAGCTGCGGTGGTGAAGCTCGAAGCGAGAACAAAACTGTAAACGGTGGTGTAAACGGCGCTGGTTTTGCCGTTTGCTCAGCCCGCAAAGTGTTTGAATTATATGGTGGGCGCACCAGGGCTCGAACCTGGGACCCGCTGATTAAGAGTCAGCTGCTCTACCAACTGAGCTATGCGCCCGAAAGGCGGTTAAAGCCTTGCGAGGCCGGTCGTTTAGCAAAGCGATCCGGGTCTGGCAAGCGATGGCACGTAAGTTTTCCAAGGGTATGCCAAGGGTATGCCAAGGGTACGCCAAGGGCGTGCCCACATCCCCCAAAAAAGCGAAAAGCCGCTGGATTCCAGCGGCTTCGCCAGGGTTGATCGCGGCAACCCTTGTAGGCTCAGAGCCGGCCCTCGCGGTCCCGGTCCGGGCCATCGTCGCGGTCGAAACGGTCACGGTGGAAGTGGTCCATGCGGCGCTCCATCATGCGGTCCATGCCACGCTCCATGAAGTGGCGGCGCGGGCCGTCTTCGCCGCCGCCGAACGGGCCGCGGTGACGGGTCAGCACGGCGAGGCGCCGCTTCTGGCCCTCGTCGAGGGTCTTGTAGAGCGGATCGGCGGCATCGGCGATCTTCTTCAGGGCCGCCGACGTTGCCCCCATGTCCTCGGCGCGCTGACGCAGGCGGGCGACCGGATCCTCCGGCCTGACGGCGTCCTTGTTAGCGTCCTTGCCGGCATCGCCGGCGCCGGCATTCATCCGCGCATTGGCGCGGTCGATGCGCAGCTTGGCGAAGTCGCGCACGGCGGCCTCGACCGGCGGCCACAGCTTTTCCTGGTCGGCGTTGAGCTTCAGCCCGGCATGGACGGCAGCGATCCGCGCGTCGACCATGGCGGCGCGGTCTTCCGGGTTCATGCGGATGTGGCGCATGTGCTCGTGCATCCACGGGCGATGATACTGGGCATAGACCGCGCCCGAGCCGGCGATGCTGAGCACGGCGATGGCGGCGATGGTGAATTTCCTCATGCGAACTCTCCTCTGGAAGGATGTCGTGAGGATGAGCGCAGCGCGGCTTACGCGCAACTTACAACTTGGACAGGGAGCGAGTCCTTTCCAAGATGTAACGCTCCTGAATTTTAGTTCAGTCGCAATCGGAATCATTCGCAACAAAAGGGGCTTCCGCGCCAGGCACGGAAGCCCCTTTCAACCTCCGTTCAAATCAGTTCGTCGTGCTCTTCGCTTCCTTCTGGAATTCGTCGATCAGCGGCTGGCCGACGCGGCCTGCGGCGTCCTTGTAGACCGGCTCCATGGCCTTGCGCATCGCCTCGTCCTGCTCCGGCGTGAGCTTGATGATCTCGCTCTTGCCGCTCTTCCTGATCTCGGCGAGCGCGTCCTCGTTCTCCTTCTGCGACTGCGTATTGTTGAAGTCGGTCGCTTCCTTCATCGCCTTCGTCAGCTGGTCGCGGATGTCGGCCGGCAAATCGTCCCAGAACTTCTTGTTCACGATCACGACGTAGCCGATGTAGCCGTGGTTGCTCTCGGTGATGTACTTCTGCACCTCGTGCATCTTCTGGGTATAGATGTTCGACCAGGTGTTCTCCTGCCCGTCGACGACGCCGGTCTGCAGCGCCTGGTAGACTTCGCCGAACGCCATCACCTGCGGCAGCGAGCCGAGCGCCTTGAACTGGGCCTGGAGCACGCGCGAGGACTGGATGCGGAACTTGACGCCCTGATAGTCGGCCGGCGTCACCAGCTTCTTGTTGGCGCTCATCTGCTTGAAGCCGTTGTCCCAATAGGCGAGGCCGGTGATGCCCTTCGGTTCGAGCAGCTTGAGCAGCCTGGCACCGAGCGGACCTTCCGTCACCTTCCGCAGCGTCTTCAGATCAGGCAGGATGTAGGGGAGATCGAATACCTCGAACTCGCGGATGCCGAGCGGGCCGAACTTGGAATTGGACGGCGCCAGCATCTGCACGCTGCCGAGCTGGAGCGCCTCGAGTTCTTCCTTGTCCTTGTAAAGCGTCGAGTTCGGGTAGATCTCGACCTTGACCTTGCCGCCGGTGTACTTCTCGGCGAGCTCCTTGAATTTCTCCGACGCCTTGCCCTTCGGCGTGTCGGTGGCCACCACGTGGCTGAACTTGATGATGATGGGCGACTGGGCCGATGCCGGCCCGGTCAAGCCAAGTGCCAGGACCGCGATGGACGCAGCGATCGCGAAGGTGCGCATAATCTCTCCCTGTTGTTATTTGGGCCACCGGGCGCGCGGGTGGCCTATGCCGTCAGCATCAATACAGGTCGACATCACCAGCTGCTATTGGTCGTTAGCAGGGCAGCCATTCATGGTGAACGCCGCAAGCACCGCCTCTCCCGCTTCCGGAAGAGGCGGTAGTAGCAACCTCAGCTCGCCGCCGCGGTCGTTACGGTGTCGCGCTGGCGTTTCATGACGATCTTGTTGAGCGCGCCGAGATAGGCCTTTGCTGAGGCCACCAGCGTATCCGGATCCGCCGCGCGCGCGGTCATCGCGCGTCCCTCGTGCGACAGCCGCACCGAGACTTCGGCCTGCGCGTCGGTGCCTTGGGTCACGGCGTGAACCTGGTACAGCTCGAGCTTGGCTTCGTGCGGCACCAGGCGCTTGATGCAGTTGAACACGGCATCGACCGGCCCGTTGCCTTCGGCCTCCTCGATCTTGATCTGGCCGTCGACATCGAGCTTCATCGTCGCGCGCTGCGGGCCATGGGTACCGGCGATCACGGTCAGCGAGGTCAGCTTGATGCGGTCGTGCGAAGCCGCCATCTCCTCGTCGACCAGCGCCTCGATGTCCTCGTCGTAGATGTCCTTCTTGCGGTCGGCCAGCGCCTTCATCCGCGTGAACGCATCTTCCAGCTGGTTCGGACCGAGCTTGTAGCCCATCTCCTCCAGCTTGTGCACGAAGGCGTGGCGGCCGGAATGCTTGCCCAGCACCAGCGAGGACTGCTTGAGGCCGACCATCTCGGGCCGCATGATCTCGTAAGTGGAAGCGTCCTTCAGCACGCCATCCTGATGGATGCCGCTCTCATGCGCGAACGCGTTGCGGCCGACGATGGCCTTGTTGTACTGCACCGGGAACGAGGTCGCCGCCGACACCACCTTCGAGGCGCGGGTCAGCTGCGTCGTGTCGATCTTATTCCAGAAAGGGAATTTGTCGTTGCGCACGTTGATCGCCATCACGATCTCTTCCAGCGCGGCGTTGCCGGCACGCTCGCCGATGCCGTTGATGGTGCACTCGACCTGGCGCGCGCCGCCAATGACGCCTGCCAGCGAGTTCGCCACCGCCATGCCGAGGTCGTTATGGCAGTGCACGGAGAACACCGCCTTGTCCGAGTTCGGCACGCGCTCGATCAGCGTCTTCATGAAGTGGGTGTATTCGTCGGGCGTGGTGTAACCGACGGTATCAGGAATGTTCACCGTGGTGGCGCCAGCCTTGATGACGGCTTCGACGATGCGGCACAGATAGTCCATCTCGCTGCGGGTGCCGTCTTCGGCCGACCATTCGACGTCGTCGATCTGGTTGCGGGCGCGCGCGACCATGGCCACCGAGGTCTCGAGCACCTGCTCCGGGGTCTTGTTCAGCTTCACCCGCATATGCAGCGGCGACGTCGCGATCACGGTGTGGACGCGGCCACGCTTGGCGAATTTCACCGCTTCTGCGCAGCGGTCGATGTCGGCCGGATGGGCACGCGACAGACCGGCGATGACGGCGTTCTTGGAGCGGCGGGCGATCTCGCTGACCGCCTGGAAGTCGCCTTCCGAGGTAATGGGGAAGCCGGCCTCGATGACGTCGACGCCCATATCGTCCAGCATCTCGGCGACCTCGAGCTTCTCCTCGAAGGTCATGGTGGCGCCGGGGCACTGCTCGCCGTCGCGCAGGGTGGTGTCGAAAATGATGACGCGGTCCTTATCGGACTTGTTCACGGGGGCCATTTGAATTTCCTTTTGAGCTTTTTGCGCCGTCAGTCTTCTCGGCGCTTGAGGTGTCCGGTGATCTCGACCAACCCCTGAGCGCCCAGGCGCATGGCGCCCAGCCGGCCCTCAGGGGCAAGTAAGAAGAAGCCCGCCAATCAGGAGGGTAGGCAGCAGCGCGGCCGGGATCGCGGCGGCGGCAAGAGCCACCTCCTCCGAAATCCCATCGATTTGGCCGCGAATCAGCATTACCGGACCCTTTGAGCCCTCAAATCCTCGGTCAAAACCGTTGACGGTTGGTTGCCGGGAGGCTCGATGCGTCGTTTCTAGACGAGAAATGGCAGCAACCGCAACGCCAAAAGATGGACAGAAGGGCTGACATGATCGCAGCGCCGGATGCGTGACCGGTGCCAATTGTTTGGCCGACCGAACGCCGGCAAGGCGGTCAAGCTATGCCGAGCGGCGAGCGCGAGCCCTGCTCTCCCAGCGGTTCAGCATCTGACCGAGCTCGCTGGTGGCAACCGGCGTAGCCGTGCCAGCGATCGCGATATCGTTGGTGTTGGCTGGTGCGTTGGCACTGAGCCAATCCGGCTCGCTGTACTCACGCCAGCGCCGCGCCTCGGCTCGTCTTTTTCGGGAGACGTAGTCGCGGGTGAAATAGCCGGCCGCAAATGCAATCCCGAGCAGCAAAACCAGTACGACGACAGCGACCACAGTAAACTCCGACTTACGCCCCGAATGACGTTCTGCCAGCATCGCGCAGGAGGTCAAGGCTTGACATTCCCCTGCTTGGCAATGTCCCGAAGACAGCTCCGGTAAACCCCGTCACGCCTGATGAATTTGTCGTTTCCATGTTCGACGTTGCAGCGCTTTGCCGCCCCGATCTCGCTGAGGATGCGTACCTCCCCCTCGCAACCGTCATCGGACCGGACTAACCTTGCCCTGCTCGGCCGGATCAACCGGCTAGCCGAACATGACCGGGAGGACGCGATGACACGCCAAAAGCAGCGTGACCAGGATGCTGCGCTTTCACGACGAACGCTCGTTCAGGGGTTTGCGCTCGGCGCCGCCACTTTTGCCGGCGCCGGCTCCGCGCTGGCCCAGACCGGACCAGCCGCGCCGCCGACGACGATTACCACCCCGCCACGCGATTTCGGTCCCAACGGCGCGCCGACCACCTATTTCTGGGACCCCGATGTCGTCACAGTCGATCCGTCCTTCAACGATCTCGCGCAGCCCAACACGGCGATCAAGCGTCTCTATACGGGTTTGCTGTGGGCTGAAGGCCCGGCGTGGAGTGCACAGGGCCGCTATCTGCTCTGGAGCGACATTCCCAACAACAGGCAGATGCGCTGGAGCGAAGACGACGGTCGCGTCAGCGTATTCCGCTCGCCGTCCAACAACTCCAACGGCAACTCGTTCGACTTCCAGGGCCGTCAACTCTCTTGCGAACATTTGACCCGGCGGGTGACGCGTTATGAACATGACGGGACCGCGACCGTGCTTTGCGACAACTACAACGGCAAGAAGCTGAACTCGCCGAACGATGTCGTCGCCCATCCTGACGGCAGCTACTGGTTTACCGATCCGCCCTACGGCGGCCAGCTCTACGAAGGTGAGCCCGATGCCGCGGGCGGTCCGAGCAATTCCGGCGGCAAGCTCAATCCGCGCATTGGACAGCCGGCCGGCTTCGCACCGGGCAAGCGCGAGCTGCCGACCAATTGCTATCGCATCGATCCTAGCGGCCGTGTCGACCTCGTCGTCACGGAGGAGCAGGTGCCCGACCCGAACGGGCTGTGCTTCTCCCCGGACTTCAAGAAGCTCTACGTCGTATCAACCGGCAAAGGCCCCGGCGACACCGGCCCCGGCGGCAAGGGTGAGATTTTCGTTTTCGACGTCGGCAGCGACAACAAGCTCACCAACCACAAGCGGTTCAGCGAGTGTGTGATCGACGGCGTGAAGTGCGGGCCGGACGGCGTGCGCTGCGACGTCAACGGTAATGTCTGGGCCTCCAGCAATGCCGGCCGCGCCGTCGGCTACAGCGGCGTGACGACGTGGTCGCCGGAGGGCAAGCTGCTCGGCCGCATCCGGTTGCCCGAAGTGTGCGGCAACATCTGCTTCGGCGGCCCCAAGCGCAATCGCCTGTTCATGGCGGCAAGCCAATCGCTCTATGCGGTGTACACGGCCACGCAAGGCGCCGGACCGGGCTGAGCCCGCGCAAGATCGCAAGCACGGGCGTCGGCGTGCACCGCCGGCGCCCGCGGTTCCCTGATCGCAATCAAGCTACGCCTCGGGCAAATCTCCGCCATCAATCCAACGAAGATTGAATCGCGCGGCAAGGCCGCAGCGCGGTGCGAAGGCATGATGCTCTTCGTTCTCGCGCCCGACTTGAACGGGGAGTTGCGCGATGCGCCGTATGCCAAACGACACCATCATCGTCAGCGTTGGGGACCAGCAATACGTGACCGAGTTCGGAGACCCGGGCCTGCCGAACGACGGCCGCGGCGGCAGCGACAAGATGATCGCGACCGTCGACGGGGGCAACGCGGTCCTGATATTCGTTGGCGACGACCAGACCCTCCAAGGACATTCTCACGGAGGAGGCGACCATCTCGCTGCGACCGTCACAGGCTTCGGGGACTACGTGTTCCTGGACGGCGATGCGCAGGCGATGTCCGGCGACGCCCATGGCGGCAACGATGTGCTTCACGTCGATGCATCGACATCGATCTACGCGACTCTCGGCATTTTTGGCGATGCCGAAACCGCCATGTCAGCCGACACGGGGGGCGGCAATGACGTCGTCATTGCATCGATGGGAAACAGATCGTCCGGCACGTTCAGCGGAGATTCCGGCAGTTCAATGAGCGATCACGCGTGTGGCGGCAATGATATCCTCAGCGTGACCCAGGTCGGCAGTTACGGCGGCGCTTCAATGTCCGGCGATGCCCTCGTCTCCATGAGCGGCGATGCGCACGGCGGCAACGACATGCTCATCTACACCGTCGGTGCCGCAGCCCAATCCGGGGGCGCGTCTCTGGTCGGAGACGCCGGCTACATGAGCGACGATACCCGTGGCGGCAACGATATCCTGATCGCGACCGTCGACGGCAACCCGGACTCCACGTCCATCGTGCTCGTCGGAGACGCCTCGAACATGTCAGGCAATGCGCATGGCGGAGATGATATCCTCCTCGGCAGCAGCCGCGACGATTTCCTGTATGGCGACGCACAGACCTACGCTCCGTTCACAGCCGGATCGATCACCGGCGGCAAGGACATGTTGAATGGCGGTGGCGGAAATGACCAGCTCTGGGGCGGACCGAACGACGACAGATTCGTCTTCGACAAAAATTCGGGCCTGGACGTGATCAACGATTTCGACCAGGGCAACAAGGCTGTCGGCAGCACGGCGCGAGAGCATGATTTGATCAATTTGCACGATTACGGCTTCGCAGACTGGGCGGCGCTGAAAAGCCTGATCAGCGATGACAGCACAGGAAACGCGGTGATCCACCTGACGGCGACCGATACGATTACGCTGGCGGGAATCCATACCGCGGATCTCCATGCGAAGGATTTCATTGTGTAAGGGAGCATTCATGCGCGTTGTGATCTGCGGCGGCGGCGTGATCGGCGCCTGCATCGCCTGGTTTCTCCGCCGCCGTGGCATCGAAATCGTCGTCGTGGAGCGGGCGGGCGTCGCGGCCGCGGCGTCAGGCAAGGCGGGCGGCTTCCTCGCGCGCGACTGGTGCGAGGGCTCGCCGCTCGATGCGCTGGCGCGACGGAGCTTCGCGATCCATGCGCAGCTGCCGGAACAGATCGCCGGCGATTGGGGCTATCGCCCGATGACCGCCTATAGCGGCTCCGTTGCCGCCGACGGCCATCCGCGCCGGCATGCACCGTCCGCGCTCGGCTGGCTGGGCAACGGCGTCATCATCGCCCAGCGCATCGGCACGATGGAGACCACCGCGATCGTTCACCCCAAAAAATTCACCGTAGCCGTGATGAACGCGGCGATCGCGCTAGGCGCCGAGCTTCGCACCGGCCAGGTGACCGGCATCATGCGCGATGCGGGCGGCACGACCGCGACAGGCGTCGAGGTCGACGGCCGCATCGTCGAGGCGGACGCCGTCGTGATCGCGATGGGACCATGGTCGCTGCTCGCGGCGCAATGGATGAGCCTGCCCGCCGTCTACGGCCAGCGCAGCCCGAGCATCGTGTACGACACCGGCACGGATGCGCCGGCCGATGCGCTGTTCCTGGAGTATGAAGAGAATGGCAGTGCCGTGTCGATCGAGGTCTTTCCTCGCGCCGACGGCAGCACGCATATCACCGCTCTCTCCGACATCGCGCCGCTTCCGCTCGATCCGGCGGCCGTGACGCCGGACAAGGACGCGATCGCGCGCCTGCAAACCATGTCCGAGCGGCTGTCGCCGCTGTTCCGCTCCGAGAGGATCATTGCGCAACAAGCCTGCTTCCGGCCGGTGACACAGGACGGCCTGCCGCTGATCGGCAAGGTGCCGCGAAGTGAAGGTCTGTATGTTGCGACGGGGCACAATGTATGGGGCATCCTGAATGCGCCCGCCACGGGCGAGGTCATGGCGCAACTGATCGCGGAGGGTGCGACGCGCAACGTCGACATCTCGCCATTCGATCCGGCCCGGCTCGCGCCGCTCGATCCATCGCTGCTGCAAGCGCGCTGAGCCGACGCGACGGCATCGCAATTCAGCGTTCCGGTTGCTGTGCGCCCGCGATAGCTGCGCATGCCTACCGACGAAATCTGCATGCCTGCGCGTGAAACGGGTCCGACAGCTTTCCTGCCCGCTATTGCCCAGCGCTAGACTTTAGTTCGTGCCTCACAATCCTGAACGCGGTTTCACTTGCCGAGAATGTCTCCGCCGGTATAGTCGCGGCATAATGGCTCATAAGAGGCCTGTTAAGGGAGAGAACAAGATGAAGAAACCGCTCTCTGTTGCGTTGCGAATAGCACTCGGTACCGCCGCGGCCGCTGTGTTGATGACGTCAGGCGCGGCGCTTGCGGCCGACCCGATCAGGATCGGCGTGATCGCGGAAGCGCAGGCGATTGCCGGCGCCTCCATCCCCCAGGCGGCACAGCTCGCCGCCGACGAGATAAACGCCAATGGCGGCGTCGACGGCCGCAAGATCGAGATCGTCTCTTACGACAATCATTCCTCCTCGGCAGATTCAGTGCGCGCCTTCCAGCGCGCGGTGAACGAGGACAAGGTCAATGCGGTCATCGCCAGCTACATCAGCGAAGTCGTGCTGGCACTGGAGCCCTGGGCCTCGCGGCTGAAGACGCCGTTCGTCACGCCCGGTGCCGCCTCCAACGAGATCAGCAAGAGCGTCCATGCCGACTACGAGAAGAACAAGTACACCTTCCACGGCTATCTGACCTCCGCCGCGCTGGCGCTTTCCGTCTGCGACGGCGCCAAGGACCTGCTCGTCGACAAGATGCACATGAAGACCGCGGTCATCATGAGCGAGGACGCCGCCTGGACCAAGCCGCTCGACATCGGCTACGAGGAATGCCTGCCCAAGATCGGGCTGAAGGTGCTCGACCACATCCGCTTCTCGCCCGATACCACCGACTTCACGCCGATCTTCAACAAGATCGAAGGCTCCAAGCCCGACGTGATCATCACCGGGATCTCCCATGTCGGCGTGCAGCCGACGGTGCAGTGGAAGAACCAGCAGGTGCCGATCCCGATGTTCGGCATCTCCTCGCAGGCCACCAACGAGACCTTCGGCAAGGACACCAATCAGGCGGCCGAGGGCGTACTCTACCAGGGCGTCTCCGGCCCAGGCGTCGCGGTGACGCCGAAATCAGTGCCGTTCGCCGAAGCCTTCAAGAAGAAGTTCGGCAACTATCCCTCCTATGCCGGCTACACCGCCTATGACGAGGTCTACTACATCGCCGATGCGGTGAAGCGCGCGGGCTCGACCGACGCCGACAAGCTGGTCGCCGCTCTGGAGACGACCGACTGGGAAGGCACGATCGGCCGTGTCCAGTTCTACGGCAAGGACGATCCGTTCACGCACTCGATCAAATACGGCAAGGGCCTGATCACCGGGCTGATGCTGCAATGGCAGGACGGCAAGCAGAGCGCGGTCTGGCCCAAGGAAGTCGCCAAGGTCGACGTCAAGTTCCCGAGCTTCATCAAGCTCTCGAACTAGCAGGACACGCTCCCGGGACCAGCTCCCGGGAGCTTCCACATGCGGCCCCCGCAGCACGTTGCTCCAGCAACATCGTCTCTCATAAATCGGATTGCCAACCCTAGATGCGTGCTTTCCAGATTCTGATCGATGGCTTTGCCATCAGCGCTCTCTATGCTCTCGGTGCCACCGGCTTCACGCTGATCTTCGGCGTCTCCGGCGTCCTCAACCTCTCCCACGGGGCCATCATGGTGGCGGCAGCGGTGGCGGCCTGGGCTGCCGCCAGCATCCTGAATGTCGGCACCTATGCCGGCGCACTGATCGGCGTCGGTGTCGCCCTCCTTACATCCTTTGCGACCTATTTCGCGGTGGTGAAGCCGATCCAGGATTCCCGGCGCATCCCGAATGAAGAGAAGGAGATCTTCGTCCTCACCGGCACGCTGCTATGGGGGATCATGATCCAGGAGGTGATCGCTTATTTGTTCACCAACAACGCCAAGACCGTGCTGCCGATCGTCGAGGGCGTGGTCGAGATTCTCGGCGTCCGCACGCCCAGGAACGAGATCTTTACCGCGATCGTGTGCTGCTTCGTCATCGCTCTGTTGTGGCTCCTGGTGAACCGCACCCGCACCGGCAAGGCGGTGCTGGCGGCCTCGATGAACCCACGCGGCGTCACCCTGCTCGGCCTCGAGCTCACCAACATCTACGTCGTGGTGTGGGCGATCTACGGCATCCTCGCCGGCATCGCCGGCGTGCTGCTCGGAATGTTTCTCGGCGTCAGCTCCTACAGCGTCGGGCCGCTGACCGCGAGCGCGTTCTCGATCGTCGTGCTCGGCGGCCTCGGCAGCGTCTCCGGCTCGCTGATCGCAGCCTTTGTGGTCGGCTATCTCGAAACGCTCACGGCCTATCTGGTCTCGCCGGCCTACCGCACCATTCCGGCGCTGCTGCTGCTCGTGTTCGTGATGTACATCCGGCCCCAGGGCCTTCTGGGGAGGCGCTGAGATGGCCAGCTTCTTTACGACACGCCTGTTCTTCATATCATTCGCGCTCGTCGTCATCGCGGCGACGCTGCCGCTCTACGTCTCCGGCTACGTGCTCGGGCTTCTCACCGTCGCCTTCTATTTCGGCGTGTTCGCAATGGCGTGGGACCTGCTGTTCGGCTTCGCCGGCGAGGTCAATTTCGGGCCGACCTTCCTGATCGGCGTCGGCGCCTACACCGCCGGCATCCTGAATGCCCAGTTCGGCTGGTCAGTTTATCTCTGCATCGTGCTCGGCGCGCTCGCCTCCGTCATCGCCGGCCTCGTGCTGGCGCTGCCGGCGCTTCGGGTGCGCGGACCGTATTTCGGCCTGACCACGCTGGTCGCGGTGCTGATGCTGCAGAATTTCATCGTGGTGTTTGCCGACCTCACCGGTGGCGAGATCGGGCTGACCATTCCCGACGTCATCTCGATCAACGCCGGCGTCAATTACTGGATCGCGCTTGGCTTTATGACGATCTCGGCGGCCATTCTTTATGGCCTGTCGCAATCACCTGTTGGCTTGGTGCTGCAAGCCAGCGGTCAGGATCCGGTGCAGGCCGGCGCGCTCGGCTTCAACATCGTCAAGCACAAGCTCGCCGCCTTCATCGTCAGCGCGTTCTTCTCAGGGCTGTCAGGCGCGCTGCTGGTGTTCTATTTCGGCACCGCCTCGGTCGGCACCGTCGTCGACGTCGCGGTCGGCGTCAACGTGATCGTCTCGGCCGTGCTCGGCGGCCGGCGTACCGTGCTTGGCGCGGCGCTGGGCGCGATCTTCCTGATCGTCGCCGGCGAGTTCCTCAGGCCCACCGGCGAGCTTGCGACCTTCATCGTCTCGGCCGTCGCGCTGCTCGTCGTGCTGTTTTTCCCCGGCGGCTTCCTCGGAGCGGCCCTCTCGCGTGAGGCGCGCTCGTGATGGATATGCGATCTTCAAACCGGGCCGTGCTCGAAGTCCGCGGCCTGACCAAGCGCTTCGGCGGATTGACGGCGGTGAAGAACCTGGGCTTCGAGGTCAATAGCGGCGAGATCTTTGGCCTGATCGGCCCGAACGGCTCGGGCAAATCGACCGCGATGAAGAGCGTCATGGGCATCGAACGCCCGACATCAGGCGAAGTCGTATTCGAGGGCGAGAACGTCGCGGGCTTGCCGGCGCACAAGATCGCGCGCAAGGGCTTTGGCATGGTGTTCCAGCATTCGCGACCGCTGAACCGGCAGACTGTGCTGGAGAACATCATGGTCGCGCTGCTGCCGGACAGCCTGTTCATGCTGTTTCCGGACAAGGCGCTGCTCGAGCGCGCCAAATGGATCGCCGATCGCGTCGGGCTCGGCAACGTGATGAACCGCCGCCCGCCGACGCTGCCCTTCGCCGACTTGCGCCGGCTCGAGCTGGCCAAGGCTATCGCGCGCGATCCCAAGGTCGTGCTGGTGGACGAGCCCTTTGCCGGGCTGACGCGGGCCGAGGTCGAAATGTTTTCCGACCTGATTCGCAGTTTCCGCGACGAGGGCCGCGCGGTGATGCTGGTCGACCACAACGTCAAGAGCGTGGCCGCGCTGGTCGACCGCGTGCTCGCGATGTATCTCGGCGAGGAGATCGTCACCGGCAAGGCCGAGGACGTCATGAAGAACGAGACGGTGCGGCGGGTCTATCTCGGCGGCGCCATCGAGACCCATGCGCGGCCCGAGACCAGCTTCAAGGACAAGGTGCCGCTGCTCCAGGTCGAGAATGTCAGCGTGTTCTACGGCAAGGCGCAGGCGCTGGAGAACGTCTCGATCCACGTCCATGAGGGCGAGTTCGTCTCGATCGTCGGTCTCAACGGCGCCGGCAAGACCACATTGTTCAACACCATCTCGGGCTTCCTGCCCTACAGCGGCGAGATCGTGCGCAACGGCGAGAAGCTGCGCGGCACGACACCGGCGAAGATCGCCCGCAGCGGCCTCGTGCAGTGCCCGGAATCGCGCGAGCTGTTCGGCGAGATGTCGGTACGCGAAAATCTCGACCTTGGCGGGCAACATCTGGCCGACGACAAGCGCGCGGCACAGCTCGCCTGGCTGTTCGAGCTATTCCCGATCCTGAAAGAGCGTCAGGGCCAGATGGCGCAAACGCTCTCCGGCGGCGAGCAGCAGATGCTTGCGATCGGCCGCGCGCTGATGATGCAGCCGCAGATCCTGATCCTGGACGAGCCGACGCTGGGCCTCGCCCCCGTCATCCTCGAACTCCTGTCCAAGGCCCTAACCAGGCTGCGGCAGACGACATCGATCACGGTGTTGCTCGGCGAGCAGAACGTGACCTTCGCGCTTCCGCATGCCGACCGCGTCTATGTGCTCGAGCATGCAAGGATCGTCTGGGAGGGCGATCCGGGCCGCTTCGCCGCGGAGGCTGGCGCCGATTTTCTCTAGTTCGCCCATACCAACAACAAAACAAGCAAAAGGAAACGACCATGCGACCATCGAAGAGTTTGAGCGGCAGCTTCCTCCTCGCCTCCGCGCTGGCGCTGTGCCTTGCTGCTCCCGCCTATGCGCAGTCGAACGATCCTATCAAGATCGGCGTCATCGCCGAGGTGCAGTCGATCGCTGGTGCCGCGACGCCCGGCGGCGCGCAGATCGCCGCCGACGAGATCAACGCCAAGGGTGGCATTCTCGGCCGCAAGATCGAGATCGTGACCTACGACAACAAGAGCTCCTCGGCGGACTCGGTGCGCGCGTTCCAGCGCGCGGTGAGCGAGGACAAGGTCTCCGCCGTGATCGCGAGCTATATCAGCGAGGTCGTGCTGGCGCTCGAGCCCTGGGCAGCGCGGCTGAAGATGCCGCTGATCACCCCCGGCGCGGCCTCGAACGAGATCACCAAGGCGATTCATAACGACTACGAAAAGAACAAATACACCTTCCACGGCTATCTGACCTCGGCCGCACAAGCGCAGCTCGTCTGCGACGCCGCCAAGGATCTGCTGGTCGACAAGCTCAAGTTCAAGACGGCCGCGATCATGAGCGAGGACGCCGCCTGGACCAAGCCGCTCGACGTCGGCTACGAAGCCTGTCTTCCGAAAGCAGGCCTCAAGGTCGTCGAGCACGTGCGGTTCTCGCCCGATACCACCGACTTCACGCCGATCTTCAACAATATCGAGGCCAAGAAGCCGGACGTGATCGTCACCGGCATCTCGCATGTCGGCGTGCAGCCGACGGTGCAGTGGAAGAACCAGCAGGTGCCGATCCCGATGTTCGGTATCAGCGCGCAGGCGCTGAGCCCGACCTTCTGGAAGGACACCAATGGCGCCGCTGACGGCGTGCCGTCGCTGGCGGTCGCAACACCCGACGTCGCCGTGACCTCCAAGACGAAGCCGTTCGCAGCCGCCTTCAAGGCCAAGTTCGGCTCGCCGCCGGCCTACACCGGCTACACCGCCTATGACGAAGTCTACTTCATCACGGAGGCGATCAAGCGCGCCGGCTCGACCGATCCGGACAAGATGGTCGCTGAGCTTGAAAAGACCGACTACGAGGGTACGATCGGCCGCATCCAGTTCTACGGCAAGGACGACGAGTTCACCCACGGCATCAAGTCGGGTCCCACGACCGTATCCGGTCTGGTCTTCCAGTGGCAGGACTCCAAGCAGGTCGTGGTCTGGCCCGAGAAGATCGCGGAGGGCAAGCTGAAGTTTCCGAGCTTCGTGAAGCTGTCGCAGTAACACGCCGGGCTGGGCACCAGGGGCCCGTCCCGAGCGCCCCATCGCCCTTGCATGGCCCGTCGCTTCAATCGCGGCGGGCCTTCGCTTTGTGCAGAACGCAACCGATGCGCTGGCATCTGTGGACCCATCCTGCGATCCTGCCGTTATCTCCCATGCGTGGGCCGGAGCAGCGAGATGGACGACCGATCAAGACACCCCGATGGCCTGATGCAAGACGACGGCTTCGTTCGCGTACGAGGTGCGCGTGAGCACAACCTCAGGGACGTCGACGTCAGTATTCCGCGCAACGCCCTCGTCGTGTTCACCGGCGTGTCGGGCTCCGGAAAATCCTCGCTCGCCTTCGGAACGGTCTACGCCGAGGCGCAACGGCGATATCTGGAATCGGTGTCGCCTTACGCGCGGCGCCTCTTCCACCAGATGCAGATCCCTGAGGTGGACGACATCGAAGGCCTGCCGCCCGCCGTAGCGCTCCAGCAGCAGCGCGGCGCGCCGACGACGAGGTCGTCCGTGGGCAGCGTGACGACCATCTCGAACCTGCTCAGGATGCTCTATTCCCGTGCCGGCGAATACCCGCGCGGACAAAGGATGCTCTATGCGGAATCGTTCTCGCCGAACACGCCGGAAGGAGCCTGCCCGACCTGTCACGGTATCGGCAGGATGCTCGACGTCACCGAGAAGTCCATGGTGCCCGACGACACCCTCACCATTCGCGAGCGCGCCGTCGCGGCGTGGCCGAGTGCCTGGCAGGGGCAGAACCTCCGGGACATCCTGACCACGCTGGGCTACGACGTGGACAAGCCCTGGCGTGAGCTGCCCAGGAAGGACCGCGACTGGATCCTGTTCACGGAGGAGCAGCCGACCGTTCCGGTCTATGCCGGTTACGACTTGGCCGAGGTCAAACGGGCCCTGCGCCGCAAGGAGGAGCCGAGCTATCAGGGCACGTTCACCGGCGCCAAGCGCTACGTGATGCAGACCTTTGCCAAGTCCGAGAGTGCGATGATGAAGCGCCGCGTCGCGCAATTCATGATCACCCAGGACTGCCCGACCTGCCATGGCACGCGATTGAAGCCCGAGGCACTCAAGGTCAAATTCGCCGGACTTGATATCGCCGAGATGTCTCATCTGCCGCTCAAGAAGCTGCAGGCGGTGATGAACCCTTTCGCGGAGACTTCGACCGTCGGAGCATCGGAGAAAACCATCGTCGCCAGGCGCATCTGCGAGGATCTGTCGGCGCGGCTGGCCGTCCTGCTCGACCTCGGCCTCGGCTATCTCGCCTGCGAGCGCAGCACGCCAACGCTGTCGCCGGGCGAGTTGCAGCGGCTGCGGCTTGCGACACAGGTCCGCTCCAACCTGTTCGGCGTCGTCTACGTGCTCGACGAACCGTCGGCGGGTCTGCATCCTGCCGACACCGAGGCGCTGCTGCGGGCGCTGGACCGGCTGAAACACGCGGGCAATTCGATCTTCGTGGTCGAGCACGAGATCGAGGTGATCAAGCATGCCGACTGGCTGGTGGATGTCGGGCCTGATGCCGGCGAAGGCGGCGGGAACATCCTCTATAGCGGACCGCCCTCAGGACTCGGGCAGGTCGCGCAATCGCGAACCGCCCATTATCTCGCGCATCCACGAAAGCCGCTGCCGATGGTCCGCCGCCAGCCGAAGGCGCATCTGAAAGTCCGGGGTGTGACCCGGAATAATCTCCGCGGCCTCGACGTCGATATCCCGCTCGGCGTTCTCGCCAGCGTGACCGGCGTGTCGGGCTCCGGCAAATCGAGCCTGATCAGCCAATTCCTCGTCGATGCCATGGCGGAGCATCTCGGCCATGCACGGGCTGCGGACGCGGACGACGATAGCCTGGCACCCACGGTCGAGACATTGGGCGGCGAGATCGTCGCCGGCCTCGACCAGGTCGATCGTCTCGTCGTGGTGGATCAGAGGCCGATCGGCCGCACGCCGCGATCCAACCTTGCAACCTATACCGGCCTGTTCGACCACGTCCGGAAGCTGTTCGCCGTGACGCCGCAGGCAAAGTCCCGCCGCTACGATGCCGGGCGCTTTTCCTTCAATGTCGCGAAGGGCCGATGCAGCACCTGCGAAGGCGAAGGATTTGTCTGCGTCGAGCTGCTGTTCCTGCCCAGCGTCTACGCACCCTGCCCGACCTGCAAGGGCGCGCGCTACAATGACAAGACGCTGGAGGTGAAGATCCGCGGAAAATCCATCGCGGATGTGCTGGCGATGCGCGTCGACGAAGCCTTCGAATTCTTCCACGAAGATCCAACCCTCAACCGGTCGCTATCGGTCGTCCGCGAGGTCGGGCTCGGCTATATTCGTCTCGGTCAGTCCGCCACCGAATTGTCGGGCGGGGAAGCCCAGCGCATCAAGCTTGCGACCGAGCTCATGCGGCCGCAACGCGGTCACACGCTCTATGTCCTGGACGAGCCGACCACCGGTCTTCATCCCAGGGATGTCGAGCGGCTGATCGCCCAACTCGAGCGCATCGTGGACGCCGGCAACAGCGTGGTCGTGGTCGAGCACGACATGGATGTCGTCTCTCATAGCGACTGGATCATCGACCTCGGTCCCGGCGCCGGCGAGGAAGGCGGCCGTATCGTGTCGTCGGGGACGCCGCGAGAGGTCGCCGCGGCCGGCGGGAAGACCGCTGGCTATCTTGCCCGTCGCTTGAAACAGTAACGGGCGCGCTCATCACCCATTTCGCAATTGCGTTCTGCGTCGCGGAGACCGGACCCCGACTTTCGCCATGTTGACTTTCCGCCGCCCCGCTCCCCATACTTCGAAAAAGAATAACAAGACTAAATCATAAGACGATCTTTGAGGGAGGATAGTATGCCCACTTCACGCAGGCAGCTGCTGAAGAGCTCGGCGGCTGCCGCCGCCGCACTCAGCCTCGATTGGACACGGGCCCAGGCGCAAGCCGAGAATTTGCGCATCGGCTTGATCTACGACCTCACCGGTCCGTTTGCCGCCGGCGGCTCGGTCGCCTCCTCGGTCGGCGCGCAGATCGCCATCGACCTCGTCAACGAAAAGGGCGGCATCGGCGGCAAGACCAAGATCGTGCCGGTCGCGGCGGACTCTCAGAGCAAGGCCGACGTCGCCATCAACGAGGCCGAGCGGCTGATCAGCCAGGAAAAGATCGACATCATCAACGGCGTCTATTCCAGCGCGCATGCGGTGCCGATGGCGGCGAAGGTCGAGCAGCAGAAGAAGATCCTCTGGATCACCACCGCGGTCTCGACCGCCGTGTTCAAGGACAAGAACCTGCAATATGTGTTTCGCGCGCAGATCCATTCCGATCAGTACGGCCAGGCCTTCGCGGGCTTCGTCGCCGAGCACGCGCAAGGCAAGCTCGGCATGGACCCGAAGGACGTCAAGGTCGCGCTGATCCACGAGGACGGCCCTTACGGCGTCGGCGTCGCGGCGGCCGACGAGGCCTATGCCAAGCAGGCGGGCATCCAGGTGGTGATGCGCGAAGGCTATTCGGCTTCCGCGCCCGATCTCTCGGTGCTCGTGACCAAGCTCAAGCGCGCCAAGGTCGATGTGATCTCGCACGCCGGCTACAACCCCGACATCACCCTGTTCCTGCGCCAGGCCCGCGAGAGCGGATTGCGCTTCAAGATGCTGTTCGGCGCGGGCGCCGGCTACAGCCAGCTCGACAAGCTGCGCGCGACCTTCGGCCCCGACATCGACAATTTCTGCAACATCGATCCGGTGCCGGCGCAACTGCTCGATGCCTCCAAGCTCGCGCCTGGAATCGGCGACCTGACCAAGACCATGGTCTCGCGCTACCAGGCCAAGACCAGCGCCACCGACGTGCCGCCGCATTGCTCGATGGGTTTCAACCAGACCTGGATCTTGCTCAACAACGTGCTGCCGGTCGCCAAGGAGAAGTACGGCAGCTTCGAGCCCGAGGCCATTCGCAAGGCCGCGCTCGACGTCGACATTCCAGCCGGCGGCACGATCCAGGGCTATGGCGTGAAATTCTTCCCGCCGGGCACGCCGATGTCCGGCCAGAACGAGCGCTCGACCCCGGTGGTGATGCAGAATGCCGGCGAACACATCTCGGTGGTGTGGCCGACGAACATCCGGACGCGGGACCCGGTGTTTCCGCTGCCGAAGGGCTCGACCTACGGGACGTGAGGCTACGCTCCGCGCCGACGGTGCACCCTTTCCCCTTGCTTGCGGGAGAGGGTGGCTCGTCGCGAAACGGCGAGACGGGTGAGGGGTTGCCTCCGCGAGCAAACCTCTCTCATTTTAAACCGCGGAGAGAACCCCTCATCCGGCGCTATAGCCGAAGCTACGCTTCGGCGTTCTTGAGAACGGCGGCCGAAGGCCGCCTATGCCACCTTCTCCCGCAAGGGGAGAAGGATTGGCACCGTGCCTGCGGCTAGCTCAGTGAGTTCATCACGCCCTACATCACCACCCTTCGTCCCTCCTCCGCCGCCCAGTATCCCGCGTAGTTCACCTTGATCGTCTCATACGCCAGCGCGAGGTCCGACAGCGGCTGCCGTCCCGTCGCGGCGCATTCCATGAAGTCCTGGATCTCCTGGAGATAGCCGCGCGTCCATTCCTCTTCGAGGCAGACATATTGCCAGCCGGTTTTGCGGTCGACCTTCTCGGTGATGTAGACGGAGGCGAGTTTCTCCTCGGAGGTCTGGTAACTCATCAGATGATTATTCGGCGTGATGTTGGCGAACAGCGAGCCGCCTGACGTGTAGGTCTCGATCAGATTGCGCACGCCGCCCATGATCATGTCGCCGGAGAACACGGTGGCCTTGGTGCCGTCCGAAAACGTCGCGGTCAGCGTGCCCCAATCCTCGACGTCGACAGGATTGGCCTTGATGTAGGTGCGCTCCTCCGGCTTGAGGATGGCCGTGACATTGCCGACATCGCCGCTGACGCTGGCGACGCGGATGGTTTCACCGCGCGCCTTGGCCTCGACCTGCTTGAGATACAGCACCGCCGAGAGCGGATGGCAGCCCATCCGGATCAGCGAGCCGCCCCCGGTCATCGCCCATTGCGCGGCATGGGCCGCGTGCGAGCCGGAATGGCTCTCCTCGCCCTTCATGAACAGGATTTTGTCCTTGGTCGCTCTCAGAATCTCCGCGGTCTTGGTCACGGCCGGCGCGTAGATCCAGTCCTCGGCATACATGAAGAGCTTTCCGGTGCGCTCGATCGCGGCACGCGTGGCGTCCATCTCTTCCAGCACGCGCTCATACATCAGCGCCTTCGGCACATGCCTGCCGATCGGCTGCCGGTCGCCGTCGCGGCCGAAATAGCCGGCGAACGGCTTTTCGCAGATGACGTGCTTGCCGGCCTGCATGGCGGCGACGATCATCCCCGCATGAAGATTGGGCGGCGTGCAGATGTCGATGACATCGAGCTCGCGGTCTGCGATCAGCTCGGCGAAGCTGCGATAGACCCGTTGGATCTGGTGGCGGCCGGCGAATTCGACGACATGGTCGCCGCGCGCAGCGACCGCCGCGACCTCGACATCCACGCCGTAGACGCGCCGGAACGCATACATATGCAGCTCCGACACGAAGCCGCAGCCGACAAGTCCCACCCTGATCCTGGCCATAGCGCCCCCCGCTTTGGGCGGCACTATAGCGCGCTGGCAGGTCTATTCCACCGAGACCCGCACCACGCCGGCGCTCATCATGCCCAGCGCCTTGGCAGCCGGCACCGAGAGATCGACGATGCGGCCGCGGATGAAGGGGCCGCGATCGTTGACGCGGCACTGAATCGAGCGGCTGCCGTAGGACACCCTCAGCACGCTTCCGAACGGACGCGTCCGGTGCGCGCAGGTCAGCTCACCTTTCCCGGCTTTTCCGTAACTGTAATAGGAGGCAAGCCCGCTTTCGGCCTGGGCAAAGGAAACTGCAGAAAGCGAAAACGTAGCAAGGCAAGAAAATAACGTGGTCTGCGCTCGCACGGCACCCCTCCGGGTTGGCCTGCCCCGGGCGCAAACGTTTGTCGGTTCCCGTGGGTTCCTGAGCCACTGCCGGGCCGCGCCAGGCAGTGCCATCACAGTTTGTTACTGTTTGTGGAATACGAGCGTCCGAACTTCGATGCTCTCGCGCGGCGCGGCATCGGCCGGCGTGGTCGGATCGACGAACGCGGCGTGCGGCCCGAAGCGGGTGCGGCCGTCGGTCGCGGAATCGTAGCACTTCAGCAACAGCGCCTCGTCCGGTGTCATCTCGGGGAAATAGAACCAGCGATGGTTCGGATTGTATTTCACCGAATAGGTTTCGCCGCGACGGTTGGGATAGATCAGATCCGAGGCAACGAGGTCGTCGGGCGCCACCGTCGTGCCGTCGGCCATCGCCAGCGGCGAATCTCGCAAGGGACCGCGGATCGGCCGCCACAGATTGATCACCTGGACGCGGCCCTTCAGCAACTCTTCGGCCTCGTCGGGCAGATGTTCACGCACGCGGTTGGCGCCTGAGACGACGGTCTGGTCGACGTGGACGCGCGTTGCCGGCTGACGCGGGCCACCGTCGCGGATGTCCGCGGCACCCTCAACGCGCCTGCGCACGGTATGGTCGAAGATGACGACGCGGTCGGCTTTCAGCGTTGCGCGCAGGAAGGCCTCGACGGCGGGATAGTAGACCGCCTTGATTTCCTCCTCATTAGAGAAGTCCTTCACCTGATGTGGATGCCGCACCAGCGCAAAGCCTTCGCGGTCGAGCGAGATGTTTTGTGCGATCAGCCGGGCATCGAAGATCGGTACCTGATGCGGCTCCGGCAATGACGTGCTTTTGGGCTCGCCAGGCGGTGGATCGAAGGCGTAAGTGCGCGGCTTGCCCGAAACCGGCGCGAGGTAATTGAGTTCAGCGGTGACGAAGGGAAGCGATTCGATTTTTGTTTCTTGCAGGCCCATGGCCGGTCTCCCGATGTGGTCGTCTGGATGATTTTTGAGGACACCGGGCGTGCTGCAAGGGAGTTGGTGCAAATAGCAATGCGAGTGCTGTCGCTGGCATGAAACGCAGAACAAACGCATCGCGAAATCCGGCCGGGTTGGAATGCGCTCTGCCCGCTTCACGGATGCTTGAGAGCCTTTTGAGATCTCGTGCCCCGGACGCAGCGCATCACGCAGTGGTACGCTGCTGAGCCGGGGCCTATCTCACCGGGAGCATCTGTGCGGCATGGGTCCCGGCTCTGCGCAGTAGCGATCTCGGCCGCCTCGAGCTTCTGCTTGATCAGACCCCAGTGAAGGTAGAGGTCGATTTCGCTCTGCTCGTCCGCGACCAGCCGAACATTATCGCGTCGGCCAGCATGAGACGGATCATTCCGCCGCCTCGCCGCGAACAGCCTGGCGCTTGGCGATCAGCTCGCGCGTCAGCGGGATCAGCTCACGGCCATACTCGATGGCATCGGGAAGCGGATCGAAGCCGCGGATCAGGAAATGGCTGACGCCGAGGTCGTAATAGTCGCCGAAGACCTCGGCGACCTGCTCGGGCGTGCCGACCAGCGCGGTGGTGTTGCTGTTGGCGCCGGTGAGCTTTGCGATCTCGGTCCACAGCCGCTTGTCGATGCGGCTGCCCTGGTCGGCGAGCGAGAGCAGACGCCGCGCGCCAGCGGTGGCATGGCCGTCGGCGGGCTTGCGATAGCCGGTCTTGTCCTGGAGCGCGGTGGCGCGCGCAAGAATCTCGTCCGCCTTTTCCCAGGCCTGCTTCTCGGTCGGAGCGATGATCGGCCGCACCGAGAGGCTGAAGCGCGGCGTCCGACGGCCCTGCCTGACGGCCGCATTGTGAACCCGCGAGGTGACGTCGCGCACCTGCGCATAGGATTCACCCCACAGCGCAAAGGTGTCGGCATGCTTGCCCGCGACGTCGATCGCAGCGTCAGAGCCACCACCGACGAAGGTGTAGATGCCGGCCTTCTGCAGCGGCTTCACCTGCGAAAAACCGTTCTCGACGTTGTAGTACTTTCCGCTGTAGTTGAACGGCTTCTCGCTGGTCCATTCCAGCTTCACCACGTCGAGAAACTCGCTGGTGCGGGCGTAACGCTCGTCCTTGTCGTCGAGCGTATTGCCGTCCTGCCTGAGCTCGGCTGCATTGCCGCCGGTGATGACGTGGAGCGAGACGCGGCCTCCATAGAGTTGGTCAAGCGTCGCAAGCTGCCGCGCGAGCAGCGTCGGCGCGGTAAAGCCCGGTCGCTGCGCGATCATCACTTTCAACGATTTGGTGATGGTCAGCACATGCTGTGCGACCTGGAGCGCATCGGGCGTGGTCGAATGGAACGCCAGCAGCGCACGATCGAAACCCGCGAGCTCATGCGCCTTCGCGACCGTCTCGATATAGGCGGCATCGAGCACCGGGCCCTGGCGTACGATGGTCTCGGAAGCATTGCTGTTGGCGATAAAGCCGATGAACTCGACCGACATGATGTTCTCCCTGAATCTTTGGCGGCAGGCTAGAGGCCCAATGCGGCACGGCCGAGGCCGGTGCGCGTGGAATCGTCCTGCGGCGTGTGCACGCGACCGCACAGGACGTCGCGATAGTGCCGCTCCAGCGGATTGGCGCGGGACAGGCCGTGATTGCCGGTCAGCGACAAGGCATTCTCGACCGCGGCGACGGCGTTATTGGTGACGGCCAGCTTGATGACGTTGGACTCGGCCGCGGAAAGCGCGACACCGTCATCGAAATCACCGGCAAAGAATGCGATCAGCCGTGCATTGACGATGAGCCGCGCCTCGATCGCGCCAAGGATCTCCTGCGCCCGCGGCAAGGTCGCAAGCGGCGCGCCCAAGCTGGCAGGGACCCGCTGCTTCAGGAACCCGACCAGCCAGTCGCGTGCAGCCCGCGCAACGCCGTCATAGATCGCGGCGACAAAGATCGTGTGGACCGTCGCCTGCGCCACATCAGGTGCGCGCCAGTCCGCCGGCTCGCGCACATCGATCTCGGCATCGAGGGGTATCACGACGTCCTCGAAGATGACGTCGTGGCTGCCGCTGGCCCGCAGGCCGTGATGATCCCATGTCTCGACGATGCGCGTGCCTGGCAGGCCCGCCGGCACCAGGAACTGTCCAACGCGCGGCTCGGCTTCGTCCGTCCGCGCCCAGACCAGATACCATTTCAGGATCGGCGATCCCGTCGAATAGATCTTGTGCCCCGAGAGCCGCCAGCCGGTCTCGGTCCGACGTGCAATGGTCGCGGGCAGGCCGCCGCGCGCAGGCGAGCCCAGTTCGGGCTCGACGCGGAGCGCATTGACGAGCGCAAGGCCTTCGACGCTCTCGCGTGCAAGCTTGCGCGACAGCCGCGCCGGCCAGGTCGGGCTCCGTGCCATCACCAGATGGTTGATGTAGTGCATCGACAGCACCAGCGCGGTCGACGGATCGGCCTTGCCGATGATGCCGAGGACGCGGGCGGCGTATCGTGCGCCAGCTCCGGCCCCGCCATGGGCGGCAGGCACCGTCAGCGACAGCAGGCCTGCTTCGGAAAGCTCGCGAAAGTTCTCGAACGGGAAGCTGCCGGTGCGATCGTGCTCGGCCGCGCGGGCGGCGAAAGCCTCGGCCAGCGCCTCGGCACGTGCGATGTAGTCGGGCTCGTGATGCGCCGCGCGGCCCTTGGCGATCGAAGTCACCATGTGGCGTCCAATCCGAGCAGGCCAAGGATCTGGCGGCGCAAATCCACCAGATACGGATCGCCGCGATGGCGCGGATAGGACCGGTCGACACGGATGTCTGCCTTCACACGCGCCGGGCGGTCGCTGAACACGATGACGCGGTTGGCGAGCACCAGCGCCTCCTCGGCGTCATGCGTCACCAGCAGCGTGGTAAAACCCTTGCGCTGCCACAGTGAGACCAGCTCGGCCTGCATGGTGATGCGGGTCAGCGAGTCGAGCTTACCGAGCGGCTCGTCGAGGATGAGGATTTTGGGATCATTGACCAGCGCACGGGCCAGCGCGACGCGCTGCGCCATGCCGCCCGAGAGCTGGTGCGGATAGGCATTGCGGAAGGACGATAGCCCCACGAGATCGAGCGCGGCATCGACGCGGTGACGCTGGCTCTTCAAGATGCCCTGCGCCTCCAACCCGAGCGCGACGTTGTCCCAGACCGTGCGCCAGGGAAACAAGGTGGGATCCTGGAACACGACGACGCGCGACGGGTGCGGTCGCGTGATGCGCGCCTCGTCCTCGCGCAGCGTTCCGGACCGGGGCTTGTCGAGGCCTGCGACGAGGCGCAGCAGCGTGGACTTGCCGCAGCCGGAGGGGCCGAGCAGCGCAACGAACTCGCCCGGCTCGACGGAGATGCTGACGTCGCTGAGCACCGGCAGCTCGGCGCCGTCGATGTCGAAGGCGTGGCTGACCTGCTCGATGTCGAGCGCGGCACCGGCCGCCGGGTGAGCGTCGAAGTCAGCCAGTGCGGTTGCGGCTACCATTTCACGGTCCCCTTTTGCCAAACCAGCAGGCGATCGCGGATCGCAAACAGCAGCGTGATCGCGCCGGAGCAGAGCAACGACATCACGATCAGCGCCGCATACATGTTGGCATAGGCGGCCCAGCCCTGCGCCCATTGCAGGTACCAGCCGAGCCCTGCCTTGACGCCGATCATCTCGGCGACGACGAGCACGGCAAAGGACGAGCCGAGCCCCATGAACAGGCCGACGAAAACGTGCGGCAATGCCGCGGGGATCGCCACCTTCAGCACCAGGAAGGACGGCTTTGCCCCGAGCGTCCGCGCGACGTCGTAATAGGCATTGCTCACACTCGCGACACCCGACCAGGTCAGCACGGTGACCGGGAAGCCCGTTGCCAGCGCGATCAGAAAGGTCGAGGCGCTCCAGCTCGACGGAAAGGTGAAGAAGGCGATCGGCAGCCAGGCGGTCGCCGGCAACGGGCCGATGAAGCGCAGCACCGGATGCACCCAATAGCCGACCGCGCGCGACCAGCCGATCGAGACGCCGGTCAGGAAGCCGACCGTCGCGCCGATCAGATAGCCGCCGAGCTGGAGCTTGACCGAGGCGAACACGCTGTCGAGCAGTTTTGGCAGATCGTCGGTGTAGACCTCGATGATCGATTGCGGCGGCGGAAAGAACGGCAACGGTAGCCAGGCGAATTTTGCCGTCGCGACTTCCCACAGGGTCAGGACAACGCCGAGCACGACGAGCCACGGCGCGCGCTGGCGCAAGGCCCGGCCCGTCGAACCGAGGTAATCGGCACCGACCGTCCCGAACAACGCGATCGCTGCGATGACAAACGCGGCAATGCCGAGCGAATGGGTCCGCGACCACTCGCCGACGTCCTCCCACCACAGGCAGGACAGGCCGAAGGCAATCCACGCCGCGCTGGCGAGAATGCCGACACCGGAGTCCCGGACCCAGCTCGTCAGCCAGGGTGCGCGCGAGAGACTCGGCGCGCCGGAGGCAAGGCCGTCAGACAGCGAATACGTCGACATAGATGCGCTCCGCGAATCTGGCCGTGTCGGTGCTCTGCTTGAACACCTGCACGCTCTTGAGATCGTCGGCATAGGCCTTGAGCTCGCGCTTTAGCACTTCGCCGACGGGGTGATGGTGATGAGTGTGGTAGCGCACCATGCCCTCGATATCCGTGAGCGACGCCGTCTTCGGCGCGTAAGGCTGGAACGATTTCGCCGTCACAGACGGATTTTGCGCGGTGAACATCGCGGCATCAAGCAGCGCCTGCGTCAGGGCGCGCGCGACCAGCGGCTCCTCGCGCACCAGGCTGCCGCGCAGGCCGAGGATGCAGCAGCTCTTGTCGCGATACTCGCCATCGAGATTGGAGGCGACCTCCTTGTACTGGCTGTCCTTGAGCCAGAGATAACCCAGCGGGTCGGACGACAGGAATGCCTGCACCTCGCCCTTCTCGACGGCGACGTTGAGAAGGTTGCCGGGATAGGCGCGCCAGTCGACATCCTTGTTCGGATCGATACCGAGCTTGGCGAGCTGAATGGAGAAGAAATTCTTGTCTGGGCCGCCGAGATCACCGACCGCGACGATCTTGCCCTTGAGATCGGCAAGCTTGCTCACGCTGGAATCGGCGCGGGTCAGGACCCGCATGCAGCCACCGTGGGTGCCGGCGGCAATCTTGACGTCAAAGCCCTGCTCCAGCGGCTTTAGCCAGCGCAGCGCCATGCCGAGACCGGCATCGCTCTTGCCGGTTGCGATGGCCTCGAGCAGCTGGTCGGTCGAACCGGAATAATTGATGAGCTCGATGTCGAGATTATGCTTCTGGAAGAAGCCGTGCTCGATGGCGACCGGCACCGGGGCGAGACAGACCGCGCCCGCGTTCCAGGATAGCTTGAGCTTGCGCGGCGCGCCGGTGAGCGCGGGCACATCCCACGCAGTCCGGCACAGCGGAAACTCCGAGAGATCGACGCCGGGCGCGATTGTCCGCGGCGCAAAGGCCTGTGCCGCACCGAAGGCACCGAGCGGCGCAGCGAATGCCGCAGCTAATCCCGCCTGGAGCAAATGGCGCCGGTCGAGCCTCGATCCGTCGCGCTTGTCGTCGTCGTTCATCCGTCTCCACTCCTGCGCTGGCACGGCTCCGCCATCGGCACAACAGCTTGCGTTGCGCCTGTTCCGTGCGGACCTTCGTCGAGAGAAAATCTTTTCGCCGGCGCCTGCTCGGTGCCTTGATGCGATGCGCAAATCATGCGGCGCGTTCGCCGTATCGTCAATGAAATGGAATTTCGAATGTGGCACGAAGCGAAGTCATTCTCTCCACCGATGCGTGCGAGGACGACGAAAGGATTTCCGCCGATGGATCGATTGACGGAGCACGGGGCTACTCCCTCTCCTGCTTCATTTTTGCGCAGCATCAGTGGCGCATACCGCACGTTCTCGAAATCGGCGCCTCGCCGAAACGTCCTTGCCGATCGCGCGCGCAATACGGTTAGCCATTTCATTGACCGCGCATCATGCGGCCATAGACTTGATCGTCTCGCTGCATCGTTCGCTCACGCGTCGTGGGCAAAGCAACAAGACAGGCCACATGAGCATCAACTCCCTCGATCATTCCATCGCGCGCCGGCTCGCTGCATCGCTGCTTGCCGCCGCCATCACCCTGTCGACGGCCGCGGCGTCGTTCGCAGCCGATGCCGTCGTGCTGCGGGTCGGCGACCAGAAGGGCGGCAATCGTTCGCTGCTCGAGATCTCGGGCTACGCGAAGGATCTGCCTTACAAGATCGAGTGGTCGGAATTCCCCGCGGCAGCTCCAATCCTGGAGGCGCTCAACGCCGGCGCGCTCGACGTCGGCTGCACCGGCGACCTTTCATTCCTTTCCGTCTACGCGGCCGGCGCGCCGATCAAGGCGATCGGCGGCACAAGGTCGGATGCCAAGACGCAAGCCATCCTCGTGCGCCAGGATTCGCCGATCAAATCGGCGGCCGATCTCAAGGGAAAACGCCTCGCCGGCACGCGCGGCGGCTGGGGCCAGTTCCTGATCGACGCGACGCTGGAGAAGGCGCAGATCAGGCTGGAGGACGCGACGTTCGCGCCGCTCGGCCCGGTCGACGCCAAGATCGCGCTGGTCGCGGGCTCGATCGATGCCTGGGCGGTGTGGGAGCCCTACGTCTCGTTCGCGACGCTCAAGGACAAGGCCCGGGTAATCGCCAACGGCGAAGGCCTGACGCCGACCATCACCTTTATCGTCGCCTCGGACAGCGCCATCGCTGGCAAGCGTGCGGCGGTGCAGGACCTCGTCCAGCGGCTGAACAAGGCGCGGCTGTGGTCGCTGGATCATCTCGGCGAGTATGCCAAGAGCACGGCCGAGTTGACCAAGCTACCGGAGGACGTGCTGCTCTCGGCCTATACCGCACAGCGCACCAGCCCGATTCCGATCGATGAGAACGTCGTGAAGGAGGTGCAGGAAGCCTCCGACCGCTCGACGCGCTACGGCATCCTGCCGAAGAAGCTCGACGTCAGCAAAGCCGTCGACCGCAGCTTCACCGCTGCGGCCGCGGGATCGAACTAGGCGGAGGCGGCGGGATGCGCGGGCTCCGTCTCAACGCTGGCCCGCTGCATCTCGCCGCGATCTTACTCGCGCATTTGGCCTGCATGAGCCTGATCGTGTGGCTGTCGCTTTAGACGCCAGCCAGGACCCCCGCTCGCCGGCCCGGCCTTAAGGAAAAAATCAGGACAACATAAGGAGCCCATAAGGACTTACGAGACGCCGCTGGCCTAGCATCGACCGTGTGATCGCGTCGGTAACAGGATGCCTCATCCCGCGGCTTGTCCAGGCAATCACAACTCGCTCTCGGGTTGCCGATCCCGACTGGACGGGCTTACAGTGATCCGCCCTGCGGCCGTCGACGCTTGCAATGGGAAGGCGACCTTCGGGCTGGAGATCAGCGCCATGTCAGCCGATCAGTATCTTCGTTACGATCCGTCCGTCGAACACATCCTGCCGGAGGAAGCGGCGGCGGTCGAGGAGATCGTTGCTTCGATTTCGCGAACGAGTGATCGCACTTTTCGCAAAGACAAGCATGGGACCCGGCAGCAGCACGCCAAGGGCGCCGGCTATCTCCGGGGCGAACTGATCGTCTACGACAATTTGCCGGATCATCTGCGCCAAGGCCTGTTCAAGCAGGCTGGCCACTTCCCGATCATCGTCCGCCTCTCCACCGCATTCAACAGGAGCGATCGTGTCCGTTCGCCGCGAGGGTTTGCCGTCAAGGTTTTGGGCGTGACGGGGGCTAAGGCGCTCGGCGACGACGATTCGACGAACCAGGATCTCCTGCTCGTCAATCACCCCAGCTATTTCGCGGATGCGATGGCCTATATGCGCGCACAGCACAAGGTCGAGCACACCCTGTTCCTGCCTGATCTGGCGTACGGACCCATAGGCTTTTTGGCGCGCGTCCTGGTCGCCGCATCGGACAGAACAGGCATTCCGATCCCGATCGTCTTGAAAGCGCTCGGTGATGCCGGCAGCAACATCCTCGGAGAAACCTTTCACACGGAGGGAGCATTGCGGTTTGGCGATTATATCGCAAGGCTTCGCCTGGTGCCGATGTCGGCGTCGGTTCGCCAACTCACCGGCCGACCCTGCCACGATGCCGATGATGCCGTGCTGAACAGCGTCGTTGCCTTCTTCAAGGAGAATGCGGCCGAGTACGAATTATTCGCCCAGCTCTGCACCGACCTGGAGCGAACACCGATCGAAGATGCCTCGATCGACTGGCCTGAAGACGTCGCGCCGCCGCAAGCACTCGGCAAGATCACGCTTCCGCGCCAGACCGCCGACAGCCCCGCGCGTCGCGTCTATTCCGACGAGGTGCTTTCGTTCGATCCATGGCGATGTCTCGCCGCGCATCAGCCGCTCGGCTCGATCATGCGATTGCGCAGGGATGCCTACCGTGGCTCCCGCACGCTGCGGCAGCAGCAAAATCAATTCAAGGTCAAGCAACGGCCCGGCGAACCGCGAGAGATCGCGGACCTGCCGGATTGAGCCGATCAGCGTCCCGCAATATCGGGCCCGGTGTCCCGGCCTGCGTCGAAAAAGGATGCCGAGCGCAGCGGATCATTGGGATCAAGCGTCTCTGCCAGCGATGCGATCACCTGGCAGGAGCGGTCCCGCCACTTGGCAGCCCTTTGCGCTTGTCCGAGGCTCTCATAGAGCACCGCGGTCGTGCGGTAAACCCGCCAGGTGGCATGCGGCAACCTGGCATGGCGGAGGATCGACATGGCCGCCGACAAATGCCCGCCGGCGAGTTGCGCATCGTGCTTCAGCATCGCAATTCTCGCCATGGCCTCGTAGCACAGCGCGAGAAACGGCCGGTCAGGTGCCGCGCTGGTCACCTCATGAAACTGGCTGGCCGAGCCCTGGGCACGGTCCAGATCGCCGATCGCGATCCAATAGTCGCAGCAAGTCAGCAGATAATGGGGGATGACCAGCGACTCCATTGGCACCCGGTCGACCTCCATTCGCCGCTCCATCGCATCGAGATGCTGCCGCGCCCGAGCCAGGTCGCCCATCCTGACATAAGCTCGCGCCAGCAGGTTTCTGCCAACGAAGAACGTGAACGGATTGGCCTCGATCATCGGGCCGAGCGCATCCTCCGCACGCCGTGACGCGCTGCCATATTCCTCCGCCTCGGAGTACAGCCATCCGATCGCGAGATGACACAGCGCGACGGCCTGCGGATTTGCATTCCGTTCCGAGATAGCCAACGCGGAGACGAGGTTTCGTTGCGCCTGGCCCCATTCGCCGAGATAAATCTGGGCAAACGCCTCGACCGATTCATAAAGCACGAACAGATAGACGTCACCGACCAGGCGGGCGAGCTCCTTTCCCCTGGTCGTCGCATCGCAGCAGGCCGGATAGTTCGCGCGCAGAAACTCCAGCACCATCTCCATCGAGCAGCGTCGCAGCCGCATGCTCAGATCCTGCTCTCCGGTGATCAGTGCTGACGCACGCTCGGCAAGGTCCGCATTCTCACGATCCCAGCCGCGGAGCATCAGCTTCAAATTGGCAACGTTGCCCTGGACCAGAGCGCTGAATGCGGCGTCGTCGATCGCCCTGCTCTTGATAAGGGCCTGTTCCGCAACAGGCAGGCTCTGGCGCCGATCGACGTAAAGACAGAATCTGCTGAGATCGACCAGCGCGTTAACCTCTTCGCGCACGTGCCCGTTCTCCGCCGCGTGCGCCACGATAGCGCTGAGATCCTGCAGGGAATTCAGGAAATCTCCACTGGCCCGCCAGGCCCAGGCGCGCTGAAGCAGCAACTTCAGACGTGTCGTCACCCGAAATTCCGGCGGCAGATGCGGCACCAGCTCCAAGGCGCGGGACAGGTAATTGGCGGCCTCGCGCGTGCTGAACCTTCGCGCCGAGCCCTCGGCCGCCGCGCCCAGATAATGCATCGCTTTCGGGAAATCACGGCCCAGTTCGAAATGGCGCGCGATAACGGCGGCGATCTCCGCAGCCTGCGGCCCATAGCCCTGCTCGAGCCCCGCCCCAAGCAGCGCATGGGTTTTCGCGCAGCGCGCTGGTGCGAGCCGCTGGTAGAGGATCTCCTGGTAAAGCGCGTGCTGGAACGCATACCGACCGGAGACGCTTCCGTTCGGCCACTCGGTCATGCCGGCCCCGACGATGATGCGATCGGTCCGTGCCAGGTCCTCGCACATCTGCTCGACATCCAGCACGGGACGGTCCAGCGCACCGGCGATATTGAGCGCGGAAAACTCCGCTCCCGCCGCACTGGCGACCTCGAGCAGGCAGCGCTCGTCCACGGTGAGGTGATCGATCTGCTGCTTGATCATTCCTTCCAGATCGCGCGGCATGCTGTCATGCGAGGCTGCGTCTTCGCTGACCAGCCGCCAGCCCAATTCGTGCTCGACGAGCGCGCCTTGCGCCACGAGATGATCGAGCAGAGACGACACGAACAGAGGATGCCCGCCGGTTCGCGCGAAGATGCGCTCGACCAGCTCTCTGGCGAAATCGGCCGAGCTGAAGCGCAGGGACAGATAGCGTTCGACGTCGGTGCCGGTCAGTCGATCGAGCGCGAGCTCGGTGGCGTGTCCGTGAATCCGCAAGTCCTGATGAACGGCACGGATAGGATGTCCGCCGACGGCGACTTCCATCGGCCGGTAGGTGGCGAGCACGAGGATAGAAGCCCTCCGATCCCGCCGCGCCAGCCGGGAGAGCACATCCACGGTGGCAAAGTCGCTCCAATGCAGATCTTCCAGGATGATCACCCATGGTCGCGTGACAGCGAGATGTTCCATGAGATCGGAAAATTCGCGCAGCATGCGCTCCCGCGTTGCGCCAAAGACCTCATGCTGGAATGTGGCCCGCTCTGCTTCGCCGAGGAAACCGGGCATCTGCGCGAGCCAGGTCGGCGCGTGCTCGCGGATGGACGTCAGCAGCGATGCTCCATCGGTGCGACGGCAGCACTCGTTCAGCGCTCCGATCAGCGGAAGAAAGGCCTCATGGGTGCCGAACAACTCGTTGCAGCTACAGTGCAGCACGCCCAGTCCCTGCTGGTTCATCCTGTCGAGCGTCATTTGCAAGAGTGTGGTCTTGCCGATCCCGGCCTCGCCGGTGATGAAGACGACCTGACGCTGTCCGGTGCGAGCGAGTTGCAATGCCTTGTCCAGCGTGTCGAGTGCCCCGGTGCGCCCGACTCTCCAGTGCCGGCGTCGATCGACGACCTGCTCCGTGACGGAAGCGGTCTCTTCTTCGGGCGCCCGCTCGATCGCAGGCAAGTCGGCGGTCGCGACCGGCGCAATGAAACGATAGCCGCGCCGCGTGACCGTCTCGATGTAATTGGGGGACTGCCTGTCGTCGCCGAGCACCGAGCGTAGCGCGTTCACGGCAACGGCGAGGCTCGACTCGCTGACGTGCAGATCGGACCAGACCGCGTCGAGCAACTCTTCCTTGGTGACGAGCTCACCGGGCCGACCGACGAGATAGCAAAGAACCTCGAACGGCTTCGGCGCCAGCGCGATCCGCTCCCCGCCTCGCCACAACAGCGCGTTGGCACGGTCGAGGCAGAATTCACCAAAGGCAAGCGCGTCTCTACGCACGGCTCAGACCCCCGGATGCTCGCCCATCTTAAGGGAAAGCTCAGCCAAATGTAAGGACGCGATAAAGACCTGCGCCCTGCGCCGGCACTAGCATTGGCCTGTCCATTTCAGAGACGCCGGCAAGGCGTCGGACGGCCTTTTCATCACGCTGTCATTTCAGTCGGCAGGCAGTCGATGCCTGAATTTTGGCAAGGAGTTGGCCATGAGCATTCTAAAACATCTGGCGATCTCGCCTCTCGCTTTTGCCATTCGCCATTACGACATCAGGGTCATATTGGGCCTCACCGTCCTCAGCCGCATCTTCCTCGTCGCCATCTACCTTGCGTGCGGCGGCCCGGGCCTGTCCGAGTTCGATCTCGCCAACGCCATCGCGCTGCCATGAGCTCGGGACCGCTCGAATGGTGCATCGAGATCGCGATCATCGTCGCGATCTGCATCGGGATTGTCGTGGGCGGGCATGGCCGGCTCGTCGTGCCGCATCACCGGGTTCAGCGCGCGCAAGCCGATCGGGCCGCTTGCATTCAGCGGCCCTCAAACCTCTTCAGCGTCGTCGCCCTGCGGCGAGCGGGTCCGCCCGTTTGATCGATCACCAATACGCGCGGTGATAGTGCCGGTAATACGGCCGGTAGTAGCCGTAACGAGGGCCGAAATACGGGCGGTAAGGCCGATAGTAGCGCGGATAAGCATAGGCCGGACCATAGCCGTAATAGGCCGGCGCATAGCCGTAGCCATAGCCCGGGTATCCGTAGCCGCCATAATAGGGCCCGCCGCCATAGTAGCCATAGCCATAAGGCGCGCTGCTGGCGATGGCACCTGCGATGATCGCGCCAGCGGCAAGGCCGCCGAGACCCCATCCAAAACCTCGGCCGCGCCAGTGCACCTGCGTGACATCGTCGCCGACGGCGGCCTTCATGGTTGCGACATTGGTGGGCAGCGGAGCCGCCGCCACCTGCTGAATCCCCCCCGCCATGACCGCGGCGGCGAGCGAACCGGCGACTGCCGTTTTCCAGACCCTCATCGTCTTACTCCTTTCTGACGTTTGGCTTGGACATGGATCGCAGCGCCATCATCGGGCATCCTGGCGCGAGGTCAAAGCCTCGAGTTTTGCGTGCACCGCACAAGACGCATGCCTCCATTCTGATCAACCGGTACCTGACGGGCTCCACAACCTCGCCGCGAGTGACACCGGCAGGACGGTGCCTGGGGCCCGATCACGCGGCAAAGCATTAAGCTTCCGGCGCATTCGCAACCAACAACCACCTTCCCGATTTACTATTCGTGCCGTTACTATCGGTTCCAAATGAGCGCGGCCGGGAGGCTTCTCGCGAGCGCAAGAGTTGTGGGAGGATGACATGAGTGCCGCGAGACCCGAGCCGCTTGCCCGTCAGGCGCTGGCGTTTGTCCTGGCCGGCGGACGCGGCAGCCGGCTGCTGGAGCTGACCGACCGTCGCGCCAAGCCTGCGGTCTATTTCGGCGGAAAATCCCGCATCATCGATTTCGCGCTGTCGAACGCGGTGAACTCGGGCATCCGCCGCATCGCCGTCGCCACCCAGTACAAGGCGCACAGCCTGATCCGGCACCTTCAGATGGGCTGGAACTTCTTCCGCCCCGAGCGCAACGAGAGCTTCGACATCCTCCCGGCGAGCCAGCGCGTCTCCGAAAACATGTGGTATGTCGGCACGGCCGATGCAGTCTACCAGAACATCGACATCATCGAATCCCACGCCTGCCGCTTCATCGTCGTTCTCGCCGGCGACCATATCTATAAAATGGATTACGAGGTGATGCTGCGCCAGCACGTCGACAGCGGCGCCGACGTCACCGTCGGCTGCCTGGAGATGCCGCGCCAGGAATCTTCCGGCTTCGGCATCATGCATATCGACGAGAACGGCTGGATCAAAGAGTTCCTGGAAAAGCCGAAAGATCCGCCGCCGATGCCGGGCAAGCCGGACGTTTCGCTCGCCAGCATGGGCATCTACGTGTTCGACGCAAAATTCCTGTTCGAGGAGCTCAAGCGCGACGCCGAGGATCCGAATTCCAACCACGATTTCGGCAAGGACATCATCCCCTACCTCGTCAAGAACGGCCGCGCCATGGCGCACCAGTATTCGACCTCCTGCGTCCGCTCCGGCAGCGACCCCCGCGCCTATTGGCGCGACGTCGGCACGGTCGACGCCTATTGGGCCGCTAATATCGACCTCACCGACGTAGTGCCCGAGCTCGATTTGTTCGACAGCGCCTGGCCGATCTGGTCCTATTCCGAGATCACACCACCGGCAAAATTCGTCCACGACGAGGAGAGCCGGCGCGGCCAGGCCGTGAGCTCGCTGGTCTCGGGCGGCTGCATCATTTCCGGCGCCTCGCTGCGGCGCTCACTGCTGTTCACCGGCGTGCGCGTCAACTCCTACGCCAATGTCGAGAACGCCGTGATCATGCCCTATGTCAATGTCGGCCGCGGCGCGCGCCTGAAGAACGTCGTGATCGATCGCGGCGTCGAGATCCCGGAAGGGCTCGTCGTCGGCGAAGATCCCGAGCTGGACGCAAGACGCTTCCGCACCACCGAGCAGGGCATTTCGCTCATCACCCAGCCGATGCTCGACAGGCTCAATACATGACGCCTGTTCGCGTCCTCGCGGTCGCCTCTGAAGTCTATCCCATCGTCAAGACTGGCGGTCTCGCCGATGTCGCGGGCGCGCTGCCGATTGCGCTCAAGGCGCATGGCGTCGAGATGCGCACCTTGATGCCAGGCTATCCTGACGTGATGCGGGTGCTGGGGGGAGCCGACGAAATCCGGCGCTGGCCGGATTATTTCGGCGGACCCGGACGTCTGCTCGCCGGCTCGCATGACGGCCTCGATCTGTTCGTGCTCGACGTGCCGCATCTCTACGCACGGCCTGGCAACCCCTACGTGACGCCCGAAGGCGTCGACTGGCCGGACAATGGCGTGCGGTTCGCCGCGCTCTCGCGCATCGCGGCCGATATCGGCCACGGCCTCGTTCCCGCCTTCGTGCCCGACGTGGTGCATGCCCATGACTGGCAGGCCGGGCTCGCGCCGGCCTATCTGCACTATGACAATCGGCCGCGGCCGGCCACCGTGATGACCATCCACAACATGGCCTATCAGGGCAAGTTCGTGCCCGAGCTGATTGGTTCGATTGGCCTGCCCTGGCGCGCCTACGGCGTCAACGACCTCGAATATTTCGGCGGCATCAGTTTCGTGAAAGCCGGCCTGCAATTCGCCGATCGCATCACCACGGTCTCGCCGACCTATGCGCAGGAGATCCAGACCGACGAGGGCGGCATGGGGTTCGGCGGCCTGCTTCGCGCCCGCGCGAACGTGCTGAGCGGAATCCTCAACGGCATCGATGTATCCGTTTGGAATCCGCAAGAAGATCCGCACATCGCCTACCGCTTCGGCGCGGAGGACCTCACGTTCCGGGCCGCGAACAAGGCGGTGCTTCAGCAACAGTTCAATCTGGATTCCTCGGACGAAGCGCCATTGCTCGGCGTCATCAGCCGCCTGTCGTGGCAGAAGGGGCTCGATCTCCTGCTCGAAGCCATTCCGACCATTTTGCGCGAAGGCATGCAGCTCGCTTTGCTCGGCAGCGGCGATCGCGATCTCCAGGATCGCTATCAGGCCGTAGCGCGCGCGAACCCTGGCCGGATCGGGGTCGTGATCGGCTACGACGAGATCATGGCGCATCTGATCCAGGCCGGCTCGGACGCGCTCATCGTGCCCTCGCGGTTCGAGCCATGCGGCCTGACTCAGCTCTGCGCGTTGCGCTACGGCGCCGTGCCCATCGTCTCGCGGGTCGGCGGCCTCGAGGATACCATCGTCGATATCGGCGATGCCGATAAATCAGGCCGCGATGCCACCGGCTTCAAGTTCGCACCCGTCACCGCGGATGCCCTCGCCGGCACGCTGCGCAAGGCCAACATCGCCTTTCACGACAAGCTGACCTGGCGCCGGCTGCAACTGAGCGGCCTTGCGACCGACGTGTCCTGGCGCAACCGCGCCGGTGACTATGCCGCGCTCTATCGCGGCCTCATGACCGCGCGCGCCTGAGGCGCGACCATCCTCGAATCAATGCTATAGAGCCGCCATGGACCCGTTCTTGATCAAGCTGATCGGCTTTGCCGCCGCGACCTGCACCACCGTGGCCTACGCGCCGCAAGCCATCAAAGTATGGAAGACCCGCTCCACCGGCGATATTTCGCTCGGCATGTTCCTGGTCATGGTGCTTGGGCTGGCGCTCTGGCTCGTCTATGGCCTGCTGTCGGGCGATGCGCCCCTCGTCGCCGCGAACGCCATCACCATGGTGCTCGCCGGCGGCATCCTGTTCATGAAGCTGAAATACGGGTGAGCCACTCTTCTTCACCTCTCCTCGCTTGCGGGAAGAGGAGAAGATCACCCGCCAAACACATACGACGCCATCGCGACATTCGCGACCTCGTCGACGAAGACGCGCTTGCCCGTGTCGCTGACGGCGGCGCCGGCGGCCACCATCAGCGGCAGCAGATGATCTTCGCGCGGATGGGCCAGGCGCGCACTCGGCGCGTTCTCCCAGTCAACCAGCATCGCGTTGCGCCGCGCCGCGTCCTTGTGGCTGATCGCCTCGTTCAGGTAAGCCTCGAAATCATACGAGACCGGCTTCGACTCGGCACGGCCGAACCCGCGCATGTTGTGATAGGTGAGTCCGCTGCCGACGATCAGAATGCCTTCGTCGCGTAGGGAGGCAATCGCCTGCCCCATCCTGATGTGCTCGGCCGGATCGTAACTCGATCTCAGCGACAGCAGCACGATCGGCATGTCGGCGTTCGGATACATCAGCCCGAGCGGCACGAACGTGCCGTGATCGAACCCCTGGTTGGGATCCTCCCGGCAATCAACACCCGCGCGCGTGAGCAGCGCCTTTACCTCCGCGGCGAGCTTGGGCCGCCCCGGCGCGGGATATTTGAGGTGATAGGTGTGCTCGGGGAAACCGTGATAATCGTACACCATCGGCGGATGCGCGGAAGTCGACACGGTGAAGGCGTCAGCCTCCCAATGTCCTGATATGACGAGCACGGCCTTGGGCCTCTCCGGCAAGAGCTGTGGCAGCCGGCCGAACGCCTCGGCGGTTTTCGCGTATTGCACCCGCCTGTCTTCCATGAACGGCCACGGACCGCCGCCATGCGACAGGAAGAAGGTGGGAAATCGCACCATGGGCGAAGGCTCGTTTCGTTGGCAACATGCGCGTGCGAGCTGCCCGCGCGATCGGCCGCGAGCATAGGCAAACCCGTATGGTTAGCAAGACGTTAACGATTTGCTGCCCAGAATCCCGGGCGTAGCCGAAGGAGTCGGCCAGCAGCCAGGGACGTGAAATGAAGAAGTTTGCGTTGGGGGACGTCGTCAACAGTGACAAGGGCCGCCGCGGCGTCGTTCGCGCCGCCTACAAGTCGAAGGAAGGCCAGCAGTTCTACGCCGTCGAGAAAGACGGCGCGATGGATTATCTGGAGGAAGACCGGCTAAGCCCGGCGCCGCGCGTCGAGCTCGCGGCTTAAGTCCAACTCATCCCCTCTAATGCGCGAACCGGTCCAGACGCTCCGACCAGGGGTCGTCTCCGCTCGCGATGCCATCGTTCGCGATCAGCAGCAGGCGATCGCTGCCTGCGGCCGAATCCCAATGCGGCAGGTCCGCACCGTTGGGATCGCCGCTCCTGGCGAAATTGATCCAGTAGGCGCGCATGCGATTTGCGACCTCGCGATCGGCTCCTGACAAGATGCCTGCACCGGGCATGCCTTCGACGCCGAAGATGAACTGCAATTCCCGCCCGTGACCGCCCTCGGGGTTTGCGCGCCGTGCCTCCGGCACATAGGCGAAGCGATAGCGAAAGGTCGGCGCACCGCTGGCGGCATGCAGGCGCGCCAGCAGTCTCACTGGCTCGGAGAAGACCCTGTCGGTGTAGAACCTTGCCGCGCGGTCCGAAGGTCTGGCGAGATCGGGATAGAGCCTGCGCAGCTCATCGCTGGTGGTGCCTGACGATGCCAGCTCTTCCCGGATATCCAGCTCGCCGTCGAAACCGGTCTCATCGTCGTTCGAGCCGATGATCAAGGGGATGCGGCTCTCATGTCCGGCTGCGAAACCCGCGGCGACCTCCTCGCCCACCAGACTCCCATCGATCGTCGGCGCGAAGCTGCGCGGCGATTTTTCCAGTAAATGTTTTTCGACGGCAAGCAGGCGTTGCGGTTCGGCTGTACGTAAATCGGCCTGTCGCCCCAGCACCGCCACGAATTGCCGCCCCACAATTTCGGCCTCTTGTGCCGAACGCAGGCGCGCACGGCCGGGGATCGATTGCAGAATGGCTTTCTGGAAGAGATCGCCCGATTGCTCCGACAGCATCAGCAGCGCGATCGACGTTGCGCCTGCGCCACTGCCGAACAAGGTGACGTTGGTGGGATCACCGCCGAAGGCCGCGATGTTGTCGTGCACCCAATGCAGCGCCGCGATCTGGTCCATCAGGCCGAAATTGCCGGAGCCGCCTTCCGACAGCGCGGGATCGCTGAGCCAGCCGAACGCGCCGAGGCGAAAATTCACGGTCACCACGATGAGGCCGGCTTGCGCGAGCCTGGCACCGTCGAACAGCGGATCATTCGCGGTGCCGCTGACGAAAGCGCCGTCGTGGATGAACATCATCACCGGTAGCGGGCCGTCGACCCCGAACGGACGAAACACGTTCAGCGTGAGGCAATCCTCGCTCGATCCCGGCAGCGAGGGCTGAAGACACGGCGCGCCATAGGCATAGGCGGTGCGCATCTCCGAACTCTCGGGTGCAGCCTGCGGCGGACGCCAGCGCAGCGGTCCGAGCGGCGCGGCCACATAGGCCAGCCCCTTGAACGAGGCCACCTCGCCTTCGACGGCGCCAAGCATCTGTCCTTCGCGCGTCAGCGCAAATGGAAACTGGCCGACTGGCTGGGCCACGACCGAGCCGGCGCAACAGAGGACGAGTGACGTCGCAAAAAGCGCGAACACGGACCGCATCTTCGGAGCATCTCGACGCGCGGAAGGATTTTGGGCAGGTTATGTCCGTGGCCCGCCGCGAAGCAAGCGCCGCGGCTGCGCCTAGCTCCGCTTGGCGGCAAGCTCCGCCAGTGCGTGCCGTGCGATGATGCCGAGCTCGCCGAGCGTGGAGTGACCGGACCGCGCCGCCTCGATCAGCCGCTCGGCGATGAACCTGCGGCTGTCGTGATCGCCGCCGTGAGGCAGTTGGCGGCACGTCTCCTCCAGGACGACGTCCATGTTCGCTTTGGTCCGCTCACTCAACTCTGTCATGACGCCCGTTTGCACGCGTGGCAAAAACAAGAGCATACACAGGTGGATCGACCCTGATTAGCCCGGGAAATCACGGCCCTTGTGCATCGCGATGCGTGTGCCGCCGCAACATTCACGCGGCCATGATGACGCCGCAAATGGCTACCGAAGATTGCACATGCCGTGATGACAAGCCGAACCTGCAGCGATAGCCTGCGGGCAAAACAAAACACACGGGAGGAAATGCCATGCCTGATGCAATGGTTGCTGCACGTGCCTCGGACACGGGGCGCGGAACCAGCCAGCAGGTCGATGTTGCCGTGGTCGGTGCCGGATTTGCCGGCCTCTATCTTCTGCATCGGCTACGCAAGGCCGGCCTGACGGCGGTCGGCCTCGAAGAAGCCGGCGACGTCGGCGGCACCTGGTACTGGAACCGATATCCCGGGGCGCGCTGCGACATCCAGACCATTGATTACAGCTACACCTTCGATCCCGACCTCGAGACCGCATGGACCTGGTCGGAGAAATATGCGACCCAGCCCGAGATCCTGCGCTATCTCGGCTTCGTCGCCGACCGCTACGATCTCAGGCGTGACATCCGCTTCAAGACCAAGGTCACGGAAGCGAAATGGGACGAGGCGATCGAGCGCTGGCAGCTCACCACCGATAATGGCCCGCCGGTCTCCTGCCGCCATTACATCATGGCCACCGGCTGCCTCTCGGCGCCCAAGCCGCCGGAGATCGACGGCGTGAAGGACTTCAAGGGCGAGGTCTATTTCACCGGACGCTGGCCGCATGACGGCGTCCATCTCGGCGGCAAGCGCGTCGCGGTGATCGGCACGGGATCGTCGGCCATTCAGTCGATCCCGCTGATCGCCGAGCAGGCTGCGCACCTGACCGTGTTCCAGCGCACCCCGAATTTCGCGCTTCCGGCGCACAACGGTCCCGCGCCGTCCGATCGCATGAGCCTGCTGCAAGGCGATCGCGCGGCCTATCGCGAGCAGGCGCGCCAGTCGATGGCCGGCGTGCCCTATCCGCAGCAGACGGTCGTTAGCTGGCAATTAAGCGATGCCGAGCGTCGTGAGCGGTTCGAACGCGCTTGGGCGGCCGGCGACCTCGTCCACATCCTGACCCAGCTCTGGGCCGACCAGGCGGTCGACATCGACGGCAACAAGATCGTCCAGGACCTGATCCGCGAGAAGATCCGCGCCGCCGTCAAAGACCCCGAGACCGCCGCGGCGCTGATGCCGGACGATCATCCGTTCGGCGCCAAACGCCCCTGCCTCGATACCAACTATTACGCGACCTACAACCGGCCGAACGTCACGCTGGTCAATCTGCGTCAGGAGCCGATCAAGGCGATCACCGCAAGTGGGATCACGACGGCCAAGCGCAGCGTCGACGTGGACGTGATCGTGTTCGCGACCGGCTTCGACGCCATGACCGGCGCGATCCGCGCCGTGCATCCGATCACCGGACGTGGCGGCAAGTCGCTCACCGACGTCTGGGCGCAGGGGCCGCAGACCTATCTCGGCCTCACCGTCGCAGGCTTCCCGAACTTCTTCATGATCACCGGTCCCGGCAGCCCGTCGGTGCTGTCGAACATGGCGGTGTCAATCGAGCAGCATGTCGACTGGGTCGTCGACCGGCTCAAAGCATTGCGCGACGGCGGCTTCACCACGATCGAGCCGACCGAGACGGCGCAAGCCGGCTGGAACAGGCACATGGCCGATTGCTCGATGGTGACGCTGCACCGGCTCGCCAACACCTGGTACACGGGCGCCAACGTGCCCGGCAAGGTGCAGGGCCTGATGCCCTATACCGGCGGCGTCGGTCCCTATCGCAGCATCTGCGACGAGGTGGTCAGCCGCGGCATGCTCGGCTTCAAGCTGACCGGCCCCGACGTCGCCGCGCAATGCAATGACGGCGAGGTGGTGCGGCTGCAGCCGGACGTGCGGCTGGTGCTGAACCTGCTGGCGTCACTCAACCTGCCGCCGATCGAGTCGATGGGCGCCCTCGGCGCCCGCGCCTTCGTCGACGAGTTCAACAAGGGCCGCCCGGCGGGACGGCCGATCGGCGAGATCGTCGACGGCACCCTGACAGGCGCCGACGGTCCGCTGCCTTACCGGGTATACCGGCCGGCAACGCCGGGGCCGCATCCGGTGGTGGTCTATTTCCACGGCGGCGGCTGGGTGCTCGGCGACGAGCAGTCGGACGAGCCGTTCTGCCGCGACATGGTGCGGCGGACCGGCATGATGCTGGTCAGCGTCGGCTATCGTCATGCGCCCGAGCATCGTTTCCCGGCCGCGGCCGAAGACGGCTATGCGGCGACGCGCTGGATCGCCGAGCACGCCGCCGAGCTCGGCGGCAGGCCGGGCCCGGTGCTGGTCGCGGGCTGGAGCGCCGGCGGCAACATCGCCGCCGTCACCTGCCAGCTTGCGCGCGATCGCGGCGGCCCTGAGATCGCGGGCCAACTCCTGATCTGCCCGGTCACCGACTGCACCTTCGACCGCCCCTCCTACAACGACAATGCGACCGGCTATTTCCTGACGCGCTCGCTGATGTACTGGTTCTGGGACCTCTACTGCTCGCCGACCGACCGCACCGATCCACGCGCCTCGCCGCTCCGCGGCAAGGTCGAAAGGCTACCGCCGGCCTTCGTCGTCACCTGCGAATTCGATCCCCTGCGCGACGAAGGCATCGCCTATGCCGAGGCGATGGCAGCCGCCGGCGTCCCGGTCGAGCAACTCAAGGCGCGTGGCCATTTCCATTCGTCCTTCACGATGGTGGACGTGATCATCACCGGCGCGCCGAGCCGGGTGCAGATGGCCGAGGCCTTGCGGCGCTTTGCCGGGCTTCCGCCCGAAGTTGGTCGCGGCGATGAGACCAGCCACGGGCACACCAGCCCGGGCCATAAAATCGCGGCGGCCGCGAGCTGAAAGCAAACATTTGCCGGGAACTATTTCCCGGTCATCGCGTTTGGTGCTGAGGCATTGAGATGCAGTAATGGGTGTAGGCCCCGGTACGCACGATCGTGTGCCGGGGTCTTTTTGCGTGAGGCGGGACGATGGGGGACGTGGTTGGGGATTCAAAGGTCGACTTTGGTGTCCTTGCGGTGCTGCATAAATGGCCGTCGCTTGCGAACCAGCGACGGTCGGACCGAGCGTCCTACCAGGTGATCGAGGGTACGCTCGACGAATGCATCTCGGCGTTCATGGCGAAGCCGGCGGCGACCAGGCATCTCTATGAGATCCGCACCATCGCGCAACCGCCGCTGGTCACGGACATTCTCTCGCCCGAGCACATCACGGAGCTGGCGCGGCTGCGCGAATTTCTCTGATCCTCGCAGAAGCACCGGCTGAGCGCGGGAACCTTCTGCCGGTTTTTCCCGTTGATGGTGATCGGAAGCGAAGGCGTGAGTGCCTCACATGCTTGAAGCCGGCGTGCCAGCCCCTGTCGTGCCCTATGGCGCAGACCAGACCCTGTTCGTGGTGATCGACCGCCTCGACAAGGCGACCGAAATTCGTGTCGAGCGAAGCGATCTCGACGCCACGATCGGCGAGCTCGTCGCTGGCTGCTTCAACGACCCCATCAAGGTCATCTCGTTCAACACGCTGGAGCACTGGATGAAGGACATCTCGACGGATGTCGCCGGCGAGATCCGGGCGCGCTGTGACATTGATGGCATGACGCTGCCGGACTATCTCAGCGACTTCGTCGAAAGCCACAGCTGAGCGCGCATGGGGATGAGAATCAGGCGCGCCGGTACTTGCCGGCGATGACCTCGATCTCGCGGCGGCGTTCGTGCGCGAAGGTCAGGAGCTTTTCGATCGTCAATGTATCCGTGATCCGTTTGGCCAGCCGCTCGGCGCGTGCGGCCTGATCTTCGAGATACTGGATCGTGGTCAAACGCCGCCTCCCAAGAGCTTAGATCTAGTCCCGAATGATTGGGTATCCATGGTGGGCTTGAGGCGGCTAACAGCCGGTTAAGCACAGCGCTTCGGATCGATGCAGCCGCAAATTATTGCACCACGTCGAGCCGGACATTGGTGACACCCTTGTCGACCATGCCGAGCGCCTCCGCCGCGGAGGGAGAGACGTCGACCACGCGTCCGCGAACATACGGCCCGCGATCGTTGATCCTGACGGTGACGAAGCGGCCGGATGAGACATCGGTGACGCGCAGCTTGGTGCCGAACGGCAGGCTGGGATGGGCCGCGGTCAATTCGTTCTTGTCGAACCTCTCGCCGCTCGCCGTCTCCGTGTCCGAATAGAAACTGGCGACGCCGTGGGAGACGCTCTGCTTTGCATCACCGTCGGGGATGCGCGCCCGGCTGATCGGACGCGGATGCAGCGCCGCCACCCTGTGCGGTCGTTCGACAGCGGCCTGGCGGTGGGTGCCGAGATCGGCCTTCTGGCGGCCGACCGGTGATTGCGCACACGCCGCAAGCGACGCCGCGCCGATGGTGGCGAGCAGGATCCGGCACAGGCTTGCCGGCGAAATCCGGGCATTTTCGGCACGTGCAAAGCAAGACATGATGCGCCCTCCGAATGGCCCCGAGTTTCGGTGGGCAATGAGGGCAGAACCTTGTCGGAACGAAAGCGCGCCTGAGGCCGCAGCCGTTTCGGGTTAGCTGTGGCGATTCCACCACACTGGCTTGTCCTGAATCGAGACAGGCTCGTGGGATAAGCCCGATACGACGCGCCAGATCGGGCGCGTCTCCGGCGGAACCTCGTCAGGTTCGGCGCCGCTCCTCGAGAGCCGCGCGAGCTCGCGCCGATAGAGCCGCTGCCAGCCGGTCTTCAAGCTGGCGAGAAAGTCGAGCTCCCGTTGTGTCAGCGTGCACATCATGAACCCGATCCGGTTGCGAGAGCCGCGTCGTCAGCCGACGAGGCCTCCCATCGGTTTGACGTCGGCGCTGCCCGGGAAGACGGCTTCTGCGAGCACCTTCTCCTCGACGCGCAGATGATCCCTCAACAGGCCTTTCAGCACCGCGCGCAAATCCGTGGTCGGCTTGAGATCGCGATCCTCGAAGAGTTGCGCCGGCTTCAGACCGGGCCAGTCCGCGATCACGCGACCACCGTTGAGCCCGCCGCCGATCAGGAAAGCGACCGTGCCCGTGCCGTGGTCGGTACCCTGCGTACCGTTGATGCGCGCGGTTCGCCCGAACTCGGTGACAACGGCCACGACTGTTTCGCGCCACGCTTCGCCCATATTGCTCTCGATCGCGGCAAAGGCGCCGTCGAGCGCACCGAGCAGATTGTAGAGCTGGCCCGAGGCCACGCCCTCGGCGATGTGCGTATCCCAGCCGACGAAGCCCATGGCGCCGACACGCGGGCCGTCAGGCTTGGCGAGATAGCGCGCGGCCGTGCCGGCGGCTTCGGCGAAATAGGCGCGCACGCGCGCGATGCCGGGCGGCGGCAAGGTCGGATCGTCGGACATCGGATCGCCCGCACCTGGTGCGCCGCCGAGCGAAGCGAGCCTCATGCGGGCCTGGAGCACGGTCGCAAGCTTCGGATCGGTGTGCTGGTAGAGATCGAGCAGGCGGTTCTGCGTGTCCTCGCTCGCCGGCAACAATCTCTGCGGTACCCATGTCATGACGGGCGCCGAACCGCGCACCACCAGCGGCGTCACGGAGCCGATGCCGAGCGCGCGGCTGCCGCGCGGGTCGACACGCCCGCTGGATTCCAGCGCGAGCAGCGCGCGGTTGAGCCATCCCGAGCTGGTCATGCCCGGCTTGACGAGCCCGCTTTCCAGCACGTCCTGGCCGTCGAAATGCGAACGCTCGCGATAGGGCGTCGCGGCGGCATGGACGATTGCGGCCTTGCCGCTCTTGTAGAGCCGATGCAGATTCGGCATCGCCGGATTGAGCGCGAAGAAGGCATCGAGCGGCAGCGCGGGCGGCTTGCCGTCCAGCACCAGCGCACGATCGCCGCGCAAGGAGATCCAGTCGGGATCGCCGACCGGCGCAACCGCGCCAAGGCCGTCGAGCGCGCCGCGCAGCACAATGACCAGCAGGCGCGGATCGCGCCCTTCGGCACGCGCGATCCGCGGCATCTGGCTCCACGCGAACAGCGCGCCGGAGCCGACCAGAAGCTCGCGCCGCGTGGGCAGATGATGGTCAAAGCCCATGGTCACCTCCTCTGGAACTCCGCCGACATGAACAACAGCGCGAGCGCCTGCTGCCGGCTCTCGGCGCGGCCGACGGCCTGCTTCACCTCGGGTGATATCTCCGATGCGAAGACGTCCTCGATGATCGCCTGCGGATCAGCCGTACCGGCGAGGCGCTCGGCAAAATTGTTGGCGATGTCGAGCCGCCGGCCGACGCCGTCGATCCAGCTCGCCTCGTCGTCCGGATAGCCCTTGGGCGCGGATGGACGCCACAGCGCCTCGCCGAGCAGCTCCAGCCCGCCGGTGAAGCGGACTGGATCGACCGTCGTGGCGCCGGTCGCGCGCACCATGCCAACGCCCCACTCGCTGGGGCGCTTGAGCTTCGACGGCGGCCGGCGCCAGGCCTCGTCCGAGGACACCATCGCGATCGCGACCTGCTTAAGATCGCCCTCGGTGTCGCGAAAAGTCTTCGCCATCTGCTCGATCAGCACAGGCGGCGGCTCGTCGGCGACGAAATGGCGCGCGAGCTTGGTCGCGATATGGGTTGCGGTCGCCGGATGCGCGGCGAGATCGCGCAGCACCGCGCGGCCCTGCTCGGCATCCTCCTGCTCGTAGCGCTTGCCGAGCACGGTTTGCCCGCCGGGCTCGTGCAGCCGCGGATTGAAGGTGAACTCGCCACCGTGCTCGGGATTGTCGCCGGGCGGCACCAGCGTCCATCCCGTCAACACATTGGCGAAGCTGATGACGTCGTCCTGGGTGTAGCCGGCGCGCACGCCGAGCGTATGCAGCTCCATGATCTCGCGCGCGATGTTCTCGTTGAGGCCGCGGCTGCGGTTGATGCCGGCGATCGAGTTCGCACCCATCGAGCCGAGATTGTCGAGATAGAACAGCATCGCCGGATGGCCCTCGACGGCCAACAGGAGATCGACGAAGCGGCCGAGCATATTGGCGCGAACGGCTTCGCGCTCATAGGCGCCGGACATGCTCTGGATCTTGTTGGCCGAGATGCAGAAATGGTTGGACCAGAACCACACCAGCCGCTCGGCGAAGCCGATCTCGGCGGCAAGCGCGGCTTCCGTGCGCAGCTTGGCTTCCTGCAAATAGATCGGACGCCCGGGATCGGGCACGGCCTCGGCCGCCTGCTTGGCCGCCATCTCGGCGGCGTCCTTGTCCGCACCCTGCCCTTGCGTCTGGTCTTCCGACATTGTCGGCGCGGACGCCGTCTGCTGCCTCTTGGCCTGCTGCTGCGCCTGCTTGGCCCTAGCCGCGCGCCGCGCATTGGCGTCGGCAACGGTGCGATAGGCCTTTGCGCTGGTGGGAAGGACGGCGGCGGCGGTCAGCGTGAGCGGCCGGTCGAGATCGGCGATCAGTGCGCCGCGCGGGTCGGTGCCGACGGCGGCGATCGATCCCGGTCGCGGCCCCATCCCGAAGCGATGAAGCGCCAGCACAGCTTCGGCCTTTGCGGAATTGGTCATCGCGAACGCCTGATTTTCTCGAGCCTGCCAGCGGCACGCCGCGCAAGGCTACGAACCGTAATGCTACATATCGTAGCATTTGCGGTGCCGGCCCGCAAGCAGAGATTGCGCTGTCCCGTCCGATATCGCGAGCCGCCCATCCGGCGTGACGGATGGGCGGCCGCAACGCTCCTAGAAATTCGGCCCGAGCGCGATCTTGGTGATCGTGCCGTTCCTGACGCCGATCCGCCATTCCGCCGAGCCGTTGGCGAACTGGGCGATGTAGATGTCGCTGTCGAGCGCGGTGACGCCGCGGAACGAGACCGCACGCAGCGCGCCGAGCTTCGCCAGGATCGCCTGGTCGAACGGAAGCTGCTGCCGCGTGATGTCGGCGACTTCCGACGTCATGTGCTCGTAGTCCGGCTGGCCCTTGCCGACATCAGCGATATAGCGGCGCAGCATATCCTCGCCATTGGCGATCGGAACGGCGCGACGGGCGGCGCGCCCCGGCTTCGCGCCCATGTTGGAAGCCTCGACATTGTGGAAGCGCGTCTGCCGACCCGGCATCAGCACCTCGAGGCACCGTCCGGACTTGTCGGCGATCACCCAGGGATTGTTCACCGTGGTCGTGGCCGCCCAGCTCATGTTGGGCCTGACCACGCTCTGGGCCTTGCGATTGCCGTCGGCATCGAGATTGAAGACGCGGATGTCCTCGCCCATCTCGTTGTAGACCATGATCCGGATCGGCGAAGTGCCGGCGCGGCCGCGCACATTCGCCTCCTCGGCGCACGTGACGATGCCGCCGAGCTCGTCATTGCCGTCGGCCCGGAAGATGACGTCGCCGGCCTTGCCGTCTGGCTCGAGCAGCAGGCGGAATTCCGCCGTGCCGTTCTCGAATTTCGCACCATAGATGTCGTAGCCGCCCGGTCCGACGCCGCGGAAGAACAGCGACTCCACCGGACCGAGGGCGACGAAGGTCGCGTGCAACTCGTCGACCTGGCGGTGGACCTTGGCGGCGAGCGGTGCGCTCATCCGGTCGTAGTTCGGCGTGCCGCTGCGCAGATCCTCGATCCCGCGCAGGATCATCTCCTTGCCGCCGGCGACCGGGACCTGCTCGCGGAAACGATCGGGGACTTCCGCAACGCGACGCGCGAAGTCGGCCTCGATCGCCTGCGCCGCGGCCGCATCGATCCGCGGTGCGAGGCGGGCGCCGAACACCGCGTTCTGGACCAGCACGCGCGAGACCCTGGCCTGCTCGTCGCGCAGGAAAACCAGCAGATTGTCGCCACGGATCGAGAAGGCGTCGGCCCCCTCAGCGAGGAGCGCAGCCCGGCCCTGTACGGTTTCCTGCACCTGGAGCCGATCCCCGTCGCGGTCCACCGTGAGCACGCGGTTCGGTGCGATCCTGTACCAGCCCACATATTGATCGAGTGATCCGGAATCGGTGGCCGCCGTCGGCATCTCGGCAACGCGAAGTGCGCGGATGTCGCGTCCATTCATGCGCAGCATCAGCTCGGCGGAGCGGCGCTCCGCATCGAGCGGGAACGTGATCTCACCGGACGAGGGGTAGGATGCGATGCCGTCAGTGCCGACCGTCAGGCGCAATTTGCGCTGCCCGGTGAGCTGGCCGTAGACCTCGTCGCCGTCGCGGAAGATCGCGAACACCGAGGTCGGACCCATGGCGTAGAAATTGACGAAGGGGCGGTAATGCTGGGCCGGCACCTCTCCACTATCCGCGGCGAGCGGCGCAGGCTCCGGCGTGCGATAGGCGATCATGCCGGCGGACACGATCACGGCCGGGACGATCGCAGCCGCGATCCACGCCCGCTTGCGCCAGCCGACCGCGACGGGCATCGCGGCGGCCGCGATGATGCGCTCGACGCGGGCGCGCACGGTCGAGGCCCGCGCCATCGCGAGCTCGACCGGCCGCGGGTTTACCGTGCTTGCAAAATCAAGCAGGATTTCCGCATAGGACAGCCGGTCGTCGATCACCTCGATGGCCTCGGCGTCGCTGATGATCTCGGCAAGTTCGGCCAGACGCGCGAGCTGCCACCACGAGAACGGGCTGAACCAGAACACCGCGCGATTGAGGGAGGCGAGCAGGAGTATATAGAAATCGCGGTTGGCGACATGCGCGCCCTCATGCGCGAGCACCGCGAGGCGCTTCTTGGCATCCCAGCCGGAAAATTGCGGCGGCACCAGAATGGTCGAGCCAAACGTGACGGGACCGCCGACGTCGCGGCTGACGCGCACATCGGCGTCGACCATGCGCGGACCGTTGATCGGCCTTGCCGCGCGCGCGAGGCGCCAGGTCAGACAGAGGCCGATGGCCAGCCGCAGCAGCAACAGGCTGGCGACGCCGGCATGGATGACGGTAGCGATCAGCCACCAATTGATTGAGACGCCGCTCTTCGACGGCGGAATCGCCGCGCCGGGCGTCATCGGCTGCATGGGCTGCGGCATCTCGAACGTCGAGATATCAGCCGGCATGACATCAGCCGGCACCGATACCGGCGATGGCAGCCGGGTGATCGTGACCGTCGGCCAATGCATCACGAACGGCATCGCCAGCGACGCCAGCAGCACGACGACCCACGCCGTCATGTGGACGTGCGGATTGCGCACGCGAAACAGGTTGAGGCCGAACCAGACGACGCCTCCCAGCACAAGGGAGCGCAGCGCCGCCTCCGCCAGAGTTGCGATCATTCTTTCTTCACTCCCCTCGCCTTCTTCGCCTTGGCCACCTGGTCGGCCAGTGTGCGCAACTGCTGCTGATCGAGCATCGCATTGTCGACCATGCCGACGAGGACCTCCTCCATCGAGCCGTTGCAGAACCAGTCGACGATGCGCTGCACCGCCTTGGCCGCAACCCGCGCGCGCTCTTCGGCTGCGTGGTAGACATAGGTGCGTCCGTCCACCGTGTGCCGAGCATAGCCCTTTTCTTCCAGCCGGCGCAGCACCGTGCGGACTGTCGATTCCTTCAGCCGACGCGACAGCTTCTCGCGCACAATTTCGGCCGTCACAGGACCATGGGCCCAAACCAGTTGCATGACCTCGTGCTCGAGGTCGCCCAGTTCGGGCAAACGATCGTCCATGGCGGCTTACCTTGATTTCGAATTTCTTGTAACGCTACAGAGCGTCGCATATACGGCCGCGCCGCGCAACCGGGTTTCTACCTGAAATGGTATCGCTGTGCTGACCTAACGTGGCTTGCTTCAAGCGGTCGTCGGGCCCGGGCTTGTCCCGGGCATCCACGTTCTTCGTACCATCCGGCGAGGCGTGGATGGCCGGGACATAGGCGAGCGGAAGCGACGCCGTCCTTCGGACGGCTATGCCCGGCCATGACGAGGCGGAGACCTCAGTACTGCGGCTCGTACATCTGGGACTGAACCAGTCCCTTCACGTCGTTCGGCGCGGGTCCGTCCGCGAGCCCGCGCTGAAAGGCGACATCGGCGACGGCGGCGGCGATACGCACCGAGACTTCGCGGATGCGTGGCAGCGCCGGGTAGAGGCTGCCTTGCGCGAGATCGTCCTTGCCGACGCAATCGGCGAGCGTATGGGCGGCCGCCATGAACATCTCGTCCGTGACCAGCCGCGAGCGGCTGGCGATGACGCCGAGGCCGACGCCCGGGAAGATGTAGGAGTTGTTGCCCTGGCGCGGCACGAAGGTTCGGCCGTTGAGCTTGACGGGGTCATACGGACTGCCGCAGGCAAACAGCGCGCGGCCTCCGGTGTAGCGGTAGGCGTCCTCCGCCGAACATTCGGCCTTCGAAGTCGGATTGGAGAGCGCGAACACGATCGGCTGCTCGTTGAACTCGGCCATCGCCTTGAGCACGTCGGGCGTGAAGGCGCCACCGACCGCGGCAACACCGATGATGGCGGTCGGCTTCAGCGTCCTGATCGCGGTGAGGAAATCGGCGATCGGCGCCTGACCGGCATGGGCATAACGGAGCTTGTGACCGGACAGGCCTTGGCGGGCGCCAACGACGAGGCCGCGGGAATCCACCAGCCAGTTGCGCCGAAGCGCCTCGGCTTCAGAGGCACCTTCCGCCATCATCGCGGACGTCACGAGATCGGCGATGCCGGTCGCGGCCTCGCCGGCGCCGAGGAACAGGATGCGCTGGTCCTTCAGCTTGCCGCCGTTGACGCGCAGCGCCGAAAACAGGCCGGCGAGCGCCACCGCAGCCGTGCCCTGGATGTCGTCGTTGAAGACGCAGGCCTCATCGCGGTATTTGTGCAGCAGCTTGAACGCCGAGTGGTTGGCGAAATCCTCGAACTGGATCAGCACACCCGGAAAGGTCTTTCGCGCGGCGACCATGAACTCGTCGACGAAGCTGTCATAGGCCTCGCCCGTGAGCCGCCGCTCGCGCAGGCCGAGATAATACGGGTCCTTCAGGAGCTCTTCGTTGTTGGTGCCGACGTCGAGCACGATCGGCAGGCACGTTTCGGGATGCACGCCGGCGCACGCGGAATAGAGCGAGAGCTTTCCGACCGGAATGCCCATTCCGTTGGCGCCGAGATCGCCGAGGCCGAGGATGCGCTCGCCATCGGTGACGACGATCAGCTTGGCCGGATAGGGCCAGTTCTTCAGGATCTCGGCGATCTGGCCGCGATCGCGCGAGGAGATGAACATGCCGCGTGGCCGCTGGAAAATCAGGCCGTATTTCTGGCAGGCGAGCCCGACCGTCGGCGTGTAGATGATCGGTTGAATCTCGTCGATATTGTCGACGACGACGCGGAAGAACAGCGCCTCGTTGCGGTCGTGCAAGGCATTCAGCGCGACATATTTCTCGAGATCGGTCGGCAGCGTGCGCAGATTGACCAGCACGCGCTCGACCTGGGTCTCCATCGTCAGCACGCAAGGCGGCAGCAGGCCGCGCAGGCCGAGATCGTCGCGCTCCTGCGCGGAGAAGGCGGTGCCCTTGTTGAGCAGGGGATCGCGCAGCAGCGCCATGCCGTGCACGGAATCGGACGATGTCGAATGGGCGCTGACCCGAGCAGGTCTATTCACGAATTCCCCCAGGGAGTTTCTTATTGAAGGGCGAGCATTGTCGGCCAGCACTCACCTGAGATCAAGGACGCAGAAAACTGCGGCAAGCATTGTGATCCCGCACCGCAGCGAGGTTTTGGTGACAGACCGGTGTCGTGCGCACGAAAAGGTTAACGCCGCGAGGCTGTCGTTCTCCTCATGGTGAGGAGCGCGGAACGCGCGTCTCCGGACGATGCTTTGCATCGCCGGGCGAACCACGCAGGCCCTGCTCTCGCTTGCGGCGCATCCTTCGAGACACCCGCTCCGCGGGCTCCTCAGGATGAGGCAGTGGTATTATTCCGCCTTGATGTCGGCGGCCTTCACGATCGGCCACCATTTCTCGGTCTCGGCCTTCTGGAAGGCTCCGAGCGCTGCGGGCGTCTGCTGATCGGGCGGAGGAATCTCCTGCCCCAATTCGCCAAACCGCTGCTTGACGGTGGGATCGGCAAGCACGGTGACGATGGCCGCGTTGAGCTTTGTGACGATCTCCTTCGGCGTGTTCTTCGGTGCCCAGATGCCGTGCCAGTAGGAGATGTAGAGACCGGGCAACCCCGCCTCGTCGACCGTCGGGATATCGGGCGCGGAGGCGAGCCGCGTCGGCGACGTCACCGCGAACGCCTTGATCGCACCGTTCTTGTAGTGCGGCAGCGAGTTCGAGGCCTGATCGAACATGATGTCGATCTGCCCGGCCACGAGGTCGATCATGGCGGGCCCCGCGCCGCGATACGGCACGAACTGGAAGTCGGTGCCGGTCCTCTCCTTGAAGAAGACACCGGCGACGTGGGCCCCCGTGCCGGCGCCGGCCGTGCCGGCAGTCACCTTGCCGGGGTTGGCCTTCAGCCACGCGATCATCTCTTTCAGAGTGTTGGCTTCGAGCGTCTTCCGGCCGACGATGAGCTGCGTGCCCATCGCGATCGTCGCGACCGGCTCGAAATCGGCGATCACGTCGTATGGCAGCTTGAAGATCGCGCCGTTGAGCACATGCGTGCCCCAATGGCCGATCGTGATCGTGGTGCCATCAGGCGTTGCGCGCGCGACGCGGGCGCCGGCGATGCTGCCGGAGGCGCCGGCGATGTTCTCCACCACGATCGACGTGTGCAATTCAGCGGCGATGCGTTCGGACAGGATGCGCGCCAGCGTATCGGTCGGACCGCCCGCCGCGAACGGCACCACGAGGGTGATCGGCCGCGACGGAAACGGCTGGGCGCTTAGCGGCGCGATCAACCCATAGGCGATCAGCCCAGCAATGACGATCGCATGATTATGCAATCCGGCCCACAGCCCCCGCATCAGTCTCCCCCCACGCTTTTTGTCGCCCGCATGTTGTCAGCAGGCTGGAGCCGGAGTGAACGCTGCGGCGCGGGCCGAGGCAAGCTGAAAATGATGTCGGACAGCTTAGGACATGTACTCATAAACTCGCGCTGCACTTCGTCTGAGGTCCACTCTGCCTCCGATACCGGCCGCGTTGGCGCACCTCACCCTAGGTCCGAGTTGGGCCATGTGTGGAAATCGCGTGGGGCCCGCTCAGCTGGCGTTAGTGCTTCATTGGCGCGTGTCCGACCGATGATCCGCAGGCTCGGCAAATCGCACGATGGGACCCCGCCTGCTCAATCGCTCAAGAACTTCTTTCTTACTTTCAGCAAGCCGATCAACATTATTGACCACAAACGTGTGATTACCTCCGCACTACTGGTCGCACCCGCTCCACTGGGACATGGTCGCCGTTTTTGCTGACGACCTTCAGAAACACTTCTTCCCGAGTCGCTTTGTCGATCATGCGGGCAGATCCTTTGCCGAGATGCTCATCTCCCCATTGGCTCAATGCCATCAGCACAGGCAATAGCTTGATGCCGGCTTTGGTGGGTTCGTATTGATAGCGCTTTCGCGCCCCCGGCTCCTTGTAAGGAGTTTTTTCAAAGATTCCGTACTCAACAAGTTTTTCCAGGCGCTCAGACAGCACCGCTCTTGGTATGCCCAAAAACGTTTGAAAGTCCTGGAAGCGGCGAACCCCCCATGAGGCCTCGCGCAAGATCAACAAGGTCCAGGTTTCACCAACAATCTCGAGCGTTCGCTTGATGGAGCAGTTGTTTTTTAGCTCCAACATCAAGCGAAGATCCAGCTCGGGCGAATGCGCTTTTTCTGAGTTCATTTTTCATACACAGGTTGACGTTAATGACAGTTCGTTATATGAACTTAGCATGGTTTGGCGTCGAGCGGTCAGGGAACCGTAAGATTACTTGGCGGAATGAGCCATACAGCTCTCGCGGAGGGGACAATGAAGTTTCTGCAAATGTCTAAGTTTGGCAAACCCACCGAGGTGGTTGAAGTTGTCGAAAGCGATCCACCCCCACCGCCGGCAGCAAATGAAGCCACGGTCGCGGTCGAATACTCAGCGATCGGACTTGCTGAACTTCTGATGATCCGTGGCATGTATGCGATCAGGCCGCAGCCGCCCGCGCCGCTCGGGAACGAAGCTATTGGCCGCGTTGTCGCCGTAGGAGCCTCGGTTAAAAATGTAAGGACTGGCGATCGTGTCGCCATTCCGATCGGGCTTCCCGTGTGGAGACAGGCCATCACGGTGCCGGCCACCGATCTCATCGTCTTGTCTGAGCAAGCCGATCCCCAACAGATGTCAATGCTTCGGATCAATCCGCTCACAGCGGCATTGCTCCTAACCGAGTATGTCGAACTCGGCAAGGACGACTGGGTCATCCAGAACGCCGGCAATTCCGGTGTGGGACGCAGCGTCATTGCGTTTGCAAAGGAGTTCGGACTGCGCTCGGTAAGCCTCGTGCGCAGACCCGAGCTGGTGGATGAGCTGAAGTCAGCCGGAGCTGACGTCGTCCTTGTCGATGGACCCGACGTTGTGAAGCAGGTCGCAGCGGCGACCGGCAAGGCTAAAATCAAGCTGGGCATCGACGGCGTGGGTGGCGAGTCCTCGCACTCGGTAGCGTCTTGCCTCGCGTCGAACACCAAGATGGTCGTCTATGGCGGCGTCAGCGGAAAGCCCGCGGCCATGAGTCCTCTGAACATCATTTTCAAGCAGATGACCCTGGAAGGGTTTTGGCTGGGATTTCCGCGCTTTCGAGATGCACACGAAAAGCTTGCGGCTCATACGCGGACAGCCGAGCGACTGATCGCCGAAGGCAAACTGCACGTTCCGGTCGCCGGCGTTTATTCGCTCGAGCAGGCAACTCAGGCCATGGCGCATGCGCAAAAAGGCGGGAAAGTCCTTCTGAAACCCAACTAATGGATGATCAACGGTCAGGCGCCCTGAATTCTAAGCGCCTGAAACCGCAGCTAGTGCGATATCGAAAGCGATGGCCCTAATTCCAATAGGGCGAACCGGAGGACACATGACTGCTCTTTTAGATCTGGTGCTTGAGTCTCACGGAACTCTTGAACGATGGCGAAAATTCAACGCGATCGACGTGAACCTCTCGATGCATGGTTCGCACTGGACTAGAAAGGGATGGGATGGTGTCTTCGAAAATGTTCAATTGAAGGCGCAAACGAAAGAACAGCGAACTTGCTTTACGCACTTTACCGAAGAAGGCGTGCAAAGCATCTACGAACCGGATCGTGTTCGGCTAGAGACAATCGACGGGAAGCTTATCGAGGAGCGCGTACATCCAAGAAATGCGTTTGAAGGACATACTCTTCAGACGACGTGGGATAGGCTGCATCTGGCTTACTTTACCGGGTATGCACTTTGGAATTATCTGAATACTCCATTTATGTTTGTCACTGAGAGTGCCAAAGCGGAAGAGATAGACCCGGCGACCGACCAAGGCACGGTACGCCGGCGGCTCAAGATCACTTTTCCCGAGAAGGTTGGAACTCACTGTCCGGACCAGATATTCCACGTCGATGAAAACGGGCTCATCGCTCGTTTGGATTATACCACACTCGTGGCAGGTGGTGCTCCAGCCGCGCACTACATGTCCGAGTACAAGAACATTCAAGGGATTATGATGCCAACCAAACGGCGCGCGTTCAGGAGAAACCCGGACGGAAGTATAAATACCGAATCTGTCCTCGTCGGTATCGATATCTCTGCAATTGCTTTGACTTAAAAAAGCATTCAGACGGCAGGAAGCACGCAAGCAAATGGGTACCCCCCGACTGCCCCATGGCGCGCGCCGTGGGTGTCATCGGCGATTGGGGTAGACACAATCGACTTGAGGAGCGCGTACATCCAAGAAAAACGTTTGAAGGACACGCGCGAGTACGTTCATGGCGTGGACACAAACGAACTTAAGGGCAAGGCGGGGCCAAAAGGCGCCACCTCCTCTGTTCTGAGTTATCGTTGGCATGCCGACTTCCGGTTTGGATCACGAGCCGCCGATCACACGTAAGGTCGGACACTTCCGCTTTCGATTGGCAAGCCGACGTTTATGGACAGACTCTCTAGCCGACCGCTCGCCTTGGCGTCAGATGAGCGGCGCCATCAGCCGGCGGCGCGATGTGCATCAGGATGGTCTGGGTGGCGGATGCGACCTCGATGCCGTTGTGCTGGAAACGCTGCTTCATGCGGCGGTTGAATTCGCGCTGCACCGGCCAGCGGCCGGCCTCGGTGCAGCGGATCTGGCCGACGATCGACACCATGGCGCCGTCGACCTTGTCGATGCCCCAGAGCTCGAGATCGCCGCGGATCAGACTGCGGAATTCCACCTCGCGGCGCATCTCGTCGACGATGTCCTTGAGGATCTGGCCGGCGCGGTCGGTATCCTCCTTGTAGGCGACGTTGACGCTGACGGACGCATTGCCGGCGCCGCGGCTGGCATTGGTGATAGTCGTGACCGCGCTGAACGGCACGATGTGCACGGCACCGTCGCCGGCACGAAGCCTGATCGTGCGGATCGAGACGTTCTCGACCACGCCCGATAGCCCGGACACGCTGACGCTGTCGCCGACCTGGACGGTGTTCTCCAGCAGCAGGAACAGGCCGGTGATGAGATCCTGCACCAGCTTCTGCGAGCCGAAGCCGATGGCGATGCCGACGATGCCGGCGCCCGCCAGCAGCGGCGCGACGTTGACGCCGATCTCGCTGAGCGCCGTGAGCCCGACGACAGTGGCGATCACGCACAGCAAGGCCGTGCGCAGCATCGGCTGAAAGGTCCGCAGCCGCGCGGCCCGGGCATAGTGCCCATCGCGCGACAGCGTATTGATCTGGCGGTCCAGCAGCGCGTTGCTGGCTTCCCAGATCGCAGCTGCGATGAACACGGCAAGTCCGATCGTCACCACCGCCGAGATCAGCCGGCTGCCGATCTGGCCCCCATAAAACCATACGATGGCGTCGACGCCCCAGACTTCGAGCACGGCCACCAGGCCGATGAAGGCGATCACGCCGGATACGATCTTGCGCAGCAGCGGCAGGTAGCGGTTGGCGCGGATCTCGAGGCCCGGAAAGCGCTGGAGGATCTCGGGCTTGATGCGGAAGCCGCGGTCGATCAGGCCCAGCGTCAGCATGATGGCGACACGCGTGATCAGCGCCACCGCGATGGTGCCGACGAAATATTGCAGCAGCAACGAATAGCCGTTGCGAATGTTCAGCGCCCACACGGCCCACAGCGCAAGGTCGAGCGCGATGGCGAGATAGTGCCAGCCGCCCGCGATGCGGTTGCGCAGTCGCGCCGCGATCCCCTGCCGGTCGGCCGGCGCGCGGATCGCTTCGGCGACCTGGCGGCGGCATTGCAGGATGATGACGACGATGAAGAGATGCACGACCAGCATCACCATGCGCAGGAGCGCGGCGTAGCCGCCGCGATGCAGGCCGAGCAGCAGCGCCACATTCGCAAAGGCGATGCCGGAGACGCCGACACCGACGATACGGCGCGCCCAGATCTCGATATAGGCGGCGGTTTCGGCCTTGACCGGAAACAAGCCGAACGGTCCCGCCAGCACACGGACCACACAGATGAGCCCGCGCGAGAACGCATAGGCGTTGACGACGGCGAGGATCACGAGACGGACGGTGGTGGGCCCGCCGATCTCGGTGCCGAGCAGCGCCGTGGCGACGCCGACAAAGACCAACACGGGTAGCAGCTCGAGCAGGAAGCGTCCCAGCACGAGCGGCAGCCGCAGCATGATTTGCCAGGCCCGCGCCAGGCTGTGGCGGCGCATGTGCAGTTCGGGCGCCGGGGTGACATCGGCCACGGATGACGGCGGATCGGCAATGGGCAACACCTGCACCGGCAGACGCGCCGTTTGCGGCATGCGCCCTTCCAGGAACACGACGGGGCGGCGGATCAGACGGAAGATCACCCATTCGGCGCAGAAGGCGCAGCCGAACACCAGCGCAAGCTTCCAGGCGATCTCGATCAGGAGATTGTAGGCCGCGGGATCGTTCGCGGTCCGCACGATCCAGTAATAGAACGCCGGGAAGTGCGTGAGCGTCCTGGCCATATCGGCGACGTCTCGCGAAATCTCGCCGATTTCCTCGGACACGGTGAGCATGAGCTGCGCACCGAGGCCGTCGGCCGCGAGCGGGATCGGCGATTTTGGCTCGGGCGCGGGCTGCTGTGCACCGGACGCATTGGCGATCGCGCGCAGCGTGTCGATCATCTGCGCGCGCTTCTTGTCGTCCTGCAGCGTTTCCAGCGCGCGCTTGGCCTCATCGGGCGACAACGCGGCAGCGCTACTCGTCGGCGGCGCGGCGCGGGCGCAGGAGAGAGATGAGATCGCGATCAAGAGCGCGGCGAGAAGCGCGGAGGCAAGCTTATGCGACACGAGGGACCCCTGGGAAAATGAATGCGACGGCGACGTCGGGCCCGTCACCGCCGAAGCACATGCATCATGTCGGATCGACGCTATTCGCCCGGGCGCTGTGTCGGAAGTTGGCCAATGAGGCGACATTCTCTTGGCATTTGCCGCGGTGCAGGAAACGGGAACCGCGGTCTCAAGGCAGGACGTGCAGCGATCGGAATGCAGGCACGCGGCTGGAAGCTCAACCGCGGCCATTCTTCGAGACGCCCGCCTGCGGCGAGCCCTCAGGATGAGGGATGAATATGCGGCAACATTTCAACGCAGATGGATGCAGCTGAGCCTCATCCTGAGGAGCCGCAGAACGCGGCGTCTCGAAGGACGAGGCGCTCGCTCAGGCGCCGCTGAGACGTCATATGCGACAGCCCTGATATGCGACAGCCCTCCGTCATTCCGGGAGTCGGCCCGGAATGACGGCCGTGAGGAGGAGGAAGAGAGAAGCACGATGTCAAAAGCACGGCGGCCGCGTCACGGCCCTCCGACGTGGATCGGTGTGCAATCGATGTGATGCACAATACAGCGCCGGGCAGGTAGGGGCTATGCCACACTGATGCAGCCCTCTAAACCTTGGCCCGGCGTGCCGTTCGCGGTTTTCTGCCGCTATGCGATAGTCCGAACGAGCTCCATCGCACTTAACGCGGCTGGATCTGCGGAGGTGGTGTCATAGACCTCCCCTTGCTCTTGATGTGGACGTTGCGCGTCGCTTGTTTGCGACCATTGAGATGGTCCTCCCGTGACGCAGAACTGTCAAGCAAGATCAACGGCGCGCAAATCACATTTGAGGGCGCGTTCCATCTGACTGCGACGGATTCGCTTGCAGCGAAATGCGAGAAGTGGGCGAATTGCGAGGCCGCCCTTCCCGCCAATGTAGAACGCTTCTGCTACCGGTGGACGCGAGTACTGAGGAATTTGGGGATGATCACATCATGCCCCTGTTTTGCCCGACGAGTCAAACGATTTCGTTAAATCCGCAAGCGCTCGCGCTGACCTTCAAGTCATTGATTTCGTTATCCCCGGCTACTGTGCATGGGGTTGTTTTCGCGTTTTTTGTTTCTTGCCCGCCTTCTCCTCCTTCTCCAGCGCCTTGCGCACCTCGTCGAATTCACCCGCCGAGGCCTTGTCGGCGCGAGGGAAGCGCAGATCGAGCTTTTCGAGCGCCGCGACGATGGCCGACCCGATCACGACGCGCGCGAACCATTTGTGGTCGGCCGGCACGACATACCACGGCGCATGAGGCGTTGCCGTGTGCCGGACGATGTCCTGATAGACCGCCTGGTAGCGCGGCCACAGCGCGCGCTCCTTGATGTCGTCCATGGAGAACTTCCACTGCTTGGACGGATCCTCCAGCCGGTCGAGGAAGCGCTCGCGCTGCTCGTCTTTGGACAGGTTGAGGAAGAACTTCAGCACCACGGTGCCGTTGCGCGCGAGATAGCGCTCCCACGCACAGATGTCTTCGAACCGCTCCTTCCAGATGTTCTTGGTGACGAGCATTGACGGCAGCTTCTCCTTGGCGAGGACCTCCGGATGCACGCGCGTCACCAGGCATTCTTCGTAATGGGAGCGGTTGAAGATGCCGATATGCCCGCGCTCCGGCAGCGCGACCACGTGGCGCCAGAGGAAATCGTGATCGAGCTCCTTGCTGCTCGGCGCCTTGAAGGCACTGACTTCGCAGCCCTGCGGATTGATGCCCTCGAAGATCGCCTTGATCGCAGAATCCTTGCCGCCGGCGTCCATCGCCTGGAACACGATCAGTACCGACCAGCGGTCCTGGGCGTAGAGCTTCTCCTGAAACGCGATCAGCCGCTTCATGTTGGCATTGAGAATCTCCTGGGCCTTCTCCTTGTCGAGGTCGCCCTTCTCGTTGGTCTTGTGATCCTTGAGATGAAACTTGCCCGAACCATCGTAGCGGAATGGCGTAATGTAACGGTCAAGCTCCTGGGCGAGCGATTTGGACGACTTCTTGCTCATGAGCGCGGGACACCTTGCGTTGCGGCTTCAATCGGTCGAGCAAGCTACCAAGGATACCCTTCGGAAGGAATATGATGAAAAGCACCAGCAGCACTCCGTAGACGAGATTGTCCCAGCCGACCGCCTTGGTGCCGAAGCCGATGCGCAGGGTCTCGGCCAGCATAATCGTGATGATAGCGCCGAAGGTCGGGCCGAGCGAGACGAACAGGCCGCCGACGATGGCCGCGAACACCATCTGGAGCGACACCGCGATGCCGCTGACGGTATCGGGCGTGATGAACATCTGGTACTGGCAGTAGAGCGCGCCGGCCAATGCCGTCATCAGCGCGCTGAGCAGCGTGATCTTCAGCTTCTCCGCGGTGACGTCGACGCCGGCGGCGGCCGCGGCGTCCTCGTCCTCCGAGATCGCCTCCAGCGCATAGCGGGCCATGCTGCGGTCGACCCAGTGCCAGACCACGATGCCGAAAAGCCAGACCCCGAGCGCGATCAGGTACCAGGTGATCTTGTCGTCGAATTGCAGCGACCAGAGCTTGTTGCCCGCGGCCCGGTTGGGCGTGTAGCCGAGCGAGCCGCCGGTGTAGTCGCGCGTCGCCGTGATGACCTGGAGCACGATGCCTGAGAGCGCGAGCGTCACCAGCACGAAATAGTGCCCGGTGATGCGGAAGCGAAAACAGGGATAGCCGACGATCAGCGCCAGCGCGCCGGCCGCGACCATGCCGATGGGGATGCCGATCCAGGGCGACCAGCCCAGGTGATTCCAGAGTAGTGCGGTGACATAGGCGCCGATCCCCATGAACCCGCCATGGCCGAGCGAGACGAGGCCGAACCGCCCCATCATCGACCAGGACGTATAGGCGAACGACCAGATCAGGATCAGCACCAGGATGTGCAGATGATAGGGATCGCGATAGACGAAAGGCAGCGCGACCAGCGCCGCCAATCCGATCCCCCAAGCTGCAAGCCGTCTCCGCCCCATCATCGGCGCCTCGCGAGCAGGCCCGCGGGCCGGATGAACATCATGACGATGAAGAACGCGAAGGCGAGCACATAGCCCCATTCGAGATCGGAGAACAGGCCGCCGAGCGAGATGATCTCGGCGAACACGAAGGCGGCGATGAAGCCGCCGATGAAATTGCCGAGGCCCCCGAGCACGCAGATCAGGAAGGTGATCGGCCCGAATGACAGGCCGACGAAGGGATGCACGTCATATTGCAGAACCAGCAGGCAGGCTGCGAGCCCGGCCAGCCCCCCGCCGATCGCAGAGGTAATGAGATAGATCCGCTTCGTGTCGACGCCCATCAGCGCCATGATCTGCCGGTCCTGCGAGATCGCGCGGATCGCGGTGCCGGTGAAGGTCCGTGTCATGAACAGATAGACCGCGACCATGCCGACCAGCGCAGCCAGGAAGGACAGAAGTCGTGCGTAGCTGAAATTCATGTCGCCGAAGGCGAGCACCGGCAGGCGGATGCCGAGGTTGCGGAAGTCGATGCCGAAGGCGACGGTGGCAAAGCTCTGCAGCACGAACAGCACCCCGCCGGTCGCCAGCAACTGGTTGATCGGCGGCGCGGTGAGGAGCGGCGCGATCACGAGGTAATGTAGCGCCGCGCCGAGCACCGCGACCAGCAGGATGGTGAGCGGCGCGGCGACGAAATAGCTGATGCCGTAATACTGCACCAGGAAGTACATGGCGTACATGCCGATCATCACCAGCTCTGCGTAGCAGATCCAGGTCACGTCGATGACGCCGAAGATCAAATTGAGCCCGAGCGCGAGCAACGCCAGCACGCCGCCGAGCAGGATGCCGTTGATCACGGCCTCCAGCAGGTAGATGTCGAAAATGTCCAGAAATGCTTGCATGCCTGCATGAACCTCACACCCCGAGATACGCTTCCTTGACCGTGTCGCTCGCCAGCATCTCGGCCGAGGTGCCTGAGGACCTGATCGTACCCGCCTCGATCAGATAGGCGCGATCGACCACTTTCAGCACCTGCTGCACATTCTGCTCGACGATCAGCACGGTCAGCCCGCTGGCGCGGATCCGCTTCACCAGCTCGAACACCTGCTGCACCACGACCGGCGCGAGCCCCGCCGACGGCTCGTCGAGCAGCAGCAGCTTTGGATTCGACATCAGCGCGCGGCCGATCGCGCACATCTGCTGCTCGCCGCCGGACATGGTGCCCGCCATCTGGTGGCGGCGCTCCTTCAGGCGCGGAAACAGCTCGAACACCACGTCCAGCCGCTCGGCATAGTGGCCGCGCGCCTCCTGCATGAAGGCACCCATCTTGAGATTGTCGTCGACCGAGAGCTGCGGAAACAGCCGCCGGTTCTCCGGCACATGCGCGATCCCGAGGCTGACGATCTTGTGCGGCGGCGTGGCCACGACGTCGACGGCTTCCATTCTGATCGAGCCACGCGAGGGGCGGATCAGCCCGGAGATGACGCGCATCAATGTGGTCTTGCCCGCGCCGTTCGGCCCGATGACGCCGACGGCCTCACCCGCCCTCACGTCGAGATTGACGTCGAACAGTGCCTGGAAGGTACCATAGCCGGCATTGACGCCGCGGAGCTCCAACATCACTGCACCCCCGCGCGGCGGCGCGCTGCGGCGGCCGCAGCCTGCGTGGTCTCGGCATCGGTGCCGAGATAGACCTCGATGACACGGGGATCGCCGGCAACGGCACTCGGCAAACCTTCCGAGATCTTCTCGCCGTGATCGAGCACCATGACGCGATCGACGACGCGCATCAGCACGCCCATGATGTGCTCGACCCAGATGATGGTAATGCCGAGCTCGTCGCGGATGTTGCGGAGCATGTTAGCCGCCTGCCCCATCTCGGCCTCGTCGAGGCCGCCGAGGCTCTCATCGGCCAGCAGAAGTTTTGGCGCGGTGGCGAGCGCTTTCGCCAGTTCGAGCTTTTTCAGGCCGGCTGCGCCGAGGCCGTCGACGCTGGCATGCCGATCGGTCGGCAAGCCGACCATCGCCAACGATCTTTCGGCCGCCTCCTCGGCCCTGGCACGGCTGTGGCGGCCCTGGCCGTAGAATCCGGCGAGCGCGACGTTCTCGAAGATCGTCAGGCGGCGGAATGGCCGCGGGATCTGGAAGGTGCGACCGATGCCGCTGTTGATGATCCGGTGCGGCGGAAGGCCCGCGATCTCGGAGCCGTTGAACAGGATCGAACCGGACGTCGGCGCCAGCGTGCCCGAGAGCATATTGAAGATCGTGCTCTTGCCCGAACCGTTGGGGCCGATCAGGCCGAGGATCTCGCCCTGGTCGACTTTGAACGACACATTGTTGACGGCGGTGAAGCCACCAAACCGCTTCACCAGCCCGCTGACTTCCAGCACCGTCCCGCTCTCCTCTCTGCGCGCCCTGGCGCTACTGGTTGCTGTAGGTGGTGCCCTTCGGCAGCGGCAGCACGGCCTCGCGCTGCGCCTGACTCTTGGGCCACACCACGGAGGATTTGTCGTCGATATACTGGATCACGACCGGGAATGAGCGCTCGTTCTGCCCGGCCATCGGCGTGCCCTCGCCGTAAAACTTGACGCCGAATCCGAGCATGGTGCCTCCTTCGGGAATATCGGTGTCGAGCGCAGCCTTGCGCAGCGCATCCGGATCGACCCCGCCATACTTCTTGATCGCGCGCGGCAGCACGTCGTTCATGAACACATACGTGTTGGACGCACCGATGCCGACATGCGCCGAGCGGATGGCGACCCCGGGCCGGATTTTGTCGAACTCCTCGCCGACCATCTTGATCACCGGCGGGAGCTTGGGATCCATGGTCTTCTGGTTGGCAAGCCAGATCGAAATCGGGTCGGTGTTGAAGATGTAGGTGGCATCCACCCCCATGCCTTCCTTCAGCTTCTCATAGACGCCGTAACCCGCGCCGTGCCCCATCAGCGCGCCGAACTTCAGCCCCTGCTCGCGCGCCTGACGCAGCAACAGCGTGATATCGGGGTTGTAGCCGGTGTGGAAAATGACGTCGGGCTTGGCGCGCTTCAGCTTGGTCACCAGCGCGGAGAGGTCAGGCGCGGTGGCCGAGTAGCCTTCCTTCATCACGACGTTGAATCCCGCCTTCTTCGCGCCGGCCTCGTTGCCCCTGGACACGTCGACGCCATAGGCGCCGTCTTCGTGAATGATGGCGACGCGCAGATCCTTCGGCTCCTTGTCGAACTTCGCCTTGGCGTTCTGCGCGATGAAATCCATCGTCATCATGCCGAACTGGTCGCCGCTCGCCTGCGGGCGGAAGACATATTTGTAACCCTTCTCGTTGAACACGGCCGACGAGATGCAGGTCGTCATCCACATGAACTTCTTGAGCTGCTCGACGCGGGCGGCCACCGGCACGCATTGCGCCGAGGAGAAGAAGCCGAGCACCATGTCGACCTTTTCCTGCTCGAGCAGGCGGACGGATTCGTTGATCGCGATGTCGGGCTTGCTTTGCGCGTCGGCATAGACCGCTTCGATCTTGTAACCCTCGACGCCGGTCCTGGCGAAATGGTCGAGGATGATCTTTGCGCCGATATAGCCGAGCTCAGAGCCGCCGCCGGCGAGAGGCCCGGTCAAATCGAAAACGACGCCGATCTTGATCTTCTTCTCTTTGCCTTGATCCTGAGCCTGGGCGGACGCCGCCAAGCCCGTCGCTGATATCGCGACCAACAGCCCACGTACCAAACGGGCAGCCATGCGCACGCGCATCAAAACCTCCCTGGACGATTGTGCATTGCATTCTTTTTGGTTTTATATTTTCGCCCATCACATGGGCTGAGCGCAGCGATGTCAAGCCTCGCGCATCAGCGCAACGCGAACTGCTGCTCGACGAAGGCCGTGACAAATCGCGGCATGGACGGCGTGAGATCGCTCACCCCGCGCACGAGATGAATGGCCGAGAGCTCTGGCTCGGCCTCGTCCGCCAGATTGGCTTCGATCCGCGCACGCGCCACATCACCCGGCATGTCCAGGTTGACGATTTGCAACATCGCAATCGTCGGGCCGGTGACGACGCAGTGCCAGTCCGGCTCGACCCGATAGTCGGCGGCGGTCAGGCCGGTCTCTTCCTCGAGTTCGCGGATCACGCTGCCGGGAATGTCCAGCGTGTGGCCCCTGACGTCTTCGAGATCGGGCGTACCGGACGGGAAATAAATCCGGCCCGCATTGGCGGTGTGCTGCGCCATCTCACCCATGACGAAGGCGCCGTCGGAGGCGCGCAACGCGCCCATGCCAAAACCGTTGAACACGGCCTTGTCGGGAAAACCCCAATCGCGCCAGGCGAGGAAGCTCGCGAAATCGGTCTCGAAATAGGTCGCAGAAAGATGCCCGTCGGCGAACGTTGCATCACGCCCGAGCAGGACGCGACCGTTCCAGATCTTTGGCCGCTCGCGCTGCTTCTCGGCGAAATGCGTGGCGATCTCGGCGCGCCGCTCCTCCGCGAACGCCCAGACGATCGGCCGCACGGCAAGTTCAAGCGTCGTGACGCGATGAATGATTGGTGACGTCATGACGCCTGATGACCACGCCTTCGCGTCAGTTATTTGACGCTTCCCGTGGTCTTCTTGGCCTGCTCGACATACTTGTTGGTGAAGGTCTTGCTGACGTCGATCTTGGCGTTGGCGACCTCGGGCGATCCAACGCTGAACACCGCGAGCACGGCGTCGGCGCCCTTCGGGTCCATCTTGCCGGTCTCGGAGAACATTGGGATCGTGTTCTTCAGTGCCGCGAGATAGAGGTCCTTGTTCTTGCCGACCGTCTCCTCTGGCATCTTCGCCATGATCTCCTCGGGCGAGTGCGAGTGGATCCAGGCGAGCGTGCCCAGGATCGCGTTGGTCAGCGCCTGCGTCTCCTTCTCGTGGCCGGCAACCCAGGCCGCGGTCGAGTACAGCGCGCCGCCGGGATATTCGCCCCCGAACGTCTCAAGTGTATCCTTTTGCGTGCGGGTGTCCGAGAGGATGCGCAGATCCTTGTGGCTGCCCTGGAGCACGGTCACGGAGGGATCGAGCATCACGGCCGCGTCGATCTGGCCCTGCTCCATGGCGGCGACCGCAGTGGCGCCGAGGCCGACGCCGATCACGGCGGTGCTGGCGGGATCGACGCCGTTCTTCTTGAGCATATATTTGAGGAAGAAGTCGGTGGAGGAGCCGGGCGCGCTGACGCCGACCTTCTTGCCGGCGAGGTCCTTGATCGACTTGATCTCGTTGGTGTGCGACGGCGAAACCACCAGCACGAGGCCGGGATAGCGGTCATAGACCACGAACGCCTGAAGCTCCTGCTTCTTGGCCGCGAGGTTGACGCAATGGTCGAAATAGCCGGAGACCACGTCGGCGCTGCCGCCGAGCACGGCCTTGAGCGCGTCCGAGCCGCCCTTGAGGTCCACGAGCTCGACATTGAGGCCGGCCTTGTCGTATTCGCCGAGCTGTTTTGCCAGCACTGTCGGCAAATAGCACAGGCAAGAGCCGCCGCCGATCGCAATGGTGACCTTGCTTTGCGCCGCGGCAAGACCGGTGGTGAGCGTCAGCGCGAGCAGCGCGCCCGCGAGCCTGGCTATCGTGTTCTTCATTGGTTTCCTCCGTTCGGCTGGCGGCACCATAAAGCAGCCGGGCTGGCTTGAGAAGCAGGACCGAAGGCGCTGGCCATCGGCCTTTCGGCGCAATAGCATGAAGCCCACAAGAACAATTCTTGATGGGGAGGATCATCCATGAATCGCCTTGCAATCGGACTGTCGATCGCCACCGCTTTTGCCGCCGGATGCGGCGCAACCCACCTGCTGCGGCCGGCGCTGGCCGCGGAGAACATCACTCCGCAGATCATCCACACCGGCGAGATGGAGGGCGACGCGCTGGGGAACGCCAACGCCGTCGGCTACCGCTCCAAGACGTTCGCAAGCGCCGATGGCGCCACCATCTCGATCCAGGTCGGCAATGTGCCCAAGCACATGCATCCCAACACCAACGAGATCCAGTACATTTTAGAGGGCACCGGCACGATCTGGTTCGGTGACAAGGAAGTCACGGTGAAGCCGGGCGACCTCGTCATCATCCCGAAGGGGACGCCGCATGGCGGCACCAAGCCGATCAGCGGACAGGTCAAGGCGATCGCGATCAAGACGCCGCCGCAGGCCCCCGATGACACCAAGCTGCTGGATTGAGCTTTCGCGATCCGGGGCTCGCGCGGTGCGCGGGCCCCTCGCGGCTTAGCCACGCCCGTCCACGGTCGGGCGCCAGACCAGCAGTCTCCGCTCCACCAATGTCACGCCAAAATCGATCAGGATGACGAAGGCCGACAGCACGAACATGCCGGCGAAGACGCCGGCGACGTCGAATATGCCCTCGGCCTGCTGAATGAGGTAGCCGAGCCCCGCCGCCGATCCCAGATACTCGCCGACGACGGCACCGACCACGGCAAAACCGACCGACGTGTGCAGCGAGGAGAACATCCACGACAGCGCCGAAGGCCAATAGACGTGCTGCATCAGCTGCCGCTCGCTCATGCCGAGCATGCGGCCGTTGTCCAGCACGGTGCGGCTGACCTCCTTGACGCCCTGATAGACGTTGAAGAACACGATGAAGAACACCAGCGTCACGCCGAGCGCGACCTTGGACCAGATGCCCAGCCCAAGCCACAGCGCGAAGATCGGCGCCAGCACCACACGCGGCAGAGCGTTGACCATCTTGACGTAGGGATCGAACACCGCGGCGACCAGCGGCTGGCGCGCGAACCAGAAGCCGATCAGCACACCGCCGGCCGATCCGATCACGAAGGCCAGGATCGATTCCGTCAGCGTGATGCCGAGATGCTTCCAGATCACACCGGACGAGAACCATTTGACGATCTGGGCGAAGACATCGACCGGATTGGAGAAGAAGAACGGCGGCAGCAGGATCTTGCCGAACACGGGCACGGTCGACAGCAATTGCCACAGCGCGAGGCAGACCACCGCGACCAGCACTTGCAGCGTAAGCAGGGTGACGCGCGACATCAGACCGCCTCCGCCGCTTGCGTGGACTGCGCATAGCCCTTCATGACCTCGTCCTTGAGCACGCTCCAGATCTCGCGATGAAGCGCATGGAATTCCTTGTCCAGCCGCACTTCGAAAATGTCGCGCGGGCGCGGCAGGCTCACGCGCCAGTCGCCGATGATGCGGGAGGACGGCCCCGCCGACATGATCACGACGCGGTCGGCGAGCGCGATCGCCTCTTCCAGATCATGGGTGACGAACAGCACGGCCTTGCGGTCAGCGTTCCAGAGGTCGAGCAACAGGTTGCCCATCACCTGCCGGGTCTGTGCATCCAGCGGCCCGAACGGCTCGTCCATCAGCAGGATCTTTGGATCGCGGATCAGCACCTGCGCCAGCGCCACGCGCTTGCGCTGGCCGCCCGAGAGCATGTGCGGATAGCGGTTGGCGAAGGCGCCCAAACCGACCGAGGTCAGCCATGTCTGCGCCCGCGGCAGTGCCTCGCTGCGCGGCGTGCCGCTGACCTCGAGCCCGATCGCGACGTTGTCGAGCGCGGTCTTCCAGGGGAACAGCGCATCGGCCTGGAACAGGTAGCCGGCGTCCCGGTTCAGCCCGGCAAGTGGCTGGTCGAATATCCTGACGCTCCCGGCAGCCGGCTTCAGCAGCCCGGCCGCGACGTTGAGCAGCGTCGATTTCCCGCAGCCGGTCGGGCCGACGATGGCGACGAACTCGCCCTGCGCCACCGTCAGATGCGCCTTCTCCACCGCCGTATAGACCCGGCCATCGCCCAACTGGAACGCGACCTTGGCATCTTCCAGCGCCACTGCCGTAGGCGTTATCATATGCTTCCTCCGAACTTGGCCCGATGCCTTAGCCGCTCGCGCGACCAAGTTCAATCAAGCCGCCAAGCGTGCTACGCATGGGCCTTGTCATCCCCTCCCTCTTTGGGGCGGGTCAGCGCAGTGAGCCCCGCCCGATGCCGTCCAGGCCGATGATTGGCTATGCCCACGTCACCAAGAGCTTCGGCGCGCTCAAGGCCGTGGACGATGTGTCACTCGACATCGCCGAAGGCGAATTTGTAGCCGTCGTCGGCGGCTCGGGTTCGGGCAAGACGACGCTACTGCGGCTCGCCAACCGCCTGATCGAGGCGGATGGGGGCACGATCACGGTTGAGGGCGACGACGTGCAATCCGTCGATCCGGTCGCGCTGCGGCGCCGCATCGGCTACGTTTTCCAGAGCGGCGGACTGTTCCCGCATCTGAGCGTCGCCGACAATATCGGGATCACGCCGAAGCTGCTCGGCGTCTCGGCAGCGGATATCGCAACACGGGTCGATGAGTTGCTCGAGCTCGTGCAGCTCGACCGGGCCGCCCATCGCGGGCGGTTGCCGGATGCGCTCTCGGGCGGCCAGCGCCAGCGTGTCGGCGTGGCGCGGGCGCTTGCGGCAAGGCCCCGCATCGTGCTGATGGATGAGCCATTCGGCGCGCTCGATCCCCTTACCCGCGATGCGCTCAGCGACGATTTTCGCGAGCTGCACCGCAAGCTCGGCCTGACCACCGTGATGATCACCCACGACATGACGGAAGCGATTTTGCTGGCCGACCGCATCGCGGTGATGCGCAGCGGGAAGCTGCTGGCGCAGGGCACGCCAGTGGAGCTCTCGAAAAGCAGCGACGCCTACGTGCTGGAGCTGCTGCGGACGCCGCGACGCCAGGTCGAGCGATTGAACGCGCTGCTGCTAAAGGGCGGGGCGGCATGAGCCTTTTCACCGATCCGCGTTGGGGCGAAGCGCTGGCGCATTTGCCCGACTATCTCGGCAACCACGTGCGGGTGAGTCTCGCCGCGCTTGCGCTCGGCCTGATCGTCAGCCTGCCGCTGGCGATTCTGACGCGCAACCGTCCCACGCCGCGCGCTGTGCTGCTCGCGCTCGCCAGCATCGTGCAGACGGTGCCCGGGCTGGCGCTGCTCGCGCTGTTCTATCCGCTCCTGCTGCTCGCGGCCTCCGTGGCGCTGGCCTGGTTCGGCGTCTCATTCTCCGCTTTCGGCTTCCTGCCGGCGATGCTGGCGCTGGCGCTCTATTCGATGCTGCCGGTGCTGCGCAATGGCATCACCGGCCTCAACGGCATCGATCCCGCGCTGATAGAGGCTGCCAAAGGCGTCGGAATGACCGCGCGGCAGTCGCTGGTGATGGTCGAACTGCCGCTGGCGCTGCCGGTCATGATGGCGGGGATCCGCACCGCCGCGGTGTGGGTGATCGGCACCGCGACGCTGTCGACCCCGATCGGGCAGACCAGCCTCGGCAATTACATCTTTGCCGGGCTCCAGACCCAGAACTGGGTGTTCGTGCTGTTCGGCTGCTTTGCCTCGGCCCTGCTGGCGCTCGCCGTCGATCAACTGCTCGGCCTGATCGAGAGCGGCCTGCGCTGGCGCAGCCGCGTGCGTGCGGCGCTTGGCGCGGCCGGGATCGCGGCACTGGTCGCCGCAACATTGGTGCCGACGATGGGGCGCTCGTCACAGAACTATGTCGTCGGCGCCAAGACGTTCGCCGAGCAGTATGTGCTGTCGGCGCTGATGCGGGACCGGCTTCAGGCCGCCGGTCTCTCCGCCGTCGCACGATCCGGTCTCGGCTCAAGCGTGATCTTCGAGGCGTTGAAAGCCGGCGATATCGATCTCTACGTCGATTATTCCGGCACGCTCTGGGCCAATCAGCTTCACCGCACGGACATCAAGCCGCGCGCGGAGCTGTTGGCGGAGCTGCAGACAACGCTTGCGAAGGAGAACATCACCCTGCTCGGCGAGCTCGGTTTCGAGAACGCCTATGCGCTGGTGATCCCGAAGAAGCGCGCCGAGGCGCTTGGCATCCGCACCATCGCCGATCTCGCCGCGCATGCTTCGACCCTGTCGATCGCCGGCGACTATGAGTTTTTCTCGCGACCCGAATGGGCGGCGCTGCAAAAAGCCTATGGCCTCTCGTTCCGCGCCCAGCGCCAGATGCAGCCGGACTTCATGTATGCGGCCGTCGCCAGCGGCGAGGTCGATGTCATCGCCGGCTACACCAGCGACGGGTTGATCGCAAAATACGATCTCGTTACGCTCGACGATCCCAGCCACGCGATCCCGCCCTACGATGCGATCCTGTTGCTGGCCCCAAGGCGCGCCGGCGACGAACGGCTGCGGGCCGCGGTGAAGCCGCTGCTCGGCAAGATCGACATCGCGACCATGCGCGAAGCTAATTTGCGCGCCGCCGGCAATGACGCGAATTCGTCGCCGGATGCAGTGGCGAAATGGCTATGGGAGAAGGTGGGTGGGCGGTAGCCGCGCCATTCGTTCAACGTCGTCCTGGCCTTCGCCAGGACGACGTTGGAGAGACGCTACAGCCCCCTGATCATCCCCGCATCGATCAGCAGCCGGTTCAGCCGGCGCGCTTCGGCCCCGTCCTTGCAGCCGTAGAAGATGCCCTTGCAGCGGAGCATGATCTCCTTCTGCTCGGCGAAGGACGGATCGAGCGGGATGCCGGCGGCTTCCTGGATGACCAGCGGCAGATACGGGCCGTCGACCGTGTCCATCACGGCCTCGCTTTTCACCGGCTCGAAATTGACGGCGTCGATCGCGTAGTAAGTCGCGTAGAGACGTGGGTCGTAGGCGTCGAGCTTCTTGCCGAGAGCGCCCTCGTCGAGCCCGGGCTCGAGGATACCGGGCGCGAATTCCGGCTGATGATCGCCGTAGCGCACGATCAGGAAGGGTTCGCCGGGAAATTTCTTCTTCAAGCCCGCGAGGAAAGCGTTGTACTGCTCGGCGCTCATCGCCTGCCGCCGCAGGTACTCGTCGATGGACGGCACATTGCCCGGTGCGCGCCAGTTCGGCAGCAGATCCGGGCGGAAGCGCGTCTCCCAGGGGAAATGATTGGCGCCGAGATAGATGAAGGTGAACAGCGGCTTGTTCGGCGTCCGCTCGCCCATCAGCCGGAGCGCCTTGTCGTAGAAGAAGCTATCCGGCTCGACATCCTTGGCGCCGAGATCCTTGGAGTCGAGGAAGCGTTCGATGCCGGTCGTCACCTGAAAGCTGCGCGCGGCCATGAAGCCGCCATAGGCGGGGTAGAGCGACATCGTGTCGTAGCCGCAGCGGCGCAGCGCCAGCGGCAGGCCGCGCTCGACACGGCCTGTTGCAATGCGCGTCACGAAATAGGCGAAGCGGCCGAACGAGCGCGACGACAACCCCGCGAGCACGTTGTATTCGGTGAACCAGCTCGGCCCGCCATTGCTCTCGGCCAGGAACGCGCGCTCCTTGCCGTCCCAGGATTTAAAATGGCTGCCGTAGCCGGCCGGCACCTTGATGCCCTGCGCGGCGCGGATGTCGAAGCTCGATTCATCATGGACCATGATGATGTTCGGCCGCCGGCCGGCAGGATGGCAGGCATCGACCAGCGGCATGTTGAGCCGTTCGTTGGTCGAAGCGGCCGACTCCATGAAGCCGTATTGCACGAAGTCGGAGACCGCGCTGACGCCGGAGCGGAAGAACTTCGAGAGATAGCCGTCGTCGTAATAGCCGCGCCAAGCCTCGTCCGGATGGTAGAGCGAATAGCCGACCAGCGCGGCGAGGCAGGCGAGCATCGAGGCGAGCGCCGGTAGCCTACGGATGCGGAATGGGTCGAGCCACCACAGCGCATACATCAGCGGCAGCGTGACCAGGCCGGCCCCGATCACCGACCAGCGCAAATTCGGGAAGATCGTGAACAGGAACGCCACCGTGTCGCGGTCGATCATCATCAGGTCGATGAAGTTGGCCGTCATCTGCACGACGTCGTGCTTCAGCCGTGACAGCAGCACCAGCACCACGACCATAGTCAGCGACAGCGCACCCGAGAGCGCCGGCCGCCGCAGCAGCGCGATCCAGAAGAAGTTGAGGATGCCCCAGGCCAGCACGAAGGAGAGCCGTGCGCCGAAATCCGTCTCGGACTCGTACATCAGGACGAGCGCCGCGAGATGCGGCGCTGCAACCGCGAGCAGCCGCCAGATGCCGAGCGCGGCGACGCTTGCCAGCACGGCGGTCGTGGCAGAAGGACCTGGATTGGGCGCGGACGCCATCGACGACACGCAACTGCTGGTCCGGCACGGTGATGCCGAGCCGGCTGACCGGGCCTGCGGCGTTCGGCGCAGCCGGAAGGCCTGCACCGTGTCATAAAACTGTAATTGAACGGTCACGGACAAGCAACGCGTGTCGCGGTCCGACCTTCGCTTAATGTTAGCGGAAGCCGATCGGTCTCCGGGCCCAATTCGTCCCTAGGGCAAATCCCGCAGTGCAGAACCGACTTGCCGTCTAGTCGAGGCCTTCGACGCTGACCAGGCGGGCAGAACTGCAAGCGTCCCGGACCGCTTTGAGTCCCTGGTAGGTCGCGCCTGTGTAAAATGCCTCCCAGGCTGCGACGGATGGGAATTCCAGCAGAACGATCCTGCGGGGCTGCCAGTCTCCCTCGTAGACCTTGTGGGCGCCCCCTCGCGCCAGATATCGAGCTCCAGCGGCCTCCAGGGCGGGCTTCACGCCCAACATGAAGCTTTGGTACTGCTGCAAATTCCTGATCTCGACGTCGAAAATCACATAAGCCGGCATCTCAAGACGCTCCCACGATCGGAAATTGATCACCTGTCCGGCAATGGTCTCACCTCGGAGGCTCAGCCCTGCGGCAGCAGCCCGAGCCGCTTGGCGATGATGCGGTCGACCACACGCTTGGGCAGCGTGGCCGTCATCAAATGCCGCATCCGGTCCGGCGTGATCTGGTAGCGAACCTTGGGCCTCTCGGCGGTGAGCGCCTCGAAAACGACCTCGGCAATCCGCTCGGCCGGCAGCCCGGTCTCGCCGAGCTTCATCATGAACGCCATGACCTTGTTCAGCGCCGGCAGATAAGGCGAGTTCTGGTAGACCGAAAGATCGATCTGCTCGGCCTTGCTCCAGATCGGCGTCTTGACGGCGCCGGGTGCGACGATAATGACGTCGATGCCAAACAGCATCAATTCGCGGCGCAAGCTCTCCGACAGACCTTCGATGGCATGCTTGGACGTGCAGTAAGGCGCCGACAACGGATTGCCGTTCTTGCCCGCGACCGAGCTGATCATCACGATCCGGCCCTTCGGTCCCTCCAGCGACGGGTCGGCGCCCAGCAGCGGCCCAAAGGCCTGCGTCGCGATGACCGGGCCGATGACGTTGATCTCCATCTGCCGGCGAAAGTCGTCGACCGACAATTCGAGCACGGGACCGGCGACCGCGACGCCGGCGTTGTTGACGAGACCGGCCAGCGTCTCGCCGCCCAGCGCCTCGCGGACTTTTCGCGCAGCCGCGAGGACCGCCGCCTCGTCGGTGACGTCGAACAGCAGCGCCGTGAAGTTCGTACCGAATTCACCCATGAGCCGATCCGCATCGGCCTGCTTGCGGACACTACCGAAAACACGATAGCCGCGCCCGATCAGAAACTTCGCAATGGCCCAGCCGATGCCAGTGGACGCGCCGGTGACGACGACGGATCGCATGATCTTCCTCCCCAAGAGCTCCCGCGATCATGCAGGCGAAAGGTGCCGGGGCGCAATGCCGTCCACCGCTCAAGGAGACGCCGCGGGTGTCAGTTCTTAAGTTGAAGCGAGGTGCGAACCTCGCGACGTGCGATTGATTGCATCCTGAAGGTATGGATGAAGAGCCGAATCCTTGACCCTGAAGACGCTGGGCTTTTGAGGATCGGGAGCTTCTGAGAAATTCCGAAAACAACGCGAGACCAAGAATGTGGTTTAAGCGTCAGTTCTTCATGCTCAGGGAGCACTTCAGCTCGCGAAGAATTTGAATGAAGCAGCAATGCTTCGCGCGAGACGAAAAGAGCGAGACCGCTGGTTGCGATCTCGCTCGAATATAATCGCGAAGATTTAAGAATTGGTTTGGCGAGCGAAGCTTGTGTTTTCGCTCGCGTGTCCGGATGCGGCGCAACCGATACGCCGCATCCGAACGGCCGCTTAGTTCTTCGACTTGTCGACCAGCGCGCCCTTCTTGATCCAGGGCATCATGTCGCGCAGCTTGGCGCCGACTTCCTCGATCGGGTGCTCGGCGAGCTTGGCGCGGGTCGCCTTGAACGAGGTCTGGTTGACCTTGTTCTCGAGCATCCAGTCGCGGGCGAACTTGCCGGACTGGATGTCGTTCAGAACCCGCTTCATCTCCTTCTTGGTCTCGTCGGTGACGATGCGCGGGCCGGTGACGTACTCACCGTACTCCGCGGTGTTGGAGATCGAGTAGTTCATGTTGGCGATGCCGCCTTCATAGATCAGGTCGACGATCAGCTTCACTTCGTGCAGGCACTCGAAATAGGCCATCTCCGGGGCGTAGCCGGCTTCGACCAGCGTCTCGTAGCCGCCCTTGATCAGCTCGACCAGGCCGCCGCAGAGCACGACCTGCTCGCCGAACAGGTCGGTCTCGCATTCTTCCTTGAAAGTGGTCTCGATGATGCCGGCACGGCCGCCGCCGACGGCGCAGGCGTAGGACAGGCCGAGGTCGTGGGCGTTACCCGAGACGTCCTTGGCGATCGCGATCAGGCAGGGCACGCCGCCGCCACGCTGGTATTCCGAACGCACCGTGTGGCCGGGGCCCTTCGGCGCGATCATCAGAACGTCGAGATCGGCGCGCGGGTCGAGCAGGTTGAAGTGGACGTTGAGACCGTGCGCGAAGACGAGGGCGGCGCCCTTCTTCATGTTGTCGTGCAGGTGCTCGCGGTAAATGTCGCCCTGGAGCTCGTCCGGGGTCAGCATCATGACCAGATCGGCCCATTTGGCGGCCTCGGCGACTTCCATCACCTTGAAGCCGGCAGCTTCCGCCTTCTTGGCCGAGGCCGAACCCTTGCGGAGCGCAATCGCCACGTCCTTGACGCCGGAATCCTTCAGGTTCAGGGCATGGGCGTGGCCCTGGCTGCCATAGCCGACGATGACGACCTTCTTGCCCTTGATCAGGTTCAGGTCGGCGTCGCGATCGTAATAAACACGCATGGTCGTTTCCTCGTTCAGGGGCCGGAATCGGCCGTTTGGTCAGGTCTTGTCGGTCAGGTCTCGGACGGTGAAATTTGCGGATTTCGGGGGCTGTCTAGAGCATTTTCGGCCCCCTGGGAAACCCGTTTCTGCATGGAAAGCTGAGGCATCATGCATCCATAACGACGGGGTAGAGAGACGCCAGCAGCAGGATCGCCATCAGGATGTTGAAGGCGCGGACCAGCCGCTCGGAGGTCAGCACCGGCCGTAGTGCAGTGCCGAACAGGACCCAGACCACGGTCGAGACCGCGCCGACGAGTAGGCTGACCAGGGTCTGGATCGCGATATTGATGGGGAATCGGGCAATCGCCGCGTAGGCGGTGATTGTGCCGATCACGATCACCCAGCCCTTGGCGTTGATCCACTGGAACATCGCCGCGCCCCAGAAGGTCATCGGGCCGCGGCCGGTCTCGCCGTCCGGCGTGGTCGGGCCGGACAAAGCAATCACGGCGGCAAGGTAAATCAGATAGACCGCGCCGGCGTATTTCAGGATGGTCTGAAGGATCGGATAGGCCAGAAACACTGTGCCGAGCCCGAGACCCACGGCGGCGATCATGAAAGCAAAGCCGATGACGATACCGGCGACGTGGGGGATGGTGCGCCGAAAGCCGTAGGTCAGGCCCGAGGTCAGCAGCATGATGTTGTTCGGCCCGGGCGTGAAATACATCACGACCATAAAGGCGAGGAAGGCATAGAAGAGCGAATAGGCCATAGTCACCTCACGCGGTCTTCGGCAGGACTTGCGGACGCTTCGCCAGCACCATCACCGCGATACCGCCGATCACGGTGAGCATGCCGGCGAGACGCAGCGGGCCGAACCGCTCGCCGAACACGATGCTGGACGCAGCCGAGCCGACGAACGGCACCAGCAGCGCGAACGGCACCACTTGCGCAGGGGGATAGTCACGCAGCAGCCGGCCCCACAGCCAATAGGCGATGCTGGTGGAGATGCCGCCGATCAACAGCAGGCAAATGAGGCCGGTGAGCGACATGTGGATCAGCGACTGCCAGGTCGGCGTCGGTCCGTTGACGACCAGCGTGAGCGCGAACAGCGGCACCGCGGTGGCGAGGCACAACCAGGCGAACAGATCGAACATCGGCACGCCGCGGGCGCCGCGCAGCAGGACATTGCCGACCGCAAAGCTGACCGGCGCGATCATCAGCACGGCGAAGGCACCGACGCTGAAATCATAGCCGACCGTGCCGCAGATCATCAAAAGGCCGATGGCTGCGATGACGATGCCCAGCGTCTGCACCGGCGTCGGCCGCTCACCGAATGCGATCGCGGCAAAGCCGATCGTGAACAGCGCCTGGCTCTGCACGACGACGCTGGTCAGCCCCACCGGCACGCCATGGGCGATGCCATAGGCCTGGCTCAGAAATTGGCCGAGAAAGAGCGTGAAGCTGATCGCGATCAGGAGCGACCAGGCGACTTTGGGCTTGCGGATGAATAGGCACGGCACCGCGGCAATGGTGAAGCGCATCGCCGTCATCAGCTCCGGCGAAAATTCGTCGAGCGCGATCCGGCTCGCCACGAAGGCAAGCCCCCAGATGACCGCCACCAGGATGGCGATGAGGATGTCGGCCGGCTTCATTGTCGTTCCCGGTTCTGCCCTGTCGTGCAGCCCTGTTTGTTGTTCTGGTCGAGCCTTGCTCGCCGGCCGTTACGTGGAGGAATTGGGTTTCCGCAGCAGATAGGTGCCGTGCATCGGGGCGTGGTAATCGGCCGAGACCAGCGTGAAGCCGACGTCGGTCAGCATCCGCTCCATGACCCAGCCAAAAGTGGAATACTCGTCGCGCATGTGGGTGACGACACTTTCACGCGGGACATCATGGTTCTTGATCTCAAAGTCGGCCCATTGGTCAACGTCGCGCTCGACGGCATCGGGCATCGAGGCGTAGACGATGTCGCGCAAATAGAAAGTGGCACCGGGCTTGAGCGCGCGATAGATCCGCGACATGGCTACCGCCTTCCAGAAATCCGGCAGATGGTGCAGCGTGAACTCGCTGACGATCAGGTCATAGGATTCCGGCCGGTAGGCGAAGCTGAGCAGGCCGGCGGACTGCGTGCGCACGGGCGCCTTGCGGTCGCGCGCGTAGATCTCGGCGAGCGCCAGCATCGCGGGCGAGATGTCGATGGCATCGACCTCGGCGCCCATCAGCGCCGCCTCGGTCGCGAGCACGCCGTTGCCGCAACCGATATCGGCAATGCGCCAGCCGCGCTGGACGCCGAGCATTTTCAGCGCTGCGCGCGCGCGTAGATCGGCATCGTCATGACTGTCGTAGATCGAGGCCACTGCAGGCCCGATCCCCATCCGGTTCCGCTCGTTGTAATACCAGTCGCGCGCCAGCATGGCTCACATTCCTTCAGGCCCGCGGCCAATCGCGGCAACACCGGTGCGCGACACTTCGACGAGGCCAAGCGGACGCATCAGGTCGATAAACTGATTGATCTTGTCTGTATTGCCTGTGATCTCGAACACGAAGCTCTCGGTGGTGGCGTCGATCACGCGGGCGCGGAACGCGTCCGCCAGCCGCAGCGCCTCGACGCGATGCTCGCCCTGCCCGCGCACCTTGACCATCGCCAGCTCGCGCTCGATCGAGCGCTTGGTCAGCGTCATGTCGACGACGCGATAGACCGGGATCATGCGGTCGAGCTGATGCTTGATCTGCTCGATCACCATGGGCGTACCCGTGGTGACGATGGTGATGCGCGAGAGATGCTTCTGGCTCTCGGTCTCCGAGACCGTGAGGCTCTCGATGTTGTAGCCGCGCCCCGAGAACAGGCCGATGACACGCGCGAGCACGCCGGGCTCGTTCTGCACGAGCACCGAAAGCGTGTGCGTCTCGTTCGGGTCGTGGCGTTCCTCGATGAAATAGGCGGATGCGGGCTGGTTCATTGTCGTCCCCTTTATTCTCGTCGTCACGCCGTCGCCCGATGAGCGACCGGCGCATCCGTCCCGACCCAACCGCGGAACAGATCGAAATCGATATTGCCGCCGGTCAGCACGAGACCGACGCGCTTGCCCGACAATCCTGTCTTGTCCTGAAGCGCCGCGGCGAGCGCGGCGGCGCCGGCGCCTTCGGCGAGATTGTGCGTGTCGGTCCAGAGCGCATGGATCGCGAGCGCGATTTCATCGTCCGTCACCTGGACGATACGCGAGGCGCCCTTGAGGATGACCGCGAGCGCTTCCGGATCGGGAATCCGCGTCGCCATGCCGTCCGCGAGCGTGTTGCTGGTCTCGGTGGTCACCACCTGACCCGCCGCGAACGACAGCGCGTAGGACGGCGCCTCGGTTGACTGCACGCCCACGATCTCGGTCTTCAGGCCGAGCAGATCGCGCGCCATGATACAGCCGCAGATCCCCGAGCCTTGCCCGATCGGCACATAGAGGATGTCGAGATCGGGCGCGGCCCGGAACAATTCGAGCGCATAGGTCGCCACGCCCAGCACCAGGTCCGTATGGAACGACGGCACCATGTGCAGCCCGGCGAACTGCGCGTGGCGTCCGGCTTCCTCGCGTGCGGCCTGAAAGTCCTCGCCGTGCTCAACGAGTTCGGCGCCGAACGCCTTCATCGCGCGGTTCTTCTCGACCGAATTGCCGCGCGGCACATAGATCACGGCAGTTACGCCATGGCGGCTCGCCGCAAAGGCGAGGCTCTGGCCATGATTGCCGCGCGTCGCCGAGATGATGCCCGGAATGTTCGGCCGTTCGCGCTTCAGCCGATCGAGATAGACCAACCCGCCGCGCACCTTGAAGGCGCCCGTCGGCGTGTGATTCTCGTGCTTGACCACGACCTGCGTGCCGAGCCGCTCGGCGAGCAGCGGCCAGGCGTGCGCCGGCGTTGCCGGCACCGCCTGCCCCACGATCGCATGTGCGCGTTCGAGCTCGTTCAGGTCGAACATCACGCTCACACCAGCGCCTTACCGCCGGCGAACGCCTTCGCCGTGGCTTCGTCGTTGGCCTGCTCCGGCAACAGCATCTCGTTGTGCGCCTTGCCGGAGGGGATCATCGGGAAACAGTTTTCCAGCGACGCGACGCGGCAGTCGAACAGCACCGGGCGCTTGACCGAGATCATCTCCTGGATGGCTCCGTCGAGATCACCGGGCTTGTGCACCTGGAGGCCGACGCCGCCGTAGGCTTCCGCGAGCTTGACGAAGTCCGGCATCGCCTCCGAATAGGAATGCGACAGGCGGTTGCCATGGAGCAGCTGCTGCCACTGCCGCACCATGCCCATGTACTGGTTGTTCAGGATGAAGATCTTGATCGGCAGCTCGTACTGCACAGCCGTCGACATCTCCTGCATCGTCATCTGCACCGAGGCATCACCCGCGATGTCGATGACGAGGCTGTCGGGATGGGCAACCTGCACGCCAACCGCGGCCGGCAGGCCGTAGCCCATGGTGCCGAGACCGCCCGAGGTCATCCAGCGATGCGGCTCCTCGAAGCCGTAGAACTGCGCGGCCCACATCTGATGCTGGCCAACCTCGGTGGTGATGTAGGTGTCCTTGCCACGCGTCGCCTCGAACAGGCTCTGGATCGCATGCTGCGGCAGGATGACGTCGTTGCTCTTCCTGAAATAGAGCGAGTTGCGGGCGCGCCACTGCGCGATCTGCTGCCACCAGGCCTTGATGTCGGGCTTCTTCGCCTCCGCCTTGAACACCTGGAGAATGTCGCCGAGGATGTTGCCGCAGTCGCCGATGATCGGCACGTCGACGCGGATGTTCTTGTTGATCGAAGACGGGTCGATGTCGATGTGGATCTTCTTCGACCCCGGCGAGAACGCATCGACGCGGCCGGTGATGCGGTCGTCGAAGCGCGCGCCGACGCACAGCATGACGTCGCAATCATGCATGGTCATGTTGGCTTCATAGGTGCCGTGCATGCCGAGCATGCCGAGCCAGCTCTTGCCCGAGGCGGGATATGCGCCGAGGCCCATCAGGGTGGAGGTGATCGGAAAGCCGGTGACCTCGACCAGCTCGCGCAGCAGCCTGGTCGCCTCGGGACCGGAATTGATCACGCCGCCGCCGCTATAGATCACGGGGCGCTTGGCGCCTGCGAGCAGCGCGACGGCCTTGCGGATTTGCGTCGCATCGCCCTTCACGCGCGGCGCGTAGGAGCGATGCACGTCGGATTTGCGCGGCGGATGATAGGTGCCGGTCGCGAACTGCACGTCCTTGGGCACGTCGACGAGCACCGGGCCCGGCCGACCCGTGGTCGCAACGTAAAACGCCTCGTGCAGCACCTTTGCGAGATCGTTGACGTCGCGCACCAGCCAGTTGTGCTTGGTGCAGGGGCGCGTGATGCCGACGGTGTCGCATTCCTGGAACGCGTCGTTGCCGATCAGGTGCGTCGGCACCTGGCCGGAGATGCAGACCAGCGGGATCGAGTCCATCAGCGCGTCGGTGAGCGGCGTCACCATGTTGGTGGCGCCGGGGCCGGAGGTCACCAGTGCAACGCCCGGCCTGCCGGTCGAACGCGCATAGCCCTCGGCGGCGTGGCCCGCGCCCTGCTCATGCCGAACCAGGATGTGCTGGACCTCGCTTTGCTGGAAGATCTCGTCGTAGATCGGGAGCACCGCGCCGCCGGGGTAGCCGAAAATGTCGGTCACGCCATGATCGATGAGCGCGCGGACGATCATCGCGGCGCCGGTCATCTGGTTCGGATCGTGGCTCTTGTCGCTCATTGGCTTGCTCCGGATGCGCTGTTGTCAGCGGCTTCGTTCGTGTCGGGTTTTCGGAAATAAAAAAGGCCCCGAAGAGGGCCCATGCACACCGCCTGTCATGTGGATGGCAGCTAGCCACCCCCGGCGGTGTCCCTGGGTACGACGGCGATAAGGAGTTTGGTAATAATGTTACGCATGGCAGGTGCCCGGCTTCCCAAAGGTTGCGCGAAACATAGCGGCCAGCGCCCCGATGTCAAGGCAATGCGGCCGTTCCCGCGCGATTTTGGCAGTGTAGCGGTGTTCCCGGGGTTGGGCGAGAGGTAAATTCGGGAGCCGAGGCACAAAAGCGTGTCAGCCTTGGTCCCGCGCCGCGTTCACGATCGCCGCCAGCCAGCCCCGAATCTCCCCCGGCTTCACCCACTCGAATTCGGGCAATTGGTGCCGGAACCAGGTGAACTGCCGCTTGGCGTAGTGGCGGGTGTCGGCGCGGCCGATGGTCGCCGCCTGCTCCAGGCTGAGCTCACCGCGCAGATGCCGGATTAGCGCCGGCACGCCATGAGCCTTCATCGCCGGCAGCAGCGGATCGAGGTTTCGGGCGGCGAGACGCACCGCCTCCTCTAGCGCGCCGGCACCCAACATGGCGTCGAAGCGGGCGTCGATGCGCGCATAGAGCTCGTCGCGCTCGGGCGCGAGGAACACCGCCCGAAAACTGTCCTTGGGCAAGAGCGGCGGCTGGCCCTCATGATGCCAGTCCAGCAGCGAACGGCCGGTGGCTTCGACCACTTCGAGCGCGCGCGCAATGCGCGTGCGATCGCGACGGTTCAAGCGCTCGGCCGCCCGCGGATCGGAGGCTGCGAGTTCGTCGTGCAGCGCTTCGACGCCGTTCCGCTCCAGCCGCGCCCGGACGTCCTCGCGCACCTCGAGAGGGATCGGTGGCACCACGGAAAGGCCCGCCGTGAGCGCCTTGAAATAGAGCCCGGTGCCGCCGATGAAGATCGGCAGGCGCCCTTCGGCTTTCGCCGCTTCGAGCGCCTTGGCCGCGTCGCCCACCCAGGCACCGGCTGAAAAATTCACGGCCGCATCGACATGGCCGTACAGGCGATGAGGCACCTGCGCCTCGTCGCCAAGGGTGGGGCGCGCGGTGATGATGCGGAGGTCACGGTAGACCTGCATGGAATCGGCATTGATCACGACCCCGCCCGCAGCGAGCGCAAGCTCGAGCGCCAGCGCCGACTTGCCGCTGGCGGTCGGGCCTGCGATAAGCACCGCCTTGCCAACATGCCTTCTGCCGACTTGCCCCTCGCTCACGAAAACCTCAAATGTCCCTCGTTGCCACGCTGATCTGCAACCCGAATAATCCCGCGCTCGACTCGACCATCGTCGACGGCGCCCGCGCCGTGCTGCCTCAGGCAGCTCCCGCGCACTGGCTGTTCGACGGGGTTGCAGTCGACATCCCATTCGGCGCCGACAGTAACCTCGAAGGCGACCGTCACGCCATCGAGCAGCGGCTCCGCGAGCTTCGCGGCGACCTGCCCATCGACATCGTGGTGCAGCCAGTCGGCTTCCGGCGCAAGAAGCTTTTTCTCGCCGACATGGATTCCACCATGATCGGTCAGGAATGCATCGACGAGCTCGCCGATTTCGTCGGGGTGAAGGCCCATGTGGCCGCCATCACCGAGCGCGCGATGCGCGGCGAGATCGAGTTCGAGCCGGCGCTGCGCGAGCGCGTCGCGCTGCTCAAGGACCTTCCCGCCAGTGCCGTCGACGAGGTGCTGGCCAAGCGCATTACGCTGACGCCGGGTGGCCGCGAACTGGTCGCGACCATGCGCGCCCATGGCGCCTATGCCTGCCTCGTCTCCGGCGGCTTCACGCTTTTCACCAGCGCGGTCGCCACCAGGATCGGTTTCCAGGAGAACCGCGCCAACGAGCTCGTCGTCCGCGACGGCAAGTTCACTGGCGAGGTGAAGGAGCCGATTTTGGGGCGCGCGGCAAAGCTCGCGACGCTGGTGGATCTGATGGAATCGTTCGATCTCGACGACATCGACTCGCTGGCGGTCGGCGACGGCGCCAATGATCTCGGGATGATCCAGGCGGCGGGGCTGGGCGTGGCGTATCACGCCAAGCCCGCGGTGGCCGCCGCTGCGGCGGCGCGGATCGATCATGGCGATCTCACCGCGCTGCTGTACGCGCAGGGGTATCGGCGCGAGGAGTTCGTGGAGGCGTAGCCTCCTCCTCTCCGCCGTCATGCCCGGGCTTGTCCCGGGCATCCACGTTACGCTCGTCCGCATGGCAAGGCGTGGACGGCCGGGTCAAGCCCGGCCATGACGAGAGGTGAAAGCGAGCGCTCTTACTGCACGCTCAGCGCGACAAAACGCAGCTCGCCGTCGGCGTTCGACACCAGCAGCAGCACCGATTTCTTGCCGTCCTTCTTGAGCTGGTCGACCCGTTTCTGGATGTCGGCGCCGCTGGAGACGGCCTCCTGCGCCACCTCGACAATGACGTCGCCGGCCGAGAGGCGCTTCTCGGCGGCATCCGAATTGGCGTCGACATTGGTGACGACCACGCCCTTGACGCTGTCCTTGATCTTGTAGCGCGCACGCAGGTCCTTGCTCAGCGCGGCGAGATCGAGGCCGAGCGCCTTCTGTGTCACGGTCTTTTCAGGCGGAGGCTCGTCGGTCTTCACCGCGGCCTGCACCTTGTCGGCATCCTGCAACCGGCCGAGCGTGACCTTCTTGGTTTCCTCCTGGCTCTTGCGGATGATGACGACGTCGACCTCCTTGCCGACCGCCGTGTCGGCGACCACGCGAGACAGATCCTTCGGGTCCTTGACGTCCTTGCCGTCGAACTTGACGACGACGTCGCCGGGCTCGATGCCGGCCGGTTTGGCCGGGCCCTTGTCGTCGACACCGGCAACCAGCGCGCCGCGCGGCGGCTTGATGTTGAGGCTCTCGGCGATCTCGTCGGTGACGCTCTGGATGCGCACGCCAAGCCAGCCGCGGCGCAATTCGCCGAACTGGCGGAGCTGGTCGACGACACCCGCCACCGTCTTCGACGGTACGGCGAAGCCGATGCCGATCGAGCCGCCGGACGGCGAGATGATCAGCGTGTTGACGCCGATGACGTCGCCATCGAGGTTGAACAGCGGACCGCCGGAATTTCCGCGGTTGATGGAGGCGTCGGTCTGAATGTAGCTGTCGTAGGGACCTGAGGAGATGTCACGGTTCTTCGCCGAAACGATACCGGCCGTCACGGTGCCGCCGAGGCTGAAAGGATTGCCGATCGCGACGACCCAGTCGCCGAGGCGCAGCTTGTCGGAATCACCGAACTTCACCGACACCAGCGGCTTCGACGGCTTGAACTTGAGCACGGCAAGGTCGGTCTTCTTGTCGACTCCGACCAGTTCGGCCTTGATCTTGGTCCCGTCGTTGAGAATGACGTTAATCTCATCGGCGTCCGCGATGACATGGTTGTTGGTGACGACGACGCCTGACGTGTCGATGATGAAGCCACTTCCGAGCGAGTTGGTCTTGCGCGGCGCCGGGCTGTTCTCGCCGCCCTTGCTGCCGCCGCCGGGACCCTTGCGGTTCTTGAAGAAGTCGTCGAAGAACTCCTCGAAGGGCGAACCGGGCGGCAGTTGCGGCATGGCATTGCTGCCGCCGCCCCCGCCCTTGGCTTCGACGGTCTGCGAGGTCGAGATGTTGACGACCGCGTCAATCACCTTCTCGGCGACGTCGGCGATGCCATCCGGTCCGCGCGCATAGGCCGGTGTGCCGAGTGCGCTGAAAGCGCCAACGGCGAGCGCGGCCAGCCCTAAGCGCAAACGGGTCGGGGCAATGGTGGCAGCGGTCATTGTGATCTCCAGGAAACAAGGATTCGACGTCAAGACTGCGCTCGAACGGGGGGACGGCGCAAGCGCGGACCTTAACGGGCCTCAAGACCCGGATAATAAGGCGAAAACCGGTCCCTCGCCTTCACTTTGGCGTTGGTGCGACGGCTAAATTGGACGTCGCATAACCCAGATCAGGACCAGGCCGGCCACGGCCGAACCAATGCCGACCGCCCGCAGGACGTTATCCGGCGTGGCCATCGCGCTTTTCATGGCCTTGCGCATCCAGGCCGGACTTGCCGCGAACATCAAGCCTTCCAGCACGAACAGGATGCCCAAACCGATGAGGAAGTCGGCGAACGCAATGGACCTCATCGGATTGGAACCTCCCGTTGTGCTGTTCTTGTCTGGACGAAGGGCGGCCAGACTTGCCGCCCTTGTCTCACTTACGGCTTCGCTGGCGTCGTGGTCGCCGTCTTGCCGGACGGGTTACCAAAGAACCGGAAGAAATCCGAGTCCGGGCGCAGCAGGAAGCGGGTGTCGTTCGCGCGCAGCCCGGTCTCATAGGCCGCCATCGAACGGTAGAAGGCGAAGAAATCCGCGTCCTGGCCGTAGGCTTCGGCGAACAGACGGTTGCGCTCGGCATCGCCGACGCCGCGCGTCTGCTCGGCCAGCGACCTTGCATCCGCCTCGATCACGGTCGCCTCGCGGTCGGCCTTGGAGCGGATCTCCTGGGCCTTCTGGCCGCCCTGCGCGCGGAACTCGGCGGCTTCGCGCTCGCGTTCCGTCTTCATGCGCTGATAGACCGCCTGGCTGTTCTGCTCCGGCAGATCGGCGCGGCGGATCCGGACGTCGACGACCTGGATGCCGTAGCCGTCGGCCTCGTGGTCGAGCTGATCGCGGATGCGCTGCATCAGCTTCTCGCGGTCGTCGCGGACCACGTTGATGAAGGTGACCTCGCCGAGCACGCGGCGCAGCGCAGCGTTCAAGAGCGTGGTGAGCTGGATGTTGGCGGCCTGGATCGAGCCGATGCTCTGATAGAAGCGGAGCGCGTCCTTGATGCGGTAACGCGCGAAGGCGTCGACCACGAGCCGCTTCTGGTCGGACGCGATCGCTTCCTGCGACGGGTTCTCCAGATCGAGGATGCGCTTGTCGATGTTGATCACCGAATTCCACGGCGCCTTGAAGTGCAGGCCGGGAGCGGTAACGACATCGACGGGCTTGCCGAACTGCAGCACGATGGTCTGCTCGGTCTGCGCCACCGTGAACAGGGACATGTAGCCCACGATCACGACGAGCAGGAGGCCGAGCAGCGTGACGATACCTGTGACCGGAGATCTCATCGGTTGCCTCCGGTCGTCTGCTGGCCGGTTGCAGGCGGCCGCTTGGCCGTCAACTCGCTGAGCGGCAGATAAGGCACGACGCCCTGGCCCGACTGGCCGCCGTCATAAATGAGCTTTTCCGAACCGCCGAGCACGCGCTCCATCGTCTCCAGATAAATCCGTTCACGCGTCACGTCGGGCGCCTTCTTGTATTCCTCGTAAACCTTCAGGAAGCGCGAGCTCTGGCCCTTGGCCTCGGCGACGGTCTGCTCCCTGTAGCCTTCGGCGGCCTGCATGATCTGCGCCGCACGCCCGCGTGCCTGCGGCACGACCTGGTTGGCATACGTCTGCGCCTCGTTCTGCAGCTGCTCGAGATTGGCGCGCGCCGCCTGGACGTCGCGGAAGGCGTCGATCACCTGCGCCGGCGGGTCGACCTTCTGCATCTGCACCTGGCTGATCTGAATGCCGGCGCCGTAGCTGTCCAGGGTCTTCTGGATTAGTTCCTGCACGCCTTGTTCGGTAACGTTGCGCGCGCCGGTCAGGATCGGCTGGATCTGCGAGCGGCCGATCACCTCGCGCATCGCGCTCTCGGCGACCGCCTTCACGGTGCCTTCGGGATTCTGGATGTTGAAGAGGAAATCGCCGACGCCGTTGGGCTTGATGCGCCAGAGCACGGTGAAGTCGACGTCGACGATGTTCTCGTCGCCGGTCAGCATCAGGCTCTCTTCCGGCACGTCACGAATGGAGCGGCCGCGCCGCGCCGGGTCGTCGATCAGCGTCATGCCGATGGAGATGGTGGAAACGCGCAAGGCCTTTGGCAGCAGCACGGTCTCGATTGGATAGGGCAGATGGTAGTTCAGGCCGGGCTCCACGGTGCGGACATGCTTGCCGAAGCGCAGCACGACGCCGAGCTCTTCGGACTGCACCCGGAAGAAGCCCGACAGCAGCCAGAACGCGACGATGAGCAGCACGATCAGCGTGATGCCGATGCCGGAGAAATAGCCACCCGGCATGATCTGCTGGAGGCGATCCTGGCCGCGCCGCAGAAGATCTTCCAGATCCGGCGGCCTTGGCCCGACCGGTTGCGGGCCGTTGCCCCATGGTCCCTTCGGACCCGAGCCCCATGGGCCACCGCCCTGATTCTTCCACGGCATTCGACGCTCTCCTCGGCAGGGTGAAATTGCCCCCGCCCGCTTTGTCCGGTCCGGCTTTATAGGGGACAGGCAGGTCCCTTACAACGCAGCCCTCGCCGCCCTCCGAGCTAAGCTTGGGGGCAGAAAAGTCAATGTTAACATTGGCAAATGCGGTTAATGGCCTGCCCGCCGACGATATGTCACATAGGAGTAGTCGGCGCTGTCGTGGGGTCCGGCAGGATGACGGATGCGTTCAACCTCATCCCACTCTGCCCTGTCGATGTCGAAATGCGTGTCGCCTTCGGGCCGGGCATGCACTTCGGTGATCTCGAGGCGATCGGCGCGATCGAGCCATTGCCGAAAGATTTCGGCGCCGCCAATCACGGCGATCTCGGCGACCGAACGCCGCAGGGCATCGCCGCGCGCGATGGCGTCTGCGGCGGCAGTCGATGTCGTCACGATGGCGCCGGCGGCGCGATAATCCGCATCGCGCGTGACGACGATGTTGGTGCGGCCGGGAAGCGGCCGGGGCAGGGATTCGAAGGTCCTGCGGCCCATGATCACGGGCTTGCCGATCGTGAGCGCCTTGAAGCGCGCCATGTCGGATTTCATTCGCCACGGCATTGCGTTGCCGGCCCCGATGACGCCGTTCTCCGCGATCGCGACGACGAAGACGATCTCCATCAGGTCGCGCTCCCGGCAAGCCGCGTCAGCGCCGGACCGGTGACGCGGCACAGCGTCCAGTCCTCCAGCATGATGGCACCGAGCGATTTGTAGAACGCGATCGACGGCGCGTTCCAGTCAAGCACCGCCCATTGCAGCCGCGACCAGCCGTTCTCGACGCATTCCCTGGCGAGGTGCACGAGCAGAGCCTTGCCGAGGCCCCTGCCCCGATGCGATGGCCGCACATACAAATCTTCGAGATAGATGCCGTGGCGGCCGCTGAACGTCGAAAAATTCGCAAACCACACCGCGAAGCCGACCGGCTCGCCGTTCCACTCGGCGAGAGCGCAATGGAGTTGCGGTCGTTCGCCGAACAGTGCGTCGGCGATGTCAGCCTCGGTCGCCTCGACCTCGTGCGAAAGTTTTTCGTACTCGGCGAGCTCGCGGATGAAAGCGAGAACCAGCCCGGCCTCACCGGGACGCACACGGCGGATGTTGAGCTGCATCGACTTCAGACCGCGACCGCGGCCTTGATGTGCGGATGCGGATCGTAGCCGACGAGCTCGAAGTCCTCGTAACGGAAGGAGAAGATGTCCTTCACGTCGGGGTTGATCCGCATCACCGGCAGCGCGCGCGGTGCGCGCGTGAGCTGGAGCTTCGCCTGCTCCAGATGGTTGGAATAGAGATGGGTGTCACCGAACGAATGCACGAAGTCGCCGGGCTTCAAGCCCGTGACCTGCGCCACCATCATGGTGAGCAGTGCGTAGGAGGCGATGTTGAAGGGGACGCCGAGGAACACGTCGGCCGAACGCTGATAGAGCTGGCACGACAGCTTGCCGTTGGCGACATAGAACTGGAACAGGCAGTGGCACGGCGGCAACGCCATCTTGTCGACCTCGGCCGGATTCCAGGCCGAGACGATCAGGCGGCGCGAGTCCGGGTTGCGCTTGATCATGTCGATCACATTCGCGATCTGATCGATGCTGCGTCCGTCCGGCGCGGGCCAGGAGCGCCACTGGTGGCCGTAGACGGGGCCAAGATCGCCGTTGGCGTCGGCCCACTCGTCCCAGATGGTGACGCCGTTGTCGCGCAGATATTTGATGTTGGTATCGCCTTTCAGGAACCACAACAGTTCGTGCACGATCGCCTTCAGCGGCAGGCGCTTTGTCGTCAGCATCGGAAAACCGGCGGACAGGTTGAAGCGCATCTGATGGCCGAACACCGACAGCGTGCCGGTGCCGGTCCGGTCGGTCTTTTCGGCGCCGTCTGAAAGAATCCGCTCGAGCAGGTCCTGATACTGGTGCATGTGCGTGAGCCTTTGGGGAGGCGGCGAACTTAGCGGCCGCCCCCGCGCTGCGACAGCGGCGATTCGCCATCCATGCGCATTATACCCGGAAAAGTGAGCGCTCCCGGTGCAAACGACAAGGGGCGGAACTCAGCGTCCCGCCCCTTGTCTATCAGATTGATCCTGCTGGCCAACTTGCCGGCTTGGGTTCGGGTCACGGCGCGCCGACGCTGGCGGCGCCCCTAGTTTTCGGATTCGGTGAACACCTCGTCGCGCTTGGCACGCAACGCCGGCAGCACCGTGAGCACCAGGAGGAAAGCGGCGATGCCGAGCAGCACGGCCGACAGCGGACGCGTCAGGAACACGCTCCAGTCGCCGCGCGAGATCAGCAGCGCGCGGCGCAGGTTCTCTTCCATCAGCGGTCCGAGCACCATGCCGAGCAGCAGCGGCGCCGGCTCGAAATCGTGCTTGATCAGCCAGTAGCCGACCAGACCGAACACGCCTGCCAGGATGACGTCGACCGGCGCGTTGTTCACCGAGTAGATGCCGATCGCGCAGAAGATCACGATCGAGGGGAACATCAGCCGGTAAGGGACGCGCAACAGCCGCACCCAGATTCCGACCAGCGGCAGGTTGATGATGATCAGCATCAGATTGCCAATCCACATCGAGGCGATCATGCCCCAAACCAGCTCCGGCTGCTTCTGCATCACCTGCGGACCGGGCACGATGCCGTGGATGGTCATCGCGCCCACCATCAGCGCCATCACGGCATTGGGCGGGATGCCGAGTGTCAGCAGCGGGATGAAGGAGGTCTGCGCCGCGGCATTGTTGGCGCTTTCCGGCGCCGCCACGCCTTCGATCGCACCGCGGCCGAACCGCGACGGGTTCTTGGCGATCTTCTTCTCGAGCGTGTAGGACGCAAAGGACGCGATGACCGCGCCGCCGCCCGGCAGGATACCGAGGATCGATCCGAGCACGGTGCCGCGCAGGATCGCAGGCGCCGAGTCGATCAGGTCTTTCCTGGTCGGCATCAGGCCGGTGATCTTCTGCTGCACGAGGTCGCGGTTCATCTCGGCGCCGGCGTCGAGGTTGCGGATGATCTCGGCGAAGCCGAACACGCCCATCGCCACCGTCGCAAAGCCGAGACCGTCGGCAAGCTCCGGAATGTTGAACGCCATGCGCGAGGCGCCGGTCTCGATGTCGGAGCCGACCATCGACAGCATCAGGCCGAACACGATCATCGCGATCGCTTTCAGGACCGAGCCCTTGGCCAGCACCACCGCAAAGATCAGGCCGAGCACCATCAGCGAGAAATATTCCGCCGGGCCGAACGCCAGAGCGAGCTTGGTCAGCGGCGCACCGAGCACGGCGATGAGCACGGTCGCAACGCATCCGGCGAAGAACGAGCCGATCGCCGCGATCGCCAGCGCCGGGCCGGCACGGCCTTGCTTCGCCATCTGGTGACCGTCGATGGCGGTAACGACCGACGTCGCCTCACCGGGAATATTGACCAGGATCGAGGTGGTGGAGCCGCCGTACTGGGCACCATAATAGATGCCGGCGAGCATGATCAGCGCGCCGACCGGCGGCAATCCGAACGTGATCGGCAGGAGCATCGCCACGGTTGCGACGGTGCCGATACCGGGCAGCACGCCGACCAGTGTGCCAACCAATGCGCCAATCAGGCACATGAGAATATTGATCGAGATCGGGAGCGACAGACCGTAGAGCCACCAGGGTGACCACCAGGAGATCTGAAACACCACACCGAAACCAAGGCCCAGATTGTGGAAGAGATCGAACATCACACCCTCACTGAACCAGGAAGCGCGGGAACATCGGCATCGGCAGGCCTAGCACGTAGGGGAAGAGCAGCGCGCAGCCGAGCGTCAGGCAGGCGCCGACAATGAGCGCTTCGACCCAGCGTGTCTCATGCGTACCCATCGCCGCGATCATGAAGCTTGCGAACGCCGTTACCACCACCCCAAGCGGACGAATCGCCAGCGCGAAGAAGACGATCGAGAACATCACGAAGAGCGGCCCACGCCAGGCATAGTGCGCCATGCTGGGCCCGTCGGTCAGCAGCCCCGTCAACGCGATGCCGGCGCCAAGTGCGACGAGGAGCCCGCCAAACATCCGCGGCGCCGTGCCGGCGCCAAAGGAGAAGCCCCGCATCCCCTGCAAATCGCTAGAGGCCCACAGTGCGAACAAGGCGAGCGCCATCAGCACGATTCCGCCGACATAGTCCTGCGCGGACCTGATCGTCATGAAGAACGTGAGAATCGCCACCGCAAAGATCGGATAGGAATAGATCAGCGCCAGCAGCACATCGGATGACGCCTTCTTGGTGTCACCGCCGACCGCCCCGAGCAACGCGCCGGGCGCCCCCGCGAGCAGCGCAGTCGCGTGGCTGATGACGACGGCGGCCGGCCCGCGTCCAGCGCCCCAGCCAAAGATCGTCCCGAACGACCAGATGAATTCGAAAATCTGCGGCGCTATGGCCAGCAGACAAAAGCTGATCACCACCGAGGTGTTTCGGTTGGCTGTCGCCGAGTGGCCCATCGTATCGGCCATGCATGTCTCCTCCGCGACCCGTAAGCCACGAGCACTGTTGTTCTAATCGGCTGGAAATCGATGCCCCCGCCCGGATCCCTGCCTAGCCATTTTCATTACACAATGCCAGCAAAACCCAACAAGCCCCCGACGAGCAAAATCCATAGTGGATTGATGCGCGAGACGGATGCGACCACTGCAACCGTCGCGGTCAGAAGCAGCGCAGCAAGCGTACGATCGGTCGACTCGGCGAGGATCAGGGCGCTCGCCGCCATCAGGCCGATCGAGAGCGGAACCAGTGCAGCCTGGATCAGCCCGGGCCAGCGCGATTGGTTCGGCCGGTTGAGGAGCCGGCTGACATAATAGGCAAGCAACGCGGTGGGCAGGCACATGGCCAAAGTCGCCGCCAGGGCGCCGGGGATGCCGGCGACAGCATAGCCGATCAACGTGACGATAAGCACATTCGGACCTGGTGAGAGCTGCGCGATCGCATAGGCATCGGCGAACTGCTTGTCGGTCATCCAGTGATGCACATCGACCGCGATGCGGTGCATCTCGGGCACCGCCGCCGCGGCACCGCCGACCGCGAACAGCGACATCAGACCGAAGGTCGAGATCAGCCCCCAGATCGGGTTCTCCGCGTTCATGCTGCTACCTTCCGCCGCATCAGGAAAGTGGCGCCGACGCTGACGGGGATCGCGACCAAAAGCACGGCCTGGAGCGGCAGGCGAAGGACGCCGATGGCGAGGAACACGCCCAGCATCAGGATGAGCGCCAAGGCGTCCAGCCGCTTGAGCAGCGGCGTCATCATCCGGAAGACCACCGCGATCAAGAGGCCGACGGCCGCACAGGAAATGCCCGCGAGGATGCGGCGCAGCACGTCCACATCGCCGAACCGGGCGTAGATGATCGCGAGCACCGTCATGATCAGCGTGGGCGGCAGCAACAGCCCTGCAAAGGCGGCAATGCCGCCGGCGATCCCGCGCAGCCGCGCGCCGAACACCATCGAGAGATTGACGATGTTGGGCCCGGGCAGGAAATGGCAGAGCGCAAAAGTCTCGTTGAACTCGTCCGCCGTCATCCAGCGGTGCTGCTCGACGATGGCCTGCCGGGCGAATACCAAAACCCCTCCGAAGCCCGCCAGCGACATCCTGGCGAAGGCGAGGAACAGCGCGAGCAAGCCCGGCGGAACGGCGCTGGTGGCTGGACCGTCCGGCTCTTGAACTGGTTGTTGGGCGACCGGTGCGGAATCCTCGGACATGTCAGGAGCTTAGAACGCCGGTCGGCAGGCGGCCAAGCCTGCCGGGAACCTATCCAGAGGGAACCTCGGAATGATCGCTCGAAACACCTGTTCTTTGAAACGTTTGCCCCTATATTGGGAGTGCCGGTTCGCCGGCTATGGAAATAAACGGTCGTCGCAATAAACCATTCGGACCCGGGGGCGGTACCCGGCGCCTCCACCAAAGCCCACCAGCGGGCTGGCCCTGAAAGCGGGCTTTGGCGGGGGCGAAATAGGATCGACGAGGGCGTAAAGGGCGTTCTTTTTCCCGGTATTGTTCCGCCGTTATCGGGCTATGCAATAGTTGCCAACGACAACTTTGCTCCGGTTGCTCAGGCTGCGTAACGCAGTTTGAAAGACCATTCTGAAGTCCTAACGGGTTAAGCTCCGTTAGGCGGGGTTCGGAGGCACCTGGCAACAGAAGCCTCCACTTACCTCTTATTTCCTACCCGCGGGGACTCCTGCTGACCCGTCAGGCGCGGTACTATTGCGGCTTGGCGAGTCGGGCCGGCAGGGCCCAGCTCCTGGAATGCAACAGGACCACCATGGCGACCGATCATATCCGATACGATGTGCTGGCCCGCGACGCGCTGCGCGGCGTGTTGCGCAAGGTGCTGACCGACGCCGCGTCCCAGGGACTACCCGGCGAGCATCATTTCTTCATCACCTTCGTCTCGAAGGCCGAGGGCGTGAAGCTGTCGTCCCGGCTGCTGGCCCAATATCCAGAAGAAATGACGATCATCCTGCAGCATCAGTTCTGGGATTTGACCGTGCTCGAGGACCGCTTCGAGGTCGGCCTGTCTTTCGGCGGCATTCCGGAGCGGCTGATCGTGCCGTTCAGCGCCATCAAGAGCTTCCTTGATCCGTCCGTGAAATTCGGCCTCCAGTTCGACACCTCCGATGTCGCCGACGTCTCGGCCGAGACCTTGCCGGCCGCTCCCGCCCCGTCCGCGGTCGCGGTGGCCCCTGCCACTGACCCTGCGGAAGGCACTGAGGAGCCGGCGGCTCCGAACCAGGGCGGCGCCGAAGTCGTGCGATTGGATCGTTTCCGCAAGAAATGATCTAGATCGGGTCGGCGCCCGTCGCAGGCGGCCAAACTCCCTATATTCCCTATATAGAGGCACATGATGAGGCCGCGCGGCATTTCGCGCGGCGGAATGGATGTGCTCATGGCCAAAACTTCCCTCTCGAAGACTTCCCCCTCGAAGACCGACGGCTCCTCGCGCCCGGCGACCCGCACCGAGACCGACAGCTTCGGCCCGATCGAGGTCCTCGCCGATCGTTATTGGGGCGCGCAGACCGAACGCTCGCGCCAGAATTTTCGCATCGGCATCGATCGCATGCCGATCTCGCTCGTGCATGCGCTCGGCATCGTCAAGCTCGCCGCAGCGCAGTCCAACCAGGAGCTCGGTTTGCTCGACCAGCGCCGCGCCAACGCCATCATCCGCGCTGCGCGCGAGGTGATCGAGGGCAAGCTGGACGATCATTTTCCGCTGGTGGTGTGGCAGACCGGCTCGGGCACCCAGAGCAACATGAATCTCAACGAGGTCATCGCCAACCGCGCCAATGAGATCCTGGGCGGCGAGCTTGGCGCCAAGAAGCCGGTGCATCCCAACGATCACGTCAACATGAGCCAGTCGTCGAACGACTCGTTCCCGACCGCGATGCATATCGCGGCGGCAAGCCGCATTACCGCCGATCTGGTCCCTGCCCTTGGCGAATTGCTGCGTGCACTGCGCAAGAAGGAGAAGGAGTTCGCAAAGATCGTCAAGATCGGCCGCACCCACACCCAGGACGCGACGCCGCTGACGCTCGGTCAGGAATTTTCCGGCTATGCCGCGCAGGTCGAAAGCGGCATCGCCCGGCTCAAGGTCGCGGTGAGGGAGCTCTATCCGCTGGCGCAAGGCGGCACCGCCGTCGGCACCGGCCTCAATTCGAAGCCGCGCTTTGCAAAACTGTTCGCAAAGCACGTTGCCGGGATTACGAAGCTACCCTTCACCAGCGCGGCCAACAAATTCGAGGCGCTGGCTTCGAACGACGCCTATGTATCGGCGCACGGCGCCATCAATTCGGTCGCGACAGGCCTGTTCAAGATCGCCAACGACATCCGCCTGCTCGGATCGGGTCCGCGTTCGGGCCTCGGCGAACTCATGCTGCCGGAGAACGAGCCGGGCTCCTCGATCATGCCGGGCAAGGTCAATCCGACGCAGTGCGAGGCGATGACGATGGTGTGCTGCCAGGTGTTCGGCAATCACACCGCGATCACGGTCGCCGGCAGCCAGGGCCATTTCGAGCTCAACGTCTATAAGCCCGTACTGGCCTACAACATGCTGCACTCGATCCGGCTGATGGCGGACGCCGCGCGCTCCTTCACCGAGCATTGCGTCAGCGGCATCCGCGCCGACGAGAAGCGCATCAAGGAACTGATGCAGCGCTCGCTGATGCTGGTGACGGCGCTCGCCCCCAAGATCGGCTACGACAACGCGGCCAAGGTGGCCAAGACGGCGCATGCCAACGGCACCACCCTGAAGGAAGAGGCGCTGCGGCTTGGCTTCGTCTCAAGCGAGGAATTCGACCGCCTGGTGCGCCCCGAGAAGATGACCAGCCCGGGATAAATTCCGAATTCCGATAGCCATCCGTAATGATACGGAGCCCCTAGCTCCATTAAATGTAGGGCTTAAAGGACGGGATTTGATTACCGTCAATGTCGCGGCGGGATCGCGTGTTACGCAGCCCCTCCGCCCCCACGGGGCGGAATTCATCGTTTGATGGCCCAAGGGTCGATTGACGAGGACAAGCGAATGGCGATCAAGTCTCATCGGGCGCAATTCGGCGCACAGTTTCTGAATGTTTCATCCTGCCCACGGAGGATCGGATGATGGAGACGCGACATGGCGAACGTCATCAACCTGAATCGTTTCCGGAAGCGCGCCGAGCGGGAAGCCACGGCGAAGCAGGCGGACGCCAACCGAACGAAGTTCGGCCGCACGAAGGCGGAGCGGTCGGCGGAGGAGACGCGCGCGGATCAGGCGAAGACGCACCTGGACCAGCACCGGATCGATCGCGAGGAGCAGCCATGAAGTCGCCCGTCGTGAAACGGTCGATCGTCGTCGCCGGCCACAAGACCAGTGTCAGCCTGGAAGAGGCGTTCTGGAACGGCATGAAGGAGATCTCGGGCCTGCGCAACATGACGCTGTCCGAGCTGGTCGGCGAGATCGACAGCAACCGCCAGCAGGGCAATCTGTCCTCGGCGATCCGCCTGTTCGTGCTCGACTACTTCAAGAGCCGCGCCATGGCCGCTATCCAGGCGGAAAAGGTCCCGGCCCAGTAGCCGTCTTTGCGCCGGTCCTTGGCGCCGATCCTGGCGCCGATCGCCTCTGTCACGAAGCTGGTACTTTAAAATCACTCTAAGGTGCAGTTCCAGCCACCGAGCGCGCTTGACCTCGATGCCCTGCGTTGAAAATACAGGGCATGACCGACATCCATGATACGCGTCCGCAGATGCCGTTGGGCCTGGCCCAGCGCGGCTATACCGGCGTCATCCAGCACCTTTCCCCCAAGGACGCAGGCTCGGCACTCTCGGACATCGAACTCGAGAGTCGGCTGATCGAGCTCGGCTTCGTCGAGGGCGCGCGGGTCGAGATCCTGCACGAGGGGTTGGTCGGCCGCGACCCGATCGCCGTGCGGGTCGACAGCATCACCATCGCGGTCCGCCGTCGCGAAGCCATGGCCATTATCGTCGCCTGAAGCGACCGGACCCCAATTCCATGGAAGCACCCCTGCTGCATCTCGCCCTGGTCGGCACGCCAAACAGCGGCAAGACCTCGCTGTTCAATGCGCTGACCGGCAGCCGGCAGAAGGTCGCGAACTATCCCGGCGTCACCGTCGAGCGCAAGGAAGGCTTCTTCGTCACGCCCTTGGGGCGCCAGGTCTCCGTGGTCGACCTGCCGGGCACCTATTCGCTGCGCGGACGGAGCCCGGACGAGGAGATCACCCGGGACTTCGTGCTCGGCAAGGCCACCGGCGAGATCGTGCCCGACCTCGTGCTGTGCGTGGCGGACTCGACCAATCTGCGCCTGACCATCCGCCTGCTGCTGGAGCTCAAGCGCACCGGCCGGCCGATGATCCTCGTGCTCAACATGTTCGACATCGCGACCCGCCGCGGCATCACTGTCGACGTCGAGCGGCTCGCCAAGGAGCTCGGCGTGCCCGTGGTCACCTCGATCGCGGTGCGCAAGGGCGGCACGGCCGACCTGCTGTCGCTGACCGACGAGATTTCGGCAAAGCTCGCCGCCGAGCCGGGAGAGAACAATTGGCGGGCGCTCAGCGTGGCCGACTTGCGCGCCACCCAGCGCGAAGCCGACCGCATCATCGCCGACTGCGTCAGCCTGCCCAGCCGGCCCGACACCTGGACGGCGCGGATCGACGCGGTCGTGCTGCATCCCGTCGGGGGGCTGATCGTGCTCGCGGCGATCCTGTTCGTGATGTTCCAGGCGGTGTTCGCCTGGGCGCAGCCGCTGATGGAGTTGCTCAATTCCGGCTTCGACTCCCTCGGCGAGTTCGTGCACGCGACCTTACCCGCAGGCCTGCTGCAGAGCTTCCTTCAGAACGGCGTGATCTCAGGCGTCGGCAGCGTCATCGTGTTCCTGCCGCAGATCATCATCATCTTCCTGTTTATCCTGCTGCTGGAAGATTTCGGCTACATGGCGCGCGCCGCGTTCCTGATGGACCGCATCATGGGCGGCGCCGGCCTGCACGGCCGCGCCTTCATTCCGCTGCTGTCGAGCTTCGCCTGCGCCATCCCCGGCATCATGGCGACGCGCGTGATCGACAACAAGCGCGACCGGCTGACCACGATCCTGATCGCGCCGCTGATGACCTGCTCGGCGCGCATTCCCGTCTACACGCTGATCATCTCCGCCTTCATTCCGGCCAAAGACGTCTGGGGCTTCATCAACCTCCAGGGCCTCGTGATGTTCGGCCTCTACGCTGCCGGCATCATCAGCGCGCTGCTGGTCTCGTTTCTCATCAAATTCTTCATGCTGCGCGACTATGCGCCGGCGCCGTTCATGCTGGAGCTGCCGGACTACAAGATGCCGCGGCTGAAATCGATCGCGATCGGCGTCTACACGCGGGCCAAGATGTTCCTGCACCGCGCCGGCACCACGATCTTCTCGATGATGGTGCTGATCTGGTTCCTGGCCTCGTTCCCGCAGCCGCCCGCAGGCGCAACCGAACCGGCGATCGATTTCAGCCTCGCTGCGATCATCGGGAAGGCACTCGAGCCGCTGCTGGCGCCGGTCGGCTTCAATTGGCAGATCGCGGTCGCGCTGATCCCCGGCATGGCGGCGCGCGAGGTCGCGGTCGCGGCGCTCGGCACCGTCTATGCGATCGAAGGCGGCAAGGAAGCGGCCGAGCAGATCGGCCAGGTGCTGGCGACGAAATGGTCGCTCGCGACCGCGCTGTCGATGCTTGCCTGGTACATCTTTGCCCCGCAATGCGCATCGACGCTGGCCGTGATCCGGCGCGAGACCGGAAGCTGGACCTGGATGGCCGTCACCTTCTTCTACATGCTGGTGCTGGCCTATGCCGCGAGCCTTCTGACCTACAATGTCGCGGTCGCGTTCGGGGCGGGGTAGGCCCCAAACAAAAAACTGCGAAAACAACCCCATGCACAGTAGACGGGTGTTGTGAAATCAATGACTTACAGTTGTGCGAAAATCGTCCGGCCGCAGGGCCGCGCCAGTTGCTCCGTCGGGCAAAACAGGAGCATGATGCCATCATCGCCACGACCGACCATATCTGGCGTCAAGCCGGTTTATGCGCCAGCACCGTTCCAATCCGCTCCTTCTTGAGCGCGAACTGCGCGGCCAATGCGAGGCCGAATGCCAGACAGAACGTCGTCCCAGCCGCAATGAAGCGCAGCTTATTGGTTTCCCAGATGGCCCCCTCCTGTGCCATCAGCGACAGCAGTTGGGGCAGAAGCAAGAACACATTGGTTGCCGCAAAGCCGAAGCAATTGAACAGTCGCCACGCGACCGTTCGCATCGAATTGTCGATGTCCGGCAGATCGGAGCAGCTCTGCCTGTCGAGATAGTACGAAATATAGACTGTCACGAGCGCCGGCCCGAGGCCCCACCGCAACATCGCAAAGTAAAGGCTGGCAAGGGACATTTCCCGCAAATTGCCCTCGCCAAAGTTATGCACGGCCAACGTCAGACCAGCGGGCCCTACGGCGAGCGCGACCAGGAAGCTCCAGCAATAAGTGGTGAGGTGGGACTGATCTGAATCGCTTCCCAGAGACGACATCGCAAATCGAAGCAAGAGAACGACGACGATTGCCAATCCATAATTGCAAAGCGAATACATGACCCATGCAATGGAGCGATTGGGGTCCTGCGCCCAGACGACGCCTCTGCCTTGCAGCACGTCATAAATCACGGCCGAAATGGTCACGCCCAGATAAACGGAGCAGATCAAGGCAATGATATAGACGATCCAGTACCGTAGCGGATTGTCGTGAATGGGCGCATCGATTTCGATGCCGAATTTGCTGGCCTCGTTGCGCAGGTCGATGCGGGAGCCGTTGCGATAGATCAGGTAACACGCGACAAGCCGGGCAAATCGGTTGTAGAGGTCCTTGATCAGTTGCGTGGCCTGGGGCGCAGCAAGGCCCGTCAACGTCCCAGCCTTCCACTGGCTCATCGTCGGCGCCCCCTGCTGGAAGTCTGCCATCAGCTTGTCGAAACCAAAGCTGTCCTCGGTGAAGAAGGTGGCGTCATCTCCGGTGTCGCGTCCCTGCGTCAGCCACCATTTCATGTAACAGATTTCCGCCCACATCCGATCCGGGGTGTTCGGATCCTTGCGGAAGTCCTGATCGACGACATCTGGAGAATTCGCGATGACTTTCGAGAGCACCTCCTGCGGCACACGCAGCGAAAAGCGGATTTGCGCCATGATCTGCTTCGCGAGCTGAGGCACGCTGATCCAGCTCTGGATCACATCGCGCACCATCAGCAGGACGTTCCATTGAGCCTCCTTCGTCAGGAGGAACAGATACACGATCCCCATTGCGGCGACGACGGTCAGGTACGGAGCAGACTGACTTTTCGCAGCCTCTATGAAGGCTACTGGAAATGCAGGAACCAGCGGCGCCAGGGCAATGACGTCGCGGTTCTCATGGATGAGAAGAAGGAAGAAGCCGCATGAGAATACGACAAAGATGAACCCGCCCAATCGATACTGCTGCCGGGTCGTCATGTATCGCGGGAAAGTCGGGACTTCGGCAATGTTGACCGCGCGGCCAAAAGCCTGCCAGGCCAACCGGCCTGCCACCACCAGGCCCAACAACGTGATGGACCAGCGCACCAGCGAAGGAACCAGGTCGGACGCGGCGTCACGGACCTGATCTGCGGAGGCTTGTGTCGATAGTAAAATGGAAATGACAATTCCCAACACGATGCTAGCCATAGCCTGAACTCCCTCTTGAGCGAGATAGTTCGAACGGGCCGCTCTACGCGGAATTAGGCGTACCGTAAATCCGGAGCGACCACGTGTGTGTGAACCAATTCACATCCTCTGGACGTTTTCGTGCAGCTCTCTCTCTGAAGAGGCACAATGCCTTGCCCGCAAGAAAATCGCCGGACCGCATCCGGAAAGAGCCTCGCACAATCAGCGCTATCAGCTGTTCGCCGGTTGCACCGTCGCGCAAAACAGGCGCATGATGGTATTGTCGGAGAATTGGCGCGACGCTTCGTGACGGCAAGCTAGGCCGGCGTAGCACGCCTTCTCAGCCGCGGGCCGGGCTCGCCGGAAACGTCGCGGTGAACACCGTTTCATCTCGCATCGACGACGCGACGATCAACCCGCCATGGGCGCGCGCGATCTCTTGGGCAATGTACAGTCCGAGCCCAAGCCCTTTCTGGTTCGGCAGAACGTCACCGCGATCGAACGCAGTGAAAAGGCGCGGGATCGCATCAGCCGGAATTGGCGCGCCTTTGTTGGCAACGCTGAGATCAAAGCCAGCGCCGGTCGTCTGCGCCAGCACCCTGATCGGCTTGTCGGCGGCGCCATAGGAAATCGCGTTGCCGAGAAGATTGGACAGCATCTGACCTATGCGGTCGGCGTCGATTCTCACAGGTCCCGGAACGTTGACGACCGTTTCGATGACGCGATCCGGGTGCACGTTCTCGAACTCCGCGACGATTTGCCTGATGACAGGCTCGAGTGGCTGTTCTTTCAACTTGAGCTGCATCCCGGCGCCGAGCCGCGCGCGGGCGAAGTCCATGACATTGTCGATCAGGCCCGCCATCCGGCCCACGCTTCCCTGCAGGAGGTTGATCCAGTTCTTCCCCTCGTCATCGACCTTCTTGTTCAGAAGCCGCAGGCCGCCCTGGATCGAGGCAAGAGGGTTTCGGAGGTCGTGACCGAGCACGGCGATGAACTGCTCGCGCAGTTCCGCATTGCGTTGTTCCAGCGCGAGCCTGTTCTCGATCAGTTCGACGCGCTCGGCCGCGTCGAGATGAGACGCGATCAGCTCGGCAAAAAGCTTGAACATGCCGATGACTTCGGGAGTCCGAAGCTTGCGCGGCTTCGGATCGATCGCACAAAGAGTTCCGAAGAATGAACCGTCGGGCAGAATGATCGGCACGGAGATGTAGCTTTGGAAGCCATATTGTGCAGGCGTGTGATGCTTGCAGTAGCCGGCGTCTTTGCTGACATTCTCGATGACGACCGCCTCGCGGCTCTGCCGGATCTCATGGCAGATCGTGGTCTCGACCTTGAGCTCGTCACCGGGTTTCAGCCCGAACGCAAGTTCGTCACGCGAGGCACATGTGATCCACCTGTCCTCGGTGACGCGGGCAACGGCCGTAACCCCCATGCCGGTGGTCCGGCTGACCACGTCGAGGATGGTCGAGACCGCAGCGATCCCGCTGATCTTGGCTATGTCGCGCTCGAAATCCATTGCCACTCCGCTTGGGAACATTCGCCCCGGGCCGGCCGCCCAACTGAAAGCGCGTCCTTGCAACGGTGAAAAGCACTGCCAGCCAAGTCATTCCGCGTCAATGTTACTCGACGCCCCACCTCGGAAGCGGCTATCTGTTCCCAATGGAACATTTCAGAACGGCGAGGCTCAGCGCCGAAAGGCTTCGTGAAAATCATCTCGCCGACCTCGTCGCGTTGCATCTCGATGCCGAGGTTTCGCGCTATCTCGGCGGCGTCCGTTCGGCGGAGAAGACGAAGACCTATCTCGACGCCAATATGGCGCATTGGGATCAGCATGGCTTCGGTCTGTGGGTGCTGCGAACGAAAGACGGGGCATTCGCCGGGCGAGCGGGCATCAGGCATATCCTCGTGGACGATGTCGACGAGATCGAGATTGCCTACGCGTTCAAGCGCGAATTCTGGGGCCGTGGCCTTGCAAGCGAGACCGCGACCGCACTCACCGATATTGGACTGTTACACCATGAGCTGCCGTCCCTCATTGGCCTGGTCTATGTCGGCAATGGCGCATCGCGCCGAGTTCTGGAGAAGTCCAACTATCTCCTCGAGCGAACCACGTTCCGTCACGGCGAGAACGGCGTCCTCTACCGGATCCGGCGGTGAGAGACGGCCTGACGATCACCCGGTGCGCAGCCGGACAACCGATTGCGGCAGGGAGGCCAGAAACAACACCGCGCAAACGCACAGCAGGACGATGTCCTTGAACAGAAATTCGCCGGTCAGATTCCACGCCATCGGATCGGATGAAAGGCTCCATTTGACCACACCGGGCGTCGTGAAGAAGAACGACCAGCTGATCGCAAAGGTCACCATGCCCATGAATGAACCGAGGGCGGACGAAACCGGGCTGAAGCTGCCTGCCGCGAGCAGCGCCGCAATCACGAATTCAGCGACACCGAGGACATAGGCCTCTCCCCTCAGGCCGAACACCGACAGCCAGGAGATGAACGGGCTGTTGCTGATGAACTGCGCGATGCCCTGCGCAGATTGCGGCGTGAATTTCTGCATGCCAAACGATACGAAGATGATCACCATGACCCAGCGCAGAATGGCAAGAGGACGATAGGAACCGCCCCCGACCTCAGCGACGTTGAACTCTTTCATCCGACCATGTCTCCCCGGTTTCACATCCATCAGCTCTGCGAGACTACGCTCGCTGAAGGCTGTACGAAGGGGAGCTTCGGTCGTTACCCGCGTCGGCCGGTTCCGGAGATCACAGCTGCGTGCGATGCGCGTGTTCGCGGGATGGCCGCCCGGTCTGGGGCTGTCGGCGCGTTAATGTGCCGTTGAAGGAGCGACGGCGGTGCCCTGCGCTCGCAATGACGGTGTGGAAACAGCCGCTATCGCGCGGATGGAGCGGACGCCCGCGGAGTCTTACCTGAAATACCCGAGCACGAGATCGACATCCGCGCTGCCGGCCGCCGTGCCGTTCAGCTCGGCGTCGATGACGCGGCGGCAAGCCTCGATCGCGGCATGGTCGCCGAGGTCGTTGGCGGCTTCCAGCACGAGCCATGCCGCATCGACCGAGGCCTGGTCCGCTGCTCCGCCGCCGATCTCGCCGGCTGCGGCGTTGTTGAGGTTCTTCTTGCGAACTGCGGTGCCGAATTGAGGCAACATTGAAAATACTCCCTGCCAATTCCCGGATGATGCTCGGTGTACCTGTTCGGTGTACCGCTCAGTGCACCTGCAGCTCGGGCTGACGACCCGTGACGGGATCGGTGCCGGTCTTGCGCGATTGGTAGAACTTCAAGACGCTGCGCGAGGTCTCGATCTTGAGCTTGCCGAAATCGCGCTCGTTGTCGTGGAGCTCGCGCGCCGTGATCAGATGATCCTTGGCGCCGAGGAACAGCAGCGACATGGTGGTGTCCCAGGAGAAGTCGAGCGCCTTGCACAGCACCAGGATCATCTCGCGATTGCGGTCCATCATCGCACGCTCGATCACGTCGACCGGCAGCGACGACAACAGCGACAGGCCGATCTGCACCTCGTCGAAGCGGTGCTGGCGCGCATAGTTCGAGATCGAGTCCTGGTTGAGGTTGCCCTGCCGGTACTGCGTCGTCACCACGCGCTTGGCGACGAAATAGCTGCGCGAGGACGGGCCGAACTTGGACTGCAGGTCGCCGGTGACGTCGCTTACCGAGCTCTGGATCTGCGCCATCATTTCCGGGCGCTCGTGCTCGAGCCGGCGGCGGACGTCCTCCGACGCCTTCGAGATCAGCTGCTGGAAGATGTGACGCGGCACGTCCTTGCGCAGGCCAAGCTGCTCGGCGAGAATCGAGTCACCCTCGGCGCGGCGGACCATGTGGAGCAGGCCCGAACCTGAAAAGCGCGCGCCCTCGTTCCGGGCAACCGACGCCACGACCTCCTGGTCGCCGCGCTTGACCAGAACGTCGGTGACGGCCTCGCCGATCGACTTGCGCTGGGCGATCGCGAGCAGATGCGACTGGCTCTTGGTCATGGCGCTCTCGACCAGCAGCTTCTCGTCGATACGATTGGAATCGCGCAGCACGGGACCGGCGACCTCGATTTCGTCGGCGATCGCGAGTTGCGCAACGACATTGAGCGGAGCGTGATCGCAGGCTGCCATCACCTCGGAGAGCTGCACCCGTGCGGCGACCTCGATCTCGTCGGCGAGCCGGCCGATGACTTCGCCGAACGTGCTGATCTCGTCGTCGCTGTAGCGACCGGTGATCAGAATGTCGGTCGCGTGCCACAACGCCTTGGTCCGGCTTTCGTCGGTGCCGCGTGCGATTGCGTCGTCCAGATCCTGCAGAAGTGTTGTCGCGCCGTTCATCCCTATGACCCCAGTTCTTGGCTGGCCATCCTGCTTGTGCCGGCAGGACGCCGAGTTCCTCTGGGAACAGAGGCTAGGGAACAAACGCGAGAATCCGGTAAAGTCGGCAGATCAGTTTTGCCGGGGAAAATTCGATAAAAAGCGAGGGAATGAGGTTACCGGTACGTCACGAGGAAGCTGCGCCCCCTCTCCCGCTTGCGGGAGAGGGTTGGGGTGAGGGTGTCTCTCCGGCGCCATGGCCGGGCTTGTCCCGGCCATCCACGTCTCACCGCCTGGGACGGAGAACGTGGATGCCCGGGACAAGCCCGGGCATGACGGACTATCGCCTACGGATTTGACGGCGTCAGCACCAGCGGCGGCTTTGGCTTGGGCTTTGCGGGCGGCGGGCCCGGGGCCGGCCTCACGTCGATCGGCGGAGGCAACGGCGCGATCTGCGTGCTTGCAAGCGGCGGGCTTGGTGCCGCGGGAGCGGCCTGCGGCGCCTTTGGCGTCGGCGCAACCCTGATATCGGACTTGGGCTTCGGCGGCGGCGCACGGCGCGGATCGCGGCCGGGCATCGGCACATCCGTGAGCGACGGCTCCGGCTCCGGGTCTGGGGACACCAGGGTCGGCAACGCGGCGGTGGCCGGCGGCGGTTCGCCGCGCTCGATGGCGTCCAGCCGGCGCGTCTCGCGATCGATCGTGCGTACCGCGAGCCACGACGACAGCGGCCCGAGATCGACGGTGCGATTGAGCCTGTCGGGGGGACCGGCCGCGAACAGCTGGATTTCCGGCGGCGCGCCGGAGAGCCCGGTCATGATCGGCGTCAGGTTGGCGCGGATGTCGGCCTGGTCGGCGGGGATGTCGTAGCCGCCGGAGACGATGGCACGCGCGTTCTTCGCCTCTAGCGACGTTGCGCCGACGCGCAGGCGCCCGTCCCGGATCGTGAACGGGATCTGCGCCGAGGCCACTGCAATCGGACCCGCCGACAGTGCGGGCTCGACCAGCTGCCGCAATCGATTGTCGTCGGCAATTTGGCCGCCGTCGCTGGCGCGGATGGCGATTTCGAAGGCGCGTGGATTGAGGCCGGAGATTTCAGCGGATTCGAGCGTCACCGTACCGTTGCCGGCGAGCGCACCGGTGAGCGCCGCGACGCTACGGCCCTGGCTGGTCAGCGCCATCTGCGCCGAGGCTCGTCCCTTCGGCAGCGCGAGGTCGCGGTAGCGCAGCGCCGCCGCGTCGACATTGCCGAGCTCGATGCGCGCGTTGAGCGTCAGACCATTGGCGCCATTGCGCGCATCAAGGCTCGCCGACATCTCGCCGCCGCCGACGCCGCCCTTCATTGCGTCGAGCGCGAGCGACTGACCGTCGCTCCGGACCGTACCGCCGAAGGGGCGCAGCTCGATGCCGCCGGGCAACGTGCCGTGCAACGCCTGGAAGGCGACGCGGCCGCGCCAGCCGCCGAGAAGCCCGGCACTCAGCGGCGCATTGGCATCGTGTCCGGCCGCGCCGATGGCCATCGCGAGCGCGGGCACGAGGTCGAGCGTATCGACGCCGACTTCGCCGTCGACGGTCTTCTCCTGATCGAGCGTCACCGCCAGATGACCGCGCAAATGCGAGCCGGCCAGGGTGCTCTCGAGATCGTTGAAGGTCAGACGGTTGCCGGAGAGGCCGACGCGCGAGGACAGATTGACGCTCTGCACCGATTTATCGGCCGGGCTGGTCCCGAACAGCGGCCCCAGATTGGCGTTGCGCACGCGCAAATTTACGCTGCCTTTCGGCTCCGACAATTCGACGTTGCCTTGTGCGTCCGCATCCAGCCCGCCGCCGCTAAGCTTGGCATTCAATTGCAGCTGATGGCGCCACGCGCCGCTCAAGCGGCCTTCGAACTGCGAAGCGCCCTCGCCTGCGGCCACCACGCGATCGAGCCCGAGCAACGCCAGCAGTGCACTGGCTTGCGGTGTCGCGACTTTCGAGTCCAGCGTGAAGTCGCTGTTGCGCAAGCGGTCGACGTCGATGCCGTTGACGGCGGCCACCGGCGTCTGCGCAGCCAGCGTCGCGGTGGCCTTGAGCTGCGGCGCGTCGAGTTCGAGGACAGCGCGCGCGTCGTTGCGATCGGCGTGCTCGGCGTTCTTGTCGAGGCTGAGGTCGAGCTTCAGGCGGGTCGCACCCGGCAGCGACGGGATGGCGTCGAAGCGCGCGCGCACCGATGGCGCAAGCGGCTCGAGCAGTGCAGTGAGATCGCGCAGCGAATTGGCGGAGGATTTCAGCGCGAGCTTGCCCGTGGCCTTGGCGCGGTCGAAGCTGCCACTTGCTTCCGTGGTCACGCCACTGGCCTGGCCGAACCGCAACTGCTCCAGCGAGAGCGATGCGGGGCCGTAGCCGAGTTTCGCGGTGAACGGCCGCAGCTCCTGCCCGGCCGAGATCGCGCGGCCGATATCGAGCGACAGCTTCGCTTCCTCCGGCCATTCGCCCTGCGGTCCCGAAAGCGCGCGCACAAAACTTGCGGCCGCATCGAGGTCAAGGCGGTCGGCCTTGAGCTCCGCGTCGATCCGCGAGCCCTTGCTCGCGCCGGTCTGGACGAAAGCGATGCGGCCTTCGACCGCGCCGCCGTCGATCTCGGCCTTCAGCCTGTCGATGGCGAAATGGTTGGCGGCGATGGTCACGTCACCGGCAAGGCGCAGCGGCCGCGTGCTGCGGCGGTTGACCTCGCTGCGGCCCTGGAGCCAGGCCACTAGCGTATCGGGATCGGAGGAATCGACGCTGAGACGGCCGCTGAAGCTGTCGGCGCCGGGCGTCGCGCCGTTGAGCGAGAGCTGCGTCTGTCCCGGCGCGCGCAGCTCGAGCCGCTGGAAGGTCCAGGATCGTCCGTCGGTCGCAAGCTCGGCCGTGATGTTCTGGAGCGGCCGTGCGCCGAGCATGATCTGGTCGGAGTTGAACTCGATCTGTGCCGGGATCGGCGCCTGCGGGATTGCGGCGAGGCCTGCGCGGAGCGCCGGAAGGATGCGCTGCGGCTCGTCCTTGCCGGTCAGCTTGTCGGCATCGACCTGGCGCGCCGACAGCACCGCACGCAGCAGCGGCGAAGCCCCGAACCTGATATCGCCGACGCCGCCGAGCTTCAGCGCGGAGTCTTCGGACCCGAAGCTGGCGTCGACCTGCTCGAACTTGGCGCCGGCCGGATCAGCCTTGAGTTTCGTCGTGAGCTTCCAGGGCATCGGCCCCGCCTCGCCCGGCTTCTTCGGCGCCGGCACGGCGAACGTCAGCGCGCCCTCGAATTTCGGCAGGCGGTTGTCGAAGGCGAGCACGCCTTCGAGATCGGCGAGGATCGCGCGCTCGCCGGGATCGATGTTGAGGTGGAGGCGGGTGGCATTGCCGTCGGCGCTCGGGCCGGAGGAGACGCGGAACGGATAGCGCACGCCGCTGAGGGCAAAACTGCCGTCGCCCCGGACCGAGCCGGCCAGCGAGCGCACATCGCCGGAGAAAGCGATGTCGTTGAGCTCCAGTGTCGAATGGCTGGCGGCATCATGCAGGGCGATGCGACCGGTGAGATTCAGCCGCTCGATCGCCAGCGATGCCAGATTGAAGCTCCCGCTCGCGGTGGACGGCAGATCGACCCGCCCGCGCGCGTCGAGGCCGAGATCGACCGCCATGCCATTGACCGAAAGCTCGGTGGCGCGCCATTCGCCGCGCATCAGCGAGCTCAGGCTGAATTCGACATCGAGCTTGTCGGCGCGCAGGCGGCCGAGATCGTTGTTGCCGCCGAAGGTGACCGCGCGCAGCCGCAGCGTCGGCGCCGGCAACAGCCGCGCGTCGAGCTCGCCCGCCACCCGCACCGGCACGCCGATGATCCTGCCGGCCTCTGCTTCGAACTGGGGCCTGAACTGGTTCCAGTCGACGAAGTACGGTCCGATCAGAGCGGCCAGCAGCGCTAAGATAAAGGCAATCGCCAATCCGAGCAGCGTCGTCTGCACGGGTCTCCCCTCGGCCAAACCGGATGCGGGCCTTGCCTGAGCCGCAGGGCCTCAGACGTACCGGAACAGCCCCTTATATAGGGGGAAGTGTGGCGAAGTCACAGCGACTGTTGCGCGCGGAGGTTAACGCCGGCAGCCATCACCAGCTCGCAGGCAGCCGCTTCAGGCCGCGCAGCACGAAGGTCGGCCGCCATTCGGGGTTTTCGACGTCGTCGATGCGCAGGTCGGGCAGCCGACGCAACAGCGTGGCGATGGCGATCTCGGCCTCGAGGCGGGCCAATTGGGCCCCCAGGCAGAAATGGATGCCACCGCCGAACGACAGCGGCCTCACATTCTGGCGGGTGACGTCGAGCCGGTCGGGGCGGTCAGGATAGACCGCCGGGTCGCGGTTGGCCGAGCCCAGCAGGCAGAGCACGGTCTCGCCCTTGGGGATCTTGGCGCCGCCGAGATCGTCGATATCCTCCAGCGCGACCCGCCCGGTCATCTGCACCGAGGAATCGTAGCGCAGAAACTCCTCGATCGCGCCCACCATCAGGTCCGGCCGCGCCTTCAAAAGCGCGAGCTGGTCCGGATTGCGATGCAGCGCCAGCAGGCCGTTGCCGATCAGATTGACCGTGGTCTCGTGGCCGGCGCCGAACAACAGGATGATGTTGGCGGTCAGTTCCTCGTTGGTGAGCTTGTTGCCGTCTTCCTCGGCCTGCACCAGCTTGGTGATGAGATCGTGGCCGGGATTTTTGCGACGAAGCTCGAACAGCTGCTGGAAATACATCTGCGCCATCATGTTGCCGGCGTTGCCCTTGGCGATCTCCTCCGGCGAGAGCGGCACGGGATCGAGCAGCCGTCCGCCATCGCGCGAGCTGTTATAGAAAGTCTCGCGATGGTCCTCGGGGATGCCGAGCATGTCGCAGATGATGGTGACAGGCAGGCGGAAGGCGAAGTCTTCGATCAGGTCCATGTGGCGGCGGTCGATCACGGCATCGATGGTCTGGTCGACGATCTCCTGGATGCGTGGCCGCATGTCCTCGACGCGGCGGGCGGTGAAGGCCTTCACGACGAGGCCGCGCAGGCGGGTGTGGTCGGGCGGATCGGCCTGCAGCATCCAGTGGCTCATGCTGCGGAAGACCGGCTCCTCCATGATCTTTTCGCTATAGCGGCGCCTGGAGCGCTCGACGAAATCCTTGCCAAAACGCTTGTCGCGCATCACGAGGCTGACATCGGCATGGCGGCTGGCGACGAACTGGCCGAACGGCGTCACGTGAATCGGGTAGATCGCGCGGAGCCGGTCATAATGCGGATAGGGATCGCGGATGAAGTCCGGCGACAGCGGGTTGAACAGCGGACCGCCGGTGCCCTGCACGTGCTCGTTCATGGTGACCTCATATCGGTTGCCGCATGAATCGCATACGCCGCAGCCCCTCTTGCGCAGCGTAACCATCCCGGAATTATCAACTCGATACATTGTTGTATCGAGTTGCATTTTGCCCTAAACTGCCCCGATGTCAAGGGTGAGAACTAGGCCGACCAGGGACGACACGCGCGACAGGCTGTTCGAGGCGGCGGCGCGCGTGTTCGAGCAGGACGGCATCGGCGGCGCCAGCATCGAGGCGATCGCGGCGGCGGCCGGATTTAGCCGCGGCGCGTTCTATTCCAACTTCAAGAGCAAGGACGAGCTGATTATCGCCATGCTCGAGGACCATGTCGCGCAGTCGATCCGGCGCAACATGGACATCCTCGCGCAGCACGACAATCTCGACGACTTCATCGCGGCGCTGAAGGCGATGGATCGCACAAGGCAGGATCCGCTCGGCCGCTCGCCGCTGCTCCACATGGAGATGATCCTGTTTGTCGCCCGCGCCGAGAAGCGCCGACCGGAGCTTGCGAAACGCCTGCGCGCGCGGCGCAAGCTGGTCGCCGACATCATCGAGGCCACGCTGAAGAGCAACGCGAAGGGCGACACGCTCAATCCCCCCTGGATGGCCTCCGTCGTGCTGGCATTGGAAGACGGCTTTCGCCTGCACCGCCTGATTGATCCGGAGACGACGCCGGCCGACAGTTTTCTGCGCGCGATCACGGATCTGCGGCGCAGGACGGGATTGTCGTTGAAGTAGCGTTTGTTTTCTTCAGATCGTCGCGCTTCGCTGTTCCCGCTCGGCATCGGCGCGCCGCGCCGCTGGAACCTCGTCGCAATTCTCGCGCGCATTTTCCACATCCTCATACCGATCCAAGGAACGTTTCTGCAGCTTGCCACTTTATCCCGTGCCTGTTTTGGCAATTTGATCATTCGAGGAGACAGCGATGAGGATTCTGAAATTGTCTGCGGCCGCAGCTGCGCTGCTGGCCGGTACCGCGCTCGCCGTGGCGCAGTCGAGCTCGACGGTCGGCACTGGCGGGTCGTCAGCCGGCGGTGGCACCAGCAACTCGACCGTAGGCACGGGCGGTTCATCGGCGGGTTCGGGCAGCGGATCGGGCTCGGCCTCGACGCTTGGCACCGGCGGCTCGTCGGCGGGCGGCGGCACCAGCAGTTCGTCGATCGGCACCGGCGGCTCTGCCGCGGGCTCCGGCAGCGGCTCAGGCTCGGCCTCGACGCTCGGCACCGGTGGTTCGTCGGCGGGTGGCGGCAAGAGTTCGTCCAGCGTCGGCACCGGCGGCTCTGCGGCAGGCTCCGGCTCCAACTCGGCATCGACAGTCGGCACGGGCGGCTCGTCGGCCGGCGGCGGCAAGAGCGGCTCGACCGTGGGAGCGGCCGGGTCCTCCGCGGGACATGCCAGCGACATGGGCATGGAAAAGGGCAAAGGCCACCACAAGGACGAGATGAAGAAGGACAAGGACTGACATCCGGCCGGCGGAGCGGCAGCAATGCCGCTCCTTCGTCCTTCCTGAGGAGGACTGGCATGAACAGACCAATCGTTGCGATCGCAGTTTTGACTTTGATGAGCAGCGCCGCTGCGGGGGAAACCATGCAGAAAACCGGCAAGACCGCCTCCGGCGAGACCTGCCGGGTCACGGTGGAAAAACATCCCGACGGCAGCATTACCGCGCTGGGGTCATCGGGTTCGGGCACCACCGGCTCGACCTCATCGAGCGGCTCGCTGTCGAGCTCTAGCTCGGCCGGCGGATCGTCGGTGCACGTCCAGGCCGGTGGCGGCAACGTGTCGAGTTCGTCCTCGACGGCCGGCGGGCCGGGTTCGACCAGCGCGAGCACCGTCACGGTCAACGGCTGCACCATCTCGACATCGTCGCCCTAGCAAAAGGATTTCACAGATGAGAATGTTGATCGCGACCTCGTCGGTCGCACTTCTGCTCGCCGCCGCCTCACCGTTGTCGGCGCAAACCAGCATGACCGGCGGCACCGGGGGCTCGGCCGCGGCCGGCGGCACCTCGGCCAGCACGCTCGGCACCGGCGGCACGTCGACGTCGGGCTCCGGACAGACCGGCTCGTCGATTGCAGCGGGCGGCAGCGCCGCGTCTGCCAACGGCAAGGCGCAGTCCGGCACCAGCATGAACAAGGGCAACGGTCCGGTGCTCAATTCCAATGCGCGCGCGCAGGCGCATGAGGGTGGTACGTTCAGCCGCTCCCACACCCGCACGAAAGTCAAGGCGGGCGAGGAGGTCGGGTCGACCACCAAGACCATGTCGCACGTGCCGGGCTCCAAGCCGACCATGTCGACGACATCGACCAACGTGCGCTGAACCATCCTCACCAGACTGCTGCCCGCAACCTGCGGGCAGTTTTTCTTTGTGAGCAGGTTTTTCGTTGGTGAACGGATCAACCGCCGCTCAGCGTGCGGCTGACGCGGGTCACGAGTGCATCCCACTGCCGCTTCTCGGCGGCCGGATAGTTGATCAGCACGCAATGCACGTAGCGGCGGCCAAAGTTGCAGCGGTCGTACCAGATCTTGCCGCCCCGGGTGCTGGAGACCACGAAGAAGCGCGGCGTGATGCGCTTGTAGGTGATGCCGGGCGGCGGATTCTTCCGCGCCAGGAAAGCGGCCGGTGAGCTGCCGTCATTGGGAACGGCCTGCACCGTCAAATCCGCACGGCCGTCGCTGGTCCGGTACTGCATGCCATAGCCGTCGGGCCGGCCGGCTTGCTCGGTGAAGATGGACGAAGGGATATCGACGCTGGTCCCGGTCTCGGGAATGCGATAGCCACTCCAGCTGTCCGCGCGGGCGGCAGCCGGAAAGGCACAGAGCATGACAAGGATGGTGGCGATCTTCTTCATCGTATGGCCCGGCTTGTGCTGGTGGGCCGACAACGTGGGGAAACGCCGGACGTTCCTTTCCGCGATGTGAACGCGCGTTGCGCCCAAGCCGGATGATAGTCTCGAGCGCGCCCGCTAGCGAGCGCGTTTGCCCTTGTCCGTGGGCAAGGGGCAATTCGTACAAGCGCTGTCGTCGCACATGCGGCAGATCGTGAAGCGATCCATCTCGGAGGTATCCTGCCGAGCCAACAACTCATGGAGCAGCGTTTCAAGGCGCTTCGTTTCGGCCGGCGACAGTACATCCAGAAGCGACGCGACGGCCGAAATCCGCGAAGTCATCAAATCGTTGCGGATTGCGGCGCCCTTCGCCGTCAGGTGCAAGGCAACCTCGCGGCCGTCCTGTCCGGGCCGACGTTCGACCAGCCGATCCGACACCAGACGGTCCACCAGCCGGACCGTTCCTGAATGCGACAGGCCAAGGATCCGCCGCAGCTTGTCGTTGGTCATGCCCTGGCCATAGCCGATGACGACCAGTGCCGCAGGGGTCTCGCCACCGCGGCCTATGACCTCGCGCGCGCCCTGCTCAATCCGATCCATGACGGCGAGCGAAAGCGCCCCCAGCAAATTTGCGATTCCAGTTTCCATACGCCGACAATATGTGCGGAGCGCACAAAAAACAACTTGACGATATGTGCACTCCGCACATAATTTGGATCGCAGGCTCGATCACATGGAGAATGACGATGAATACTCGGAGCGCGGCACGACAAGCGAATGCCCAAGCGGATACCAGGGGCACCGAACCCGCCTTGAAATACGTGCAGGCCAACGGCGTGCGCTTCGCCTATCTCGAACAGGGCGATGGCCCCCTGGTCATGCTCCTGCACGGCTTTCCCGACAATGCCTGGTCGTATCGAAAGCAGCTGAAGGTCTTCGCGGATGCCGGGTATCGTGCCGTCGCGCCGTTCCTGCGTGGCTATGCGCCGACCGAGATTCCGGCGGACGGCATTTTCGATCCGATCGCACTGGGCAAGGATCTCGAAGCCCTCATCGCGGCGCTGAGCGACGACGGACAGGCACGCGTCGTCGGCATGGATTGGGGCGGCACCTCGACCTTTCAGGCGCTGGCCACGGCGCCATCGGCAATCAAGGCCGCCGTGGTCATGAACACCGCGCACCCGATTACAATTTCGAGCATCAGACGGGATCCGGAGCTCGTTCGAGCCGTCTTCCACGTCTATTTTTTCCAGCTGCCCGGCGCCGAATCCGCGGTCAATACCGAGGGCCTCCCCTTTGTCGACTATCTCTGGAAGCTGTGGTCACCGACATTCAACAATGCCGAGCACATCCGTTCGATCAAGGAGACACTCAGCTCGCCCGGCACGATGGCCGCGGCGCTGAAATATTACGGAGGCCTGACCGATGCGGGGCTCACGGGCCGGCTGCCGATCAATGACATGCACACGCCGACGCTGACGATCTATGGCAGCAACGATCCGACAGCGAGGTACTCGGTCAAGGAGGAGCCGCTGTTCAAGGGGCCGCACAAGCGGATTGTCCTGCCCGATGTCGGGCACTTCCCGCACCTCGAGCGTGAGGAAGAAGTCACCGGCCTGATCATGGACTGGTTCAAGACGCACGCGCCTGACTGAACGCAGAGGGCGGTGGCCCACAACATCCTTCGATTTTCTAATCTGGAGTGCGCGCAATGGACGCCAAGACACAACATCAATATGCCGAGACCTTTCATGCCCTTCACAGGAAGGGCGATCCGCTCGTCCTGTTCAACGCCTGGGACGCCGCCACCGCCAAAGCCATCGCGAAGACCGCTCCGGCCATCGCGACCAGCAGCGGCGCGGTCGCCTCCGCACTTGGATACGCCGACGGAGAAAATGTCCCGTTCGACATGGTGACCGGCCTCGTATCGCGGATGACTGCGGCCGTGTCAGTTCCAGTCTCAATCGATCTGGAGGCAGGATATGGCGACACCCCGGAGGCCGCCGCCAGATCGGCGACCGAGATTTTGAAAGCCGGCGCCGTCGGCATCAATATCGAGGACGGGCTATCGGGGGGAAAGCGGCAACTGGTCAATCCCGAACTCCATGCCGCCAAGATCAAGGCCGTGCGCGACGCCGCGAAAGATCTTGGAGTTCAGCTGTTCATCAATGCGAGAACAGATCCGTTCCTGCTGAAATTCGGATCGCCGGACGAGTGCATGAACGAAGCGGCAAGGCGGGCGAAGGTCTATGCCGAGGCCGGCGCCGACGGAATTTTCGTCCCCGGCCTCACCGATCTCGCTCTCATTGAAAAGTTGGTTCAGCTCACGCCTCTGCCGGTCAACATCATGGTGACACAAGGCGTTCCCGCACTTCCGGATCTGGCTCGCGTCGGCGTTCGGCGGGTCAGCCTCGGGCCGTGGCCGATGATGGCCGCGATGCGGATGATCGGACAGGCCGCGGCCGCGGTCGCCGCGACCAAGCAGTACGGCACGTTCCTGCAACCGGATGCCTGAGCCCGGATATCACCAGCTCGACGCAGTGTTCTGCGCCGACCGCTTCACGCTTTTCCAATCCACCGGATGGATGTCGAGAACGGTCAGCGCAGTTCCTATGCGCTCCTGTCCATGGCCGCGATCAAGGATCCGATCTCGATTGTCGCGACATTGCAGTAGCTGTCGGAGACCGCGTAGGGGAAGATGATCTTGTCGTGGTGGCGCATCGCGCCGCAAGTGTAGACGACGTTTGGAACATATCCTTCGCGTTCGGAAGGGTCCGGGCGCAATAGTGGCTCGCGCAGGCGGCCGAGCACCTTCGAAGGGTCGTTCTTGTCCAGCAGCGCGGCCCCGATCGAATATTTTCGCAAAGGTCCGACGCCGTGCGTCAGCAGCAGCCACCCGACGTCGAGCTCGATGGGTGATCCGCAATTGCCGATCTGCACGAATTCCCAGGGGTATCGCGGCTTCAGAATCGGCTGGCCGCCATCCCACGTCTGGAGATCGTCGGAAAAGATCAGATAGAGGTTCTCGTTATCCTGGCGCGCGATCATTGCATATCTGCCCCCGATCTTGCGCGGGAATAACGCCATGCCCTTGTTGCGCGCGGCACTGCCCTTCAGGGTCGATAGCCGGAACGATACAAAGTCGGACGTCTCGATCAGCTCCGACCGGATTGCCCGTCCGCTATAGGCGGTGTAGGTCGCGTAGTAGATCGTCTCGCCGGCGTTGCTGAAATGCACAAAGCGGGCGTCCTCGATCCCGTTCGACTGCGCTTCGGTGACCGGGAAAATCACCCGCTCGCTCAGATCCTGGCCGGCCGCGAATGTAACATCAATCTCGTCGCCGCCAGCGCCCGATGTCAGCCTGACGAGATCGGGGCTGGATGCAAGGCGCGCGGTCGGGTCGATGGTCACGGTCCCGTCTGCCGCAATAAGCCCCGAGCGAAATGTCAGGGACGACACGTGACCCTCGCCGACGGCACGAAGACTCAGGATGAAGCGAAGGCTGCCTTCCGGCGTTCCGGATTGATCGGGATGCGGCACGATACTCGGATTGAACAATGCCGAGGCCTCGAACGAATATTCGTTGAGAAAATAGGCGCCCGCGAGTTGGCGCTGCACCTGCGTGAATACAGCATGGTCGGCCAGCGCCTCTTCCATCTCCGCGGCGCGGGCCTCGAAGATCTGCAACAGGTTGCGGTGACGACCGAGGAAATTCTCCAGAACGTCGGCCAATTGCCGGTCGGCCGTCTCGGCATCGAGCGCGAGGACCCGTTCGACGATATGGTTGGCGCGGGTCTTGTCCGTCGGATTGAGGTCGCGCGGCTCTGTTGCCGGCTTGAAAGGCCGAACGATGACACGGGTCGGATCAGGCCGCAGCTGAAGGGCTTGGCGTTTGAGGAAGGGAGATTGCGACAAGACGGCCTCGATGGGTTGAAGGAGGAAATCGTAATCCTGCTCCGTCAAGCGACGAGAGGAGCAGGCTTGGCCCGGCTTTCGCTCAGGCGGGCAATTTGCCGAATCTCGGAAAGCCCAAGCAAATAGGACACCACCGATTCCCCTCCCCGGTTCTCATTGGGACGATCGGGGTGCAGGCCATCCCGGCAGCTTCCGGTCTCCAAATCGACCAGCGAGGCCGACAGGTCGTTGCTGCCCAGAAACCACGCGAAGACCCGCGCGGCTTCGGCTTTCCACTCGACATCGTGATCGGCCCGCCACGCGGCGAGGCATGCCGCGATGGTCGCCGCGGCCTCCAGCGGCTGCTGGTCGAAGGCTTGCGACGGTTGGCGTCGATCGCCAAACCCCGCCGTGCCGATCGGGCGGAATTGGCCTTTCGCTGAGGTTTGCCGCTTCACAAGCCAGCGCAACGACTCCAGCCCGATATTGACATAGCGCGATGTCTTGCTGGCAAGACCGGTCATGATCAGCGCCTGGGGCAAGCGCGCGTTATCATAGGCCAACCCGTCCTCGAACCAGACCCAATCGCCAGTTGCCACGGTGTCGAAGATCAAGATCAACCGATCGGCAAGCACGGCCCGCAGGCGAGTCGCCTGGACATCGCCCGGGACAGCCGAGCAGTAAGCATCGAGGCCCAGCAATACGAACGCCCACGCACGGGGCGAACGAAAATCTTCCACTGTCACCATTGCTTCAGAAAACAAGGCCGCGGCCCATGAGCGCCGCGACGAGCTGGCGTCGGTCAACGCGCACACGCCCAAGGCCCAGAGCGTACGTCCGTGACTGTCCTCCGATCCCTTGTCCTCCAACCAGCAGCGGTTGAAGCCCATGAAATTGCGAAATCGTCGTGTATCCGGATTCCAGGCGTGCTGGACGAAAGCGGCAAATCGCGCCGTCAGCGCTTCCGGCAGCCGCTCTTCACCCGGATTGTTGAGCGCACAGGCCACGAGCAGCGCCCGGGCGTTGTCGTCGACGCAATAGCCGTGGGCACGATCCGGCACGCTATGAACGGCATGCTGAAACAGTCCCGTGTCGTCGCACATCGACAGGAAATGGCCGAGCTGCATTTCCGGCGGGGCGCGGCTGTCGCGCAGCAGCGTGCCAGTATCCATACGCGCGATGGTCTTGAGCCGATGCCGGCGGCCGGCGTTCTCGAAGACCGACATATAGCGCTCGGCGGTTCTTTCCCATGTCATCGCGCGGCTGCTCGAATAGGCGCGCTTGCGCATCGCCTGCCGAAGCACGTCGTTGGTGAGCAACTTGGCGATTTCGACGCCAAGCGCTGCCGCATCGCCAAACGGAACCAGGATACCGCGGCCATCGGCCAATAGTTCACGGGCATGCCAATACGGGGTGGACACCACGGCCTTACCGAGGCCGAAACTATAGGCCAGCGTGCCCGAGGTCATCTGGGCCTCACTGAGGTACGGCGTCACGTAGACGTCGGACATCGAGATGAAATCGAGCAGCGTCTTCTTGTCGACGAACTGATCGAGGAACACGACGTGATCCTCGACGCCAGCCTGGCGCGCGTGCGCGATCAGGGACTCACGATAGGCTTCGCCACGATCGCGCACGAGGTTGGGATGCGTCGCACCGAGGACGACGTAAACGGCGTCGGGTCGGGTCTTCAGAATGGAAGGCATCGCATCGATCATGACTTCGATGCCCTTGTTCGGCGACAGCAATCCGAAGGTCAGGATGACCGACTTGTTGCTGAATCCGAGCGCAGCCTTGGCCGCGTCGGGTTCGACGAACGCAAATTCCGGGATGCCGTGCGGGATGATCTCGATCTTCTCGTCAGCCACGTGATAGACGGAGCGCAACAACTCCCGGCCTTTTTCAGCCATCACGACGATCTTGGACGAGCACTCGACGATGCGCGTGATGACGTCGCGCTGAGCCTCGGTCGGCTCGGACAAGACCGTATGCAGGGTTGTCACGATCGGTATGGTCAGGCGCGACAGAAGCGCCATGATCTGGCATCCGGCTTCGCCGCCGAAAATGCCGAATTCGTGTTGCAGCGAAACGGCCTCGAAGCCGCCGCTATTCAGATAGGCAGCCGCACGGACATAATCATCTTGCCTGTCGTCGTTGATCTCCAGGCCCACGGTGGCAGGATAATCGTAGACCTGGCCGTGATCGGTCATCGCGACGATGACCGTCTCCAGATCACTCCGGGACGCCGCAACGGCGCTCTGCAAGTCGGTGGTGAAGGTCGCGATGCCGCAGCGGCGGGGAAGCGAATTGCCGATGAATGCGATACGATTTACGGCAGCCAATTTGGCGTCTCCGATTGTTTGAGCGTGGCGGTCTCGACGGGAGACGGGACCAAGGTGCCGGGAAAGGCGTGCGGTGCGCGACTGGCGCTCGCGGCGCTGCGCTCTGTTAGCGCAGCAGGGTTTATCTTCGGGCCGGGATAGGCCAGCAGCGCTTTCAAGCCGCTCGCACCGACCTCGATTTCCGCGTGGTCGGCTTCCAGGAAGAACGCCTCCCCCGGCGCCAGCCTCGTCGAGCCGAGTTGGGCGTGGCCTTCGATCGCCAGCAGCCAGGTTTCTTTCGGTGCGTCGAGCATCCAAACGGAGCCTGGAGCGAGGTCCGTCTGCTCCAGCGCAAAATAGGAATTGACCGTGAGGACGGTTCGCGCGCCGCTCAGGCGTTCGGACGGCGATTGGATCTGGCGTGGGCCTGCCGTTGCCACCGCGACGGCATTGTCGATGTGCAGTTCGCGCGCTCGTCCATAGTCGAACAGCCTGAAGGTGGCGTCGCTGTGCTGCTGGATTTCCACGAGCACGATGCCGGCGCCGATCGCGTGGATCGTTCCAGCAGGAATGAAAATGACGTCGCCTGGATGAACCGGCTGCCAATCCACGATATCGGCGATCGAGCCATCAGTGATCGCGGTTCGCAACTCCGCGGCGGAGCGCAAATGGTTCAATCCCACCGCGACCCGGGCGCCGGGGATCGCGGAGACGATATACCAGGCTTCGGTCTTGCCATTGGCAAGCCCGATCGAGCGCGCGAACGCATCATCCGGATGAACTTGAATCGACAGCGGCTCGGTGGTGAAGAGCATTTTGAGCAGCAACGTCGTCTTGGGCGCAGCAAGACCCGGGCGCTCGAACCACAATTCCCCGATCGGCCCGTCGCTCGTCGACGTCTCACTCCAGGGCCGCAGATCGAGACTGCCCCAGGGCTTCGGCTTGGTTCGCACGATGGCATGTTCGACCGTCAAGCGGGCCTCCCCAAGGCTGTGCGATCAGTCGTTGGCTGTTCGTGCCGGGCGCGGACCGGTCCAGGGCGGAAGCGCATCCCATTCGGCCCTTCGCATGCGGCGCTCTTCATCGCCGACCTTGACGAAGACAAACGGAGCGTCGTCCTGCCCGGTCTTCGATCCCGTGAATGTGGCCGGAAGTCCGTTCGAATTTCGGATCGTTGCTGTGTTTGCCACGTAAACCTCCTGACGATCTGCGTGCGAGATCGCTGCCGCAGATCAATTGAAAATGGATTCCGCTGCATGCAGGCCGACGCAGCGACCCGCACCGGCACCCGAGATACCAATCGGTCCAGGAGATTTGTATTTTGGGATATCGGACATGCGACCGCCTGCGTGGTTGAGGCGGGAGCGAAATGCTCTCAGTCACCGATAACTGCCAAGGGCGGGCGGTGATCTCGAGCATATAGGAACGCCGTCACCCAATAGCGAGACGAGCGCATCAATCCGATCGGCTTTATTAGCTGTATCTTTGTGTTGGCATTGCTCTATGGTCACGCGGCCTGGCGTCTGAGTTGACGGGGTTCCTCGCTCGATTTCATTATTGGCCGGCTGATCCCCCTCTCAGAAGGGTTTTCGGCAATCGGATGTCGCATGGTTTCAACGGATCGTTTCCGGCAAGAGATTCGATCCCGGCTCGAATTGGCGAACGCGCAAGGCCGGCCGAACCTGACCATCGAGTGTGGCGAGCTTTACCGCTCCATGAGCCAGCTGCCCACGTTCAATCGATGGATGATCTTCTGCTGCAACGCGATGCGCGCGGAAATGGCCTTGACCGATCATTTGATTTTCGATGACAGGAACGAAAGCCTGCTGACCGTTCACTATGCATTGCCGCGTCAATGCCGAGCAAAATCAAACCAGACACGATCGAAGTAACGCGTTTCGTTGATTTCGATGACTAGCCGGTCGTTGCTGCCGTGGCGGCTCCGAGAGTAGACGCCCTACGCCGACCGCTTCACCGCGGTCGCGCCGGCCGGTGCAATGTCGAGACGAGCGAGCATCGCCCGCGCCTGCTCGGCGCAGTGCTCGATCAGCCAGCGCTCGAACGCTAGGGGCGCGAGCGCGGGCGCGTAGAGGAAGCCTTGCACGACGTCGCAGCCGAGCTCGGCCAGCACCTTGCGCTGCGCCTCGGTCTCAACTCCTTCCCCGACGACAGTCATGCCGAGGCCCTGCCCGACGCGCACCACAGCGGTGGCGATCGCGAGCGCGCCAGCGTCACGCTCGATGTCGCGCATGAAGCTGCGGTCGATCTTGAGCTCGCGGATCGGCAGATGGGCGAGCCGGCTGAGGCTGGAATAGCCGGTGCCGAAATCGTCCACGGAAAGCCCGACGCCGAGCTCCCGGATCGCGTTCATCGTCTCGAGCGCGGCGACGCTGTCCTGCATGAATGCGCCCTCGGTGATCTCGAGCATCAGCGCATCCGCCGCCAGATCGTATTCGGCGAGGATATCCTTGAGCCGCGCGGCCAGCGTGACGTTGCGGAAATTGATCGGCGACAGGTTCACCGACACGGATGGAATGTTCAGCCCAGCGCGGCGCCAGCTCGCCATCTGCCGGCAGGCCTCGCGCACGGACCACAGGCCGATCTGCTCGATCAGGCCGCACTCTTCGGCGAGTGGGATGAATTTTGCCGGCGAGACGTCGCCAAGCTCGGCATCGTGCCAGCGCGCCAGCGCCTCGACGCCATGGATCGCGCCGTCGCAGCTGCGGATCTGCGGCTGATAGCGGAGGGTCAGCGTGCCCTCGGCGATGGCGCGGCGCAGCGCCGCAATCAAGGCCAGCCGCTGCTCGGTGAGCCCGTTCATCTCGGCGCTGAACAGGCGATGGGTCGAGCGGCCGGCCTGCTTGGCCATGTACATGGCCGCGTCCGCCTGCTGCATCAGGGTGTCGATGTCGGTGGCGTGATCGGGATAGAGGCTGACGCCGATGCTCGCCGACATCTGCAGTTGCCTGGAGCCGAGCCGCAGCGGCGCGGCCAGCGCTTCGGTGATTCCGGCCGCGACGCGCTCGGCACCCTCGGCGTTGCGCTGCGGCAGCAGGATCACGAACTCGTCGCCGCCGAGTCGCCCCAGCATGTCCTCGGGCCCGATCTGCTCGCGCAGGCGCTGCGCGAGCTGGATCAGGAGCTCGTCGCCGGCGGCATGACCGAGTGTGTCGTTGACGTCCTTGAAATGATCGACGTCGAGGAAGGCCAGCGCGACGTGGCTGCCGGTCGGGCAGGCATCGATGGCGGTGGTGATCAGGCGCCGCAATTGCGCGCGGTTCGGCAGGCCCGTGAGGATATCGTGATAGGCGAGCCGCGCGATCTCGGCGCGCGCTTCCTTGCGCTCGATCGCGAAAGCGCCGAGATTGACGCAGGCCTCGACGATGCGCCGATGCCAATTGCTCGGCGCGCGCGGCTCCCGGTAGTAGAAGGCGAAGGTGGCGATGACCCGTCCGTCCTTGGCCTTGACCGGCGTCGACCAGCATGCGCGCAGGCCAATCGCGAGCGGCATCGCCTTGTACGGCCGCCAGCGCGGATCGGTCTCCAGATCCGTCGCCAGCACCGGCTCGCCGTAGAAGGCCGCGGTTCCGCACGACCCTACATTGGGGCCGATGGCAACGCCGTCCAGTGCGCGGGAATAGTCCTCGGGCAGGCTTGGGCCGCCGAGCGGATGGATCAGGCCCGCGGCATCGATATGAAGCAGCGAACAGACGACGTCGGGCGCGATCTGCTCGACACGGCGGCACAGCCGGTCGGCGATCTCGCCGATCGGAACCTCGTCGGCGAGCGCGCCCATGATGAGCTGCTGCAGCGAGCGCAGCTGCTTGGTCTCGGTGATATCCTCGAGCAGCGCGAAGATGTGCTTGACCTGGCCCTTCCTGTCGCGGAAGGCATCGATGCGAGCGCAGACCCAGATCTCCTCGCCGTCCTTGTCATAGGCGAGCATCTCGACCTCGCCGCGGTGGCCACCCTCCATCAGGCGCTTGACGAGCTTCGCAACGGCCTTGCGATCGGTGTGGCGGCCGGCGAGCAGGCCCCTGGCACGGCGGCCCTCGGCTTCCTCGCTGGTGTAGCCGAACAGCGTCGTGAAGGCGGCATTGACGTAGACGATGTCCTGGTCGGTGTCGGTGATGAGCACCGCGCGGTTGGTCTGGTCGGAGACGGCGTGGAGAAGCCCGATCCTGGCGCGGCGTTCGGCATCCGCGGTGACGTCGCGCGCGAACACGATACGATAGGTAATGCCTTCACTTGCAATGGCTGAAAGCGAGATGGCCGCCCGGATGCGGCTCCCGTCGTTTCGCATGAGGCTGATCTCGTCACGGAATTCTGCAACCGGATCGGCCTGAAGGCATTTGAGGGTGAGAATTTCGGCGTCGTGACCGAGCACATCAGCGCGTGCGAGTTTCCAAATCCGCTCCGCACCGGCATTGAAATGCGTGATGCGATGCGCGCTGTCGACGATGACGATGCCCTCGTCGGCGCGTTCGAGCGCGGCCAACAGCACTTCCGGAGTTTCTGTCATGGCACAATCGGAGGCGGACATCGCTAGACCCGGAGGCATCGGGAAATATGCAACCGACGCTAGCGCCACCATGGTGTCCAAGTCGTTTTTGCAGTCCCCTCGCACCGCGCCAAGATGCGACATGATTAACATTCCGCGAAAGAAACGAAGGTAATTGGGCGCGCACGGAACCTATTCGGCGCCGGTTTCCACCTGAAGCTTGCCGGCAACGGCGCGCACCTTGCGGGGCGCAGCTTGCCAGATCGAGAGCGCCGACAATCCGCTCACGATGATGGCGACGCCAAAGGCCAGCGTGTAGTCGCCGACCCGATCGTAAAGCAAGCCGGTGACCCAGGGACCGGCAGCGCCGCCGGCCAATGCCGCCAGCATGATCGTGCCGAAAATGCTGCCCTGGTGCTTGCCCTGAAAAATCTCGAACACCACTGCGCCCATGATCGAGGTCAGGCCGTAACCGAGCGCGCCTTGCGTGAACACCATGAGGTAGACCAGCCACAATGACGGCTGGAATTTCAGGGCCATCAGCGCCGCGAAAGAGATCGCAAAGCCCGCGCAGCTGATCGCCCACACCCATTCCCGCCCGATCCGGTCGGAGACATGGCCGAGCAGGATCTGGCCGGGAATGCCGAGCAGGCTGACGATGCCGAGTGCCCACACCGCGACACCCGGGCTAAAGCCGATGTCGAGCAGGAATTTGGTCTGGTGCACCTGCACCGCGTACCAGATGTAGAGGCCGCAGAAATAGCCGAGCGCGATCCACCAGAACCGTGTCGTGGCGACCGCTTTCCGGAGTGTCCATTCGGTCCCGGCCCAGACGGGATCGACGATGTTGGAGACGGGTTTTGCGGCGCCTGCGGCCGGGGCCGCATCGCCGTCAGGCCGCAGGCCGATATCCTCCGGACGTCGATGCAGGAACAGATTGATCGGCGCCAGCACGATCAGGATCATCAGGCCCATCGCCGTGCAGGCGGTGCGCCAGCCGGTCCCTTCGATCATGTGCTGCACCCATGGCAGCAGCGTCACCGAGCCGATGCCGACCCCGGCGAAGGCGATGCCGATGGCGAGGCCGCGCGTGCGGATAAACCAGTTCGGCAGGAACAACGACTGTCCGGAATAGCCGAGACACACCGAGCCGGCACCGACCATGACGCCGATGGTGACGTAGAGATGCCAGGGCTGGCTCGTGAGCGGCGCGAGCAGCAATCCGCCGCCCATCAGAACCACGCCGAGCTCCATCACCGCGCGCGGGCCGGCGCGGTCCATCAGCCGGCCGATCAGCGGGCTGACCATGCCCGAAACGACGAAGCCGAAGGAGAAGGCGCCCGCGGTGACGCCGCGCTCCCAGCCGAATTCGGAGATGATGGGAGGAAAGAACAGCGAGAAGGCGGTGCGCGCGTTGACGCCGATGGCCATGGTGACGAAGGTCACCGCGACCACGACCCAGCCGTAGAAGAACGGAAGCCGCATTGTGTGTTTCATCCCTGGACGGTCCTTCCGACCATCCGGGACCGCCCGGGTCAAGCGCTTTTCGCGCATGCCTCATTGAGCGATCCTTGGGCGGCCGCCCTCAGGCCGCGTCGCGTTGCGACGATTTGGCGGGCGCGTCGAACAGGATCCGTTCGATCGGCTGCGGGCGGCCGAACAGATAGCCTTGCGCGAAATTGACGCCGAGCGCCTTCAGCCGCTCGTACTCCTCGCGGGTCTCGACGCCCTCGGCGGTGACCGACATGTCCAGCCCGCGCGCCAACGTCACGATCGAGGAGATGATGGCGGAGCTGCGCGGCTGATGCGTGAGGTTCCGGATGAACGATTTGTCGATCTTGATCTTGTCGAACGGGAAAGCGGTCAGATAGCTGAGCGACGAATAGCCGGTGCCGAAATCGTCGAGTGCGAGCGCGATGCCGATGCTCTTCAGCCGCTCCATGAAGGCGTGGTTCTCGACGCCACGCTCCAGCAGCACGGATTCCGTGATCTCGATCTCCAGCCGCTGCGGCGGCAATCCGGAATCGGCGAGCGCCGCGCTGATCATCTCGAACAGCTCGGCCTCCTTGAACTGGATCGGCGACAGGTTGACGGCGACCGCAAGATCGGACGGCCAGCCGGCCGCGTCCGCGCAGGCGCGCCGCAGCACAAACTCGCCGAGCGGCACGATCAGCCCGGTCTCCTCCGCAAGCGGGATAAACTGGTCCGGCGCAATCAAGCCGCGCGTCGGATGCCGCCAGCGCACCAACGCCTCGAAGCCGCGCCGCGTGCCGCTGAGGGCGTCGACGAACGGCTGATAGTGCACCTCGAGCTGGCACCGCGCGATGGCGTCGCGCAGATCGCCTTCCAGCGTGCTGCGCGCCTCGAGCTCGGCCGACATCGCCTTGTCGTAGATGGTGAAGCAGTTGCGGCCCGACGATTTCGAGCGGTAGAGCGCCAGGTCCGCCTTCTTCAGCAGCTGCTCCTGATCGCTGCCATGATCGGGCGCGATCGCAATGCCGATGCTGGTACCGATCTCGACGCGGTGTCCGGGAAGAAGGAACGGCTCGGCCACGAGCTTGGCGATCCGCCCCGCCAGTTCGGTCGAGCAGACGCGCTGATCCTCGCAAGCTTCCTGGATGATGGCGAATTCGTCGCCGCCGAGCCGGGCCAGCACGTCGCTGGTGCGCAAAGCGGATTTCAGCCGCTGTGCGACCTGACGCAGCAGCGCATCGCCGGCACCGTGACCGAGCGAGTCGTTGACGTTCTTGAAGCGGTCGAGGTCGAGCATCAGGATCGAGAAGGTCGGACCGGCGTCCTTCAAACGGCCCTTGAGCTCGTCGAGCCGGGCCAGGAAGAAAGCGCGGTTCGGCAATCCGGTCAGGATGTCGGTCTGGGCGAGTTCGAGCACCCGCCGGTTCGCCAGTGACAGCCGCTGCGAATTGCGGCTTGCGAGCATGAGATAGGTCGAAAGCGACAGCGTCAGCAGCATGCCGACGATCAGCACCGCACCCGCGCGATCGTAAGTCGTCTCCAGCGGACCGCCGGCAGCCGGAACCGCCCGCACCTGCCAATCGGTGTCGCCGATCTTGAGATTGCCCGACCAGTGCAGGGTCCGCGCGACGTCCCGCATCGTCTGCGGCGCCGTCGCGGCCGACGAGTAATCCGGCAGCATTTGCTCCAGGCCGACGATCTGACCCGCGAACGGCGGATAGACGTTGACGCTGACCGCGGGGCTTGCCCCGGTGGTCACGCGAATGGACTGGATCAGCAGCGGCAGGTCGAAGACGCCGACGACGAAGCCGACGAGATTGCGGCGCCGGTCCACGACCGCGTCGCGCGACGTTCCCTTGGCGTAGACGGGAATGGCGACGAGGACGTCGGGCAACCGGCCGCCCTCCTTCGGCTCGTAGAGGCGGGTGCGAATGGCCCCTATCCGGTCGGTGTCGCGCGCGCGCTCGAGAACCGCGCGGCGCTCCGGAACGGTCGCGTAGTCCATTCCGTAGACTGGAGACGTCTTCGGCTGGGTCGAGTAGAACACCGGAAAATATTCGTCGCTCTGCGGCGCGGTCGCGAACGCATCGCCCTGGAGCGACTTGATGCGATAGCCGGACACGCCGTCCGTGATCGCCGCGGCCTCGTATTCGGCGCGCTCCTTGCGGTTCACCCGCGGCACCCAGGAGATGCGCAGCATGCCGGGATGGCGCTCGAACAGGCGGGCGCTGAAGGTCTCGAATTCGCTGCGGGTGATCTCCTGATTGGTCGATTCGAACAGCGTGCGCAGCGCGACGAGCCTGGAGATGTACTCGCTCATGCCGTTCTGCATGACGATCACTTCGGTCTCGGCCGCGTTCTCGAACTCGATCTTGTTGACGCGGCCTTCCCATCGCGCCACGGCGGCTGCAGCCACGACCGAAAACAGAAGACCGACGCCGACTGCGACGAGCGCAGGGCGATAGAGCCCGAGCAGCGGCGCGGCACGCCACCATCCGGTCATACGCCCCCGATCCTGATCGTTCTGATCCCGACCGCCCATTCCAAAAACCGCCGTCCCCTGTCCCGCTCAACCGAACCTCTGGTTGAGCCGCCGGAGCCACTATCGGAACAGGACCGCGGTTAAGAACTGCACAATTTCGGAACCCGGCTTTTCCGCATTACCCGGTTTAGTTAATGAAGTGCAGGATGATGCGGGCTCTGTCGAAGCAAGTTGCCGGTTTTCCCCGGAGTAGTACGGAGCCGTCGATACATCGCCGATTCATCCCGTGGCGATAGCTTTCACGAAGCTACTCACCGCACCCGGCAAGACTTTTCTGATGTATCGATCTCGATCTGCGACATGCATCGTCATGACCGTCGCCGTCCTGGCAGCAATCATGCTGCCGGCGAAAGCCGACGAGATCGGCGTCAGCGAGGATGCGATCCTGTTCGGCCAAGCCGCAGCGCTCGAGGGTCCCTCCTCCACACTCGGACAGCGCATGCGGCAGGGCATCGTCGCAGCCTTCACCGAGATCAACGCCAAAGGCGGCGTCCACGGCCGCAAGCTCCAGCTCATCAGCCGTGACGACGGCTACGACCCCGACCGCTCGCTGGCGCAGACGCTGCGGCTGATCGAGGACGACAAGGTGTTCGCGCTGATCGGCGCGGTGGGCACGCCGACCGCGGTGGCGACGATACCGATCACCAGCGCCAGGAACGTGCCCTTCATCGGTCCCTTCAGCGGCGCTGAATTCTTGCGCGACCTCGAGCTTGCGAACGTGGTCAACATCCGTGCAAGCTATGGCGCCGAGGCCGAGGCGTGGGTCAAGCATCTCACCGAGGATCGCCATTTCACCCGCATCGCCATTTTCTACCAGGACGACTCGTTCGGGCGCGATGGTCTTTCCGGCGTGAAGCGCGCGCTTGCCAGGCGCGGCCTCGAGCTCGCCGCCGAAGGCACCTTCGAGCGCAACACCCGCGCCGTCGCGTCGGCCTGGCGCACGATCAAGCGCGTCGAACCCGAGGCGATCGTCATGGTCGGGACCTACGGTCCCTGCGCCGAGTTCATCAAGCTCGCGCACCGCAGCGGCGCCAGTCCGACCTTCGTCAACATCTCCTTTGTCGGCGCCGTTGCGCTCGCCAAGGAGCTCGGCCCCGAGGGCGAAGGCGTCGTCGTCACGCAGGTCGTGCCGTTTCCCTGGGACCGCTCGCTTAAGCTGGTCGCCGACTACCAGGCGGCGCAGACGGCGTTCGACCCGGCGCTGACACCGAATTTCGTGGCGCTCGAAGGCTATATCGCCGGCCGTCTCGCGGCCGCGGCGCTGGAACAAGCCGGACCGCAACCGACGCGCGCGAGCCTGCTGCGCACCATCAACGATGTCGGCCGCTTCGACATCAGCGGCAGCACCATCACCGTCGGCATGCGCATGCTCGACGCGCCGCCGAAGGTGTTTTTGACGGTGATCCAGAAGGACGGGACGTTCAAAGCGGTGGACCGGCTATAGAGCGGATCACGGCCGCCGCGTCCAGCGGTCGGCGTTGACGGCGCCTTGCGGGATCTCGCCTTTGACGATCGCTTCGACCTGGCGCACGGTTTCCAGCGACTGATATTCGATCGCCTGCGGCGTCAGGCCGCCGACATGGGGCGTGGCGATGACGTTGGGAAGCTTCGCAAGCTCCGGGCTTGGCATCTGGTCGGGCGCGCGGCCCACATCCATCGCGGCACCCGCGATTCGATTCTCAAGCAACGCCTTCGCCAGCGCCGCTTCATCGACGAGGTTGCCGCGCGAGAGATTGACGAAGACGGCATGCTTCTGCATCCGCGCCAGCGCCGCCTCGCCGATCAGATTTTCGGTCTGCTCGTTGGCGATGGCAAGGCAGACGACATAGTCGGACGCGGCGAGGAGCTCGTCGAGGCTGACCTGCCGGATGGCACCGTCGGTCACGGTCGCAAAGGGGTCTGCGACCAGCACCTCCATGCGCATCACCTTGGCGATTTCCCCGAGATAGCGCCCGATGCTGCCATAGCCAATGATGCCGATCTTGCTGCCGGCGAGCTGCCGTCCCATCCGCGCTTCCGGCTTGCGGCCGGCGTGATAATCGGCCGTCGCTCGCGATACGCCGCGGGAGAGATCGACCATGAAGCCAACCGCGAGCTCGGCAACCGCTTGCACGAAGCCAGGCCCGGCGCGGGTCACGAGCACGCCGGCGTTCGAGGCCGCCTCGACATCGACGTTGCGGATGTCGACGGCGCAGCGGACGAAGGCGCGCAGGCGCGGCAGTTGCGCAAAGATCTCGCCGCGTCCCTCGGTCATGCGATCGGCCACGATGATGTCGACATCTTGCGCAGCGCGCACGAGGCTGGCTGAGACCAGCGTCTCATCGCTCTCGTGCAGGATCACCTCGGCGGTCGCGCGCAAGCCGTTCAGGCTGCGATCGCCGTAGTAATTGCGGCGCATCTCCGGCGTGTGGGCCAGCAGGACTTTCACGGCGATACTCCCTCAATAGCCGAACGCGCGCGGCAATGCCGTGCTGAGCCATGGCACAAACGCGATCACGAGCAGGCAAAGGAACAACAGGCCGAGATAGCCCATGATCGGCTTCACCGTCTGCTCGATCGGCACATTGCCGATCAGGCAAGCGCCGTAAAGCCCGAGCCCGAGCGGCGGCGCGAACAGGCCGATGCCCATCGCGATCACAAGCACGACGCCGAAATGCAGGGGATCGATGCCGAGCTGCACGGCCACCGGCAACAGCAACGGCCCGAAAATAATCAGCGCCGCCGCGCCTTCGAGCACCGAGCCCATCACGATCAGCACGGCGATTGCGAGCAGGATGAACAGCCAGGTGCCGCTGGTCTTGGACAATCCCAGCATGAAATCGCCGACCGCGTGCGGCACCTGCTGCAGGGTCAGCGTGAACGCCAGCGATTGCGCTGCGGCAACGATGAACAGCACGAGCCCCGCGCGCGTCGCGCCCTGGACGAAGCTGTGCGCAGCCGATGTGAAGCTGAGTTCGCGGAACACCACGCTGCCGACGACGAGTGCATAAGCCACGGCGAAGGCCGAGATTTCCGTGGCGGTGGCAAAGCCGCTCTTGAAGCCGAAGAAGATCATGAAGATCAGGCCGAACGAGGCGATCGCACCGCTCCACAGGCCCGACACCGGCATCTGCGGCGCGATGACCTCGGCATCAGCTGGAGACTCAGTTGGAGTCTCAATTGGAGTCTTGCCGAAGATGATGGAGACGGCGATCAAGGCCAGCGCCATCAGCGCCGCGGGCAACAGCCCTGCGACGAACAGACCACCGATCGACAGGTTCGCGACGAAGCCCAGGATGATCAGGTTGATGCAGGGCGGAATAGTCTCCGCCATCACCGCGGAGGCTGCGAGCAGCGCCACGGCGCCGCCCGGATTCTGCTTGGAGCGGCGCGCGGCCGGAATCAGCACGGAGCCGACCGCGGCGACGTCGGCCATCTTCGAGCCGGAAATGCCGGAGAACAGCACCATCGAGGCCACCATCACGACGTTCAAACCGCCGCGCATGCGGCCGACCCCGCGCTGCAACAGCTCGATCAGCCGCACCGACATGCCGTTGGCTTCCATGAGGTAGCCGACGAGAATGAAGAACGGAATCGCGAGCAGCACGAAATTGTCGATGCCGCGCGCCATCTGCTGGGCGAAGATCACGCCGGGCAGCGCGCCCTCGACCCAGATGAAGATCAGCGCGGCCAGCGCCAGTGCAAAGCCGATCGGCAAGCCACCGACCAACGTCGCAAAGAAACCGATCAGCATCAGCGTGCCCGCCGACGGCACCGTGGCGGGCGACAGATAATCCCAGGCGAGATAAAGGCCGGTCACGACGGCAATCGCGACGAGGCCTCTGACGATGTCAGGGAGCGGCCTGGCGCAGAGCTGGTCGATCGCAAACACCGTCATGAACAGCGCGCCGGCGCCCATCGGGTAGAAGGTCAGCTCCAGCGGCAGGCCGGATCCGGTGGTCTGGCCCGCCGTCAGCGAGCCGAGCTTGATGGCGTTGTAGGCGACGTAGCCCGAAATCAGCACCACCAGCAGCGCGCTCGCGGCGTCGACCAGCGCGCGCAGCCGTACCGGAGCCAGATCGCGGAAGAAAGAGACGCCGACATTCTCGCCGCGCGCGAGCGCGCTCGCCGCGCCGAAGAAGGCCGATCCGACCATCAGTCCGCGCGCGACGTCGTCGGACCACTCCACCGGCGCGTTGAAGCAGAAGCGCAGCAGCACGGAACCGCAGACGACGACGAGATCCGTGGCCAGCAGGATGGCCGCGATCGCGTCGCTGAAGCGAAGCAGCAGGGCGATGCTCCCGTGGCGGCCGCCCGAGAGAGGTACGGCAGCTGTCATTGCCACGTCAGGCCTGCGTGGCGCGGATGATGTCGATCACGGCCTTGGATTCCGGCCGCGCCTTCATGAAGTTCTCGATCTGCGGCGCGACGCGCTTTTTGAACGCCTCGCGGTCGCATTCGGCCACCGTCACGCCCTTTTCGGTCAAGGCCGACAGCGCTTCCTTCTCGACGGCGAGCCCGTGGGTCCGCGTGTCGGCCGCAGCCTTCTTCGCGGCATCGAGAAATCCCTCGCGCAGCTTCGGATCCATGCGATTGTAGGTCGTGTCGCTGAAATAGATCGCGAGCGGCGAGAAATTGTGCTGCGTCAATGCATAGAATTTCGCCGTTTCGAAGAACTTGCTGGCCAGGATGGTCGGCGGGTCGTGCTCTAGCCCGTCCAGCACGCCGGCCTGCAATGCCGTGTAGATTTCGCCGAACGCCAGCGGCGTCGCGGCGGCTCCCATCAGGCGCAGGCATTCCGTGATGACGGGATTTGGCAGCGTGCGGATCTTGAGACCGGCGAGATCTTCCGGCGTCTTCACCGGCTTCCTCGCAAGTACGCTGCGTGAACCGAAATTATAGGCCCAGGCGATGATGCGGATGTTGCTGCCCTTGAGCAGCGCGTCCTCGATCGGCTTGGCCGCGCCAGCGTCGAACGCCTTGGTCTGCTGCGGAAAGCTCGAGAACAGAAAGCCGAGGTCGTAGGTGCCGACCAGCGGCACCAGATTCGCCGAGATCGAGGAGCCCGACACCATGAGGTCGATGACGCCGAGCTTCACTGAGTTGATGACGTCGATTTCCTGACCCAATTGGTTGTCGGGAAAGAACGCGACCTCGACCTGCTCACCGAGGCCGTTCGCCTTCAGGTTCTTCACCAGATTGTCGTAGTAGACCCGGCCGTTGGCGAATTTGGGATCGTTCGGCAGCGACGAGGAGCATTTCAGCTTCAGCGTCGCGGCTTCGGCGCGGCCGATGAGTGCGGGGGAAAGCACGAGGCCGGCGGCAAGTCCCGTCGACGACTTGATGAACGCGCGACGGTTCACGGGCACGATGGACATAATGCGGTTTCTCCCCAATTATTGTTTTTCGAGCAACGGTCGTTGCCGCAGCCCGTTGCGCGGACTGTATGGCCAAAGCGACGGCGCAGGCAAGGCTTGCGGCCGGCCGTTGCAAAGCGGCGTGTCGCGAGGATCAACGGCATCAGCGCGCGGCAAAACAGCCATGTTTTTGCGGGATTCTCGATCAGATCGGCATGGGGCCGATGCGCGAGAAGATGCTTTCGCGCAGCGTTGGGCATCGATCCAATTGGCGCATGGATCAATGCGCAATTCACATGGATGGCGCCAGAACGATGCCGCACCAGCTCTGGCAGACCTTCTGCCCCATTTTGCCGCAGCTCAACGTGATCCAGTGCACAGACAGACGCATGGCGGCCACCTAGAAAAGGTGACATCATCGCGCGCATTGCCGATGGAGGTGACACCATGCGCCGTCCAGTCTTTCGCAATTTGTTTCTTGCATCCGCTCTTCTCGCGCTCACGCAATTGACGATGCCGACGGGGGCCGCGGCCGAAGCGCGGCTCGCACTGGTGATCGGCCAATCGGCCTATCGCACCGTGCCGGAACTCCCCAACGCAGCCAACGACGCCAAGGGCATGACGGAGCTGCTCGGCAATGCCGGCTTCACCGTCACCACGGCATCCAATCTGGCGCAAAACGATATGCGTCAGGCGATCTCGGATTTCGCCGGCAAGGTCAGCGCCAGCGGCGCCGACACCGTCGCGCTGGTGTTCTATGCCGGCCACGGCCTCCAGATCGACGGCGAGAACTATCTCGTTCCCGTCGATCTCGACCCCAAGCGCGAAGCCGACATTCCGCTGCAGGGTGTGCGACTGAACGATTTGCTCAACACGCTCGGCGCACTGCCGACGCGGGCGCGCATCTTCATGCTCGATGCCTGCCGCAACAATCCCTTCCCTGCGCTCAGCGGCGCCGGACACGGGCTTGCGATCGTCGACACCAAGGCCGGCGCGCCGGGCTCCTTCATTTCCTATTCGACCTCGCCGGGCTCCGAAGCCGAGGATGGCTCCGGCATCGACAGCCCCTATACCACCGCGGCGCTGACCGTCGCCAAGCAGCCCAATCTGCCGATCGAGGAAGTGTTCAAGCGCATTCGCGTCGCCGTGGCGCAATCGACCGACGGACGCCAGATCCCCTGGGAAAGCTCGTCGCTGACGACTGACTTCAAGTTCTTCGGCGGCGACAGCAGCGGCAGTCAGACTGCGCTTCCTGGCGCATCCTCCATGGCACTTGCGAGCGGCACGCGCAGCCTCGAGGACTGGCGCAAGGATTTGCAGGGCAAGCCGGCCATGGTCGCCTATGAGATAGTGATCACCGACGACACCGTGCCGGCGTATCAGGCCTATATCGAGTTGTACGCTCAGGATACCCGTACGCCGCGGCTGCGCACGATTGTGGAGCGCCGGCGCCAGATGCTGGCGTGGGAGCGCGCCACCGCGATCAACACCCGCGCCTCGTTCGAGGCGTATCTGGCGAACTGGGACAACAGCGATCTGGCCGCGACCGCACGCCGGCTGCTGCTCCGCGTGCAGAACCGCAACTACGTCTTGCCTGCCGCGGTCGCGGCCGCTCCTGCCCCGGTCGCCGTCGCGATGGCCCCGACCTGCCCGTGCTCGACGCCCACACCACCGGCTTCGCCGATCAACCCGACGATCGCGCCTGTGATCAAGAAGCGCGTCGACGACACACCGCCGAAGCGCAAGGTGGTCGACACGCCGCCCAGGCCGCGCCGGCCGCCGCCTGATGAGGTGATCTACGAGCGCGCGCCGCCACCGGATCGCGGCCCGCCGCCAGAAGCCTTAGGTGTCGGAATAGGCATCGGAATTGGCATGGGCATGGGCGGTCGAGGCGGCAACTACGGCGGCCCGGGACACGGCGATGGCTACCGCAGCCGTTACTGAGACCGCTCGCGCGGCAGCCGGACGCGGACACGGGTGCCGCCACCGGGACGATCCTCAATGGCGACCGTGCCGCCGTTGCTTTCGACAACTTGCCTCACGATTGTGAGTCCCAATCCTGCGCCGCCGCTCTCGCGGCTGCGCGAGGTCTCCAGCCGGTAGAATGGATCGAATACGCGGGTGCGTTCGTCAACCGGGATTCCCGGCCCGCGGTCCTCGACCAGGAGTTCGATCACATCGGTCTCGGCGTACAACGAGATGTCCGCGGCGCCACCATAGAGGATCGCGTTGTTGACGAGATTGGCAACGACCCGAGCCATGCCCGCAGCCGAGCCGCGGATGAGGAGAGCCGGATCTTCGCAGGTGAGCGTCAGCGCTGCGCAGGCGCCCTTGCGCGCTTCGTACTCGGTCCGCGCGACGCGGGCAAGATCGACGGTTTCCGCCGACGGGCCTGCGAACGAGGCGCGGACAAAGGCGAGCGCATCATCCATCAGCGATTGCATGTCGTCGAGATCGACGGTTGCCTTGTCCCGCTGCACGCTTTCGGGCAGCAGCTCGAGACGTAGCCGCAGCCGCGTGACATAAGTGCGCAGATCATGGCTGATCGCGCCGAGCACGAGGGTGCGGCTGCGCAGCAGTTCGGCGATGTTCGCCTGCATGGCGTTGACGGCGCGGATCAGCGCCCGGACGTCGGGAGCACCCCGCTCGCTGACCGGCATGGTCTCCATGGCAGCGCCGAAGCGCTCGATGGCGACGGTCAACTCGGACAGCGGCCTGGTCTCGTGGCGGACCGCGAGCAAGGCCGCCAAAGCGACGACGAAGCCGAGAATTCCGGCCAGCAGGCCGACAGGAATGCCGAGCAGGCGAAGGCTGAGCTCACCTGCGGTCTCGATCACCAGATAGCCGCCGCCAGCAAGTTCAATGACAGCTTGCAGGCGCGAGGTGACGAGATCACGCAAGCGGGCCACCTGTTGGCCGTCCCTGACGTTGACGAAGGACAGTGCGACCAGCCGCTCCGCTGGCACACCGCTCAGCGCGCGCAACCGTTGCTCCGCGCTGCCCAGGAAACGGCCATGCAACGGGTTGGGCGGCACGTCCTGACGCACGACCGGCTTAAATCGCGCCGTCGTGGCCGCGCGCAGCACCAGGTCGCGATCGTAGCGCGGGACCCTGTCGATCGCCTCCGCCAAGGCGGCGACCTGCGCGAGCAAAGCGGCAAATCCGGACGGCTCGCCGCGGCCGCGCTGCTCCACCAAATAGATGGCGACCGACAGCAACTGCACGAGAATGATGGCGCCGACGACGATAAGGCCGAGGCGGGCGGCGATGTGAAGCCTGCTCATTCCGCACAGGCTCCGTGCTCAGAGCGGGCGAACGTCAGCACTGAAGAGATAGCCGCCATTGCGCACGGTCCTGATCGAGAACGCAGCCTTGGGATCCGCGGCGACGAGCTTGCGGCGCAGCCGGCTAACCGACACGTCAATGACGCGGTCGAACGGATCCGCGGTCCGGCCGCGTGTCCAGTCGAGCAACTGGTCGCGGGACAGCACCCGCTTGGGCCGTTCGAGGAAACATGCCAGCAGATCAAACTCCGCTGCCGTCAACTCGACGACACGGTTCTGGTCGTTGGTCAGGCTGCGCCCGTCGAGATCGGCCACCAGCCTGCCGAAAGCAATTCGCCGCGGCGGCGGCATCTGCAGCGGGCCGTCCACACGCCGCAAGACGGCCTTGATGCGCGCCAGCAATTCCCGAGGATTGAAAGGCTTCGGCAGATAATCGTCGGCGCCGAGCTCCAGGCCGATGATGCGGTCGACATCGTCGGCCTTGGCCGTCAGCATCAGGATCGGCGTGCGGCTCTTGCTGCGCAGGCGCTGGCAGATCGACAGTCCGTCCTCGCCCGGCAGCATGATGTCAAGCACGATGAGATCCGGGCATGCCTGCATCAGCGCCCGGTCCATCGCCGCGCCGTTCTCGACGCAAACCGGCGCATAGCCCTCCCGCGTCAGCAGGTCCGCCAAGAGCGCGCGGATCTCGCGGTCGTCCTCCACGATCATGATCGTCCGAGTGTCCATCGCGGCCTCTATCGAGCAGCCCGCTGGCAGGAATGTGGCGACCCCGTCACTCGTTACAAAACGTTACACTTCCGGCCTCGCCGGCAATATCACGGCAAAAGATCGAGGCGAGATTGGCCCCATGCGGCGACCGGTCTCGTTCCGGCGCGTCCTCACAAACAGGAGTATCCGATGAAACCCATTCTGGCTTCGCTATCACTCGCAACGGTGCTGGCCCTCACGGGAGCCTCCGGTGCAAACGCCTGGGTTCGCAGCGGCGGCGTCACGACTTGGCGAGGTACCTACTACGGCAGCGCCAGCGGCGGATGCGCCGGCGGAACCTGCTCGCGTTCGGCTTCGGTGACGGGACCTTATGGCGGCACGATCGCACGCAGCGGCAGCATCACGCGCGTCGCTCCGCATGCATTCGACTACACGCGCACCACGACGGGTCCGAACGGCAACAGCGTGACGCGCAGCGGCACGGTCGGGACTCATCCCTATTACGGATACCGGTACTGACCCTCGCGCCGCACGACCGTGAATTCCGGCCGGGGTCAGAACACTGGCCGCGGACTGCCTTCCTCCAACTTGCAAGCATGGATATCTCGAATGCGACGATTGACGATCTTGGCGTCGGCCGCGGCAGCCGCACTGGCCGCAGGTTCGACCGCGCTAGCCTTCACCCCCAGCCCTCACCCCGGCATGTCCGACGGCCTCACCGAAGTCAGCGGCGGCTGCGGACCCGGCTGGCACCTGACGGCCAACGGCCTGTGCCGGCGGACCATCGTGCCCTACGCCCATCCACCCTATGCCTATGCGGCGCCTCCCTATCCTGGGGCCTGTTGGTGGACCAGCACGCCATTCGGCGTGCGGAGGGTCTGCGCATGGTGAGACCTGTACAGCTACGGGAGCTGCGACGCGCGATCGCGGCCATCATCGCCGCGTTGGTCGCGATATCGTCCGCGGGCGCCGCGTCCGCCCAGCAACCGCGACAGGAGATACGCCAAGCGTGCACCGCGGACATGCGCGCGCTGTGCTCCGGCATCATGCCGGGAGGCGGCCGCGTCAAGCAGTGCATGATCGAGCATTTCAACCAGCTGTCGGATGGCTGCAAGAGCGCGCTGAAGCAGGCGCAGGCGTCGAAGCCATAGGGCGTGCCTCGCGGGAGTGCGCGTGGGGCTCGCAGACGCGATAAGTGCCGCGAGCCCTGCGGTGTCGCACGATATACAGGCGAGGCCGGCAACCCCATGTTTGCCGACGACCGGCAGCTGTGGTCTGGTCGACCAACGGAACACTTCGGGGATTCGCTGCTGATGGCGCAGGACGCTCACACCGCAACATCATGGCCGCTGTTTCGCTCACTCGCGTCCTATTCGCTGCCGGGCGATTTGATGGCCGGCCTGACGCTCGCGGCAATCGCGATCCCAGAGCAGATGGCCACGGCGCGGCTCGGCGGCTTCGCGCCGCAGATCGGCTTCTTCGCCTTCATGGCGGGATCGCTCGGCTTTGCGATGCTCGGCGGAAACCGCTTCCTGTCCTGCGGCGCCGATTCCACGATCACGCCGATCTTCGCCGGCGGGCTGGCGGCGCTGGCCGCCGCCGGCTCGCCTGAGTATCAGGGCCTCGCGATCGCGCTGGCACTGATGGTCGGCGCAATGATGCTGGCCGGCGGCGCCTTCCGCCTCGGCGGCATCGCCAATCTCTTGTCCGTGCCCGTCATGGTCGGTTTCCTCGCCGGCATCTCCGTCCACATCATCGTGTCGCAATTACCGGGCGTGCTGGGCCTGGACTCGCCGAACGGGCCGACGCTCGATCGCATCGGTGTGCTCGCAAGCGAGCTCGGCCGCACCAATCCCTTCACGCTATGCATCGGCTTCGGTGTGCTGGCCGTGGTCTTCGTCGCCGAGAAGATCAGCGCAAAAATTCCGGGCGCGCTGATCGGGCTCGTCGCCGCGACCCTGGCCACGATCGCGCTCGGCCTCGAGAGCAAGGGCGTCAATGTCGTAGGCCTCGTGCCGGGGACGCTGCCGCGGCCGACCTTCCCCGAGCTTGCACCGGAGCAATGGGTCCGCCTCGTGCCGCTCGCCTTTGTCATCACGGTCGTGGTGATGGTGCAGACCGCGGCGACGACGCGCTCATTCCCGTCCGATCCCGACAAGCCGGCCGATGTCGATCGCGATTTTCTCGGCGCGGGCGTAGGCTGCGTACTGTCGGGCCTGTTCGGCGCGTTTCCGGTCAACGCCAGCCCGCCGCGGACGGGCATTGTCGCCGAGACCGGCGGACAATCGCAGCTCGCGGGTCTCGCCGCCGCTGCGATCGTGCTGGCGCTGCTCGCGTTTGGAACGGGATTGCTGCAGCACGTTCCAGACGCAGCCCTCGGCGGCATCCTGCTGTTCGTCGCGCTGCGCATCATCCGCGTGAAGCAGATCGTCACGATCTATCGCCAATCCCCCAGCGAATTCCTGCTGATCGCCGCCACCGCCGCGCTGATCATCGTGCTGCCGATCCAGCAAGGCGCGTTCCTCGGCATCGTGCTGTCGCTGCTGCACGGCATCTGGAGCACGACGCGCGCGCGGCTGGTCGAGTTCGAGCGCGTGCCGGGCACCACGATCTGGTGGCCGGCACATCCGCACATCGCCGGCGAGCGCATCGCCGGCGTCGCCGTGCTCGGGCTGCAGGCGCCGCTGTCCTTCCTCAACGCGCCCGGCTTTCGCAGCGACGTGATCAAGGTGCTCGGCACGATGCCGCCACAGCTGCTGGTGCTGGAGGCGAGCGGCATGGTCGAGATCGACTTCACCGCCGCGCAGATCCTGCTGGACGTGTTCAGGGCGTGCAGCGAACAGGGCGTCACCGTCGCGCTGGCCCGGCTGGAATCAGTGCGCGCGCAGGACGCGTTCGAGCGGTTTAGATTGTTCGACGCCCTGCCGAGAGAGCGTGTCTTCCACAGCGTCGACGAGGCCGTGCGGAAGTTGGCGCGATAACTGGGCTCACTGCGCCAATGGCGGGTGATCGCGCTGGATCGTTTCGCGGATCCAGCTGGCATGGATCGCGCGAAACAGGATTTGCGCCGTCTTGAGGTCGTTCGCCTTCATGCAGAGATCGACGATGCGACGGACTGCGTCGTCGCGCATCAGTCCATCCGAGATCTTTATCGCGATTTCCATCGCGACTTTCGCCGCGCGCTCGTAGCGCTCGCTGTCGCGCTTGTCGCTGCGCGCGCTACCTGCCGCGCTCGCCGCAGCGGCGTCACAGATCGCACGGATGCGCTCGGCGGCCTCGATGTCGCCGAGCGGCCGTTCGATCGCTTCGTCCCAGACGTCCTGACGCGTCTTGCGCGCGAACCACTGCATTGCCTGCTCCGTGGTGAGGGAGCGAGCATAAACGGCGGCCACGCCGCGCGCTACGCCTCCGGTACGATCTTCCCGGGATTGAAGATGTTCTGCGGATCGAGCGCCTTTTTCAGCGCCCGCATCGCGTCGATCGCCTCGGGGCCGAGCTCCGCCTTGAGGTATTTCTGCTTGCCCTGACCGATGCCGTGCTCGCCGGTGCAGGTGCCGTCCATCGCCTGCGCGCGCTCGACCAGCCGATGCATGAACTCCTCGCCGCGCGCCATCTCGTCGGCATCGTTGGTGTCGCAGACCAGCGAGCAGTGGAAATTGCCGTCGCCGACATGGCCGACGATCGGCGACAACAGGTTGAGGCGCTTGAGATCTTCCTCGGTCTCGCCGACGCATTCGGCAAGCCGCGAGATCGGCACGCAGACGTCGGTCGCGACCACCCCGATGCTGTCGCCGGGCCGCAGCGCTTTCACCGACCAATAGGCGTCGTGCCGCGCCTGCCACAGCTTTGTGCGATCCTCCGGCTTGGTGGTCCAGGAGAAGTCGCCGCCGCCGCAATCCCTGGCGATCTCGCCGAAGGCCTTGGACTGTTCGGCGACCTCGATCTCGCTGCCGTGGAATTCCATCAGCAGCAGCGGCGTTTCGGGCAGGGTCAACTTCGAATAGGCGTTGCAGGCCCGCACCTGCGCGGCGTTGAGCAGCTCGATGCGCGCCACGGGAATGCCGGTCTGGATCGCCAGGATCACGGCCTGACACGCCCCGTGCACGGTCTCGAACGACACCGCTCCGGCCGCGATCGTATCGGGGATGCCGCGCAGGCGGATGGTCAGCTCCGAGATGATGCCGAGCGTGCCCTCGGCGCCGACGAACAGATGCGTCAGGTCGTAGCCGGCGGATGATTTCTTCGCACGCGTGCCGGTCGTGATGATCTCGCCGTCGCCGCGGACCACTTTCAGCGCCAGCACACTGTCGCGCATGGTGCCGTAGCGCACCGCATTGGTGCCGGAAGCGCGGGTCGAGGCCATGCCACCGAGGGAAGCGTCCGCGCCGGGGTCGATCGGGAAGAACAGGCCCTGGTCGCGCAGATGCTCGTTGAGCGCCTTGCGGGTCACCCCGGGCTGGATCACGCAGTCGAGGTCCTCGGCATGCACCGCGAGCACCTTGTTCATGTCGCGCAGGTCGATGCAAATTCCGCCGGCGGGTGCGTTGACCTGGCCCTCGAGCGAGGTGCCGGTGCCGAAGGCGATGACAGGCACGCCGTTTTTCGCGCAGATCCGCACCACGTCCTGGATGTCGGCAGTCTCCTGCGCCATCACCACGCCGTCCGGCGGCTGGTTCACGATCCATGTGGTGGTATGGCCGTGCTGCTCGCGGACGGCTTGCGAGGTGATGAGGCGGTTGCCGAACCGCGCGGCAAGTTGCTCCAGCGCGCTCGCGAGGGCTTTCGGCGCCGGCCGCGGCGGATTATTGGTGATGGTCGTACCCACGGACGTTCCTCCCGACGAGACGAACCGTGGCAAAGGACATCTCACCGGTCAAGTCAAGCGACCGGACGCATAGCTGGGGAAGGACACATGCCGGAGACTGCTGCCACAACGATCGAGGGCGTGCCGTTCCGCTCGTCAATCATGCAGATCGAGCCGCAATGGATCGACTACAACGGCCACCTCAACATGGCCTATTACAACGTGATGTTCGACCGCGCGATCGACCAGATGTGGCTGACGCTCGGGATCGGACCGGGCTACATGAAGGAGCGCGGCGGCTCGACCTTCACCGCCGAATGCCACGTGCGGTATTTGCGCGAAATCCACCTCGACGATCTCGTGCAGGTCTCGGTCTGGCTGCTGGAAGCCGACGACAAGCGGCTGCACACCTTCCAGGAGCTGCGGCACGCGACCGAAGGATGGCTGTCCGCCACATCGGAAAACATGTCGCTTCACATCGACATGGGCTCACGAAAGGTGGCGGCTTTTCCCCCAGACATCCGTGAGCGCATCGCAGCGGTGGTCAAGGCCCACAGCGCCGTCCCGCGGCCCGAGGGCATCGGCCGGAACGTGGCGATGCCCTCGAAGCGGTAAGCGCGCTAAACCCTGTTACGACCCCGTGCCAGTCCGACAACGGCCGAGACCAGGAACAACACGACTGCGATGAAGAAGATGATCTTGGCGATTTCGATCGACGCGCCGGCGAGGCCGCCAAAGCCCAGGATACCGGCGATCAGGGCGATAACCAGAAACGTAACTACCCAGCTAAGCATGATCCGAACCTCTGTTTCGATGTCTGTCTGCGATCGGCGCGGCTGACGCGCCTCACTTGCAGAACCAATCGCCAACTCGGAACAATGGTTCCGGGCCGCTGAAGCCGGAAATTCGCCTGACCGACAGGAACAAATTGGCTTTCGGCGCACGTGGAAAACCCCTGTCCGCGGCCCCATATAGGGACCAATCCCTGTTAAGAAGGCTCCCCTTTCACCACCCCGCGGTGCCAACGTGGGGCAAATGATTCGCATGACCGAGCCGAGCAAGATCACGTCCCAGAGCGTCCCCGACCACCAGCCCGCAGCCGGCGGCATCGCCGCGCGTGCGCGCGCCTCGGTAGGCCCGCAATACCTGTCCGGGCTCAATCCGGAGCAGCGCGAGGCTGTGGAGACGCTGGACGGGCCGGTTCTGGTGCTGGCCGGCGCCGGCACCGGCAAGACCCGCGTGCTGACCACGCGCATCGCCCACATCCTGAGCCAGGGCCGCGCCCGCCCATCCGAAATCCTGTCGGTGACCTTCACCAACAAGGCCGCGCGCGAAATGAAACATCGGCTCGGTCAGATGCTCGGCCATGCCGTCGAAGGCATGCCGTGGCTCGGCACCTTCCACTCCATCGGCGGGCGCATCCTGCGCACCCACGCCGAGCTGGCGCAGCTCAAGTCGAACTTCACCGTGCTCGACGTCGACGATCAGGTCCGACTGCTCAAGCAGCTTCTGCAAGCCGACAATATCGACGACAAGCGCTGGCCGGCGCGCATGCTGGCCGGGCTGATCGACGGCTGGAAGAACCGCGGCCTGACGCCGTCGCAGGTGCCGTCGGGCGAAGCCGCCGTGTTCGCCAACGGCAAGGGCGGCAAGCTCTATGCGAGCTACCAGGAGCGGCTGAAGATCCTGAACGCCGCCGATTTCGGCGATCTGCTGCTCGAGGACATCCGCATCTTCCGCGAGCACCCGGATATCCTGCGGCAGTACCAGCAGCGCTTCAAATTCATCCTGGTCGATGAGTATCAAGACACCAACGTCGCTCAATATCTGTGGCTGCGGCTGCTGTCCCAAGCGCCGACTTCTTTTGCCTCTCCCCGCGTGCGGGGAGAGGTCGGATCGCCCGGCAGCGCAATTGCGCGCCCGAGCGATCCGGGTGAGGGGGACTCTCAGCAAGCTGAGCTCGTGGAGGCAGCCCCTCATCCTGACCTTCTCAGCGTGAGCGAAGCTCGTCGCGACCCCGCAAGCGGGGAGAAGGAGCAGACGCGCCACGTCAAAAACATCTGCTGCGTCGGCGACGACGACCAGTCGATCTATGGCTGGCGCGGCGCGGAGGTCGACAACATCCTGCGCTTCGACCATGATTTCCCCGGCGCCAAGGTCATCCGCCTCGAGCGCAACTACCGCTCGACGGGCCACATCCTCGCCGCCGCCTCGCACCTGATCGCCCACAACGAGGGCCGGCTCGGCAAGACGCTGCGCACCGAGGACCAGGACGGCGAGAAGGTCACGGTAACAGGCTCTTGGGATTCGGAAGAGGAAGCCCGCGGCATCGGCGAGGAGATCGAGCAGATCCAGCGCCAGGGCGACAAGCTCAACGAGATCGCGATTCTGGTGCGCGCCTCCTACCAGATGCGCGAGTTCGAGGACCGCTTCGTCACGCTCGGCCTGCCCTATCGCGTCATCGGCGGCCCGCGCTTCTACGAGCGCGCCGAGATCCGCGATGCGCTGGCTTATCTCCGCGTCATCAATTCACCGGCCGACGATCTCGCCTTCGAGCGCATCGTCAACACGCCCAAGCGCGGCCTGGGCGATGCCACCGTGCAGATGCTGCACGATCACGCCCGCAAGCGCCGCATCCCGCTGTTCGAGGCGGCGCGCGCGGTGGTCGAGACCGATGAGCTGAAGCCGAAGGCGCGCGGCTCCTTGCGCGACGTCGTCGCCCAGTTCGACCGCTGGCGCGCCCAGCGCGAGGTCACCTCGCACACCGAGCTCGCCGAGATCGTGCTCGACGAGAGCGGCTACACCGAGATGTGGCAGAAGGACCGTTCGGCGGACGCCGCGGGTCGGCTCGAAAACCTCAAGGAGCTGGTGCGCTCGATGGAGGAGTTCGAGAACCTGCAAGGGTTTTTGGAGCACATCTCACTGGTGATGGACCGCGACAGCGGCGCCGACGAGGACGCGGTGTCGCTGATGACGCTGCATTCGGCCAAGGGGCTGGAATTCGACAACGTGTTCCTGCCCGGCTGGGAGGAAGGCCTGTTTCCGAGCCAGCGCACGTTGGACGAACAGGGCCGCGCCGGCCTCGAGGAAGAGCGCCGGCTCGGTCATGTCGGCCTGACCCGGGCCCGCCGCCGCGCCAAAATCTATTTTGCCACCAACCGCCGGATCCACGGCACCTGGTCGACCACGATCCCCTCGCGCTTTCTCGACGAACTGCCCGCGGCCAATGTCGAGATCACGGAATCCAAGGGCGGCTCGGCCTGGGGCGGCACCGGCGGCTACGGCGCCTCCCGCTTCGACGACATGGAAGCGTTCGGCTCCACCTATTCGACCCCGGGCTGGCAGCGCGCCCAGGCCAATCGCAATCGCGGCGGCGGTGGCGGCGGCAATGGCGGCCGCGGCAGTTTCGAGGAACAGGCCTCGTCGTTTTCGTCCCAGTCGTCCTCGCCCGATTTCGGCAGCTTCTCCTCGCGCCGCCGCGGGCCGCTGACGATCGAGGGCGAGCTGGTGGCCAAATCCACCGGCACGACCTCGGAATTCTCCCTCTCCGACCGCGTCTTCCACCAGAAATTCGGCTATGGCCGCGTCACCAAGATCGACGGCAACAAGCTCACCATCGCCTTCGACAAGGCGGGGGAGAAGAAGGTCGTGGACAGTTTTGTGCAGCGGGCGTGAGGCCTGCATGCCGCACTACATCGCCATCATCGAGGACGCCGGCCCGGACGAAGCCGTCGGCGTGTGGTTTCCGGACCTGCCCGGCTGCATTTCCGGCGGCGACGACGTCGATGAGGCCCTGGAGAATGCGCCCGAGGCACTCGCGTTCTATGCACAGGAACTGACCGCGGACGGCCGCCAGCTTCCCCCGCCGCGGACATTGGACGAGCTCAAGGCCGACCCTGATGTCGCCGACGAGCTCGGGAAGCACACGGTCGCCCTGATCGAATGGCCACCCCTCACTGAGGCCACGGAGTGAGGACTGTTCGCCGCACTGGTCGGACTCTCGACAGTTCAGGTCCGAACAGCCCTTGACCACCGTGAACTTCCCCGTATCAGATGCGGCCATGGTCCGGGGCTCCATCACACTGATCTTGCTGGCATTGGGTATGCCGTCGCTTGCGGCGGCGGAGACCATGAGCTTTGGCGATGCGATCGGGCTGCTGGCGAAAAGTTGCGGCGCGGAAATCGTCGCCAATTGCCGCGGCGTCAACCCGGATTCGACCCGCCTGAAGGAGTGCCTCTCGCGCAACCGCGACGTGCTCTCGCAGCAGTGCCAGAGCGATTATCTCGGTGCCTTCGACGCCATCCAGAAGCGCGTCGCAGCCCGTGTCACCGTGGCGAACGTCTGCCAGCGCGAGATCGTCAAGGTCTGCGGCGGCTCGACCAAGGAGACCAGCAAGGCGGTCCCCTGCCTGGTCTCGACGCCCAAGGGCATCAGCAACAATTGCCTGAAGGCCGTTGACGACGCGGGGTATCGGTGATGCCAGCGACGAGGCTTTCCACCGCCGGAATATGCATCGCGCTCGGCCTCGCTTTGCTCGCGGGCACAGCGGAAGCGCAGACGGCGCCGCCAACCCGCGACGACATCGTCGGCAAGCTCAACCATTTCGAACAAGCCGCCGAGATCGATCTCCCCGCGCTGAAGCTGCAGGTGATGGAGCGGGCCAAGGCCAGGATCAAGAACGATCCCGGTCCGGTGAACCGGCCGCTGATCGCGCCTGATCTGGTCAATCTGCCGACCTTCACTGCGCAGATCCAGTTCGACGCCGACACGCCGATCATCCAGCCGGCGTCCTACCAGACCGTCGGCCGCCTCGCCGATGCGCTGGTCCATGCCTCGCTGCTGCCCTACACGTTCCTGATCGTCGGCCATGTCGAATCCAACGCGAAGACGCGCGAGGCCAACGCGATCCTGAGCCAGCGCCGGGCGGACGCGATACGCGACGTGCTGGTGAACACGTTCAAGATCTCGACCAAGCGGCTGCATCCGATCGGCCTCGGCGAGGAGCAGTTTCTCGACCGGGCCAGGCCGACCTCAGCCGCCAACGCCCAGTTGCAAATCCTGACCTACGCCAAGGTACCGGAGGAAGCGCCTGCGCATCCGGCTGCGACACCTGCGCCTGCGGCGAAAAAACCCGCCAAGAAGCGCTGAGCGGACGCGCCACGGCGTCTGACGCAACCCTTTGAAGTCACGTTTCTTTTGTGACCTGTCTCACAGCGCAACAGCGCGGTTTCGCGCGACAATTACGCCGGTTTGTGCACCGCCCTATCAGGTGCTATAGGCTTTTTTCGCCCTGCCCGACCCCATGCGCACGAGACCGAGATGGCCAGTTATTTTCAACGTCAGCTGGCCGACTACGTCGAATATCATCGCGATCCCTGGAACTGCGCGATGCACGTGGTCGGCATCCTCCTGCTCTTCACCGGCGCCGTGCTGCCGCTGACGCTGGTCCATTTCCCGGTGTTCGGGATCGAGGTCAGCCTGGCCATGGTTCTTGCCCTGCCGGTGCTGGCCTACTGGCTGATGCTGGACGCCGGGATCGGGCTCGGCATCCTCGCCTCGATGATCGTGCTGCTTTCGGTCGCAACCGCGATTGGCAATCAGGTCTCGATCGTCATGATGTGGTCGATTTTTGTGGTGCTGATCGGGCTCGGCGTCGCGTCGCAAATCGTCGGTCACAAGGTTTTCGAGGAGCGGCAGCCGTCGATGGTCGACCACCCCACGCATTTTCTGCTTGGACCGATGTTTGTCATGGCAAAATTATTCATTGCATTGGGCTTCCGTCGCGACCTTGCCGCGATTCTGGCGCCTGCTCCGACCAATTCCCTTTCAACCCGATAGTTCTAGACGCGAAACAGCAAACCTACTGCATGGCTCTCGTACTGGTTACCGGTGGCAGCGGCTTCATCGGACATCATCTTGTAGAAGCGCTCCGCGCCCGTGGGCAGCGGGTGCGTGTTCTCGACGTCCGTGCGCCTGCCGCGCCGTATGCCGACGTTGAATATGCCCAAGGCTCGGTGCTCGACGGTGCCGCGGTCGATGCCGCGATTGCTGGGGTCGATCAGGTCTATCACCTCGCGGGCCTGCCCGGCATGTGGGTCGCCGACAAGCAGGCCTTTCACGACGTCAATTGCCGCGGCACCGAGATCGTGCTCGCGGCCGCGATGAAGCGCGGGGTCTCGCGCTTTCTGCACTGCTCGACGGAATCGATCCTATTCCCCTATTCCGACCTCAACGGTGTTCCCGCCGAAGAGGCGCTGCAGCCGGCCGATGCGATGCCGGGCGCCTACACGCGGTCGAAATCGCTGGCCGAGCATTGCGCCGCGAAGGCCGCAGCTGAAGGTTTTCCGCTGGTGATCGGCACCCCGACCATGCCGATCGGTGCTGCCGACCACAATCTGACGCCGCCGACTGCGATGCTGTGGTACTTCCTGCAGAAGAAAGTGCAGCCGCATCTCGACTTCCCGGTCAATCTCGTCGACGTTCGCGACGTTGCCATGGGCCTCGTGCTGACCATGGAACGCGGGCGTAACGGCCAGCGCTACATCCTCGGCGGCGACTGCGTCAGGCTCGGCCAGATTCTGCGGATGATGTCCGCGATGAGCGGCCGCCGGCAATTCCCGGTCGTCGTTCCCGGCAAGATGGCCGAGCTGTCCGGCATCATGCTTGAATATCTCTCTGACCGCATCACGCGCAGGCCGCCCAACGGCACCGCCGAGGGCGTGCGCATTGCGCTCGCCGCGAGCGACCTCTCGATCAGCAAGGCGCGCACCGAACTCGGCTACGCGCCGCGCCCGATCGAGCCGGTCCTGCGCGAAACCATCACCCATCTTCTCGCCCGCGGCGGCGCGCTTGCCTCCGGCGCCATCGAGCATCACGCGCTCTCCTCGCGCGCCAGCTGAGCTGCCGCCCAACCCAAAGAACCTTTCCGCATGTCCTTCGATTTCAGCAAGCTTCTCTCTGTCGCCTGGGGTGGTTGGACCACGACTTGGCCGACGCAACTGCTCGCCCTGATCTGGCTCGCCTGGCTCGCAAGCTGGGTCGGCGCCTCGTTCTGGCAGGGCCGCACCCAGAAGCAGGTAATGACGCTGGAGTCCGGCCGCTATCGCATCCCGATCCTGGTCGGCGGCATCCTGTTCACGCCATGGACCGCGGAAGTGCTCGGCGAGAAGCCGCTCTGGGTGTTCAGCAATACAGCTGTCTACGTGGTGGCGCTGATCGTGCTGGCCGGCATCTCCTTCACCTGGTGGGGACGGCTGCATCTCGGACAATTCTGGTCCAACACCATCACCCACAAGCAAGACCACCGCGTCATCGACACCGGCCCGTACGGCATCGTACGCCATCCGATCTACACCGGCCTGATCCTCGGCATGCTGGTGACCGGCATCGCGGTCGGCACGGTGACCGCGATGCTCGGCGCGATCCTGATCTCGCTCGGCATGTGGCAGAAGGGCCGGATGGAAGAAGTGTTCCTGTCCAAGGAGCTCGGCGAAGACGCCTACGGCGCCTATTGCCGCCGCGTGCCGATGATCATCCCGTTCCTGTCGCCGCGCTGAGAGCGGCGGACGCGCCCCACATTCGCTGTCGTCCCGGCCTTCGCCGGACGACAGCGAGAGGAACTGCCTTCCCTCCAGCCCGTTAGCCTCTCGATACCTGCCACTGACCGCAGAGCATCGAGCCATGTCCGACGCCTACGATTATTTTCGCGAGCACGCGATCGCCGCCGTCCGCAAGGCGCGGGCGCTGCCGCCGGGGCGGCCGAAGCAGAAGCAGCGCACCGTGGCGCGTGTCTATCATCTCCTGTCCAGGGAGGCCGCGCTCGCGCCGAACATCCATCATCTGGATGATTTTCGCGCGGCGCGCCGGGCAGAGCGGCAGATCGGCCACTGATCTCCGGGCCCCGCTTGCCGGCATTCGTCCCATGCAAATTCGAACGGCTGCCATTCCACGGGAATAGAGCCCCGCGGCCCATCGCACAGGTTGACGTCTGCCCCGCCAGCCCGTTGGATGCGCCCGCAAACAGGGGCTTCTCATGACGTTTTCCAGCATCTTTGCGCAGTTCGTTGCGCTTCTCGGCGGCATCGCGCTGCAATGGCGGAAGCTGTCAGGCACCGTGCCTGCGCCGGCCTGGGGCCAGTCGCCCGCGATTCCCGAAGCAAAACCGCAAGGCGCCATTCCGACACTGAAGATGCCGACGGCGCGGGGCTGGAGCGAAGGACAGAAGCCGACGGTCGCACCCGGGCTCAAGGTCAATGCGTTCGCGACCGGCCTCGACCATCCGCGCTGGATCGAGGTGCTGCCCAATGGCGACGTGCTGATCGCGGAGGCGACGCAGATCGCGGGGGCGCCGCGGTCCGTGTTTCACTACGCAATGCAAGCGACGATGCGGCGCGCCGCCGCGCTCGGCGTCAGCGCCAACCGCATCACGCTGCTGCGCGACAAGGATGGCGACGGCGTCGCGGAGTATCGCGGCGCGTTCATGGAAAACCTCAGCCAGCCGTTCGGCATGGCGCTGGTCGGCGACACCTTCTATGTCGGCAACACCGACGGCGTGATGGCCTTCCCGTACGTGGCGAATGCCGATCGCATCACCGCGCCGGGCAAGCGCCTCACCACTTTCAAGCCGAGCGGCCACTGGACCCGCAGCCTGCTCGCAAGCCCCGACGGCAAGAAACTCTATGCCGGCGTCGGCTCGCTCAGCAACATCGGCGAGATGGGCATGGAGGTCGAGGAAGGCCGCGCCGCTGTCTACGAGCTCGACCTCGTCGCCGGTACGCACCGCATCTTCGCCGCCGGCCTGCGCAACCCGGTTGGTCTCGCCTGGGAGCCGAGCACCAACGTGCTCTGGACCGTCGTCAACGAGCGCGATGGCCTCGGCGACGAAACGCCGCCGGACTATCTGACCTCGGTGCGCGATGGCGGTTTCTACGGCTGGCCCTATTGCTACTGGGGCAAGACGGTGGATGACCGCGTGCCGCAGGATCCGGCGATGGTCGCCAAGGCACTCACGCCTGACTACGCGCTCGGCGGTCACACCGCCTCGCTCGGCCTGTGCTGGATGCCCGCGGGCACGCTGCCGGGCTTCCCCGACGGCATGGCGATCGGCCAGCACGGCTCGTGGAATCGCAGCACGCTGTCCGGCTACAAGCTGGTGTTCATCCCGTTCGAGAACGGAAAGCCTTCGGGTCCAGCACGCGACATCCTGTCCGGCTTCCTCGCGCCGGACGAGAAAGAATCCTACGGCCGTCCGGTCGGCGTCGTGATCGGTCCCGACAAGAAATCGCTGCTGATGGCCGACGACGTCGGCAACGTGATCTGGCGCGTGACGGGCGCTTGAAGGTTATGTTCCAACGCTAAGCGTGGTGCGCTGCTTGCGGAGCAGCGCGATCACCGACAGTGCCGTGATCAACCCGGTCTTGGGATTCTCGGAGGGGACGTTCTCGATTGACATCGAGAAGCGCGCGGAATCCGACTCGACCTCGATGCGATGAACATTGCGCGTCACGGTCGGGTCGGCCCAGATTTGCACCTGGGTGCGATCCGGCCCGACGCCCGCGAGCGACAGCGCGACCGCGACGTTGAGATTGGCCGGAAAGCCTTTCGCTGCCTCTCGCGCGGTCCCCTCGAACAGCTTGAGCGGCTCGCGCAGATTGTCGATATCGATGTTGTTCTGGACGATGAACGGCGCGCCCTTCAAGCCGTCGATCGGCTTGCGCGTCACCATCTTCACCGAGTGAATTGTGCCGATCGCGGCGGCGTTGACGGCGTCGAGCCCGATCAGCGCGCCGGTCGGCACGAGGATGCGGCCGCCATTGGCCCGGGCGAGATCGACGAGATCAAAATTGTCGAGCAGCCCACCGACGCTGACAACGACCGCGGCCCTGCCGCGTTTCACCGCGGGCTCGACGATCGCGCGGAGTTGGCTGCTCGGGGCGCATTCGACGACGATGTCGGCGGCGTCGCCAAGCTGGTCGAGCGGTAATACGGATGGCGGACGACGCAGGCTGCCGAGCAATTTCTGATGCTTTGCGGGATCGCGCACCGCCACGGCGGAGAGCGTCAATCCCTCGATGCCCTGATCGAGCGCGGCGGCGATCTTGGTGCCGATCGAGCCGAGCCCCGCGACGGCAACCCGCAATTCGTTCGAAGCTGTCCGTTCAGCCATCGCATCACCCCTCTCGCCAAGTCGATGTCATAGCGCCTCAGGCGTCGCGCGCATAGCTGCGCAGGCGCGTCTCGAGCACGGAGAGCATTGCGTCGCGGGCGGGGTCGCGCGAGCCGCGCAGCCATGCGGCAGCGAGCGGCAGCCGGCCGACGGGCCCGATCTGCTTTGGCCGCAGCGGCACGAAGCGCACGCCTGACACCGCCATCCGCATGGTCCAGCGCGGCACGATCGCGACCCCGAGCCTGGTTGCGACGAGATTGATGATGGTCTGCTTCTCGTCGGCGACCTGCACGACGCGCGGCGTGAGGTCTGCCTGCTCGAATAGTCTTATCGTGAGGTCGTGGCTGTGCGGCCGCGAGCGACGATCCGGCACCAGCATCGCCTCCTCGGCGATCTCCGCCAGCGTGATCGACTTGCGTTTGGCCAGCGCGTGGCGCTGCGGGAAGGCCACGATGGCTGTTTCCTGCAGCAGATCGCGGAATTCGAGCCGCTTGTCCCGCTGAGCCGGTGGACGCACGAAGGCAAGATCGAGCGCGCCGGTCAGGATCTTTGGCAGCAGCCGGACGGTCTTCTCTTCCAGGAGCTGCACTGCGATATCGGGATGCTTTGCGCGAAAATCGCGCAGCAGCGCCGGTAACAGCCCCGCCGCGGCACTGTCGATGGCGCCGACCCGGAGTTTTCGAGCAGCCCCCGCGCGCGCGCGATTGCGCAGGTTGGTCTCGACCGCCTCGACGCGGGCGAGGATGGCACGGGCATCACGCAGCAGCGTCGCGCCATCTTCCGTCAGCGACACCGCACGCGTCGTCCGTGCAAACAGTCGCGTGTCCAGATCCTGCTCCAGCAGCTTGATCTGGCGGCCCAGCGCGGAGGGCAGCATCTGGAGATGCTGCGCCGCGTGGCCGAAATGCAACTGCTCGGCCGCCGCCACGAAGCATCGCAACTGATGCAATTCCATCCACCGGTCCTCTGATCCTGTGACGGGATTATATCATTTTTTTGTATAAACCAGCGCCGATTGAGTCCCGGCCCCTAGGTTCGCTAGCGTTACGCAACCCCACCGACATCTGGACGGAGCCCTTCATGCGCACCCATTCGATTGCAGCGATCCCCGCGGACGGCATCGGCCCCGAGGTCATCTCCGCCGGCGTCCGCGTGCTGGAGGCGCTGGCCAACCGCAGCGGTGACCTCGCCTTCAACATCAAGACCTTCGACTGGGGTTCGGACTATTACAAGAAGCACGGCGTGATGATGCCGGCCGACGGTCTCGCGGAGCTCAAGAAATTCGACGCGATCTATTTCGGCGCGGTCGGTGCGCCCGACGTGCCCGATCACATCACGCTGTGGGGCCTGCGGCTGCCGATCTGCCAGGGCTTTGACCAATACGCCAATGTGCGGCCGACCAAGATCTTGCCGGGCGTCGCCTCGCCGCTGCGCAATGTCGGCGTCGGCGACCTCGACTGGGTGATCGTGCGCGAGAATTCCGAGGGCGAATATGCCGGCATGGGCGGCCGCGCCCACAGGGGTCTCCCCGAAGAGGTCGGCACCGAGGTCGCGGTGTTCACCCGCGTCGGCGTGACGCGGATCATGCGCTATGCATTCGAGCTGGCGCGGTCGCGCCCGCGCAAGTTCCTGACCGTGGTGACCAAGTCGAACGCGCAGCGCCATGGCATGGTGATGTGGGACGAGATCGCAGCCGAAGTCGCGGCCGAATTCCCCGATGTGACCTGGGACAAGATGCTGGTCGACGCCATGACGGTGCGCATGACGCTGCATCCGAAGAGCCTCGACACCATTGTCGCGACCAATTTGCACGCCGACGTCCTCTCCGACCTCGCCGGGGCGCTGGCGGGCAGCCTCGGCGTCGCGCCAACCGCCAATATCGACCCGCAGCGCCGCTTCCCCTCGATGTTCGAGCCGATCCACGGCTCGGCCTTCGACATCACCGGCAAGGGCATCGCCAATCCGGTCGCGACGTTCTGGACCGGCGCACAGATGCTGGAGCATCTGGGCGAGAAGGACGCGGCGGTGCGGTTGATGGCCGCGGTGGAGCGCGTCTGCGCGGCCGGCGTGCTGACGCCCGATGTCGGCGGCAAGGCGACGACGAAGGACGTGACCGATGCCGTGATCGAAGCGATCCACGGATCGAACGTGTAATCCGAGCTACGTCAGCGGGAGGCGCCAGGGTTTCCGAAAAATTTTGAGCCCCCCTCTTGAAACCAAAACGGGCTTTTTTTATTTTTCCGCTGCCGCCGAGAGGTGGCGTTCCCGACGCCTGGTGGGTCGGGAAGCTGAGACGGGCACCGGTCGTGTCCGGTGTCGTTCGTATCCATTTTGCTCCTTGGAGGATCTGGCTATGCGCGCTTACGACTTCTCTCCCTTGTGGCGTTCGACCGTTGGTTTCGACCGCCTTTTCGACCTCGTTGAAACGGCACAGCGTGCCGGTGAGGACAACTATCCTCCCTACAACATCGAACGTCTCGGCGAGGATCGCTACCAGATTTCGCTTGCGATTGCGGGCTTCTCACCCAACGAGGTCGCGGTGACGGCCGAGCAGAACGCGGTGACCGTCGAGGGAAACAAGCCGGACAGAACTGAACGCGAGTATCTCTACCGGGGCATTTCCGCGCGGCCGTTCAAGCGGCAGTTTAACCTGGCCGAATATGTTCAGGTGCACAGCGCCTCGTTCGAAAACGGCCTGCTCAAGATCGAACTGGTCCGGGAAATCCCTGAAGCCATGAAGCCGCGGCGGATTGCGATCAATGCCGCGCCGTCCGGCAACGTGCATCAACTCGAGGGCAAAGCCGCCTGAATTCGGTCTGTCGGAGGCCCGGTGATCCCGCCCGATCGTCGGGCGGGATGGGCCATGGCCTTCGATCGCGTACCCGAATGCAAGTCAGAGGTTTTAGAGAAAGGAGGAGGACCTCTCATGCTCGATCATGCCGACAACATCATCGATCTGAACGCGATATTGCACCCTGGCTCCGTCTATGATCATCCCCGCGACGTCATAGCCGATCCAACTTTGTCGATCGGCGAGAAGCGCGCGATCCTAGCGTCCTGGGCTTCGGACGCAGCCAGTGTCGCCTCGAGCCCGACATTGCGGGAGCTGCCCGGCTCGGACAAAGCCGTCACCATCGACGAAATTCTGGAAGCGCTCGCGAGCCTCGACCACCATCCGAAGGGCCCTCCGGGCGGCAAGCCGGTCCGCACGCGATCCGTCGAACGAACCGGCCTCGCAGCCTAGGCAACGACAGCTCAACGGGGATTGCGATGATGCTTGATGAAGAGCTGGCCTTGTTGCGCGGCCACCGCAGCAACATCAGCCGCTATCAGCGGTTGCTCAAGACCGAGCTGACCGAGTTCGAACGGCGGTTCATCGAGAGACGTGTGTCCGAGGAGCGCTCGGCGATCGAGAAGCTCGCCGTCTCCGCCTTTCCGCTCACCTTTCAGGCTCCGAGCCGGGCGATGGGGAACGCCACCACGCGCCTGACGGCAAGCCGGCACGGGTGATCGACATGCCCGAACACCTCCCGACATTCGAAGTGTTCCTGAAGAAGTGCGGTCGAAGGACATGGCGATGGCGTGTCTGCACGACGGAAGGACGCCTGGTCATGCACGGCTTCGAAAATGGCCGACCCGCTGCCAAATATGCGGCTGACAGGGCCTTGTTTATGATGCTTCTCGCCGCGCCCTATCGCCCGGCGGGCCGGGCTTCCGCCACGGCTCGCTCCTCCTTGGCGACACCCGCATCAAGATGGCTGCCGCGGCACAAGATGCGTGAATGACAGGTGCCGCGAGGGATGGTGCCTGCATCAGCCCATCCCGACCATCTCCGTTGCTGACTGCTTACCGCCGTCCCGGCGGCGGGTTCGCCATAGCGGCTGTCGGCTCCGGCGGCGTCAGGTGGCGTGGAACGATGATGGACTGGCCGGGGGTGAGCGTCGCGTTCTCCGGCAGCGAGTTGCTCTGCGCCAGCGACCACAGCGGCACGCGATTGGCTGCCGCGATGCTCTCCATGGTGTCGCCGCGGCGCACCGGTAGCCGCACGCCACTGTCCCACAATTCGACCAGCGTATTCGCCGGCACGAGATAACGCAGCGGCACGGCATCCACCTGCGTCTGGGGCGGAATGCGCGGCAACTGCGTGACCATGTCCACGATCTGACGGTGGATGTCGTCGGACTTCTCGATGTTGATGTGGCTGACCCGCGCGTTCTCCTTCAGGTCATAGCTCGCATAGTGACCGCGATAGCCCGGCACCGCGACCACGTTGCCGCCGCCAAGCACGCTGTCGGAGAGATAGATGTTGATGAAGCGCTCGACATTGAGCGGCACGTCGCCGGTCGCATGCGCGGGATCGATGGTGATGACGAGGCTGATCGGGATGTTCTCCTTGGCCGCCATCTCGGAGATGACGATCGAGCAAAGCCCGCCCATCGAATGCCCCATCAGCACGATCGGCGCCGGCGCTTCCTTGTAGCTGGAGATCGCACGATCGCCGATCCATCGGCAGATGGTGAATTCATAGACGTTGGCCGAAAAGCCGGCCTGCGTCAGCTTCTCTTCGAGCCGGTCCATGCCGGTGGAGAAGAACGGCCCCATGGCGCCACGGAACAGGTAGATCTTCGGCGGCGGCAATGGCTCGAACGGTGGGGGCGGCGGCGCGGCGGGTGCGGCCGCGGCGGGCTTCGTCTTGGCAGGTGAGGCAGCGGTCGTCCCGGTGCTCAAGGCGAGCAGCGCAACGGCTGCCAGCGCGAGAAGTCGCCTCAAATCGATCATCAGTCCAGCAGTCCCACTCCGGGAGGCTGCAGCCTCCCCCAAAGGCGCTTAGTGACGGTCGATTGGGTGGAATTTGGGGCACGGAACCGGGGCTCGATCCGCGCTCATTCCAGCATCTCGCCCCCCAATCACTGCATGCTCTTGAGCCTGCTGCGGTGTGCGGCCTGTTTCGCGCGGTTGCCGCAGACCGCCATGATGCACCATCGTCGCGCGCGTCTGCGCGTGTGGTCAGCGAACAGCATGGTGCAGTTGTGCCCCTCGCACGCCTTGACGTTCGAAAAATCCTCGTCGCAAACGAACTTCGCCATGGCCTCGCCAACCGGCAGCAATAGCGCCTCCGGCGATCGCCAGCGCCGCCTCATTCGCAATGCCAGAGCGCCGCCATCGGCATGGCCCGGCTCGATCCGGCTGAACGCTTCGTCGCGCTCCAGCAGGCTGTTCAACGGATCGAGCTCGCGCAATGCATCCGTCGTGAGCGGTCGGCCTGCATGCTTGCGCACGAAGCCCCTGAACCATTCGCGCAAGGCGCGCGCCTGATCCGCAACCTTGTCCAGCTCGTCCGGCGTGGCGCGCGCCGTCAGCGCGTGCAGATCATCCGCGGGCACCAGCTTCGCCTGCGCCAGCCAGTCGATCAGGCCATGACCATCATCGATCCAGTCGACCGGCGTATCGAGCGGCGTCGCCACCGAGTTGAGGAAGTCGAGGCCGAGAGAGTCGGCGATGAACATGGCGGGCGGGCGGTCCATGAGCGGTCCTTGGCCGGTCGGGAGCATGGACTCAGATAACCTGATAGAACGGCGTTGACAAGTTACGGTAAGGAGACGTAACCTCTTAGTAGGCAATTTAGTGGTTACTAAGATGGAGAATGTCATGGCCGCAATCGCGTACCGCACCGCGGATGTCGAGGGCTTCAAGGTGTTCTATCGCGAGGCCGGTCGTGTCGGAGCGCCAAAACTCCTGCTGCTGCACGGCTTCCCCAGCGCAGGCCACATGTTTCGTGACCTCATTCCGCTGCTGGCGGACAGGTTTCATATCGTGGCGCCCGACCTTCCCGGCTTCGGCCAATCCGACATGCCTTCGCGCGAAAGCTTCCGTTACACGTTCGACAATTTCGCGCGCGTGATCGAACGCTTCACCGAAATGATCGGCTTCGACCGTTTCGCGGTCTACGTTTTCGATTACGGCGCGCCGACTGGTTTCCGGCTTGCGCTCAGTCACCCCGAGCGGATCACGGCAATCATCTCACAGAACGGCAACGCCTACGAGGAAGGGCTCAGCGACGACTGGACTCCGCTCAAGACCTATTGGCAGGATCCGTCGCCGGCCAATCGCGACGCGCTACGCGCGCTCCTCACGCCGGAAGCGACGCGCTGGCAGTACACGCATGGCGTCCCCGATCCGATGACCGTGTCACCGGACGGCCAGAACCTCGACAATTTCTACCTTGCGCGCCCGGGCTCGGACGACGTGCAGCTCGACCTGTTCGGCGACTACAAGAGCAACGTCGCGCTCTATCCGGCCTTCCAGGACTATTTCCGCAAGCACACGCCGCCGTTCCTCGCGGTCTGGGGCAAGAACGACCCATTCTTTATTCCGCCCGGCGCCGAAGCGTTCAAGCGCGATAATCCGAACGCCGTGGTGCAGTTCTTTGACACCGGTCATTTCGCGCTGGAGACGCACGCGAAGGAAATCGCGGACAGCATTCGTACCTTCCTGACGTAACGGGGGCTGTCCTCCGCGAAAGTTACGCCGCCAGGCTCTGCTGAGCGCGGAATGCGCTGATCGCCATATGGACGAGATGCAGCTTGCCTTTGACCGCCGGCGATATGTCGAAGGGATATGCATCGCTCATCCCGAGCGAGCGGTTGAGTTCGTTGATGCTGCGAGCAAGCGGCATCCACAGTGCCAAGAGTGCCTCGAAGTCGCTCTCGAGATAGGGATCCGTCAGGGTCTGCCGGGCGCGCTCGTCCAGCGCCAACGGCAAACCTGCCAGCGAGTCGAGCGTCGACACGATATGCAGGAAATGCGCGAACGTTTCCGCCCAATCCTCCCAGGGGTGGGACGTGGCGTACTCGCTGATGAAGCCGCTTCGGTCGTATGAACGATCGGCGCGGCTGTAATAGGAGTTGATCGCGGCCTGATAGTCCTGCGCCTGGTCACCGAAGATCAGCTTGAACGGGGCCTGGAATGTCGTGCCGTCGACGAGCAGGTCCCAATAGAAGTGACCGATCTCGTGCCGGAAATGCCCGAGCAGCGTGCGGTACGGCTCCCGGAACGCCACGCGGCGAGATTCTCGTTCGACATCGTCGGCCTCCGCAAGGTTGAGCGTGATCAGGCCCGAGAGATGCCCCGTGACGATCGGACCGACCTCGTCCGAAAGAATGTCGAAAGCCAATTCTGCGCCGGTGCGCGATGCGAGCGGAAGCTTGAGGCGACTGAGATCATAGAGAAGACGGCGCTTGGCTTCCTCCATACGGCGCCAGAGCATGATGTTTCTGGTGCTGCCGAGGTTTGGAATTGTGCGCGTGAGGCGGCACGAGCCGCAATACCAGTCCGCGCCCTCGACACACCAGTTGCAGCCGATGATCTCGCGGTTACGGCAAGATTGATGGGATGCAAGCCTAGTCATCTCGATGCGCGAGGAGTCGAACGCCAGCTCAGTGCTGCAAATCGCGCACGCGATGTGCTCGAACGAGACAGGATGGCGGCATGACGGGCACTGAAAGATCTTCACGTGGACTGGCCCCAGACAGACGGCACACCGGAAGGCCGGCCTGTCAATTCGAGGAACTCTTGCACTTCGAGGAACTCTTGCGACCGTCGCTGTTGCCGGCGAGCAACGCACGCTGCGTCCGCAGCGCGTGCTGTCTTAACAAGCCGGCTCGCGTCGCGCTCAACTGGCTCGATTGAGGCTGCGGCTTTTTCTCAAGGACATTTTCGGAAACAGGCCGACCGGCCCACGTCCGCTCGGGCTGAACCGCCATGGGGCCGACGTTTCGTCCGCTTGTCATGCTGTAACAACACCAGATCGTACGCCGAGTTCCCTTCCTCGACCGGCAGGTGATCGAGCTTGGCTTGTGCAGATACGACAATGCCGCCGTCGGCGTGACGGCGGCATTGTCAATTCACCTGCTTGCGGCGAACGGCTTAATTCCGGGGAGCCGTTGCCGCCGCCGAGCGCGCCGACCTGGGCGCGCCGGGTTCGGCAACCGGAGCCGGTGCGCGCGAGCGCATGATTGCGGCGTCGATCTCGGCAATCACGCGGCGCTGGATCGCTTCGTTCTTGTCGATCGAGATGTGGCCGACGCCGGAGCCGCGGACGTCGACATTGTCGAGCTTGCCGCGAAAACCGTCCGCGCGCTTCACCGGCTCGCCGGGGCCGTCGCCGATATAGATGTTGATGTAGCGCTCCGCGCCGGTCGACAGCTTGGTCTTGAACACGGAGTCGAGCCCGATCGCGAGTTTCACGGGCACGCCGAGACGGTTGAGCTTGGCGATCATGTCTGGCAGCGCAGTCGCGCCGGAGGAGTGCCCGACCAGTACGATGGTCTTGAGCCGGCCGGCCTTGTAGGCGGTCGCGGCCTCATCCGCGAGCGAGGACCAGGACACGAAATTCGCCACGGTCACCGGGATGCCCTGCGCCTGGAGCCGGGCGCCGATCGTGTCGAGCCCGAGCGAGAAGATGTTGAGCACGCCGCGGAGCAGGTAGACATGCGTGGTCGCGACGGCAGCCTGGCTTGGCGCCGCCTTGGCGGTGGTCGGGCTGATGGCAACAGCTGACAGCAGGAGCAGGCCCATCGCCCAGGCACGGAGGGCGGACAACTGGCTGACGCCAGCGGTGTGACGGCCGTTCGGTCTCATCGATCTTTTCCCTGGGAATATGCTTCGGCCGGAATCGTAGCCATGGCCTGCTCGCAGACGCAACAAAGAGCCGCGTGAACGACGATCTTAGCATCAAGCCGTGACCATCGCGCAACACTTGCCCGAAACCTGCCACGGAAGGAGCTGTTTCGAGGCCATTTTTCTCCCGCTAATTGCAGCCGCGCAAGGGCCTTCCTATGTCAGGGCTCCGCTGACCCGCCCCTCCCGGTAGGTTCCAGCCTCCCCTCCCCAGCCTTAGCCCCTCAGACTTGCGGCCATCATGTCCTCCATCATTTCCGTCGCCAATTTGTCGAAGACCTATGGGTCCGGCTTCAAGGCGCTCAAGAACGTCAATCTCGACATCACGCGCGGCGAAATCTTCGCCTTGCTTGGCCCCAACGGCGCCGGCAAGACCACGCTGATCTCGATCATCTGCGGCATTGCCAATCCGAGCGAAGGCAAGGTCCTCGTCGGCGGCGAGAACATCCAGACCTCCTATCGCAAGGCGCGCTCGCTGATCGGGCTGGTGCCGCAGGAATTGCACACCGATGCCTTCGAGAGCGTGTGGGCGACCGTGAGCTTCTCCCGCGGGCTGTTCGGCAAGCCGAAGAACCCCGATCATATCGAGAAGGTGCTGAAAGACCTCTCGCTGTGGGACAAGAAGGACAGCAAGATCATCACGCTCTCCGGCGGCATGAAGCGTCGCGTGATGATCGCCAAAGCGCTGTCGCACGAGCCGCAGATCCTGTTCCTGGACGAGCCGACCGCCGGGGTCGACGTCGAACTGCGCAAGGGCATGTGGGAGGTGGTGCGCACGCTCCAGCAATCCGGCGTCACCATCATCCTGACCACGCATTACATCGAGGAAGCCGAGGAGATGGCCGACCGCATCGGCGTCATCAACAAGGGCGAGATCGTGCTGATCGAGGACAAGGCCACCTTGATGCAGAAGCTCGGCAAGAAGCGGCTGACGCTGCATCTGCAAGGCAAGCTCGATGCGCTGCCGGAGAGCCTCAGGCATTACGAGCTCGACCTCTGCGACGGCGGCGCGACGCTGGTCTACGACTACGACACCAAGGGCGAGCGCACCGGCATCACCAGCCTGCTCGGCGATCTCCGTACAGCCGGCATCCGCTTCAACGATCTCGACACGACGCAATCGTCGCTCGAGGACATCTTCGTCGATCTCGTGAGGGCGTCATGAACTACCGCGCTGTCCGCGCCATCTACCTGTTCGAAATGGCGCGCACCTGGCGCACGCTGCTGCAAAGCATCGTCTCGCCGGTGGTCTCGACCTCGCTGTATTTCGTGGTGTTCGGCGCCGCGATCGGCTCGCGCATCAGCCAGGTCGAGGGCGTCAGCTACGGCACCTTCATCGTGCCGGGCCTGATCATGCTCTCGGTGCTGACGCAGAGCATCGCCAACGCCTCGTTCGGCATCTACTTCCCGAAATTCACCGGCACGATCTACGAGATCCTGTCGGCGCCGATCTCCTATTTCGAGATCGTGCTCGGCTATGTCGGCGCGGCCGCGACCAAATCGATCATCCTCGGCCTGATCATCCTCGCCACGGCTGGCCTGTTCGTGCCGCTGCACATCCATCATCCGGTCTGGATGCTGGCCTTCCTTGTGCTGACGGCGGTGACGTTCAGCCTGTTCGGCTTCATCATCGGCATCTGGGCCGACGGATTCGAAAAGCTGCAGATGATCCCGATGCTGGTGGTGACGCCGTTGACCTTCCTCGGCGGCAGCTTCTATTCCATCGACATGCTGCCGCCCGCCTGGCGCACGGTGGCGCTGCTCAATCCGGTCGTCTATCTGATCTCCGGCTTCCGCTGGAGCTTCTACGAGATCGCGGACGTCAGCATGGCCGTCAGCATCGGCATGACAACGGCGTTCCTGGTGATCTGCCTGGTCGTGATCTGGTGGATTTTCCGCACGGGATATCGGTTGAAGAACTGATCCGGCCGTCATTCCGGGGGGCACGCGCGCGCCCCGGAATCGCAAGCTCTACCGATAGCAGTGGAAGCGGTTGTATCCGTCGTAATAGCCGCGACACCGACGGTGGCCGCGATGGGGAATGCCGAACACCCCCTCGACCGCGCCGACGGCACCGCCGACACCGGCGCCGACCGCGCCCCCAACCACGCCGCCGACGGGGCCGGCGATCCGGTTGCCTTCGTAAGAACCTTCCTGGGCGCCCCGAACGATGCCTTGGGCATGGCCAGGCTGGGGGACGCAGGACAGCGCGGCCAGAACGGCCGCGCCAGCGAAGAGCACACGGAAAGGCAGACCAGCCGGCCGAGAAGCGGCGGCGACGCAAACTTTGTTCATCTTCATTCCCAAAGGTAAAACCGGCCGCGGAAGCGGCCGGTCGAGGCAGCGATCGTCAACGCCGATGCGGCCAAATGGTTGCGCCCCGGATGGTTGCACCATTGTGATGAATTGTCGGCGTTGTGAACGCATCTCCCGCTCGCGAAAATGTCAGCGCTTCCGCTCGCTTTGCGGCACAAAGCGGCCTTGCTTACGCCGGGCGTCCCGTTAACGATGGCAATAAGGTTAGCTTTGCAGGCCGCTGGAACGAAAGCGCGATTGCAGGCATAATGCACGCCGGGGGACGGAGAGCCGCGGCGCCTAGTATGAACAGGCCGGAGGCCACGAGTCAGATGCGTTCGTTTTTTATTGCTTTCACCTCCCTGATGCTTTTGAGCGCGGGCGCCGCGCAGGCCAAGGTCGACATCACCGTCGACAAGGACAATCAGCAGATGACCGTCGCCGTCGACGGCGTCGCGCGCTACCACTGGCCGGTGTCGACAGGCATCCCCTCGCGGGAGACGCCGAACGGCGCGTTCCGCGCCTTCCGCATGGAAGAGGATCACTATTCCAAGGAATTCGACGACGCGCCGATGCCGCACGCGATCTTCTTCACCAAGGTCGGGCACGCCATCCACGGCACCGACTCGGTCGGCCGGCTCGGCACGCCCGCCTCGCATGGCTGCGTGCGGCTGTCGCGCCAGAATGCCACCACGCTCTACGCGCTAGTGCAGCAGCAGGGCGTGCTCAACACCACGGTAACGCTGACCGGCTCGGCGCAGGTGGCGCTCGCCCGCAATCCGCGTGGCCGCACTCCCACGGCAGTGGCCCGCGCGCCGCAGCCCGCCGAAGAGCAGTACGCCACATCAGGCGATCCCGTGAACCTGACGCCTCAGGCCGCACCTGCCCGCCGCTACATGCCGCAAGACGACAACTACATCTATCCGGCCGACGGCAGCGACACCGGCGCGCGCTACCCCGCGCCGCGCGGCAGCCGCCCGCTCTATGACGCACAGGTCTATCAGCCGCAGCCGCAGCAATACTACAATCAGGGCTACGGCCAGCAGGGCACCTACTATCAGCCGCAGCCCCGGCAGGTTTACCAACCGCGTGGCTATTACTACCAGAACTGACCTACTTGAACGCGGCGTTGCCGCGCCAGCGAATCAGGAAGCCGCTGCCGCGACGGGCGCTTGCCGCAATCGACCGCAGGAAATGGCGCCAGCCCCTGCACGGATTGGGCACCGGCCGACGCAAGGAAGCAACAGTCCACAACCTTCAACGCGGCGGCGTTCCGACCAAATTGACAACCAGGGGGGCGCCCCTATTGTCGTTCCCATTGTTTCTGGGACATGACATGACACGCGAGCAGATTTCGGATTTCTGCGTTACCGCCCTGGCAAATATCCTGCGAATTTCGAGCGACCGCGTCGATATCGGCACGAAATTCAGCCGCCTCGGCCTCGATTCGGCGATGCTGGTCTACCTGATGATGGAACTCGAGGAGAAGCTCGACCTCGAGCTGTCGACGGACGACTTCTACGACCATCCGACCGTTGAGGCGTTGTCGCGGTTTCTCGCCGACAAGCGCGCAATCCGCCCCGCCGCCTGAGGGCGGTTGAAGTCGGCGCAACCCATGGAAACCTTCCGCTCGCTCGTGGCATTGCTGGCCCGGCGTGCGGCGGAGCAGGCCGACGACCGCGCCTATGTCTTCGTCTCCGATCGCGGGACGGAGGACGCTGTCCTCAGCTTTCGACAGCTGCACGATGCCGCGGGCGCGCTCGCGTCGCGACTGACCGTGGCCGCGCGTCCCGGCGATCGCGCCATCCTGGTGTTTCCGCCCGGCATCGAATTCATGGTGGCGTTCTTCGGCTGTCTGATGGCCGGCATCATCGCCGTGCCGATGATGATGCCGCGGCGAAACGGCGCGCGCGATGCCAGCGCCGCGATCCTCGCCAATTGCACGCCGGCGGTGGCGCTGACCAATTCGGCCGTCGCGCTCCGCGGTGATTTGCGGGCACGCTTCGCGCATGAGCACATTCGCTGGATCGAGGTCGATCTCGCCGCGGCCGAAGGTGAGACAATCGAATTACCCGAGCCGGCGCCGGACGACATCGCCTTCCTGCAATACACCTCCGGCTCGACGTCCGCGCCCAAAGGCGTAATGGTGAGCCACGCCAATCTGCTCGCCAATCTCGAGATGATCCGGCTCGCGCTCGGCAACAGCCGGCAATCGACTTACGTCAATTGGGTGCCGCTCTATCACGACATGGGGCTGATCCTGAACGCGCTGCAAGCGCTCTATGTCGGCGCGACCTGCGTACTGATGGCGCCGAACGCGTTCATGCAGCGGCCGCTCGGCTGGCTGCGCGCGATCGCGCGTTATCGCGCGGAAGTGGCATGCAGCCCGAACTTCGGCTTCGATTTCTGCGTCAGCCGCTATCGCGCCGACCAGATGGAAGGCATCGAGCTGTCCTCGCTCAGGATCGCACTGAACGGCGCAGAACCGGTGCATGCGGAAACCATCGAGCGGTTCATCCAGACATTTGCGCCCCACGGCTTCGATCCGCGCGCAATGTATCCCGCCTACGGAATGGCGGAAGCGACGCTCCTGATTTCCGGCGGACGCCGTGGCGGCGGTCATGTCACACGCAGCGTGAGCCGCACGGCGCTGCAGGCGCATGCGGCGCAGGCGCCTTCCGACGCCGAAGATACACAGGTCGCCGTCGGCTGCGGGCGCCCGCTCACCGGCGAACGGATCGCCATCGTGGACGCGGACAACCGCACGCGGCTGCCCGCGGACCGCGTCGGTGAGATATGGGTGAGTGGGGCCAATATTGCCCGCGCCTATTGGCGCAACGACGAGGCGACGCGCGAGGGGCTCAATGCGCAGATTGCCGGCGAAGACGGAGCGTGGCTGCGCACCGGCGACCTCGGCTTCATCGACGTCACAGGCGAATTGTTCGTCACGGGACGGATCAAGGACCTCATCATCATCCGTGGCATCAACCATTATCCGCAGGACGTGGAGCGCACGGTGCAATCGCTCAATGGAGCTTTGCGCGAAAACTGCGGCGCGGCGTTCTCGGTGCCGGACGAGACCGGCGAAGAAATGCTCGTCATCGTCCAGGAAATCGAGCGCACCGCGCGCCACTCGATCGACACCGAAGCGATCAAGGGCCGAATTCGCGAGGCCGTCGCCGACAACCACGAACTCTCCGCGCGTCACATCGCGCTGATCCGGCCCGGCACGCTGCCGAAGACCACCAGCGGCAAGATCCAGCGCAAGCTGGCACGCAAGCTCTGGCTCGATGGCGATTTCGAACAGCTCGGCTGAGACGATTCAGAAATCGATCTTCGCGCTCTCCCCATCGCGCAGGCTCGCATCGATCCCCTGCTCGATCTTGCGCGCGAGAATTGGGCGATAATGGATGAAGTCGGCAAAATTGGCGCGGTCGCGCGTGAGATCGTTGTCGACGCGATAGCTGATGAAATTGCTGCGCGGTCGGCCCGCGACCACTTTCTTCAGCGCGGCATCGCAGGCGCTGCGCTCCAAGGCGGCTTCCGTACCGGGCTTCGGCACGGTGGTCGCCAAGGTCGGCGGCACGATGATGACGACGGGCACATCGGCCGGCAATGCCCTGACGATATCTGCCAGCGCAGCGATCTCGGGAAATGTCGCCCGCATCTCGGCAGACGAGGCCGGCGCCGGATCCCTGGGCCAGCCGACTTCTTTGAATTGGCCCGGCGGCCAGATGTCCTCGTAGCTGACAAAGCCGTCGGGGTTCATCCTTGGTCGCCGGCCAAGGCCGATGCTGATGCGTTGAAAGGCGTGCTCGATGGCCTGCCAGGAGATCAGGCGTGCAGCGTGAGTGACGACGGTTCTGTCATAGAGCCAGTCGGGGAATGGGACGCCGCCCTCCTCCTTCGCCCGTGCATGCGTGCACCAGCCAGGGTCAGTCACGATCACCAGTGCGCCGACCTCCCGGTGATTCCGCAGGAAGAAGTCCAGCACCGCGAGTTCCTGGCGGGGGAACGCACCGGTCATGTAGAGCTGCACGAATCGCAGGCCGGTTGCGCGCGACAATTCCGCCGGCTCGATCATCTGCGCCGTCGAATTACCCAGGATCGCGGCATTGAAATCCGGATCCCGCGCGCGGCTCGCGGCCGTGATTTTGGTCAGACGATTATCGACGCCGTCGATGCCAAGCAGGCCGAGCTTGCCGCTGTCATAGGGATCGACCGCCACCATCAGTGCGAGCACCAGCAGCGCAGCCCCGATCAGCGTGCCCAGACACGCCAGCAAGCTCCGGCCCCAGCCGGGATCGGTCTCAGAACTTGAAGTAGACGAACTCATGGAGATCCCGACCACCCATGTGAAGCAGCAATGCGAATAGCCCAAGACCGAGCAGACCCGCGAGCCACGGATTGGGACGGCGCGTGAGCACCGCCACGATGTCCTGGCTCGCCGGCAGCAGGAAGGCGAACAGCGGCGCTGCGATTAGCGGCCACAAATGCTTTCCGCGCTCGAGCGGGAGCGGCGAAGCCAGTCCGGCGAAGACATGCCAGGCCGCCTCCACCGATCCCGCACGAAAGATCACGCCGGTCGCGAGCACGAACAGCACGGTAAGCGCCCAGCCGAGCCATGACGGGAACTCCGGGCCATAGCGACGCCACAGCGTGCAGGCGACCAGCGCAAGCCCGTGCAGCACGCCCCACAGCACGAAGGTCCAGCTCGCGCCGTGCCAGAGGCCACACAGCGCCATCGTGATCATCATCGCGCCGAAAAACTGCACCGGCAGCCAGCGCCGCGGCAGCAGGCGCAGATTGACCAGCGGATAAAACACGTAATCGCGCAGGAACAGCATCAGGGTGATGTGCCAGCGCTGCCAGAAATCCTGGATGTTGGTCGAGCGCAGCGGCGCATCGAAATTGTACGGCAGCTGCACGCCGAACAGCAGGCCGAGGCCGATCGCGATGTCGGAATAGCCGGAGAAATCGAACAGGATCTGGAAGGAGAAGCAGAAGGCGAGCCAGGCGTCACCGCCCGCGAGCGGCCCGTTCGCGGCCTGCGCGTAGATGGGATCGAGCAGATGCGCGAGGCCGTCGGCGATCACGATTTTCTCGAACAGGCCGATCGCGATGAAGCAGGTGGCGATGCAGAACTGACGCTGCCAGCCCGGAACGTAGACCTGCCTGCCGAACTGATGCATCACCTCCGACCAGCGCGCCAGGGGGCCGGCGATCGCCTGCGGGAAGAAGGCGATGTAGAGCGCATAGCGGTCGAACGCATAGAGCGGCGCCCTGCCGCGCTTCAGGTCGACCAGATACATGATGTGATGGAAGGTGAAGAAGGAGATGCCGAGCGGCAGCCCGACGTCGAGCACCGGCAGCGTCGCACCGAGCACGAGACCCAGATTAGCGAGAACGAAGTTGGCGTATTTGAACAGCGCCAGCACCGCGAGATCGAGCCCGATCACCAGCGTCAGCAGCACCGGCCATTTCACGCGCCCATAGGCAACCGAGGCGAGCCAGTTGATCGCGATCGAGCCGATCAGGAGCAGGATGAAGGACGGACTACCCCAGGCATAGAAGGCGAGCGACAGCGCGACCTGCACGCCGATGCGCAAGCCCGGATAGGGGTCGGCCAAGCGATAGATCAGCAGCGCCGCGGGCAGGAAGACCAGGAGAAAGGGATAGTCGTTGAACAGCATCGGTTCACAGCCGCGCCATCGCCGGCGTGAGCCGGCGATGATGCTCAGCCCGTTTCGAGGTCGGGCGCAGCGTCACCCGGCTGCCGCAGCATGCGTCGCGCAATCTTCTCCTCGCTCGGCACCTTGACGTCCCAGGCCAGTCCCAGCGCTTCCAGCGCCCGGATGAAGACAAAGCCCGGATCGAACTCGAACCAGCGCAAGCCGAAGGCCGCGGAATAGGGAAAGGCGTGGTGGTTGTTGTGCCAGCCCTCGCCCCAGGCAAGCCAGGCCACCACGCCGAGATTGCGGCTGTTGTCGTCGCGGGTGACGAACGGCTGCGCGCCAAAGCTGTGCATCACGGAGTTGATGGCCGACATGGTCTGCTCGACCACGAACATGCGCACCACGCCGCCCCAGAGCAAGCCGGTCAGTGCGCCCCACGGGCTCATCGTGGCGAGGCCGCCGATCGCGGCCGGCAGCACCAGGCCGAGACCGACCCAACTGTAATAGTAGCTGTTGACGGCAACCAGCCTGCGATCCGCCATCAGATCCGGAACATAGTGCGCAACATTGGGATAATCGTGCGCGATCATCCAGGTCAAATGCGCGTGCAGGAAGCCGCGCAGGCGGCCGAATGCGCCCTTGCCGTGCAGCCGCGGCGAATGCAGATCGCCGTCGTGATCGGACAATTCGTGGTGCCGGCGGTGCATTGCCGCCCAGGACAGCATGGGACCGCGGCCGGCCATCGATCCCATCACGACCAGGATCGCACTCATCGCCGTGGAGGTCGCGAAGGCGCGGTGGGTGAAGAGCCGGTGATAGCCGACGGTAAGGCCGAGGCCGGTGACCAGCCAGAAGCCGACGAACAGGCCAAGCTCCATCGCGCCGATCGGGCGGTAGAACAGAAGGACCAGCGCCAGCAGCGTGCCGACGAAGGGCAAAACGTCGAAGATCATGAAATGCCGGCGCTGCATCCGGCGAAAATGCCGGCTGCGGATAATTCGATGATCGCGTTGCTGCTGCACGGGCGGGATTCCAGGGCACCGACTATGAGTACATACCCCCGCGGCGGCCGCAACCCAAGCCGCCGCCCAAGGTTTCAACAGCCACGAAAACCTATACAATCGGCCGGACGCGCCAAACGCGTTGAAATATCGCCCCTTTCCCTTGCCCCACGAGCCGCCATGCCGTCACGTGCTGCGACGATCTTGACCGTACTGTCACTTCTCATTGCGGGACCGGCCATGGCATTTGATTCGGCTTTCGACCTCGAGGCCCATCGCGGCGGGCGGGCACTGCTGCCGGAAAACACGCTTCCGGCCTTCGCCAACGCGCTGTCGATCGGCGTGGACACGCTGGAGCTCGATGTCGGCATCACCGCCGACGGCGAAGTCGTCGTCTCGCATGAGCGCGGGCTCAATCCTGATATCACGCGGGATGCGAACGGCGCCTACGTCACGCCTCCCGGCACTCCCTTCGTGAAACTGCGGCTCGCCGACGTCAGGACCTATGACGTCGGCCAGATCCGGCCAGACAGCCCTTACGCGAAGCAATTCCCCGACCAGCGCGCCATGCCCGGGACCCGCATTCCGACCTTGAGCGAGCTGTTCGCGCTGGTGCGCAAATCCGGCAATACGCGCGTGCGCTTCAACATCGAGACCAAGATCGATCCGAACCATCCGGACGAGACGCTCGATCCGCAATCTTTTGTCACCAAACTGCTCGGCGTGATCGAAGCCGAGAAATTCTCCGACCGCGTCATGATCCAGTCGTTCGACTGGCGGACCCTGCTGCTCGTCCAGCAGCGGGCACCAAAGATGCCGACGGTGTACCTGACGCTCCAGCGCGGCTCGGGCCAGACGGTGGCGCTGGACAAGGCGACCAATTGGACGGCGGGCTTCAGCCCGGCCGATCACGGCGGGTCGCTGCCGCGGACCATCAAGGCTGCGGGCGGCGCGGTCTGGTCACCCTATTTCGGCGATGTGACCGCGGCACTGATCGCCGAGACCCATGCGCTCGGGCTGCGTGTCGTGGTCTGGACGGTCAACAAACCCGAAGACATGGCGCGCATGATCGAGATCGGCGTCGACGGGATCATCTCCGACAGGCCCGATTTGTTGCGGCAGGTCGCGGGCGAGAAGGCAATCGCGTTGCCCGCGGGGACGCCGGTGGAGCCGTAGAAGCGGGCCCTACTCCCCGTCCCGCAAGCGCCGGTACAGCGCGCCCAAAATGTTGGAGTAATCGTCGGTCCAGACCCGCACCCGGTCGTCGGCTTCGGTCTGCTCCCATGTTTTCGACGATGCGAGCCTGCCGACGTCGGCATCCTCGCGGGCGGAGATGACGACGTCGGTCGAGAAGATGTAGTCACCATCGCGCCCGGAATCCTCGTTGTAGACCCAGCTCTTGAGATCGTTGGCATCGGCGATACCGACCACGACCGTCTCGAGATCGAGGTGGCGGTTGGAGACGTGCATCACCACGGCGCCGTGCGGAGCGAGCTTGTCCTTGTAGATCTTCATCGCCTCTTCGGTCGCAAGATGGATCGGGATCGCATCCGACGAATAGGCATCGACGATGATGAGATCATAGGCACCGTCCGGCTCCTTCGCGAAGGTGAGGCGGGCATCGCCGATCACCGGCTTCAGGCCCGGCATGCAGCTCGAGATGTAGCGGAAATTCTTCGGATCGCTTGCCGCGTCGACCATGGACTGATCGATCTCGAAGAATGTCCAGCTCTCGCCGGGCTCGGCGGCGCAGGCGAGCGTGCCCGATCCGACGCCGATCGCCGCGACGTTCAGCGGCGCGCCCTTGCGCTCGCGCATCGCGGTCACGGCCTGACCGATGCCGCCGTCCTTGTGATAGTAGGTGATCGGCTCCGGCCGGCCGGTGACCGGCGTGCCGTCATTGTTGAGGAAGCGCTCGGCGCCGTGAATCGTGGTGCCGTGCATCAGCACGTGGAAATAGCCGCCGGGCGTCACCACGATCTTGTGCACACCGAAGAAGCTGCGCACCGTGGTGACGCGGCCTTCGTCCGCCGGATAAACCCGGATCAACGCCAGCGCGAGCGCGACGGTGGCGAATATCTTCCAGCGGCCGGCGTTGACCGCCAGCGCCAGCAGCGCGGCGAGCACGCCGACGCCGCCGGCTATCCAGACCCGGTGATCCTCGAACCAGGTCGATAGCCCGCCCGTCGTGGTGGACGGCACAACGAGCACGACGGCGAGCGCGGCAAGCGCCAGCCAGTACCATTTGACGATGCCCGCCAGCCGCTCGTTCGCGGGCGGCCGGCACAGCGCGGCAAGCGCAACCAGGATCGGATATTCGGCGATCCAGGAGAATGTGAACGGCGCAAGGAGCCCTGCGAACAGGCCGCCGACCATGCCGCCGAACGATAGCGCGACATAGAATCCGGTGAGATATTTGGCGGCCGGCCGGGTTCGCGCCAATTCGCCGTGGCAAGCCATCGCGATGACGAAGAAGCACAATTGATGACCGCCGAGCGTCAGCAGCAGGTTCTGTTCGCCGCCGAACGCCAGCAGGAAGACGACGCCCGCGATCGCGACCGGCTGGAGCATCAGCATCCATTTGTGCGGCAGTAGCGGCCGCGACTGGAACACCACCACCCAGGTCAGGAGATACAGCGACAGCGGCAGCACCCACAGCAGCGGCGCTGCCGCAACGTCGGTCGAGATGTGCGCGGTGACGGCGATGAGCAGGCCGGACGGCACTCCGGCGAGGAATATCCAGCGCAGCCGAGTCATCAAACCGGGAGCCGGCGCATTCAAATCCTCGGTTCGCGCATCGACCATGGCCAGTTTCGGCGAGCGCAACAGCAGCACGCCGCAGGCGGCGATTAGGACGATCAGGATGCCGTAACCGCCGGTCCAGAGCCGGTTCTGCGTGTGCAGCGTGAACATCGGCTCCAGCAGGAACGGATAGGACAGCAGGGCTAGGAAGCTGCCGATGTTGGAGGACGCATAGAGGAAATAGGGATCGTGTCCGGCAGGATGCCCGGTGCGGACGAACCAGGCCTGCAGCAACGGATTGTTGGCGGCAAGCGCGAAGAACGGCAGCCCGATCGAGATCACGAACAGACCGAGCAGCCAGACCGCGTAGCCCGAAGCGGGCGGATCGCCATAGGCCGAGGCGATGCCGAGCGGCAACGTGACGAACGCTGTAATCAGCAGCAGGAGATGCACCACCACCGGAACGATGCGGTTCCTCACCTGCATCAACAAATGCGCATAGGCGTAGCCCGCCAGCAGCAGCGACTGGAAGAACACCATCGCCACCGACCACACCGCCGGCGAGCCGCCGAGCCGCGGCAGGACCATCTTCGTGAACAGCGGCTGCACCGAGAACAGCAACAGCGCGCTGACGAAGATCGCGGCGGTGTAGACCGTCAGCAGCAGCCGGTTGCGTGACGATGACGGCTGCTCCGTGGCGGCGGGTTGCACGATCGAATCCATGGAAGCTCCAGCATATCCCGGCGGGCGCCGGGCGCGCGCAATGGAGCACAAGGCGCCTGAACGGGCAATAAAGGGTCTCGTGATGTTGCAGCGGGGAATGCTTGATATACAGATGTTCCGAGCCCGGTCGTTCAGACCATCCGGGAATGAGCGTGGAACAGCTTGACGCCTTCATGATCGAAACCGACGTCATCATCATCGGCGCTGGCCATAACGGCCTCACCTGCGCGGCCTATCTCGCGATGGCCGGCTTGCGCGTGCGCGTGGTCGAGCGCCGCAAGGTGGTCGGCGGGGCCGCGGTCACGGAGGAATTTCATCCCGGCTTCCGCAATTCGGTCGCGGCCTACACCGTGAGCCTGCTTAATCCGCAGGTGATCCGCGACTTGAAGCTGGCCGAACAGGGCCTGCGCATCGTCGAACGGCGCGCGCAGAATTTTCTGCCCGCCCCCGACGGCAGCTATCTGCTCACCGGCGAGGGGCGGACACAGGCGTCCGTCGCGCGGCTGAGCGCGCATGACGCAAACGCGCTCGACGGGTTTTCGCGCGAGCTGGAAGATATCGCCGACGTGCTCCGGCAATTCGTGCTGCGCGCGCCGCCAAACCTGCTCGATGGTTTCGGCACGGCTTCGATCCGCGAAGCCGTGAACGCATTCCAGAGCGCCAACATCCTGCGTGGGCTGTCGCTGGAGCAGAGCCGCAGCCTGCTCGATCTCTTCACCCGCTCGGCCGGCGAGATGCTGGACGAACGTTTCGAGCATGATCTGGTCAAGGCGCTGTTCGGCTTCGATGCCATCGTCGGCAATTATGCCAGCCCTTACGCCGCGGGATCGGCCTATGTGATGCTGCATCACGCCTTCGGCGAGGTAAACGGCAAGAAGGGCGTCTGGGGTCACGCCATCGGCGGCATGGGCGCGATCACGCAAGCCATGGCGCGCGCCGCACGCGACCGCGGCGTTGTGATCGACACCGATGCGGGCGTGCGCGAGGTCATCGTCGAGCGCGACCGCGCCGTCGGCGTGGCGCTGGAGAACGGCACGGCCATCCGCGCGAAATATGTCGCAGCCAACGTCAATCCGAAGCTGCTCTATACGCGGCTGATCGCCGCCGATGCGCTTCCCCAAAACTTCCTCGACCGCATCCGACACTGGAAGAACGGCTCCGGCACCTTCCGCATGAACGTGGCGCTGGACCGCCTGCCCTCCTTCACGGCACTGCCGGGCGACGGCGATCATCTCACCTCCGGCATCATCCTGGCCCCTGATCTCGGCTACATGGACCGCGCTTTTCTCGACGCCCGGGCCCACGGCTGGAGCCGGGAGCCCGTCGTGGAAATGCTGATTCCCTCGACGCTCGACGACACGCTCGCGCCCGCTGGACACCATGTCGCGAGCCTGTTCTGCCAGCACGTCGCGCCGGAGCTTCCCGATGGAAAGTCGTGGGACGACCATCGCGACGAGGTCGCCGACCTCATGATCGCGACGGTGGACAAATACGCGCCGGGTTTTGCGACCAGCGTGCTCGGCCGCCAGATCCTGTCACCGCTCGACCTTGAACGGCAGTTCGGCCTGTTGGGGGGCGACATTTTCCACGGCGCGCTGACGCTGAACCAGCTGTTCTCGGCCCGGCCGATGCTGGGTCACGCCGATTATCGCGGGCCCCTGAGAGGCCTCTATCATTGCGGCTCCGGCGCCCACCCCGGCGGCGGCGTCACCGGCGCGCCTGGCCACAACGCCGCCCAGGCAATCCTGAGGGATCACCGGTCGTTGTTCGGAAGCCGTGGATAAGCCTGTGGATGGGCTGTGGACAGACTGTTGGCAAAGCTGTGAAAGGGCGGTGGGTTATGCCCCTTCAAAGCCTGCTACAAATCGGTGGAAAATCCGAGAATGAGCGGCGGGATAATCCGTGGACAAAGTCCGGACAAACCAGCGGGTAGCCTGTGGGCATTCTGTGAAAACCTCTCCCCAAAACGACTTCGCCCGCCAGGGGGCAATTCCCCCGGCGGGCGCGGCTCGAAAGCAGTCGTATGGAGAATTGCCCCGCCGGGAAATGGGAGGCGGAAATTACTTTAAGGAGCTGCTAATCGAAGTGAACTTGTCGTTCATGGTGGTGCCCAGTCCGTTCACGACGGTGATGATCGCCAGCGCGATGCCGGCTGCGATCAGGCCGTACTCGATTGCGGTTGCACCTGAATCGTCGGTCCAGAATTTCAAAATCATGCGCTTCAAGTCTCGCCTCCTTTTCCATTTCAAGCTGTGTGGGTTGCCCAACACCCGCAATTCTACGTGGCACAACCTGCGGTCGGGTTAACCTCATAAATGCAAGTTATTAGAAAAATCGGGAACAAAAGTTCCAAAAATTGAACCGGACGGAACCCTGAGATGCAGCCTGCCCCCACCCATCGCGCCAGTTTTTCGATCGGCAGCGAGATCGCTGCCAAGCGCATCGTCGACGTCCTCACCGAGGTTTTCTTCGAAGACGATGCGGCGGTCGCCGCCTTCGAGCAGCCGAACGGACAGTGGGACGTCGCGCTGCATTTCGCGCACGCACCGGACCGGGCGTGGCTGCGCGAACTCGTTGCAACATCAGCAGGAAATGAGATCGCGGACACGCTGGCCTTCGACACCGTCGAAGCCAGGGACTGGGTCAAGTCGAGCCTGGAAGATCTCGTCCCGGTGCCGGCCGGGCGCTTCGTCGTCCACGGCAACCATGACCGCGACCGCGTGGCGCCAAACAAGCTCGCCATCGAGATCGAGGCGGCTCTCGCCTTCGGCACTGGCCATCACGGCACCACACGCGGCTGTTTACTCCTGCTTGACCATGTCCTGAAACGCACCCGGCCCGGCCGCGTGCTCGACCTCGGCACCGGAACCGGCGTACTGGGAATTGCGGCGGCAAAGGCGCTGCATCGCGCGGTGCTAGCCTCCGACATCGACCCGGCCTCGGTCAAGGTGGCAGCCGAGAACGCCTTGTTGAACGAGGTGGGTCACCATGTGCGCGTGATCCGCGCCACCGGCTTCGCTGCAGCTGATTTCGGCAGATGCGGCCCGTTCGACCTGGTGCTGGCCAACATCCTTGCCAATCCGTTACGGCAATTGGCGGGCCCGATGACGCGCCACCTCGCCCCTGGCGGGCGCGTCATCCTCTCCGGCCTGTTGACGCCCCAGGTCCCCGCCGTGATCGCCGCCTACCGCGCGCGCGGCCTCGTGCCTCTGAAGCACATGCGAATCCAGGGATGGAGCAGCCTGTTGCTGCGGAAGATGGGGTGAGTACGGCCGCTGCCGTAGATGCCGCTACTTTGCCGTCTCTTCGTCCCGGCGCATCGCGCGCTCGGCCTGCGAGGCGCGCCTCGCGCGGCGTTCGGCGAAACGGTCGATCATCTGGCTGATCAGGCCGCGCGGTTTCTTCGGTGTTGCCGCAGCCGGGGCGCGGCGCACCGGCGGCGTAATCTTTTCAAACGTGAACGCAGGCATCGAGTGTCCCCTCGTCGTTGAGATGAACAACTTGCTCGAATTTCCCTGTCATCTGGACGAAGCGCAACTGCCGCATCCTGTACTCCACTCAATTCGAATGGAACTTGTTCAAGCACAGTCCATGCCAGATGCGACCTCAAATGCGTCTACATTGCGGACTGATCCGCATGATCCTAAAGTGATCCACCATGTTCGAAGCGCATTTCCAGACATTCGAGGAGCCCGAGGCCGGCGTCGCGTTGACAGCCCGGCTGGCCGCGCTCCGTGAAGAACTCGCCCGCCGCAAGCTGACCGGTTTCGTGATTCCACGCGCCGATCAGCAGCAGAATGAGTACGTGCCGCCGTCCGAAGAACGTCTCGCCTGGCTGACCGGTTTTACGGGCTCGGCGGGACTGGCGGTGGTGCTGACGCACGAGGCCGCGGTCTTCGTCGACGGCCGCTACACGATCCAGGCGGCCAAGCAGGTCGATTCAAGGGCCTGGGCCGTGGAATCTCTGATCGATCCCCCGCCGGAAAGCTGGATGTCGGCACACCTGAAGGCCGGCGACCGCCTAGGATTTGATCCGTGGCTGCACACTTTTGCAGCAGCCGAGCGTTTGGCCGCCGCCTGCACCAAGGCCGGTGCCGAACTGGTCGCCGTCGACAGCAATCCGGTCGATGCGATCTGGCAAGACCGGCCACAGCCGCCGATTGCGCCGGTCACGGTGCACGGAATGCAACATGCCGGCGTGACTGAAGCCGAGAAGCTGACGCAGATCAGGAGCGAGATCGGCAAGCTCGGCGTCGATGCGTTGGTGCTGTCCGACAGCCATGCCGTGGCCTGGACCTTCAACATCCGCGGCGCCGACGTCGCGCATACGCCGCTGCCGCTGTCCTATGCGCTGGTGCCGAAGGACGGCCGTCCCACCATCTTCATCGATCACCGCAAGCTCTCAAATCTGACCCGCGACCATCTCGAGCAGTCCGCCGACGTGCGCGAGCCCGATGCGATGGCGCCGACGCTGATGGCGCTCGCCAAGAGCGGTGGATCGATCGCGCTCGACAATGCGACCGCGGCCGACGCCCTCAGCCGGCTGATCACGGGCGCCGGCGGCAAGCCGGTGCGCGGCAGCGATCCGATCGCGCTGCTCAAGGCGGTCAAGAACACGACCGAGATCAAGGGCACGCAATCGGCGCACCGGCGCGACGCCGTGGCGCTGGCACGCTTCCTCGCCTTCATCGACCGCGAGGCGGCAAGCGGCAAGCTCACCGAGATCGACGCGGTCGAGGCGCTGGAGACATTCCGCCGCGACACCGGCGCGCTCAAAGATGTGTCGTTCCCGACCATATCGGGCACCGGCCCGAATGGCGCGATCGTGCACTACCGCGTCACCCGCAAGAGCAACCGGCGGATCGTCCCCGGCGATCTGCTGCTGATCGATTCAGGTGCACAATACGAAGACGGCACCACCGACGTCACCCGCACCATGGCCGTGGGCGAGCCGACCGACGAGATGCGCGACCGCTTCACGCGTGTGCTGCGCGGCCACATCGCGATTGCGCGGGCGATCTTTCCCGACGGCGCCACCGGCGCGCAGCTCGACACACTCGCACGGCAATATCTCTGGGCCGCCGGCGTCGATTTCGAGCATGGCACCGGCCACGGCGTCGGCAGCTATCTGAGCGTGCATGAGGGGCCGGCGCGAATCTCGAAGCTCGGCACTACGCCGCTGAAGCGCGGCATGATCCTGTCCAACGAGCCCGGCTACTACAAGACAGACTGTTTCGGCATCCGCATCGAGAACCTCGAACTGGTGGTCGAAGCCGATATCAAGGGCGCGGAAAAATCGATGAACGCGTTCGAGACGCTGACCCTGGCGCCGATCGACCGCCGGCTGATCGATGTCGGCATGCTCAGCAAGGACGAGCTCGACTGGCTCAACGCCTACCACGCGCGCGTCAGGGCCGAGGTGCGGCCGGCGCTGGACGAGACGACCAAGGCCTGGCTGGACCAGGCCACGGCGGAGTTGAAGGCGTAAGCGCGTCGTCGCAAAGCCGCATGGCTCCACGCGCTTTGCGCAAGGCTGCTTCTCCACCACAGCTGTCATGCCCCGCGACCCGGCTACGCCAAGGCTTCGCCGGGGTGAGGTCTAGGGGCGCCGAAGCTTTAGCGAAGGCGGCAGGCGGGGAATCCAGTATTCCAGAGACAGGAAACGCATGCGAAGAAGCCGCGGCGTACTGGATCGCCCGGTCAAGCCGGCGATGACACCGACTTTTTGACGCGAGCAACGCGCCCAATCGGCGCTATGGCGCCCTCATCATAACCGTCCCGGAATCCGTATAGCCGCATTCCGAAACGCCGATATGCGTCTTGCGCGAGCGCGCTACAGTCCGATTCGAATTTCTACGAGACGGACACGCATGCACGGCATGATCAGCAAGCCGCCGGACACGGCGAAGAACCTCGCGACCTCGCGCGTGGTGTTGCTGCTGCTCGTCGTCATGACCGGCATCGCGCCGATCTCGCTTTACATGCTGGTTCCGGCGCTGCCGGTGCTGGCGACGACCTTTGGCAGCGACATCTCGGTCGCGCAGATGACGGTGTCGCTGTATATGGTCGGCATCGCGCTGTCGCAACTCATCATGGGCCCGCTGTCGGACCGTTTCGGGCGGCGACCGGTGCTGCTCGGAGGACTGGCGCTGATGGTGGTCGCCAGCGCCGCCTGCATCTTCGCGGAAACCCTGCCGCAGCTGATCGCCGCGCGCTTTTTCCAGGCGTTGGGCGGCGCCGCGGGCATGGTGGTGAGCCGCGCCATCATCCGCGACATCTACGAGCGCGACCGCGTCGCCTCGATGATCAGCCTCGTGGTCGCGGCGCTGATGATCGGGCAGATGGTCTCTCCGCTCACCGGCGGCCTGATCGAAACCGCGTTCGGCTGGCGCGCGATCTTCTACGCCATCACCGTCGCCGCGATCATTGTCGCCGTCGGAATCGCATTCGCGCTGCCCGAGACCCGCCGAGACCGCGTCGCCGGCAGCGGCTTTCGCGGCGATGTCGGCATCCTGATCCGCAACCGCGCCTTCGTCGGCTACGTGATGTGCCAGGTGCTGGCCTCGCAGATCATCTTCACCTTCGCGGGCGGCGGCCCCTATATCGTGGTAACGCAGATGGGCAGGACCAGCGCCGAATACGGCGCGTGGTTCGCGACGACGGGCTTTGCGTATCTCGTCGGCAATCTGCTCTGCGTGCGCTTCGCGCCCAGGCACTCGCTGGAGAAGTTGATCTGGTTCGGCCTCGCGCTTCAGCTTTGCGGCAGCCTGTTGAACCTGCTCTGGAGCTTCACCGGCTGGAACGAGGCGCCCGCCTGGCTGTTCGGCACGCAGATGATCGTGATGGTCGGCAATGCCTTCGTGATGGCAAACTCGGCCGCCGGCGCGATCAGCATCCGTCCCGAGGCCGCCGGCACCGCGTCAGGTGCGATGGGCTTTCTCCAGCAGGGCATCGGCGCGCTGATGTCGCAATTCGGCGCCTATCTCGGCGGCCATTCCGCGACCACGCTGCCGCTCACCGCCGCGGTACTGGCGATCTCCCTGCTCTGCGCCTGCACGATGACCTTCGTCGTCCCCCGCCGCGAGGTCATGGTGAGCGAGACGCTGATCGAGCAGGCGGAAGAGGAAGAGAGCGGGATGATGTGATCGGGCGCGGTGAGGCCTTCTTCCTTCTCCCCTTGTGGGAGAAGGTGGCGCGCGTAGCGCGCCGGATGAGGGGTCTCTCTCCGCACGGGTCCCCTCTCAAAGTTTGAATTCGAGGATAGAACCCCTCATCCGGCGCTGCGCGCCCCCTTCTCCCACAAGGGGAGAAGGGAAGAGTCACTCCCCGATCAGCGCCAGCCACTCGTCCTCGGTCAGCACCTTGACGCCACGCTTGTTGGCCTCCGCGAGCTTCGAACCTGCGCCGGGGCCTGCGACGACGAGATCGGTTTTCTTGGACACCGACCCGGACACTTTTGCGCCTAGCCGCTCAGCGGTGGCCTTGGCCTCGTCGCGCGTCATCTTCTCCAGCGAGCCCGTGAACACCACGGTCTTGCCGGCGACGGCGGAGTTACTCTTCGGCTTCTCCGCGTCGATGATCTCGACCTCCCTGGTAAGCCGCTCGACGATGCCGCGATTGTGGCTCTCGCCGAAATAATCGGCGATGCTCTTGATCACGGTCTCGCCGATCTGGTCGAGCGCGTCCATCTCGGCCATCGCCTCCTCGTCGCCCTTGGCGACCTTGAGGCTGGCATCGTGGAAGGCGTCCCAGGAGCCGTAGCCGCGGGCCAGCGCCAGCGCCGTGGTCTCGCCGATATGGCGCATGCCGAGCGCGAAGATAAAGCGCTCCAGTGCAATCTTCCGACGGCTCTCGATCGCGCTGAACAGATTGCGCACCGAGGTTGCCCCGTAACCCTCGATGTCCTCGAGCTTGAGTTTCGAATTGCGCTTTTCCAGCGTGAAGATGTCCGCTGGCTCCTTCACAAAGCCCTCGTCGAAGAAATACTGGAGCTGCTTCTCGCCAAGACCGTCGATGTCGAAGGCGCGCCGCGACACGAACAGCTTCAGATGCTCGATCTTCTGGTAGGGGCAGGCGAACTCGCCGGTGCAGCGAGCGCGTGAGCCCTCTTCGCCCGCCGCCGTCTCCTCGCGCGTGACGTCGGTGTGCAACGGGCACGGGCACTTCTTCGGAAACTGGAATTCCCTGGCAGCCTTCGGCCGCTTGTCGAGGACGACGTCGACCACCTGCGGGATGACGTCGCCGGCGCGCTGGATCACGACGGTGTCGCCGATCCTGATGTCGCGGCCCTCGCGCAGCACTTCGCCCTTATTGCCGATACCCTTGATGTAGTCCTCGTTGTGCAGCGTGACGTTCTGCACGATCACGCCGCCGACGCCGACCGGTTCGAGCTTGCCGACCGGCGTGAACGAGCCGGTGCGGCCGACCTGGATCTCGATGTCGCGCAACACCGTCGTGGCGCGTTCGGCCGGGAATTTGTGGGCAATGCCCCAGCGCGGCGTGCGCGAGACGAAGCCGAGCCGCTCCTGCCAGTCGATGCGATCGACCTTGTAGACGACGCCGTCGATGTCGTAGTCGAGCTTTGCGCGCTGCTCCTCGATCGCATGATGAAACGCCAGCAGCTCCTCGACGGAGTGACAGAGCCTGGTCAGCGGGTTGGTCTTGAATCCGCAGCGCTCGAACCAGCCGATCATGCCGCTCTGCGTGCCCTCCGGCATCGCGCTCATCTCGCCCCAGGCATAGGCGAAGAAGCCGAGGGGGCGCGAGGCGGTGATGGTCGGATCCTTCTGCCGGAGCGAGCCCGCGGCCGAATTGCGCGGATTGGCGAAGATGGTGCTGCCTTCCGCCTTCTGCCGCTCGTTGAGCGCGAGGAAGGCCTTCTTGGTCATGTAGACCTCGCCGCGCACCTCGCAGATATCGGGGACGTTGCGGCCCTTCAGCCTCTTCGGCACGTCCTCGAGCGTGCGGATGTTGGCGGTGACGTCCTCGCCGACCGCGCCGTCGCCGCGAGTCGCCGCGGTGACGAGTTCACCGCCCTCGTAGCGCAGCGACATCGAGAGGCCGTCGATCTTCGGCTCGGCCGAGAAATCGATCTTGTCGTCGTCGAGCTTCAGGAAGCGCACGATGCGGCCGACGAAGTCGCGCAGATCCTCTTCCGCAAAGGCGTTGTCGAGCGACAGCATGGGGACGGCATGCCGCACCTTCTTGAAGCGGCCTGATGGTGCAGCACCGACTTTCTGCGACGGAGAGTCCGCGCTGACGAATTCCGGAAAGCGCTTCTCGATCGCGTTGAAGCGCTGGCGTAGCGCGTCATACTCGGCGTCGGTGACGGTGGGCGCGTCGTCCTGGTAGTAGCGTTCGTTATGCCCCTCGATCTCGAGCGCGAGCCGCATGTGCTCGACCTTGGCCTGCGCCTTGGTGAGGTCGGCGACGTCGCGAAGCGGTGTTGGTTTCGATTTTGCTGCTCTGGCCATGGTGCTTGGATACGATGGAGCGGGCGGGAGGGTAAAGGCGTGTTGAGGTCTCGCGCCCCGGACGCAGCGCAGCGCTTCTTTGGCGGTGCGCTGCAGAGCCGGGGCCCATCGGGGCGACATTCTGGGTCCCGGCTCGCGCTTGCGCGCGTCCGGGACACGAAATCAAGCCGTCGCCGCCTTGAGCAGCCGGTCCGCGGCAGCCCTCGCCTCGGCGGTGATCTCGGCGCCGGCGAGCATCCGCGCGATCTCCTCGCGGCGGTGGTCGGCGGCAAGCGCATTGACGCGGGTCGCAACGCGCTTGCCCTTGTCCAGTGCGTCCTTTGAGATCAGCAAATGCTGGTCGGCACGAGCGGCGACCTGCGGGGCGTGGGTGACGGCCATCACCTGGACCTTGCCGGCGAGCCGCGCCAGCCGTCTGCCGATGGCGTCCGCGACCGCGCCGCCGACGCCGGTGTCGATCTCGTCGAAGACCAAGGTCGGCGCCGAACCGCGGTCGGACAGCACGACCTTCAGTGCCAGCAGGAAACGCGACAGCTCGCCGCCGGAGGCGACCTTCATCAGCGGCCCCGGCTTGGCGCCCGGGTTGGTCTGCACCCAGAACTCGACGCGGTCGAACCCTTGCGGGCCCGGAGCTGCCTCGTCGGTCTCGACCTGGGTCATGAACTTTGCGCGCTCGAGCTTGAGCGGCGCGAGCTCGGCATTGACGGCCTTGTTGAGCTTCTCCGCCGATTTCTGCCGCGCCATCGACAGCTTCTTCGCAGCCGCCGCATAGCGCGCATCGGCCTCGATCGCGGCCTGCTCCAGCTTCTTCAGCCGTGAGGCGCCGGCATCGATCAGAACGACATCGGCGGCGTATTTTGCGGCGAGCGCGGCGAGCCCGTCGACCGGCGTCGAATATTTGCGCGAGGCGGCGCGCAACGCGAACAGGCGCTCCTCTATCCGTTCGAGCTCCGAGGGATCGAAATCGGTCGCCGCAAGCGCCGCCTGAAGATGCTGGTCGGCTTCCTCCAGCGCGTTGATGGCGATGTCGATCGCCCTCACCGCGGGTTCGACCAGCGCCGGCGAGTTGACGCCGCGACGCTCCAGCCGCCGCACGGCCGCCGACAGCGAGGCGACCGGCGAATGGTGGCCGCCGACCGCCTCCTGCGCCTCGCGCAGGTCGGAGGCGATCTTCTCGCCCTGCATCATCGTGGTCCGACGGGAGGCCAGCGAGGTCTCCTCGCCGTCCTTGGGCGCGAGCTGCTTCAATTCGTCGGAGGCGTGGCGGAGGTAATCGGCTTCGCGCGCGGCGCGCTCCATGCCGGCGCGATGCTCCTCCAGCGCGGTGTTGGCGGTGCGGCGGGCGTCCCAGAGCGCCTCGACCGCCGAGACGTCCTTTTCGAGACCGGCGAAGGCGTCGAGCAGGCGGCGGTGGGTGGCGGCATCGACCAGCGCGCGCTCGTCGTGCTGGCCATGGATCTCGACCAGAGCGGCCCCGACCGCCTTCAGCGTCTGCACGCTGATCGCCTGGTCGTTGATGAAGGCGCGGGTGCGGCCGTCGGCGAGCTGGACCCGGCGGAGAATCATCTCGCCGGTATCGTCCAGCCCGTTCTCCGCGAGGATTTTGGCCGCGGGATGGTTTTTTGGGATATCGAATACGGCAGTGACCTGCCCCTGCTCCGCCCCATGCCGCACGAGGCCGGCATCGCCGCGGCCGCCGAGCGCCAACGCAAAGGCATCGAGCAGGATGGATTTGCCCGCACCGGTCTCGCCGGTCAAAACCGCGAGGCCCGGTGCGAATTCGATATCGAGCCGTTCGATCAGGACGATGTCACGGATCGACAGACGCGCCAGCATGGAATTCTATTTCCTAGCCGAGACCCATTTTCTTGAAGGTCTTGCTAATCCAGGACCCCTGATTCTCGCTCGGTTCGAGACCGCCTGATTTTACAAGATTATAGGCGTCCTTGTACCAGCGACTATCAGGAAAATTGTGCCCGAGCACGGCGGCGGCCGTCTGGGCCTCGCCAACGATGCCGATCGCCATATAGGCCTCGGTCAGGCGGTACAGCGCCTCCTCGACATGGCGGGTGGTCTGGTACTGCGTCACCACGGCCTTGTACCGGTTGATCGCCGCCGTGTAGTCGCGCTTCTGCGCGTAATAGCGGCCGACGTTCATTTCCTTGCCGGCGAGTTGGTCGCGCGCACCTTCGATCTTGGCCTTGGCCGAGGTCGCATATTCGGAGGTCGGATATTTGCGCACCACCTCTTCCAGCGAGGCGATCGCCTTCTCGGTGCGGGTCTGGTCGCGGCTGATGTCCGGAATCTGGTCGTAATGCGAGGCGGCGATCAGATATTGCGCGTAGGCCGCATCCGGGCTGCCGGGATGCAGCGTGACGTAGCGGGTGGCCGCGCCGATACAATTGTCATAATCCCCGCCCTGGTAGGACGCGTAGGCCGACATCAGCAATGATTTGCGGGCCCAGTCGGAATAAGGATGCTGGCGGTCGACCTCTTCGAACTTCTTGTTCGCCGCCTTCATGTCCTTCTTCTCGTTCATGAGGTACAGGCCCTCATTGTAGATCTTGTCGGCGGGCTCCTCGACGAAGGTGTCGTCCTTGGCGGTGAACTTGTCCCAAAGCGCGCCGGTGCCGCAGCCGGCCAGCGGCAGCGCGAGCACGAAGAGGGCGACAACCTGAAGCAGCCCACGGGCTCGAGACGAGACTTCTCGAGACGGGACTTGAAGATATCCGCGCGTCATACGCTGTGCCGACATGAGTATTGCCCTGACGCCCTGTGGTGCGGTGTCCGCCAGCCCATGAACCCCGTCCTGGGCGCGAAATATAGGCGTGGTGCCTGCCGTGCGACCACGCCGGTGTAACCGAAAAACGATCTTCAACCAACCGGATAGGCAGGCATTCCGCCCGGATTAAGGCGAACGCGCCGCAATCCTAGCCGATCATCGTTACCAGGAGTTTCCCGGGGAAAGCCCCGCCAAACGCCCGCGGCGACGGGTCTCTTCAGGACGCGTCTCTCGTCTAGGAAACGTCCGCTGCAGGAAACGTCTCTCTTCAGGAAACGTCCGGCCCGTAGACCGCGGCGATCCGGCCACCGACGATGCCGCGACCGGTTTCGGCCACCGGACGCGTGGTGCGGCGGGCTGCCTCGCCCTCGACCACCCGCCAAGCGGTGCGGTCGGCGAGCAGCGCGGTCAGAACGGTGTGGTTGAGCTTGTGGCCGCCACGTACCGAGCGGTAGGCGCCGAGCAGCGGCAGACCCGCCAGCGCGAGGTCGCCGATCACGTCCAGCACCTTGTGGCGGGCGCATTCGTCGGCGTAGCGCAGGCCCTCGGTGTTGAGCAGCCGCTCCTCGTCGAACACGACGGTGTTGTCGAATGAGGCACCGAGCGCATAGCCGGCGCTCCAGAGCCGCGCGACGTCGCACATCAGACCGAAAGTCCGGGCCCGGCCGACTTCGCGGCGGAAACGCTCCGGGTTGAGGTCGAAGGCATAGCTCTGCTGGCCGATGACAGGATTGGTGAAGTCGATCTCGACCTCGGCGCGGAACCCGTCGGCATAGGGCCTGATCTCACCGAAGGAGTCGCCGATCTTGACCGAGATCGGCTTCAAAACCTGGATGAAGCGGCGCTGCGCCGGCTGGGTCACGATGCCGGCCTGGTCGATCGCCGCAACGAAGGCTGCCGCGCTGCCGTCCATGATCGGCACTTCCGGCCCATCGATCTCGATGATGGCGTTGTCGACGCCCATGCCCCGCAGCGCAGCAAGCACATGCTCGGCGGTGGAAACCAGCGGGCCATCCCGATCACCGAGGACGGTGGCGAAATCCGTCGCGATCACCTGCTCGGCGGTGGCCTGAACTTCGCGGTCGCTTCCCTCGAGCCCGGTGCGGATAAAAACAAATCCCGCGTCGACAGGCGCGGGTCCAAGCGTGAGCGTGACGGGAAGACCGGAATGAACGCCGACGCCTGCCACACTGGCTTGCGCACGAAGCGTTGTTTGCCGGCTAAATTTCATCAGGAACCGCCCCACTACGACCATCGCGACTTATACTGAACCCGACTGCGGCCTAGACCGCTGTTCCGAATCCGTATCCCCAAGTCACGGCAAACCATAGTCACTGCCCCAAACAGCGCCAACTCACGCTTTTTTACCGATTGTTACCCCAAACCCGCCGTATTCGCGCCAAGGCTTAACCAAATTGGACCGGAGTTCGGGACCGTTTTCGGTAGTTTTACTGAACCATCGAATACGTAATTAATGATTTAAAATCAGTTGTTTGGCCACGCAATCCGGATATGCACGGGGCAAAAGAAAAGGCCCCGGCAAGCTTCCCGCCGGGACCTTTTTTCGTCCGCCTTATTGTAACAATCCTCAGGTCGCCTGCCGCCGCAGGAAGGCCGGGATATCAAGATGGTCATCTCCCTGTGGCGCCGGGGCAACAGGCGCGGGACGGCCGTGCATGTCCAGGCCCTGCGGCGCGGGACGACGTGCATACTCGGACACCGGCTCGGTAGAAGCGATTTGCTGCGCCACGGTCTTCTGGGGGCGGCGATCGGGCAGTGGCGGCATCGCGGGACCGGCGGTGCGGGCCGCGATCGGCGCCTCGGTCTCCTCGTCACGACGGCCGAGGCCGACATTGGCGAGGCGCTGCAGCAGCGACAGCCGGGTCTTCTGCGGGGTCTCCTCCTCGACCTCGCCGCGGGCCTGGCGAAGCTCGGCCTGGGCGGGCATCGGAAGTTCCTCGATCCGCGGCATCCGCGGTGTGCGGACCGGTGCACGCTCGGCCTGCGGAGGGATGAAGGTTTCCGGCGTCATCGGCTCTTGCATGGCCATCGGCGCCTGCTCGGGCTCGGGGAACAGCGTGGGCTTCTGCGCGATCGGGCGCACGGTAACGTCGCCATAGGTCTGCATCGGCGCGGGAGCCTGCGGAACGTCCGCAACGGCGGCGGCGATGGCGGCAAGCGCAGCGCGCTCGACGTTCGGACGCGGAGCCGTGGGAGCGGCGGCAAATTGGCCCGTTCCTGTGGCCGGGGTCTGTCCTTCGAACTTCTGGGCGCGCTCGGCCATGCGCTGATTGTCAGCGCGCAGCCGCGCGGTCAGATCGGCAAGACGGCTCTCGGCAGCCGCGGCGGGAGCGGCGGGAGCCTGCTGCGCCTGCGGAGCAGGATTCGCCACGGGAGCGCTGGTGGCCTGGCTGTTGCGCGCGATCGCGGCCTGTTCGATGCCGGTGGCGACGACCGAGACGCGGATCAGGCCATCGAGGGCCTCGTCGAAGGTGGCGCCGACGATGATGTTGGCGTCCTGGTCGACTTCCTCGCGGATGCGGGTCGCAGCTTCGTCGACCTCGAACAGGGTGAGATCCTTGCCGCCGGTGATGGAGATCAGGAGGCCCTTGGCGCCCTTCATCGAGCTATCGTCGATCAGCGGGTTGGCGATCGCGGCTTCGGCGGCGGTCAGCGCGCGCTTGTCGCCGGAGGCTTCGCCCGTACCCATCATCGCCTTGCCCATCTCGCGCATGACGGCGCGGACGTCGGCGAAGTCGAGATTGATCAGGCCTTCCTTGACCATCAGGTCGGTGATGCAGGCAACGCCCGAATAGAGCACCTGGTCGGCCATCGCGAAGGCGTCGGCGAAGGTGGTCTTCTCGTTCGCGACCCGGAACAGGTTCTGGTTCGGGATGATCAGCAGCGTATCAACGACCTTGTGCAGCTCATTGATGCCCGCTTCCGCGGTGCGCATGCGGCGGCCGCCCTCGAAGTGGAAGGGCTTGGTCACGACGCCGACGGTGAGGATGCCCATCTCGCGCGCGATCTTGGCGATCACGGGAGCTGCGCCGGTGCCGGTGCCGCCGCCCATGCCGGCGGTGACGAACACCATGTTGGCGCCCGAGAGATGGTCACGGAGTTCGTCCATGACTTCTTCGGCCGCGGCCGCGCCGACCACCGGCTGCGAACCTGCGCCCAACCCTTGCGTGGCCGCCGTGCCCATCTGCACGATGCGCTGCGCCTTCGACATCGTCAGCGCCTGCGCGTCGGTGTTGGCGACCACGAAGTCGACGCCCTGGAGGCCCGCCGTGATCATGTTGTTGACGGCGTTACCACCGGCGCCGCCGACGCCGAACACGGTGATGCGGGGCTTCAGTTCGTGAATATCAGGAACATTGATGCTGATGGTCATGTTTGCCTCTCGATCACGCGCGCGTGGGTTCGCCCCGGCCGGCGGCCGCGGGAGTTGGTGAAAATCGAATATTGCGGGAAGGAGTCATCAGAAGCCCTCGCGTAGCCATCGTCCGACCTTTCCGAAATACCCGCCGGTCCCCGTCCTGACCTGCTGCCGCGTATGCCGCGGTTCGACATGTTCGTGGTGAACATATTGCGGGTAGACGAGCAGTCCGGCCGGCACCGCGAAGGCGGCGTTCTTCGCCTCGTTGGGCAGCCGGCCGAAACCGAGCGGACGTCCGACCCGCACGGGCCGGCCGAGAATCTGCGTTCCGAGCTCAACGAGACCCGTGAGCTGCGAGGCCCCGCCCGAGAGCACGACGCGGCCGTTCGGCTCCGAGGCGAAGGGCGAATCCTTCAGCTTGTCCCGAACCATTTCGAAGACTTCCTCGGCACGATGCTTGACGATGTTGGCGATGGTAGCGCGGGAGACGATCTGCGGCAGATCCTGCTCGTCACCGGCTGTCGGTACAGACATCAGCTCACGCGAGTCCGATCCGCCGGTGATGACGGTCCCGTATAACGTCTTGATTCGCTCGGCATCGGCAATGGTCGCGGAGAGTCCGCGCGCCAGATCCATCGTGATGTGTTGCCCGCCGACCGCAAAACCCGCGGCATGCACGAAGTGGCCGCCGGAAAAGACCGCGATCGTGGTGGTGCCCGCGCCCATTTCGACCACGGCGGCGCCGAGATCGGCCTCGTCGTCGGTCAGCACCGACAGGCCTGCCACATAGGGGCTTGCCGCCATGGCTTCGACGTTGATGTGGCAGCGTTCGACCGCCAGCATCAGGTTCCGCGCCACCGTGGCGTCGCAGGTGACGACATTCATGTCGATGCCGAACTGATGCGCAACCATGCCGCGGGGGTCGCGGATACCTTTGACGCCGTCAAGCGTGTAGCCGACCGGCAGCGCGTGCAGCACGGTGCGGCCTTCGCCGGTGGCGTGGCGCATGCCGGTGGAGGTGACGCGGCTGACATCGGCCGGTGTCACGGCGCCGCCGCGGATGTCGGCCGCAGCTTCGACCAGCTGACCGGAGAGCCGGCCGCCGGAGACCGACAGCAGCACGGACTCGACCCGCACCTTGGCCATTTTCTCTGCAAGCCCGACGGCCTGTCGCACCGCCTGCTCGCATTCGCCGAGATCGATCACGGCGCCGGCCTTCATGCCGCGCGACTGAATCTGGCTGTAGCCGATCAGCTCCACCGCATGGGTCCGGTCGCGCAGGGCTTCGCTCGGCGCCGACGGCTTCAGCCGCGCGATCATGCAGGCGATCTTGCTGGTGCCGATGTCGAGGCAGGCGACGAGGCCGCCGCGCTTGTGCGGCATCGGGCGTGTCTTCGGTGTCTGGGTGCGATCAAGACCGGTCATGCAGCGTCCCCGGCCTTTTTCTTCTTCTTGTCCTTGAACAAATCGTCGCGCGCCTTGGCGGCGTCCTCGGACAGCTGCACGACGAGCCGATCGGGCAGGCGCAGGTCGACGGCGACGATGTCGCGGGAGAACAGCCTGTCCTCCTTGTCGAGCCTGGACAGCATCGCAAGCGCGTTGCCGACGTCCTGTTCGGGCAGGCGGATGTCGAGGCCGTCCTTGAGCCTCAGGTTCCAGCGCCGCTCACCGACGAAGATCGCGGCCTTGGTAATGGAATTGACCTGCGGATAGCGCGCCAGCAAAGCGAGGAAATCGCGGGCCTGCGTCTCGGCGCCCTTGCCGACCACGAGCGGCAGCGACAGAAAGCGGCGCGAGACGTAGGGTTCGAGCACGGCGCCGTCATCGGCGATGACGGAGAGCCGGCCGGCCTCCTGCCACAGCGCGAACGCCTTGCGCTCGGTGAGCTCGATCATGAGCTGGCCCGGATAGAGCTTCAGCACGGTCGCATCCGCGATCCAGGGATTGGCCTTGAGCTTGTCGCGCACGGCGTCGGCGTCGAGAAACAGCAGCGAGGATCGGCCGCTGACGCCGCCGATCGCGAGGATCTCGTCCTGGCTGAGCTGCTTGCGACCGTTGATCACGACGGAGGTGATGCGGAAGCCGGCGGAATTGGCCAGCGCGTTGCGGGTGTCGTTGACCGCCGTGATGAAATCCTGGAGATGGCCGCCCTTGACGATACCGAAGCCGCAGCTTCCGATCAGGAGCAGCACCGTCATGCTGATCCCGACCCGGCGCGGCAGATAGCGCTCGACCAGCGCGACCAACCGCGGCGGCGGCTCGCGCTCGACGATGGCTTTGGCCCTGGTCTTTTCCTTGGCGGCAGCACGGGCGCCGAGAACTCTTTCCTGACGCTTGTCCTGCACCCACTCGCGCAGAAGCACGACCGCTCCGATAGCGGCCGCCTTCAGGTCAGCTTGGGGCCTCAGCGATCTGAAAAGCGACCGAGTGAGGCTTCCTGCTCCATCCATTGCACGAGCTCGTCAACAGTTTGCCCGCGACATCGCGCGGGTCCTGGCGAACATGACGTCTCGGACTTGCCGGGCCGGGTGCTGGTCTTCAGCAGAAGAAAACCTCTCCCCTTCAGAGCGTTCGCTGGGGGTGACAACACCCGCAACGGTCCACGCGCCGGCAGCCAAAGCGTCATATGCGCCGCCAGCGTTAACCTTCGGACGTCCTGGTAAACAAAAGGTAAAGTTCGTTAACGACGTGAGCTTTTTGCCCAGGCCTGTGAGGCATTTATGCCGCAATATCCGGCATTTTACCGGTTTTGGGTTCCAAAACCGGCCGTTTCGCCAGTTCGGCCGTTAACCAGTCCTAATTATTTTCGCACACCGGCCACAGCGAGCTCGATCAGGCCGCGCAGGAAGTCGACGAACTCGATGCTCTCGGCCTTCAGCGCCTTGGGGTAGAGCGAGGACTTGGTCAGGCCGGGCAGCGTGTTGGTTTCGAGATAGACCAGCCCCTTGTCCGAGACGATGAAGTCCGAACGGGAATAGCCGGTACACGACATCGCCCGGTGCGCCAGCATCGCCTGGTGCTTCAGCGCGGCGGTGATTTCGGGTGCGAAACGGCCGGGACAGATCTCTTGGGTCGACTTCAAAAGATATTTCGCCGCGTAGTCGAAACTGCCCTCGCCCGGAATGATCTCGATCGGCGGCAGCGAGATGATCGAGCCGTCCGGCCGCTCCAGCACGCCGCAGGTCGCCTCGACGCCGGAGATGTAGGGCTCGATCACGTACTCTTCGTGCTTGGCCGCATTGCGAACGGCGACGAGATCCTGCTTGGCGTTGACGAAGATCAGGCCGTAGCTCGAGCCATCCCTGGCGGGCTTTGCGATCAGCCGGCCGTATTCGGCGAAGGCCTCGTCGATCTGGTCCAGCGCAATGTTGGCCGGCGGCGTCACGCCGCCGAGCGCGGCGAAATGCTTGGCCGCGATCTTGTCGAACGCGAGATGCGAGGAGGCCGAGCCCGATCCGGTGAACGGCACGCCGCGCGCTTCGCACATCACCTGCAATTCGCCGTTCTCGGCACGCCCGCCATGCAGGCCGAGCACCAGCACGCGGTCCTCCGCCCTGGCCTGGTCGAGCGCCTGCTCCAACGGAATGCCCGACGTGCCCGGCTTGAACTCGTCCTCGAACGGGCGGGCATGTTCGAGCAGCTGTTTGGACTGCACGACATGCACCTTGTCCTCGACGTCCCACCACCAGAGATCGGCCTCGGGCAGCGCCTGATGCAGCGCCTGGGCTGAGGCGACGGAAACCAGACGTTCGCGGTTGGAGCCGCCGAAGAGGATGGTGATGCGCATGTTCTCTCGTCGCTTGTCCAAATTAGCCGGGAATTCCGATCCGCTTGATTTCCCAGTGTAGCTCAATTCCGGAATTTGCCTTCACCCGTTCACGTACGGTCTCGCCCAGCGTCTCGATATCGTGCGCGGTGGCATTGCCCGTGTTGATCAGGAAATTGCAGTGCATCTCGGAGACTTCTGCACCGCCGACGCGCAAACCGCGGCAGCCGGCGGCATCGACCAGCTTCCAGGCGGAATGGCCGGGCGGATTCTTGAAGGTCGAGCCGCCGGTCTTTTCGCGGATCGGCTGCGCGGTCTCGCGATGGGTTTGCACTTCCGCCATGCGCGCGCGGATCGCCTCGGCATCCCTGAGCTCGCCGCGGAACCGCGCGGAGGTGAAGATGATGGAGGCATCGACGCCGCTGTTGCGGTAGACAAACTTCATGTCGGCATTGGAGAAGATGTGCTTCGTGCCGTCGCGCCCGACGCCACGCGCCTCGATCAACACGTCCTTGGTCTCGCCGCCATTGGCGCCCGCATTCATGCGCAGCGCGCCGCCGATCGTGCCGGGAATGCCGAAGTAAAATTCGAGCCCGCCGATATTGGCCGACGCGGCGACTTCCGCCACGCGCTTGTCGAGCGCGGCTGCGCCCGCGGTGACGACATCGCCGCTCGCGCTCGCCTCGCCAAAGGCGCGCGGCGCAAGCCGGATCACCACGCCCGCCATGCCGCCGTCGCGCACGATCAGGTTGGAGCCGACGCCGACGACATAGACGGGAATGTCGCTTGCGAGATGCGCGAGGAAATAAGAGAGATCGTCCTCATCCGTCGGCGTGAACAGCACCTGCGCGGGACCTCCGACGCGAAACCAGGTGAGCTCGGCGAGCGACTGGTTCGCCAGCAGCCGGCCGCGAAGATCGGGCATCACGGCTTTGAGGTCGGGTGTGATGTCGGGGAAGCTCACTGCGCTACCCCAGCGCCTTCAATTCGCCGGGCAAGGCATACGCCCATTGCGTGATGTTGCCGGCGCCCAGACACACGACGAGATCGCCGGACTTCGCCACGCCCTTGACGATGCCAGCGAGATCGGACGCCGCGGGCAGCGGGATCACCTCGCGGTGGCCGTGGGCGCGCAGGCCCGCGGCGAAATGGTCGCGATCGATGCCTTCGATCGGCGTCTCGCCCGCAGCATAGACCTCGGCGACGATCACCGCATCCGCATCGTTGAAGCAGGTGCAGAATTCCTCGAACAGCGACTGCAGGCGGGTGTAGCGATGCGGCTGCACCACCGCGACGATGTTACCGTTGGTGGATTCCCGCGCCGCCTTCAGCACCGCCGCGATCTCGACCGGATGATGGCCGTAGTCGTCGATGACGGTGACGCCGTTCCACTCGCCGGTCTTGGTGAAGCGGCGCTTGACGCCGCCGAAGCCGGCGATCGCCTTGCGGATCGCCTCGTCCGACACGCCGAGCTCGCGCGCGACCGCAATCGCGGCGGTCGCGTTGGAGGCATTGTGGCGCCCCGGCATCGGCAGCATGAGATCGGAGATCTCGTGCACGGCGCCCGTCTTGCGATCGCGGAAGGCAACCTTGAACTTCGATCCGCCGCCCGCCGGGGTCAGGTCGACGAAGCGCACATCGGCCTGCGGATTCTCACCATAGGTGATGATGCGTCGATCCTCGATCTTGCCGACAAGGGTTTGCACCACGGGATGATCGATGCACATCACGGCGAAGCCATAGAACGGCAGGTTCTCGACGAAATGGCGGAAGGCGTCCTGCACCGCCTCGAAGGTCTTGAAGTGATCGAGATGCTCGGGATCGACATTGGTGACGATCGCGACCTCGGTCGGCAGCTTCAGGAACGTGCCGTCGCTCTCGTCCGCTTCGACCACCATCCAGTCACCCGCACCGAGACGCGCATTGGAGCCGTAGGCATTGATGATGCCGCCGTTGATCACGGTGGGATCGAGGCCGCCGGCGTCGAGCAGCGTCGCGACCATCGTGGTCGTGGTGGTCTTGCCGTGGGTGCCGGCGATGGCGACGCAGCTCTTCAGCCGCATGAGCTCGGCCAGCATCTCGGCGCGGCGCACCACGGGGATGCGCCGTTCGCGCGCCGCCGTCAGTTCCGGATTGTCGCGCTTGATCGCGGTAGAAACCACGACGACCTCGGCGCCGTCGACGTTCTCCGCCTTGTGGCCGACCGAGACCCTCGCACCGTTCTTGCGCAGGCGGTCGAGATTGTAATTGTCGGACGCGTCCGAACCCTGCACGGAATAGCCGAGATTGAGCAGCACCTCGGCGATTCCGCTCATGCCTATCCCGCCGATCCCGACGAAGTGGATAGGTCCGATCTCGCGCGGCAGTCTCATGGTGTATCCCGCAGTTCCCTTCGTCATGCCCGGGCTCGTCCCGGGCATCCACGAATCCTTACCACTTCTTGCAAGACGTGGATGGCCGGGACAAGCCCGGCCATGACGGCAAAAGTAGGAATTCCGGCCGATTTCGCGTCAGATTCCCGCGATTTTGGCCACCAGATCGGCCAGCCGCTCCGCTGCGTCGAGCCGGCCGGCGCCGCGGGCGGCCTGCGCCATGGCGGCAAGACGCGCGGGCTCGGCGGCGAAGGCGGAGATCTCGGCGGCGAGGCGATCGGAGGAAAACTCGGTCTGCGGAATGCGGATCGCACCGTCGACCTTGGCCAGCACGCCGGCATTGGCGAACTGGTCCTGGTCGATCGCGCCCGGCAGCGGCACCAGGATCGAGGGCCGCCCGATCGCGGCAAGTTCCGCCACGGTGCCGGCGCCTGAGCGCGACACCACCAGATGGTTGGAGGCCAGCCGTGCCGGAAGATCGGTGAAAAACGGCGCGAGCTCGGCCTTGATCTTCAGTCTGTCGTAGACCGCACGCACGCGCGCCATATCCTCGTCGCGCACCTGCTGGGTGAGGACGAGCCGGCTCCACAGCGCAGGCTCGAGGCGCTCGATCGCGCCCGGCACGATGTCGGCCATGATGCGCGCGCCCTGGCTGCCGCCGACGACGAGCAGGCGCAGCGGACCGTTCACTTCAGGCGCAGCATATGGCACGCCAGCTGCGGCGAGGATCGCCGGACGCATCGGCGTGCCGACCGTCGTGGTCTTGCCTGATAGCGCCGGATCGCGATCGAGCACGCCGGGCAACGACGTCGCGATGGCTTGGACGCGGCTCGACAGGAACCGGTTGGCGCGGCCGAGCACCGCATTGGCGTCATGGATGATGCCGGGCACGCCGGCGAATTTTGCGGCGACCAGCGGCGGCAGCGTCGGATAGCCGCCGAAGCCGACGACGGCGACCGGCTTCAGTCGCTTGATCAGGCTGTAGGCGGACAGCGTGCCGGCCGCGAGCGTCAGGCCGGCATAGGCGAGCTGCAGCGGATTGCGTCCGCGCGCAGTCTCGCTCGAGACGACGTCGATCATGTCCTTGGTGAACAGTCCGCTGTAGCGCAGCGCGCGCTCGTCCGTGACGAGGCGGACGCGGAAGCCGCGCCGGATCAGCTCGACGCCGAGCGCCTCGGCCGGAAACAGATGGCCGCCGGTGCCGCCCGCGGCGAGAAGAATCAGGGGGGAGGTGTCCATGGTGGCGAGTTTTACAAGGACTCTTTCGTCATTGCGAGCGCAGCGAAGCAATCCAGACTGCCACCGCGGAGAGATTCTGGATTGCTTCGCTTCGCTCGCAATGACGAAAAACTATGCGTAGCTGCGCATCGCCTCGGCGTGGCCGCTCGCCTCGACTTCGGTGCGCGGGCGCAGCCGCGTCAGCGCGAGCATCATGCCGACACCATAGGCCAGCGACACGATCGAGGAGCCACCATAGGAGATGAAGGGCAGCGTCATGCCCTTGGCGGGGATGAGCTGGAGATTGACCGACATGTTGATGGCGGCCTGCACGCCGAACAGGATCGCCAAGCCCGAGGCCGCGAAGCGCGAGAACATGTCCTCGTTGGCATAGGCGCGCGACAGCGTCCGGATGACGACGAAAGCAAACAGTGCCAGCATCGCGAGGCACAGGATGATGCCGAACTCTTCGGCGGCAACCGCGAACACGAAATCGGTGTGGCTGTCGGGCAGGCTGCGCTTGGCGATGCCCTCGCCCGGTCCGAGGCCGAACCAGCCGCCATTGTAGAAGGCCTCCATGGCGGTATCGACCTGGAAGGTGTCGCCCGAGGCCGGATTCATGAAGCGCTTGATGCGGCCGGCGACGTGGGGAACAAAAAGATAGGCGCTGAACAGTCCGGCGGCGCCGAGGCCGGCGAGCCCGAACACCCAGATCATCCGCATGCCCGCGATGAAGAACAGCGAGCCCCACACCATCAGGATCAGCATGGTCTGGCCGAAGTCGGGCTCCATCACCAGCAGCGAGACCAGCATCAAGAGCAGCACCAGCGCCATCGAGGTCGCCGGCATTTCTGGCCGCCTAGTGGATTCCGCGAACAGCCAGGCGGCCATGACGACGAACGACGGTTTTGCGATCTCGGAGGCCTGGATATTGAGGCCGAGTAGCGTGATCCAGCGCCGCGAGCCCTTTACTTCGGGGCCGATCGCGAGCGTCAGCACGATCAGGACGATGCTGACCGCAAAGATGATCAGCGCCGAGCGACGGATCGCCCGCGGCGACAGGAAGGACACCCCGAGCAGCACGATGCAGGACGGCACCAGGAATAGCACGTGGCGGCTGAAGAAGTGGAAGGGATCGAGCCCGATGCGGGTCGCAACCGGCGGGCTCGCCGCCAGCGACAGGATCACGCCGGTCAGCATCAGCGCCAGGATGGCACCCATCAGCGGCTTGTCGACGGTCCACCACCACTCGGAAAAGGGGGTGCGTTCTTCACGGGAGAGCATGGCGGCCGCTTTCGGACAGAGGTCGGTCCATTGGTCGCCGAGGTTGGTTACCGGGGGGTTAAGGAAACGGGGATGATTGGAGATGAAGGCGAGCGCTTACCTCAAATGCCCGTCATGCCCCGCGAAAGCGGGGCATCCAGTATTCCAGAGACGTCGAGGGTTCATAACCACAGCCGCGGCGTACTGGATCACCCGGTCAAGCCGGGCGACGACAGCGGAGCAACAACCAGCAGCGTCCCTACACCACCGGCTTCATGCCCGGCAGCGCCTGCACCAGCTCGCGGAACCTGGTGCCGCGAATTTCGAAGTTGCGATACTGGTCGAAGGAGGCGCAGGCGGGCGACAGCAGGACGACCGCGTCAGCGATGCCTGACGCCTCCGCATCGCATGCGGCTTGCTCGACGGCGACGTCGAGGGTCTGGCTGATCTCGTGCGGCACCTTCGTGCCGAGCGTGCCCGAAAATTCCTGCGCGGCCTCGCCGATCAGATAGGCTTTTCGGATGCGCGGGAAGTAGCCGGTGAGGCCGGTGATTCCGCCGGCCTTCGGCTTGCCGCCCGCGATCCAGAAGATGTCCGAAAAGGACGACAGCGCATGCGCGGTGGCGTCGGCATTGGTGCCCTTGGAATCGTTGACGAACAGCACGTTGCCGCGGCGGCCGACCTGCTCCATGCGATGCGCAAGGCCGGGGAAGCTGCGCAGGCCGTTCTGCAAGACGTCGAGGCCGATGCCCATCGCGAGCGCGGCGGCTGCCGCGCACGCCGCGTTCTGCGCATTGTGCAAGCCGCGCAGAGAACCGATGCCGCCGAGCGCCGCGATTTCACTGCGCGCGCCGCCCGAATTGCGCACGATATGGCCGTGCTCGACATGGATGCCGCTGGCCAGCGGATTCTTGACGGAGATCCGCACCACGTTCTTGCCGGCGCGATCGAGCCGGTCGGCGATATCGCGGCAAAAGCCGTCGTCGACGCCGACGATCGCGGTGCCGCCGGCCTGCACACCGGCAACGAGTCGCTCCTTCACCGCGGCGTAATGCGCGATGGTGCCGTGGCGATCGATGTGGTCTTCGCTGACATTGAGCAGAATGCCGACGGAGGGATCGAGTGAAGGCGTGAGGTCGATCTGATAGGACGACATCTCGATGACGTGGACGCGGCCCATGCCCGGCGGCTCCAGCGACAGGATTGCGGTGCCGATATTTCCGCCCATCTGGGTGTCATAGCCGGCGACCTTGGTGAGATGCGCGATCAAAGCCGTCGTCGTCGATTTGCCATTGGTGCCGGTGATGGCGACGAACGGCGCATCCGGCGCGTGCCGGCGCCTTTCGCGGCAGAACAGCTCGATGTCGCCGATCACCTCGATAGCGGCCTCCCGCGCCTTCAGCACGCTCCAATGCGGGACTGGGTGGGTCATCGGCACACCGGGCGCGAGCACCAGCGCGGCGAAATTCGCCCATGAGACGTTGCGCAAATCAGCCGTGATGAAGCCCGCTTGCGCGGCCTTGGCGACATTCTCGGCGCTGTCGTCGGCGGCGATCACCTCGGCGCCGCCCGCTTTCAACGCGTGACAGGAGGCGAGTCCCGAGCCGCCGAGGCCGAACACCGCGACCGTCTTGCCGGCAAAGGACGTGACAGGGATCATCGAGCGCTCACCGCAGCTTCAGCGTGGATAGGCCGGCGAGCGCCAGCATCACCGAGATGATCCAGAACCGGATCACGATCTGCGGCTCGGTCCAGCCGAGTTGCTCGAAATGGTGATGGATCGGCGCCATCCGGAAGATGCGTTTTCCCGTCATCTTGAACGACACTACCTGCACGATGACGGAGACCGCCTCCAGCACGAACAGGCCGCCGATCACCGCGAGCACGATCTCGTGCTTCACCGCCACTGCGATCGCGCCCAGCATGCCGCCGAGCGCGAGCGAGCCGGTGTCGCCCATGAAGATCGAGGCCGGCGGCGCGTTGAACCAGAGGAAGCCGAGGCCCGCGCCCAACAGGGCGCCGCAGAGCACGGCGAGCTCGCCGGTGCCGGCGACATATTTGATCTGGAGATAGTCGGCGAACACCGCGTTGCCGGCGAGATAGGCGATCATCGCAAAGCTCGCGGTCGCGATCATCACGGGCACGATGGCAAGGCCGTCGAGACCGTCGGTGAGGTTCACCGCATTGCCGGCGCCGACGATGACGAAGGCGCCGAACACGACGAAGAACCAGCCGAAATGCAGCACGGTGTCCTTCAGGAAAGGAATCGTCAGCGCGGTCGACGCGGGATCGCGGTTCAGCCGCACCAGCGCGTAGCAGGCCACCAGCGCGATCGCCGCCTCGATCAGCAGGCGAAGCTTGCTGCCGAACCCGGTCGTGGTCTGCTTCGTCACCTTGAGATAATCGTCATAGAAGCCGACGAAGCCGAAGCCAAGCGTCACCGCCAGCACGATCCAGACGTAAGGGTTGAGCGGATTGGCCCACAGCACCGTGCCGACCGTGAGACCGGACAGGATCATCAGCCCGCCCATGGTGGGCGTGCCTTTCTTGGCGAGATGCGATTGCGGACCATCGGCCCGGATCGGCTGGCCCTTGCCTTGCCGGATGCGCAGATGGTCGATGATCCAGGGTCCGAACAGGAATACGAACAGCGCGCCGGTGACGACGGCGCCGCCGGTGCGGAAGGTGATGTAGCGGAAGACGTTCAGGAAGGTGCGAACGGCACCGAAGCCCGGAAATGTGTTGGAGAGCTCGATCAGCCAGTAAAACATTCAGACGGTCCTATGGCGCCTTTGCACGCGCCTTGATCTTGGCCTTGTCAACCTGCCTCACGCGCATTCGCTGGTCTTCATCATCGGGTCGGGCGACCTCTAAAGAAAACGAACGGCTTCGCGCCGGAAAGGGGATTCGGGAACAGCGCCTTCCAAGCAGTTTACGCCCTTGCCTGCAAGGCGGCCACTAGGCCCGGCACAAACTTGTTGACCCAGAACATCTTCTTGCTGCCCTTGACAACCACGACATCGCCTGCCCTCAGCAGATTTGCGACCTCGCCCGGCTTCAGCGTGACGGGGTCGTCGTGCCAACCGAGACCCTTGCCGGCTGGAAGCACCTCGAACAGGTGACGCATCAGGGGTCCGACGCAATAGACGCCGTCGATGCCGTCGAGATGCCTGGCGAGGTCGATGTGATAGGTTGGTGCGCCGTCGCCCAGCTCCAGCATGTCGCCGAGCACGGCAATGCGGCGGCCACCGGTCGTGTTGCGCGCCTGCAAGCTTTGCAGCGCGGCAGCCACGCTGGCCGGATTACCGTTGAAGCTGTCGTCGATCACGGTGACGCCACCGGCCGCCTGCTCGACGCCACGGCCGCTCATGATACCGACCCGGTCGAGCTTGATCGCAAGCGTCGCCGCATCGAGGTTGGCCGCACGGATCGATGCGAGCGCGGCCAGCGCATTCTGAACGCGATGCGGCGCGCCCGGCGTCAGGCTGAACGCGATCTCCTTCTTGCCGAGCGCGGCCACGACCTGCCAGCTGTCGCCGTGCGGCGCGTGCGCGACTTCATGCACCTCGGCTTTCTCGCCGAAGCGTATGACCTTGCCCTTCCAGTCCGGCGCCTTGGTCCCGGCGGGCAGCACCAGCACGCCTTCCGCGGGCAGGCCGAGTGCAATCGACACCTTCTCGCGACGGATGGCTTCGAGCGAGCCGAGCTTCTCCAGATGCACCGGCTGGACGTTGACGACGAGCGCCACCGTCGGTCGCGTCAGTTCGCTAAGCCGCGCGATTTCGCCGGCCTGGTTCATGCCCATCTCGACGACCCAGAGACTGGCATCGGGGCGCGCATTGCACAGCGTCAGCGGCACGCCCCAGAAATTATTGAAACTCGACGGGCTGGCATAGGCGCCGGGATAGGCCGCGAGGAATTCCTTGGTGCTGGTTTTGCCCGCGCTGCCGGTGAGCCCGATCACCGGGCCGTTGAAGCGCGCGCGTGCTGCGCGCGCTAGGCCCCAGAGCCCGTCGATCAGCGTGTCCTTCACGACGATCTGGGGAATGCGGATGCCCGCGATCTCGTGCGGCACGATCATCGCGACCGCGCCCGAGGCTTCCGCCTTGTCCGCGAACTCCCAGCCGTCACGCGCGCTGGCGAAGGCCGAGATGAAGCCGCCGCTCGGGGTGCCGCTCAGCGCGACGAAGAGGCTGCCCGGCTTCACCAGCCGGCTGTCCTGGGTGACAAAGTCGATCGGCGTGTCCGGGAACGATCCGACGGCGCCCAGCGCGCGCGCCACTTCGGCCACCGTCCATATGGGCGCGCTCATGCAATCCTCGACGCTAATGCGGCGGCGACCGCCTCGTGATCACTGAAGGGCAAAACCTCTCCGCCGACGATCTGCCCGGTCTCGTGGCCCTTGCCGGCGATGAGCAGCGCATCGCCATCTTCCAATTCGGCGATCGCGGTGCGGATCGCCGCGGCCCGGTCGCCGATTTCGCGGGCGCCCTTGGCGGCGGCGAGAATTTCGGCGCGGATCGATTCCGGCTTCTCGCTGCGCGGATTGTCGTCGGTGATGATGACACCGTCGGCGTTGCCGGCGGCGATCTCGCCCATGATCGGACGCTTGCCGGCATCGCGGTCGCCGCCGGCGCCGAACACGACGACCAGCCTGCGCCTGGCGTAGGGACGCAGCGCCTGCAGCGCCTTGGCCAGCGCATCGGGCTTGTGCGCATAGTCGACGAAGATCGGCGCACCGTTGCGCTCTCCGACGCGCTCTAACCGGCCCTTGGCGCCTTCGAGATGTTCGAGGCTCGCGAACACGTCCGCGGCGTCGCCGCCGGTGCCGATGGCGAGGCCAGCCGACACCAGCGCATTCTCGATCTGGAACTCGCCGACCAGCGGCAGCCGGATCGTATACCGCTTGCCGCGATGTTCGAGCGCGAGCACTTGCGAAAATCCTTCGACCTCCGCACCGGCGAGACGAATGCCCTCGCCCGCCCCGTCGCCGTTGCGACCGACTGCCATCACGCGCAAGCCGCGCGAATTCGCAGCACTGATCGCCTCCGCCGAGCAATCATGATCGGCGGAGATCACGGCCGCGCCCCCCGGCGGGACAAGTTCGCGGAACAGCCTGAGCTTGGCCGCGAGATAATGCGCGACGGTCGGATGGTAATCCATGTGGTCGCGCGAGAGATTGGTGAAGCCGCCGGCGGACACGCGCACGCCCTCGAGGCGATATTGGTCGAGCCCGTGAGAAGAGGCCTCGAAGGCGAGATGCGTGACGCCCTCGCGCGCGATCTCGTCCAACTGCCGGTGCAGCGCGATCGGATCGGGCGTCGTCAGCGAGCCGTAGACGGTACGCTTCGGCGAGACCAGGCCGATGGTTCCGATACTGGCGGAGGCGTGCCCGAGCCGTTCCCAGATCTGCCGGGTGAATGCGGCGACCGAGGTCTTGCCGCTGGTGCCGGTCACCGCCGCAATTGTCGCAGGCTGCGCGGGAAAAAATCTTGCCGCGGCCAGCGCCAGCGCGCGGCGCGGATTGGCAACTGTGATGAACGGCACCTTGCAGCCGTCAGGCGCATGGTCGCCGACGACCGCCACCGCGCCTGCGGCAATCGCGGCATCGATAAAGCGCGCACCGTCGGTCTTGCTGCCCGCAAGTGCGAAGAAGAGATCGTCTGGCTTGACCGCGCGGCTGTCGAGCGCAACGCCGGTCACGTCGAGCGCCGCGACCGCGGGCTCGATTGCGGCGTCATTGCCCTGAACGTCCTGATCGAGGAGGTCGCGCAGCTTCATGGTCTTCCAGTCGACATGCCGGACCGGATCGCCGAATTTGCAGGGAAATCCCGACTCAGCAGCGGCAACGGCCCACCCGGTTGATTACTGGGTTGTCCTGGATGCTGCAAGAATAAGGCGCTCGGACGGCGGCAGGTCGAACCGCGGCTCGACACCCAGAAGCGGCGCGATCCGCTCGATCACCTTGCCGCCCGTGGGCACCGCGTTCCAGCCCGAGGTGATGAAACCCTTCGTTTCGGGAATGGCCTGGGGCTCGTCCAGCATGATCAGGATCTGATATTTCGGATCGTCGCAGGGCATGATCGCGGTGAAGGAGTTGAGCACCCGCTTCTTGGCATAGCGGCCGTTGATGACCTTCTCGGACGTGCCGGTCTTGCCGCCAACGTAGTAACCCTTGACGTCGGCGGTCTTGGCGGTGCCGATTTCTGCATTGAGCCGCATCAGGAACCGCATCTTGTCGCTGGTCTCCGTCCTGATGACGCGCTTGGCCATCGCCGCCGCTTCGGACTCGCTGCGCTTCATGAAGGTCGGCGGAATCAAATAGCCGCCGTTCACCAGCGCGTTGATGCCCATCACCGCCTGCAGCGGCGCCACCGACATGCCTTGGCCGAACGCGATGGTCACGGTGTTCAGCTCGCCCCAGCGGCGCGGTATCAGCGGAGCCGCGCTTTCCGGCAGTTCGGTGCGCAGCCGCGTCAACTGGCCCATCTTGCCGAGGAATGCCTTGTGCGCCTCGACGCCCTGCCCGAGCGCGATCCGCGCGGCGCCGATGTTGGACGAGAACGTGAACACTTCCTTGGTGTTGATGAAACGTCCGAGCGCGTGGCTGTCATGGATGGTGAACTTGCCGTAGTGCAGGTTTCCCCGTGCATCCCACATCGAGTTCAAATTGATTTTGCCGGAATCGAGCGCCATCGCCAGCGTGAACGCCTTGAAGGTCGAGCCCATCTCGTAGACGCCGGTGGTCAGGCGATTGATGCGGTCGGGATCGTGCGCTTCCTTCGGATTGTTGGGATCGAAATCCGGCAGCGAGACCATCGCCACGATCTCGCCGGTCTTGACGTTGGAGACGATGCCGGAGGCGGCCTTGGTGTGGTATTTCTCCTTGGCCTTCAGCAGCTCGTCACGCAGTGCGTGCTCGACCCGCAGATCCACCGATAGCTCGATCGGCTTTTGCAGCCGGTCGGTGGCAAAGCCCGCGCGGTGGAGATCGGCGAGCCCCTGATTGTCGAGCCACTTCTCCATGCCGGCGATGCCCTGGTTGTCGATGTTGACGAGACCAATGAGGTGGGCGACCTCGTTGCCGGTCGGATAGACGCGCTTGTTCTCGCGCAGGAAACCGATGCCGGGAATGCCGAGCTTGTGGATGTCCTGCTGCTGCTTCGCCGTAATCTCGCGCTTGAGCCAGACGAAGCCCTTGCGCGTCTTCAGGCGCTCGCGCACCTCGGCCTCGTCGAGGTCGGGCACCGTGGCGGTCAGAAGTTCGATTGCCTCGTCCTTGTCGATGATGCGACGCGGCTCGCCGAACAGGCTCGACGCCTTGACGTCGGTCGCGAGGATCGCGCCGTTGCGATCGACGATGTCGGGCCGCGCGGTCGCGACCACCTCCTGCGCCGCGGCGCGGCGCGCGCCGTGGGCGTCGGCGCCGATCGCGAACATCACTAGCCGGCCGCCGATCAGGGCGTAGACCGCGCCAAAGGCGAGCATCGCCAGGCCGACGCGCGCCCGCGCCTTGGCCGCGCGATCGACGTTGCGCCCGTACAGCAGGCTGCGGATCAGGCGCTGGCGCCAAGGCTCAGTCGGCTTTTCTGCCGGTTTGGCCGGGGTCACAGCATTCATGGCTTGTCCTCGGGCTGAGGTACGGAGCCCGTCACATTATCGGGATCGCTGGCGGCTTCGATGGTGTTGAGCATGGCGCCGATCGGATCCGGCTCGCCCGGCCTGAACATCCGCGGCGGGCGCTCGGGCAGATTCTTCAGTGAGTCATATTGCGTGCCGTTGACCGGCTTGAGCTGCAGATGCCGATCGGACAGGCCCTGCAGGCGCAGGGGCGCATCGAGCTTGGCCCATTCGGAGCGCAGCGCCGCGATCGCATCGCGCTGCTCGCGGATCTCCGCATGCAGCCGCAGCACCTTTTCGGTGCGCGCCGTGGAGTCCATCTTGATCCTATAGACATAGGCTGCCGCGAAGATCAGCGCGCCGATGACGAGGAGGTGGATGAAGCGCATGCGCTAGCCACCTCTCATGACATCGGAGAGTTTTGGCCAGGACGATTGCTCGCGCTCGTCATGCGCCGGCGCCGAGGTGCGCTCGCCGGCGCGCAGTTTTGCCGATCGCGCACGCGGGTTATGCGCGACTTCGTTTTCGCCCGCGATCACCGGCCGCCGCGTCAGCAGCTGAAAACTCGGCACCGCCTGAGACACTTCCGGCAAATGGCGTGAGCCGCCACCCGTCTTGCTGCGCAGGCTAAGGAAATTCTTGACGATGCGGTCTTCCAGCGAATGGAACGAGACGACAACGAGGCGACCACCGGGCTTGAGCACGCGCTCGGCAGCGATGAGCGCGCTCTGGAGTTCCTCGAGCTCTTCGTTGACGAAGATGCGCAGGGCCTGGAACGTCCGCGTCGCCGGGTGAATATCGCCGGGCTTGGACCGAACCACCCTGCCGACGAGCTCGGCGAGCGCGCGCGTGGTCGTGAACGGCGTCTCCTGACGGTCCGCGACGATAGCGCGGGCGATCCGGCGCGACTGCCGCTCTTCGCCGAGAAGATAAATGATGTCGGCGAGATCGCCTTCCGAGGCGCGCGCCACGACATCGGCCGCAGTCGGGCCTGCCTGCCCCATCCGCATGTCGAGCGGACCATCGAGGCGGAACGAGAAGCCGCGGCCGGCCTGGTCGAGCTGCATCGAGGATACCCCGACGTCCATCACGACGCCGTGGACGCCATCGATGCCTTGAGCCGCGCAGACCTCGGCGAGGTTGGAGAAACGATCTTCAACGAGGGTCAGCCTGCCCGCCGAGCGTGCGACGAGCTCGGCGCCGCCCTCGATCGCAGTACGGTCGCGATCAATGGCAATCACCTGGGTTCCCGGCACGTCGAGGATCGCGCGGCTGTAGCCGCCGGCACCAAAGGTCGCGTCGATATAAAGGCCACCTTCGCGCGGGGCGAGGTGGTCGATGGCCTCGCGGCCAAGAACGGGGATGTGCGGAGCCGAGCTCATGCGCCAGGCCTGCCGATCGCCCCGCCGGACTCCCAAGTGAGATCGGGGACGAACAAGCTCATAACGCCTCGAATGATTCCGCGTCGCGGCGGTTCCACGACCCAACCCCCGTCCGATATGGTTACCGTGCCCGGTCGTCCCGGGCCACCAACCCAGTATTCCCCTTGGAATTTGTCGGGCAGCCATGGGATTTCGAGCCAAAATACGCTTTGGCCGCCTCCGGACGCGGGTCGGCTCTTCATCTCTCAGTAACGGCCCTTAGCGTTAAGAAAGCGTTGATCGGCTCGCGACAAGTCGAAAAGCTGACGCGGCGGTGATGCTTCATCCACACACATGCGCCAAAATGCATCCGTTAACCTCGTCGCGCGGTTGCGCACGGTGGAGGGTAAAGGAATAGTAAAGAAAAGGGCTTGGCCCACTCTCTGTCTGTCTCGAGCTATTTATGTCGTCCGGTTCGTCCACGCCGTCTGGATCTGATTCGAAGCGTCAACGCGTTCTGCCGGTTCCCAAAGCCGCCGCGAACATGCGGACGTTCGAGCCGGATTCCTCGATCGTCTCCGACATCATCCCCTCACCGAACCATGGCGACCGCAACAAGGGCCGCCAACCCGATATGATTGTGCTGCACTACACCGGCATGCCCGACGTCGAAGGTGCGCTGGCGCGGCTCTGCTCCGCGGGCACAGAGGTATCGGCACATTATGTCGTGCTGGAAGACGGCCGCATCGTGCAATGCGTGCCGGAGGCCAGGCGCGCCTGGCATGCCGGCGTCTCGTCCTGGTCCGGCGAGGACGACATCAATTCCTGCTCGATCGGGATCGAGATCGTCAATCGCGGCCACGACTGGGGCTATCCGGAGTTTCCGCTGCGCCAGATCGCCGCCGTGATCGCGCTGTGCCGCGGCATCATGCTCCGCCGCAAGGTGCCCGCGCACCGGGTGCTCGGCCATTCCGACGTGGCGCCCGCGCGCAAGAAAGATCCCGGCGAGAAATTTCCGTGGCATTCGCTGGCCAATTCCGGCGTCGGCCACTGGGTCACGCCCGCACCGGTGGTGCGCGGCGAGAGCCTGATGCTCGGCACCATCAGCGACGAGGTGCTGAGCCTGCAGCAAGCGCTCGCCAGATACGGCTACGGCGTTCCCCTCACCGGCAAATACGACGCCGCGACCATGGAAGTCGTCACCGCGTTCCAGCGCCATTTCCGCCCGGCGCGACTGGATGGGGTCGCGGATCACTCGACGCTGTCGACCTTGCAGGCGCTGTTGGGGAGTCTCCCTCAGGAGGCTACGACCGTCGCGACGAAGTGACGACGACTGCCACACACCCCGTCATTGCGAGCGAAGCGAAGCGAAGCAATCCAGACTGCCTCCGCGGAAGCAGTCTGGATTGCTTCGTCGCAAGTGCTCCTCGCAATGACGGAGTATGTGGCGACTACTCCATCTCCCGCATCCTTCGCGCGTACAGCCGGCGCAGCGGCTCTAATTGCGTCGCCTCCGTCGCAGCGCGATAGGCCTCGCGCGCCTCCTCATTCCGGCCGAGCCGCCGCAACAAATCCGCCCGCACCGCTGGCAGCAGCTCATAGCCATGAAGCGCGCCGCGTGCGGCGGTCGCATCCACGAGATCGAGTGCGCGCGCGGGCCCATCGACCATCGACACCGCCGCCGCGTGGTTGAGTTCGATCACCGGCGACGGATTGATCCGCAGCAGCACTTCATAGAGCCCGGCAATCTGCGGCCAGTCTGTCTGCTCGTAGCTCGGCGCACGCGCATGCAGCGCAGCGATCGCGGCTTGGACTGCATACGGCTGCGGCCGGCCGGGCACGCGCAGTGCGTCGTCCACCAGGCGCAGACCCTCCTCGATCTGTGCATGGTCCCACTGCGAACGATCCTGCTCTTCCAGCAGCACGATGTCGCCGGCGGCGGTCTGGCGCCCTGCGCGGCGCGCATCGTGCAGCAGCATCAGCGCCAGCAGGCCCTTGATCCCGGCTCGATCGGGTAGCAGCCGGTCGAGCAAGCGGCCAAGCCGGATCGCCTCGGCGGCAAGATCGGGTCGCATCAAATCCGCACCGGACGTCGCCACGTAGCCTTCGGTGAAGACGAGATAGATCACGGCAAGCACACCATCGAGCCGCGGCACCAGCGTGTCGCGCTCGGGGACCTCATAGGGAATGCCGGCGAGCCTGATCTTCTGCTTGGCGCGGACGAGACGCCGCCCCATCGCCTCCTCAGTGACGAGGAAGGCGCGCGCGACCTGCGCCGTGGAGAGCCCGCAGACGGTGCGCAGCGTCAGCGCGACCTGGACTTCGGGCGCAAATGCCGGATGGCAGCAGGTGAAGATCAGCCGCAGCATGTCGTCGTCGAGCATCGCCGGCGGCTCGACGGGCGCTTGCGCGTTCAGCTCGAGCTCGTGCACGAGTGCCTGCTCCTTGCCGCGGAAAACGGCCTGGCGCCTGATACGGTCGATCGCCTTGTGCCTGGCGACATTGACCAGCCAGGCACGCGGATTGTCGGGGACCTCGCACGCCGGCCAGCGCTCCAGTGCCACCGCAAAGGCGTCCTGGAGCGCGTCCTCGGCGAGATCGAAATCACCGACGAGGCGGATCAGCGTGGCCAGCGCCCGCCCCGCCTCGTCGCGGAAGATCTTGTCGATCTCGCACAATGTCATAAGTCGATGCGCGGCTGCGCCATCACTTGTCGTAGACCCAGATCGGCCGCACCTCGATCGAGCCGATGCGCGCCGAGGGAATCCGCGACGCGATCTCGATCGCAGTATCGAGATCCTTGGCCTCCACGAGGTAATAGCCGCCGAGCTGCTCGCGCGTTTCGGCAAACGGGCCGTCGGTCGTCAGGGTCTTGCCGTCGCGCACGCGGACCGTCGTCGCGGTCGTGGTCGGCTGCAAACGGTCGCCGGCCTTGAAATTGCCGCTCTGGATGATGCCTTGCGTGAAGGTCTGATATTCCGCCGTCATCTGCTGGCCGGCCGCCGGACGCATATTCGCGTACTCGGCTTCGTTCTGGTAGATCATCAGCAAATACTGCATCGGTTAACTCCTGTTGCACGGCTGGATCGCCGACATCCAGTCGAACGGGACACGCACCCAACGACATCTTCAGGATAAATTATTTCGGGCGAACCGTGCATGGCGTTATCGGCTTGCGGAACCGACACAAATGCTTCATGCGTAAGCCGTCAGTCGGCCGGACGGCCGCTCCGGCAAGTGCCGAAAGGCCGCCGGGGAGGAAAGTCCGGGCTCCCTTGACATACGGTGCCGGATAACGTCCGGCGGGGGCGACCCCAGGGAAAGTGCCACAGAGAACGAACCGCCCGCCGTCGCCCCTTCGGGGCTTTGGCGCGGCAAGCCCTCGGGCCTGCCGTGCCGTAGCAGCGCAAGCTGCGTAGGCAGGTAAGGGTGAAAAGGTGCGGTAAGAGCGCACCGCGGCTGCGGCAACGGAGCCGGCATGGTAAACCCCACCGGGAGCAAAACCGAATAGGGACGGCATAGCGGAGTGTTCGCGAAAGCGATAACGCCGCGGGGCGATGTCAGGCCCGCCGTCCGGGTAGGTTGCTCGAGGCCATGTGCAAACATGGTCCCAGAGGAATGGCCGTCACGTATCGTTCGCGCAAGCGGACGGTGCCCTACAGAACCCGGCTTAGAGGCCGGCTGATATCTTCAACGAGGGGTTCGATGCTGACTGCATCGGGCCCCTCACCATTTGGGGGCTTGCTATCCGACGATCTCTTGCAACACACCCATCAGCGCCTCCGGCGCTGTCACATTCGGCGCATGGCTCGCATCGAGTTCGAAAGTGCGCCAGCCATCCTCGGTCTTGGTGCGCTTCGCGAACTGCCCGAACACGTCGCCCGGCGGAATGCGCGTGCAATAGATGTAGCTGCGCGGCATCGCCGGCTCGCCATGTTCGAGCGTTAGCTTCGTCTCGAAGCATTTGATCGGCATGTTGATCCGGCGTGCGTTGAGCCAGTCGAGATCGGCCTGCGGGGTATCCGGCGGCGGCGGGTTCGGCGGGATGCGGTAGCCGTCGCCTGAGCTTGCAGCCTTGCGCATCGGCTCGCGCCCGCCCTCGTGGAGATCGAACAGCGATTGGCCGTCACGCGGCACGAAGGCGTCGAGATAGATCAATTGCGTCACCCGCTCGCGCGCGCGATCGGCGACACCGGTGGCGACCATGCCGCCATAGCTGTGGCCGAGGAGCACGATGTCCTCGAGATCCTCGAACCTGATGACGTTGAGAATGTCCTGGATGTGCGTGTTGAGATCGATCGCGGGACTGGCCAGATGCGCGCGCTCGCCGAGCCCGGTATAGGTCGGCGCAATGAGGCGATGGCCGGCCCTTGCCGTCAACGGATGCATCTTCTTCCAGGCCCACCCGCCGGACCACGCGCCGTGACAAAGCAGGAAGGTTTTTGAGCGTGCGGCCATCGGCGTTTCCATCGTTCTTGTTTGTACGATGGAGTGTAGCGGCCGGTCCCGCGATGTAAACGCTACGGCCCCTTAAGCCGCGCGCGCGTTCACCTTCACGAGGACGGCTGCAGGCCGACCGGCTTCGCGCCGCAGCTTGCCCGCCTCAAAACCATGCATGCCGATCTGCCATTGCAGCCCGACGATGGCACCCTTGGTCGGCTGCAACAGCGCGAGCGAAGCGAACAACGTCACCGGCAGCCACACCACCAGTTGCAGCCAGACGGCCGGCGCATAGGCGGTCTCGACCGCGAGGATTGCCGGCACCACGAGATGGCCGACGACGACCATCACGAGATAGGCCGGGAAATCGTCGGCGCGCTGGTGGAACAGCTCCTCGCCGCAATGGTCGCAGGTATCCGCCACCTTCAGGAAACGGCCGAACGCGTGCCCCTCGCCGCAATTGGGGCATTTGCCCAAGAAACCGCGCCACATCGCTTTCGTGAGAGAGACTGAACCGGTCGCCATGACCCCACCTCTTCCTTTTCTACGATCCATACAATAATATCTTGTATCCATACATTCAAAGGATATGGGCCTTCATTGCATGGATTGGACCCCTACAATCTCGGAGCTGAGCGGGCCGCGCTATCAGCGCATCGTCGAAGCCATGGAGGCCGATATCGCCGCCGGCCGGCTGGTGCGCGGCCAACAATTGCCGACGCAGCGGGCGCTGGCAAAGGCGCTCGGCATCGACCTCACCACGGTGACACGCGCCTACACCGAGGCGCGGCGCCGCGGCATCATGGAGGCCCGGGTCGGCCAGGGCTCGTTCGTGTCGGAGACCAGCGCGCGCCGCGTGGTCGATCTGCCGCATCCCGTCGCGATCGACCTCTCGATGAACGTGCCGCCGCAACCTCTCGAAGCGCAGCTCGACGAGCGCATCATCGCCGGGATGGAAGCCATCCGCGCGCAATCGGGCCTGACCGCGCATCTCAACTACCAGCCGCCCGGCGGCAGCGCACACGAGCGCGAGGTCGCGGCGCGATGGATGCGCCCCCGCGTGCCGCATGCCCATGCCGACAGGCTCGTGATCTTTCCCGGCGCACAGACGATCCTGTTCAACCTGCTCGCCCACCTCGCCCGGCCCGGCGACATCGTGCTGACGGAAGCCCTCACCTTCCCCGGCATCAGGGCCGCCGCCGCGCGCCTCGGCGTCAGACTCGTCGGCGTCGCGATGGATGACGGCGGCATCCTGCCAGAGGCGCTGGCAAAGGCTTGCCGCACGCATAGACCGAAAGCGGTCTATCTCATTCCGACGCTGCACAATCCGACCACCGCGACGCTTCTCCCCGAGCGCCGCAGCGCCATCGCCAAGATCATCAACGATGCCGATACGATTCTGATCGAGGACGATGCCTACGGGCTGCTCGATCGCTCGGCATCGCCGATCGCCAATCTCATTCCGGATCAGACATATCTCGCGACCACGCTGTCAAAATGTATGGCGCCCGCACTACGGGTCGCCTATCTAGTGACGCCCGACGGCAGCTCGCAGCGGGAGATGCGTAGCTCTTTGCAGGCGACGGTGCAGATGCCGGCGCCGCTGATGGTCGCGCTGGTGACGCATTGGATCGAGACCGGGATCGCCGACCGCATCATCACCGCCATCAGAAGCGAGGCGATCGGCCGCCAGCAGCTCGCGCAACGGGCGCTCAAGGGATTTGAGTTCCAGGCCAAGCCCGCCGCGCATCATCTGTGGCTGCGGCTGCCGGAGGACCGTCCCGATGTCGCGGCGCATCTGCTGCGGAATGGACTGGCAGTCGTCGCCGGCGAGGCCTTCACCGTCGACGGGACCGCACCACACGCGGCACGCGTCTCGCTAGGCGCGGCGCGCAACCGGGCGGAATTGACGGAGGCGCTGCGCATCCTCATGAGCGCGCTGCACAGGCCCGCCGACACCCGGCAGATCGTCTAGCAAATACCTATCGATGCTGCCGGCGATGGTGGGAGCGCACGACCGGCGCAACAGCCGATGGATAAGCTTGCGATGCGTAGGCATCGCTCGGCTGGCCGAGAGCCCCGCGCGCGGCGGGCGTGAGCTGGCCGCCATTCAGAACGTCGCGGTCGGGATGGGCAGCCTGATAGGCCGCAGGCTCGGAAAACTGGGCCTGCGCCATGGTCGGCATCAAGGCCGCCGCCGACACTAGTGCGGCCGCGACGGCAATCTTCGTGCGGGTCATCGTCCTTCTCCATATCTCATTCGGGAGACTGGCCGATCGAACCGCATGATGGCGTCGAGCGGGCCCCCAGTTTGAAGTACGAGCGTCATGTAGGCCTGTCTTTCGCGAACGCCCGCTGCTGGGGATCACGCTTGCGTGCGGTTTTGAAATTGACCTGCACGGCCGCAGCTGTGCTATGCGAGCGATGGCGATCAACAGTTCGGGATCGTCAAGATAACAGGGACAATCTGTTGGAAATACTCACCTACGGGCTGCTGCTGCTCGGCGCACTGGCCGGGGGCTTCGTCTCGGGCCTTGCCGGTTTCGGCACGGCGCTGATGGCGCTCGGCATCTGGCTCTACGTGCTGCCGCCCTCGCTCGCGGTGCCCCTGGTGCTGATCTGCTCGGTGATCGCGCAGAGCTCGACGCTGCCGTCGATGTGGAAGAGTTTTGATCTCTCGCTGGTCTGGCCGTTCCTGATTGGAGGACTGATCGGCGTGCCGCTGGGCACCATGCTGGTCGCCTCCGCCGATCCAAAAGTGTTCAAGCTGAGCGTCGGCGTGCTGATCCTTGTTTTTTCGACGGCTCTCTATCTGAACAAGCGGCCGCTCGCCGTCACGTTCGGCGGCCGCATTGCCGACGGCGCGATCGGTTTTGCCGGCGGCATCTTGGGTGGCCTTGCCGGACTGTCGGGGCCACTTCCGATCCTGTGGGCAAACATCCGAGGCTGGAACAAGCACGAGCGGCGCGGCATCTTCCAGCTCTTCAATTTCACCGTGCTCGGCGCCGCCTTGGTGTTGCAGACCGCCTCGGGCCTCGTCGCGTTCAAGGTGGTCTGGCTCGCAGTGATCGCATTTCCGGGCACGCTGATCGGCGCATGGGCCGGCGCGCGCGTCTATCATGCGCTGAGCGACAAGCATTTCGGCGATGTCGTGCTCGGTCTGTTGTTCCTGTCGGGCCTCGGCCTGGTCTGGAACAGTTTGGGCACGCACTAACTCCGTATTGTCTTCGCGGCGAGCGCCATGCCGCCGCCAATGCCGACGCCAAGCACGTAGATCCAGCCCTCGGCGAAATCGAACAGATGCGAGTTGAGCAGCGAGGACAGCATGTTCTGCACCACGACCAGAAGGCCGACCCAGCAGGCCAGCCCCTCTCCGCGAAACAGCGAGAGGTGCGCGAACCAGAGCGCATAGAGGATCACGACGCCCGACGCGCCCCACTGCACGGCGACATTGAGCGTCTGGTTGTGGGGATCACCGACGATTTCCGCTCGAACCCCGCTCTCGCCGACAGCCGCGCGCGCGAACAGGCCGCGGATCGCCCCGGTGCCGTGACCGAGCAGCGGCGCGTCCGCGGTGAACGCCAGCGATTTGCGCCAAAACTCCAGTCGTGACCCCATGCCGCTGACATCATTGCCGGCGATGCTGACCTCATAGTCTCCGTTGAATTTGGCGACTGTTGCGCGCAGACGCGGCGAGGCGGTCCACAGCAGCACGGTCAACAGCCCCATCGCGCCGACGGCGAAGAGTGCGGTGCGGCGGCGCAAATGCAAAAGCGCGAAGACCACGATCAGGATCGGCAGCGTCACCAGCGCTGTCCGCGAGACCACGACGAACATCATGTTGGCGAGGAATCCGATCGCGAGCGCCACGAACAGCGCCGCGACGCGGTAGCGGCCTCGTCGCAGCAGCGACACGCTCGGGTAGACCAGCGCGATCGCACAGAGCGCGAACTCCTGGCTCTGGTCGATATAATTGCGCACCGCGATCCCGCTTTCGACCTTGTAGGGCCCGCGCGACAGATAGAGTTTCAGCGACAATGCGGGATCGACGGCGACGGCGAAGGAATAGAGCATCAGTGCCGTGCAGGATACCAGGAACGCGGAAAACACCCAGCCGCCAAACGGCCAACGCTCGAACTGGTAGATCAGAAGCGGAATTACCAGCAGCTTCGCCGCCGGGCCGATCGCATGGATTCGGTCCGGCCACGGCGCATCCGACCAGAGCGTGCCGATGGCGGCGAGTAGGACCAGCGCAATCGGCAGCAGGCAGATTGGCCGAAGCAGCGAACGCGGAAATTCGCGAAGGTCGAGGAACGCGAACGCGATCAGCCAGGGAATGAGCGCGAAAATGAGCCCGGTCGTGGTCCACGGCAACAGCAAGGCGATCAGCGCGACGAAGCGGGCTGGCGTGCGATAGCGTGCCGCCCAGATCGCGGCGAGCCAGGAATTGGGCCGCTGCTCGTTCAACACCTCGGTCATTTGGCCCCTGCAGCCGATCCCCACGGCGCGGCAAGTTTGCCGGAGCCGTGGGGCGGGGACAAGCGATCGCTACGCTGGCGCGCGTACAGGAGACGCCACGCGCTTGGGCGCAGCCGGCTCCGGGGACTTCTCATGCCGGAGCGTGGCAAGGCGCTTCCTGAATTCACGCCGTAGCAGCCACAAGCTCAGGGCCGCCTGCAGCGTGGTTGCCGCGATCGACAGGTACCAGACGTGCTCGATCCGGAAGCCCGGCCGCGTCGACAGCCAGATCGCCGGCAGCGAATAGGTGAGCACGCGCGTTGCCGAACTCCACAGCACCGGCTTGGTATTGCCGAGGCCCTGGAACATGCTCGAGCAGGTGAAGATCACGCCCTGCGCCACCATGTTGAGCGAGATGATCCGCAGGAACAGGAACGCGATCTCCATGGTTTCGCGGTCGTTCGAGAACCCCGAGAGCAGGAGCTGCGGCTTCAACTGCGCGAGGCACATGAAGCCTATCATCACGACACTGGTGATCAGCGCCGCCTTGACGAAGGTTTCGCGCACGCGCTCGCCTTTTCCGGCGCCCATGTTCTGGCCGGCGATCGGCCCAGCGGCGAGCGCAACTGCAAGCGCCGGCATCTGGATCAGGCCCAGGACCCGTTGTCCGATCCCGAAACCGGCCTGCGCCGCCGCACCGAAATCGCGCAGCACGAAATAGACCACCGCCATGAGGATGAACATCATCGCGAACTCGCCGCCGGCAGGCAGGCCGACATTGAGGATGCGCCTCAGATGCTGCGCCTGCGGACGCCACTGCGCCGGATTGAAGGCGACATAGCGTTCGACCTTACGAAAATGCGCAAGCAGCATCACGACGCCGATCAACACCGCGATCGAGCTCGCCAGCCCCGCACCGGCAACGCCGAGCGCATGGCCCGTGCCCAAGCCCGCGATCAGAACCGGCGCCAGCGCGATGTTGATGGCCACCGCAAGCGCCTGCACCAGCATCGTGGGACGCACGATGCCGGTAGCGCGCAGCGCGGATCCCATCACCTGGCTCGCGAATTGCAACGCGAGCGCCGGCATGAACCACAGCAGATACGTGGTCCCCGCCTCGATCGTGGCTTCGTCCGCGGCGATCGCATGCATGTAGGCGCGCGACAGCGCCGCGCCTGCGACCAGGGTCAACAGTCCGAACAGCACCGACAGCACGATCGCCTGATTGAAGATCAAATTGGCATCCGGCCGATCCTTGCGTCCCACGGCATGCGCGATCAACGACACCGCGCCGACGCCGAGCACCTGCATCAGCGCGTTGATGAGAAAGCCGGCATTGCCGGCCGCCGCCACGCCCGCGACCGCGGCATCGCCCAAGCCCGAGACGAAGTACAGATCGACCAGCTGGCAAAGCATGATCGTGACCATACCGACCATGATCGGCGGTGCCATGCCCAGAATGTGCTTCGCGACGGAGCCGTTGGTCAGGTCTTTCATTTCACCCATCCTTGACCGATTCCTTGGCGACGCGGCCGACATTGGTCCGCCGGCCGCGCGCCACTCATTCCGCTGCTGCGATCTGTCCGAGCTCCACCACCTGGCGCTCGAACAGGCCGCGATAGATGCCGCCGGGCCTGGCCGCGAGCTTGGCATGCGTGCCTTGCTCGACGATCTCGCCGCGGTCGAACACCAGGATGCGATCGAGGCTCTTCACCGTCGAGAGCCGGTGCGCGATCACGATCGAGGTGCGGCCTCGCATCAGCCGCTCCATCGCCTGCTGGATCAGCGCCTCGGATTCCGAATCGAGGCTCGAGGTCGCTTCGTCCAGGATCAGCACCGGCGCGTCCGCCAGGAAGGCGCGCGCCAGCGCCACGCGCTGCCGCTCGCCGCCGGAGAGCTTGACGCCGCGTTCACCGACCAGCGTGCCGTAGCCCTTGGGCAGGCGCAGGATGAAGTCATGCGCGTTGGCCAGCCGTGCCGCCTGCTCGATCGCCTCCAGGCTGGCGCCGGGCCGGCCATAGGCGATGTTCTCGGCGAGCGAGCGGTGGAACAGGATCGGGTCCTGCTGCACGACCGCGATCTGGCTGCGCAGCGAATGCTGCGTGGCCTTGGCGATGTCTTGCCCATCGATCAGAACGCGGCCGCCGGTGACGTCGTAGAGCCGCTGCACCAGCTTGACGAAGGTGGTCTTGCCGGAGCCGGAGCGGCCGACGAGACCGACGCGTTCGCCGGCGCGGATCGTGACCGACAGTCCGTCATAGAGCGGCGCATGATGGCCGCCATAATGGAACGTGACGTCGTCGAACACGAGCTCGCCGCGCTCGATCGCAATCGGCCGCGCGTCCGTCGCATCCGCAATCCCGATCGGCTCGTCGTGGATCGCCACCAGCTCCTCCATGTCATTGACCGAGCGCTGCAGGTTGTTGATGTGCATTCCGACGTCGCGCAAATAGGCATGGATGACGTAGTAGCTCGTCAGCACATAGGTGACGTCGCCGGGCGAGGCTCGCCCCGACATCCACAGCAGCACGGCGCCGCCGATCACGGAGGCACGCAGGGCCAGCAGCACCGAGAGCTGCGCCAGATTGGTGTAGTTGTAGCGCAGCCAGGTCCGCCGCACGCGCACGCGCCAGCGGTTGACGACACGGGCAAGCCGCGCATCCTCGCGCGCTTCCGCGCCGAACGATTTCACCACCGCGTTGCAGGTCAACGCATCCGCCAGCGTGCCGCCGACCTTGGTGTCCCAGGCATTGGAGATGCGCGCGGCCGGCGCGATGTAGCGCGTCGAGAACAGCACCGTCATCGTGACATAGGCCAGCGCGCCCAGCGCGATCACCGCGCCAAGCGAGGCCCAGTGCAGGCCGAGCAGGATCATCGACCCGATCAGCACCAGCAGCGACGGCGCCAGCGCCATCAAGATGGTGTCGTTCAACAGGTCGAGCGCCCACATGCCGCGGGTGACCTTGCGCACCGTGGATCCCGCAAAGGAGTTGGCGTGCCAGTCGGTCGAGAACCGTTGCACGCGCATGAAGGCTTCCTGCGCGACCTCGGACATGATCTTCAGCGAGAACGGCACGATGGCCTGGAGGCCCGTCAGCCGCAGCACCATGGAGGCCGCGCCCAGCGCCACGATACCGCCCAATGCCATCAGCGCAGCGTCACGCGCGGCGGGATCGGATGGGCCGCGCGTCAGAGCGTCGACCAGATGTCCGGAGAAGACCGGCATGAACAGGTCGGCGATGGTCGCACCCAACAAGCCGCCGGCGACGACGAGGGTACGCCCCGGCTGCTTCAGCCAGTGCCGGAACACGAAGGGCAGCACCACGCGTATCGCCGCGGGCCTTTTTGACAGAGCGGTCATGGCATCATCCGGCCGCTTATGGCGCGGGCCGGCTCCATTGATGGACGCAGGCCGGCCGCGAGGGCCGAGACGGCGTCACTTAAAGTTGGTTTTGACTTGGGAAGCGGGGCGATCGGGACCAGGAGCCCAATCGAAGCTGGCGGAAGAGGCCTCTAGGAGGCCGAGCACATACCGAGCCAGAACATCATCGAGCGCGGGCGTGCGATCTGCGAATGCGACGAAATCATGCAAATCCTCCCGGTTCGATGGAATGAGGTGCGCTTTATAGATGTGTCAGTGGTGATTTGCAACGGGGCTCGCGCGAGATCACGCACGAGTGTTGCAAATTAGTGCGCGTCGCCGCTGGCGCCGAACGGCGAGGCCGGCCTCTTCAACAGTGTGACGAGCAGGGTGAGGCCGAGATAGAACAGCGTCAGGATGAAGAAAGCATCGCCGAAGCCCATCACCACGGCCTGGCGATGCACGAGCTGGCTGAGCTGCTTCATCGCCATCAGCGTGGAATCGCCAAGCCCCTGAAACTTCTGCATGAACATGGTCAGGGTTTCGGTCGCGGTCGCGTTGCCCCAGGTCACACGCTCCTGCAGGCGCGTAATGTGCAGATCGGTGCGGTCATTGAGCACGGTGTTGATGACGGCGAGACCTACGGCACCGCCGAGATTGCGCATCAGGTTGAAGAGGCCCGAGGCGTTCTTCACCCGGTCGGGCGCCAGCGTGCCGAGCGCGATGTTGTTGGTCGGCACCATCGCGAACATCATGCCGATGCCGCGCAGGATCTGCGGAATCAGCAACTCATAGAAATCGTAGTCGCGCGTGATCCAGGTCATCTGGTAGGAGCCGAGCGCGAACACGACGAGCCCGAACGCGATCATGTAGCGCATGTCGTACTTCGCCATGAGACGCCCGACCACCGGCGCGATCAGGAACATGGTGATGCCCGAGACGAACATGGTCTCGCCGATCATCAGTGCGCTGTAGCCACGCACTTCGGCGAGGTAGCGCGGATAGATGTAGGTCAGGCCGTAGAGGCCGATGCCGATGCAGAACTGAAGGACGCAGCCGATCGCGAAATTGCGGTTGGAAAAGGTGCGTAGATTGACGATCGGCTCGGCCGCCGTGAAGACGCGCCAGAAGAAGGCGATCGCCGAGATGCCGCAGATCCAGGCGCAGATCGCGACCGAGGGGTCCTGCATCCATTCATATTGCGGGCCTTCCTCCAGCACGTATTCCAGCGTGCCGAGGAAGCCGGCCATGAACAGCAGCCCCCACCAGTCGAAACGGTCGAGCAACTCGAAATGCGGCTCGTCGAAATCGACCAGCGCCAGCACGCCGATGGTGATGCCGATGCCAGGCACGATGTTGATGAAGAACAGCCAGTTCCAGGACATCAGGTCGGTGATGTAGCCGCCGACAGTTGGCCCGATGGTCGGAGCCAGCGTTGCGACGAGCCCGATGATGGGACCGACGATGTGGAATTTGGTGCGTGGGAAAACGGTGTAGGCCGAGGCGAACACCGTCGGGATCATGCCGGCGCCGAGAAAACCTTGCAGCGCGCGCCAGAGGATCATCTCCTCGATGGTGGTGGCGAAGCCGCAGAGCAGGCTCGATGCGGTAAAGCCTGCCGCCGAGATTGCGAACAACAGCCGCGTGCCGAAGGCGCGCGACAAGAATCCCGACAGCGGGATCGCGATCACTTCGGCGATCAGATAGGCGGTCTGGACCCAGGAGACCTCGCTAGAGCTTGCCGACAGGCCGGCCTGGATTTCACTCAGGGACGCCGAGACGATCTGGATGTCCAGGATCGACATGAACATCCCGAACACCATGATGATGAAAGCGAACAACCGCTTCGGTGCGATGCGCTCCGAAGCGGGGTCCGCCATCATGGCAGGTGAAGCGGTCGTGGCGTTCGCCATGGTCTGACCTCGCGGCGCAGGCGCGCTACTGCGGATGGATCATGGTGGCGTCGTCGAGATCGACCTCGCTGTCGGCGTCGGCCGCGCCCTTGTTGGTGTCGACCGTTGCAGTGACCGACATGCCGGCGCGGAGCAGGTTTTGCTTCGCGACCGACTTCGGCACGCGGATGCGGACCGGCACGCGCTGCACGATCTTGGTGAAGTTGCCGGTGGCATTGTCAGGCGGCAGCAGCGTGAACACCGAGCCCGCGCCCGCTGCGATGCTGTCGACGACACCGGAGAACTTGCGCATGCCGTAGGCATCGACCTTGATCGTCACAGGCTGGCCGGGGCGGATGCGCTTGAGCTGGGTCTCCTTGAAATTGGCGTCGATATAGACGTTATCGAGCGGCACGACGTTGCCGAGCCGCTGGCCCACCGCGACGAAATCGCCGGCACTGACGAGGCGGTTCGAGAACGTGCCGTCGACCGGCGCGCGCACCGCGGTGAAGGCGAGATCGCGCTCGGCCTTGGCCAGCGTGGTCTTGAGCTCGGCGAGCTGCGCCTGCGCTTCGGCCTGCTGCGCCTTGGCGACGTCGACATTGCTGAGCGCGACGTCGTAAGCGGCTTGCGCGGCCTTGACCGCGGCAGCGCCCTGGTCGCGTCCGGCTTCGGAGCTCTCGAAGGTGGCGCGCGAGGCAAAACCCTTGTTGCTCAGCGCCTGCTGGCGCTCATAATCGAGGTCGGCGCGCTTGAGGCCGGCTTCAGCGGAGACGAGCTGCGCCCTGGCCTGCGCGACCTGGCTGTCGAGCGCCGCGACCTGGCGGCCGATGCGATCGATGGTGGCCTGCTGGGTCGCGATCCTGGTCGCGGCGGCGTCGACCGCGATCTTGTAGTCGCCGTCGTCGATGCGGAAGACGATGTCGCCGGCGCGCACCGTCGTGTTGTCGCCGGCGAGGATCGAGGAGACGTGGCCGGCAACACGCGCGCCCAGCATGGTGTTGTTGGCGCGGACATAGGCGTCGTCGGTCGCAACGTAGAAGCGGCCGACCAGCGTGTAATAGCCGGCATAGCTCGCCGCCGCGAGCGCCAGCACGAGCCCTACTCCCATCATCACGAATTTGCGCTTGCCGGACTTCGGCGCGCCGGCGGCGGGCGCGTCTGGGGCTGCGGCCGGCTTGTCGGTCACGGGCTTCTCCGGCGCCTCGCTGGGACGGCGCTTGGTTTCCTCGGCCACATGAGAGCGCAACTGCTCGGCGAGAGCCACAGACGTCTCGGTGGCAGCGTCACCACCCGCGGGCGCCGGCGTCTCCACGGCGTCCGGGCGAAGGACGCGCGCAGCCTGGTCTCTCACTACGGCCATGGAGGCCTCCCCAAAAAAGCGCGATGAGGGACAACCCGCCCTACGGCCGGTTCCCTCTCACCCATCCCAAATATCATTGACCGAACGGTTCGGTCAATATAGATAATACCCGAACGGACCCTACCGGCCCGAATCCTTTATTTCGGTTTCATCACCCTGGACCGATGCAAAAACTTTCCGAGACCCTGAACCAATGGTTGTACCCGGCCGCGAACATCTCCACGTCGTCCAGGAGGAGGACAGCTCCAAACGCCGCCAGATCCTGGACGGGGCCCGCAAGGTGTTCATGGATCTCGGGTTTGACGGTGCCAGCATGGGCGAGATCGCCCGCGCTGCGCAGGTCTCCAAGGGCACGCTTTACGTCTACTTCGCCGACAAATGCGCGCTGTTCGAAGCCATCCTCGAGCAGGAGGCGCTCCAGCACGGGCAGGTCGCGTTCAATTTCGATCCGGCACGCGATGTTGAAACCACGCTGAAGGATTTCGGCCGGGCCTACAACCGTCTGCTGTGCCGGCCCGGCGGCGGATCGGCGATCCGCACCGTGATGGCGATCGCCGAGCGCATGCCCGATCTCGGCCGCCGCTACTATGCGCGGGTGCTGGACAAGTCGATCAACCGCCTCTCCGACTATCTCAAAGCCCAGGCCGCCGCCGGCGATCTCGATATCGACGATTGCGATCTGGCGGCGTCGCAATTCATGGAACTGTGCAAGGCCTCGCTGTTCCTGCCCTTCGTCTTCCAGGCCGCGCCCGCACCGTCGGAAGAGCGCATGAGCGAAGTCGTCGACAGCGCGACGCGGATGTTCCTCGCGGCGTACGGGGCGAAGTAGCGGCAAGGCGGGCCTGCGTTGCAGGCCGCTCCGGCGGCATTATATTCGGGCTCATGTCCCGTGATCTCCGCCCGCCCGTCGATATCCTCCATTACGAGATTGTCCAGGAACAGGCCTCCGCACTCGGACGGATGGGCCGCACGCTCGAACAGGCGCTGGCGCGCCTGCGCGAGTTCGACGCCGCCCATGCCCTCCCCGAGGTGCCGGCCGCGATGCAGCCGGCCCGACGCAAGCTGGTGATGGAAGCCGGCCACGCGCTCTGGATGTTGGTGGTGCAGCGTGAGGCATCCGGCTTGCGCGACAGCCGCCACATCATGCGGACCTACAATGTCCCGGCCGAGGTGCAGTGCTGCATGGGGCTGGTGCCGGCAGCGTCGAAGCCTGAAATGATTTCTACGGGGCGCTAGACAAGGCCGGCCGTTACCACGGCAACGATTGCGATGGCTGCGAGCGCCTAGAAAGAGGCCATGGTCGAATGGCCGCTTGGGCACAGATTCTGATGATGGCAATACGTTTCGATCGCCGAGGTAGCAACAGCTACGCCAAACCTTCATCGGGAATATTGAGAACAGCGCCGCATGCTTTGCAATGCACGGCATCGCTCTCATGCCGCTGCAGTCCGCAAGTTGGGCAAGGAAATCTGACCTTGTTCGGACTCAACAATGCGCGCGCAAGATTGAAGAACAGGGTTACGCCGAAAATCATGATCACGACGGTTATCAAACGACCTATTGTGCCTGGCAGGGTGATATCGCCAAAGCCAGTCGTCGTCAGCGCGGTCACAGTGAAATACAGCGCGTCAGCATAATTCCGAATCTGATCGTTACGAAACTTCTGGGTCTCGTAGACTATCCCCGTCATGACAAATATGAAAACCGCAAGATTGGTGACGGCAAAGATGACCTCCTCGTTGCGACGGAAGAATGAGGAATCCATGCGCAACCTGGCGAGCATCTGGTAGTCACGAAGCAGTCCCAGTGTCCGCAAAATCCGCAGAAAGCCGCCAGCCTCGCCAGCGAGGGGCGCCAGGAATGAAACGATGGCGACCATGTCAGCCCATGTCGAGAGGCGGCCGAACTTTCGAAGCGGATGCCGGTCGGCGAGTAGCCGTGCTGAAAAATCGGCCAATATCATTGCGCCGAATAGCAGGTCGAAGGTTTCGATGATCTCACTGGGGTGCAGGAACGACGTCCCGATGATGAACAGTATGGTCACAACATCAAACGCGAGCAAAGCATAGCGGAAACCAACGGCGCTGGGCGTTGTACCCTCGTAGAGGCGACGGACGCGGCTTCTCAGGGAGGTGTGGTTCACAGCTGCCATGCTCGCAGTTTGCACAGATGATAGCAGCTGGGACAACCTCGCGCCCTGGGAGATCTAAGTCAGTGCGACGAGTTCGAGCTAGTCGACGCTTCCGTGACAGTCCGCAGCACAAGCGTCAGGTGGCTGTTACCGGGATGGATTGTCGTCGGCACAACCTCGATGCTATCGGCTCCAAGTTCGCCTGCTTTCTTCCACTGAAACGCAGCGCCGGATCTGCTGTAGACATTCACCCTTTTTGTTTCTCTTCCGCGCTTCTTCCATCCGAGCTTTTGGAGCGTTCTTCGAAGCGGTCAGCGCCCTTCGCTAAATCGTGTCCCGTCTTGCTCTCGTTTTTCGCTTCGTCCTTAGCAGCCGCCTCGCGCAGGCCTTCAGCGGCGCGTTCCCCAGCTTTTGACGATTTTCGTTCGTCATCCATGTGAAGCACCTTTCCTGATAAACAACACGCTTCTCCAGGACTAATCCGTGCCTGTCCCAGATTGGCCATAACAAACTTCAACCGGATCGCTTGGAGATTGTTCCAGTTCGGTTGAAGCTAGTGCGTTTGCTGGCCCAAAGCTGATGTCAGACGAGCCGCGCAGTCCCTGTGCGCTAAAGGACTATCGAAGATTACAAGCAGCATGTGCGCTCCGGTCACAAGCGCCCATCATGCTCAAGGCGGAGACTTCCGTTGCGTCGGTAAGCTGACCCTACTGGTCCACGCCTACTGCTACCTGCTTGCGGAGCGCGGCGAGATCGTTGACGACCATCTTGGTCGGGCCGGTCCAGATGATGCCGTCGTCCTGGAGGCGGCTGAGGATCAGGCTGATCGACTGGCGCGTCGCGCCGATCATGCGCGCGAGATTGGCCTGCGTGATGCGGCCGAGCGATATCGGGCCGCTCTCGTCCTGGGCCGCGTTCTCGCACAGCTTGACCAGCAGCAGCACCAACCGTTCCGCCGCCTTCTGCCCGGCCAGCGTCTGCGCCAGCATCGAATAGGTCTCGCCCTTGAAGCCGAGGCACTCGATCAGCGCGACTGCGAACGGCGGCGACTGCGCGATCAACCGGCGGACCGCATCCTGGTCGAGATGCAGTGCTTCGACGCGCCCGAGCGCGCGGGCCGACCAGCTGTGGCGGTGATCGCCGAGGATATAGGGCGCGCCGACGAAGTCGCCGGCCTCCCAGGTCGACAGCATCAGTTCGCGCCCCTGCGTGCCGGCATGGGTGCTTTCGACGATCCCGTTCAGGATGATGTGGATGCCGTTTGCGGGCTCGCCCTCCCGCAGCAGATATTCGCGGTTCTGGTAGGTCGCGAGCCTGCCGGTTCGCATCACCAGCTCCAGATCGGGCTTGTCCAATGCCTTCAGCACATAACGTCCGGTCCCGGGCCGTGGCAGGTCGGCGCGCGGCTCAGCTGGATCGGCCACCTCATGCGCATCGCTGCGCCCCACGATCGGTCTCCCTTCGAGTGACGGCTCGAAGGCTAGGAGGTCTCCGCTCGGATTGCAACGCGGCGCAGATGTTCTGGCTCGGCCGAAGCCCCCATGAAAGCGCAAGCCAGATCGGTGAGCAGGCGCTCCCGGCCGGCCGGCGCCAGGAACGTGATGCCATAGGGCACGCCGGCTGCGGTGACGGCGTTCGGAACGGCGATGGCGGCCAGCCCAAGCGGGTTGGCGTAGTTGGTGTAATAGCCGTTGTTGAAGTTGGCCGTCAGCGGATCGCGCGCGACGTCGTCGATGCTCAGCACGGTGCCGACCGTCGGCACGACCAGCGCATCATGAACTTGCCAGAAATCGCGCAGCGACCGCTGGACCTCCTTGACCTTGTAGAGCGCACGATAGGCGTCGGCCGCCGTGAACTTGCGGCTGCCGATGACGAGGTCGCGCACGATCTTCACGCCCGCCTCCGGGTTGGCGTCGAGGAATGCGCCGACCGAGACGTCCCGCTCGGCGAGGAAAGGTCCGAAAAACATCAAATCGTTGACCGAAATGAACGGCGCGAAATCGACCAATGCGACCGACAGATCGAGCTGCCGCAGCTTGCGGAGTCCATCGCCGAACAGCGCCTCCGTCTCCGCATTGCCGAAGAACCTGAGCTGATCCGGACGCGGCGTTGCGATGTTGAGCGGCCGCGCCGGAGATGCCTGCTCCGTCCATCCGGCGGAATCCACCGGTGAAAAACAGTCCTCGACGTCGCGCCGCGCCAACACGCGATAGATCTCGTGGCCATCGCGGGGATCGCGCGTGTAGAGCGAGATGGTATCGAAACTACGGCACGCGTAGACCATGCCGCGCTGACTGAAGGCGCCGGGCGCCGGCTTGAAGCCGGTCACGCCACAATAGGACGCCGGCACCCTGCCCGATCCGCCGGTATCGGTGCCGAACGCAAAGGACGAGGTGCCCGTCGCGACCGATACCGCTGCGCCCGAGCTGGAGCCGCCGGGGATGTAGTCGGGGTTGTGCGGGTTGCGGGCGATGCCATAGGGCGAGCGCACGCCGACGAGGCCGGTCGCGAACTGATCCATATTGGTTTTGCCGAGATAGATCGCGCCGGCGGCGATGGCGTCGGCAACAACCGGGCTCGTGTCTTTCGCGGTGTAGGCGAATTCCGGGCAGGCCGAGGTGGTCCGCTCGCCGGCCACGTCGATACAGTCCTTGACCGAGAACACGAGGCCGTAGAGCGGCAGCTCGCCGATCTCGCCAATGCGGGCATCGAGCGCGCACGCCCTTGCCATGACGCTTTCGGGATTTGCCGTCGAGATCCAAACGCCGCTCTGGTCGGCGTCGTCAAGGCGCGAAAGCACATGCGCGGCGACATCGGACGGCTTGAGCTCACCGCGGCGATAGGCGGCGCGGAGGTGGCGAGGTGCGATATTCATGTCGGTCACGTACGTGCGGGGATTGGCAATGCGCCGGCGGGACAAGCCCGCCGGCACCGATCCTAGCGGCCGATCACCTTCTCCAGATAGGCGGGCTGGATGAAGGCTTCGAAGTCGGCGCGCGGCAGCAGCTTCGGCAAGCGCTCCTGCTTCACCAGGAAATCGGCGGTCGAGATCAGCGTGTCGACGAACTTGCCCTTTTTCGCGGACGTGCCGAGATACTCCTCCGTGAGCTGCTTGTTGCAGGGGATCATCCCGGTGCCCTTCATCATTCGCTGCGCATCCTCGATGGGCAGCGAAAGCTCTTCCGCGATGATCTCCGCGGTCTTCTCCGGGTTCTTCAGCCAGAAATCGATGCCTTCGCATTCGGCCTTGATGAACTTGTCGACGTAGGACGGATACTTCTCCGCGAACGCATTCATGACGACGCCGATGTCCCAGGTCGGGTAGCCGCGCTTGGCCATCTCGCCCGAGGTGACGAGGATCTTGCCGCCGTTCTTCACGGCCTTGCCGAGATTCGGCTCCCAGAACCAGGCCGCGTCGATGTCGCCGCGAAGCCAGGCCGCCGCGATGTCCGACGGCGCGAGGTCCAGAATCTTCATCGAGGCGGGATCGACACCCTCCTCCTTGAGCGCCTGGAGCAGGAGGTAGTGCGTCGTGGAGCCGAACGGCGCCGCCACCGTCTTGCCCTTGAGGTCCTTGAGCGAGGTGATGTTCTTGTCGGCGCGGACCACCATCGACTCGACGTAGTCGAGCATGTTGATCACCAGGATGCCCTTGATCGGCAGGGAGCGCGTCGCGCCGATCGCGGTCGGCGGGTTGCCGAGGCCGCCGAAGTCGACGTCGCTGCCGGCGATCGCGCGCAGCATGTCGCCGCCGCCGCCGATCTTGACGTATTTGATGTCGACGCCCGGCATCTCCTTGGCGAGCAGGCCAAGATGCTTGGTGACCAGTTGCGCATTCACCAGGTTCAGATAGCCGACGGTCACCTTCGCCGGCTTGTCCTCGGCGCGGACTGCGGCCGTGAGCGCCAACGTGGTTACCGCGAGCGTCGCAATCAGTCTCTTCATGGAGGTCTCCCCTACGATCAGAATTGGATTCAGGCCCACGGCATCAACAGTTTCGCGATGCCGCGCATAAAGAGGTCGAGCACGACGCCGGTGAGACCGAGGACGATCAGCCCCATGATCACGACGTCGGAGAGCAGGAATTTTGCCGCGTCCCAGATCATCCAGCCGATGCCGGCGGAGGCCGCGACGATTTCGGCGGCGACGAGAACGGTGTAGGTGAATCCAAGCGAGATGCGCATGCCGGCCAGAATCAGCGGTCCCGCCGCCGGCAAATAGACGTGAAACAGCAAATGGCGCCGGGTCGCGCCGAGCGACTGGGCGGCGCGCACATAGACCGGGTCCACGCTGGTGACGGCCTGGATGGTCGAGATGACGATGCCCGGCAAGCCGGCAAGAAACAGCAGCGACAGCTTCGAGCTCTCACCGATGCCGAGCCACATCACCAGCAGCGTATAAAGTCCGAGCGGCGGCAGTGGCCGGTAGAACTCGATCAGCGGATTGAGCAGCGCGCGCGCGTTGCGCGACACGCCCATGAGGACGCCGAGCGGGATGCCGATCAGGCAGGCCAGCGTGAAGGCCGTGAGGATGCGATAGAGGCTTGCGCCGAGATGCTGAAGCAGGGTCGCGCCCTGATATCCCTTCGTCATCGTCTTGACGAACGCGGCCCAGACCGCCTGCGGCTTCGGCAGGAACAGCTCGTTGGCCCAGCCCATCTCCGTGACGATGGCCCAGCCGGCCAGCAGCACGGCCACGGTCAGCGTCGAGAGCAGCACCGATCGCGAGACCTTCGGAAGCCGCAGCCGGAAGCTGCCGCGTCGGGTGCGATCCGGCGAGATTGGAATCGTCATGTGGGTCGCCTCGACGCTCATGTCCGCACTCCCAGGATCTGCATGATGGTCAGCGCGTAGATCCGCGTCGCCATCACCGACTTGGTGATCGAGATGTTCTCGTTGTCGACGGCCCAACCGTCTTCTCCGGGACCGAACGTCACCGCATTGATTCCGGCTTCGCGGAAGCGGATCGTGTCGTTGAAGGCATTCTTGCGGTTGACCCCGGGCTCGCGGCCCATCAGACGCCGGTAAACCGCGCGCAAGGAGCGGCAGGGCTCCTCCTCGACCGGCACCGGTTCGGTCGCGTTGACGAACAGCGAGCCCGGCACCTGGCGCACCTCGACCTTGACGTCGTTCACGCCCGCAAAAGTGTCCCGTCCGAGACGCTCGATGTCCGCAATCACGCTCGATAGCGTCATGCCCGGCACGATGCCGACCACGGCGAGCGTGATGGTGCAGGCATCCGGAGAGAACTGCATCTCGCCGGGCAGGCCGGACCGAATCCGCACCACGGCGCAGCAGGGCGGCGTATGCCCCATGAACTTGCTGGGGACATGGGTGAACGCCATGTCCTTCAACCTCGGCAACAGCTTTGCCGCTTCCATGATGGCGTTGACGCTGATGTCCGGTCGCCAGATGTGCGACTTGATGCCGTGAACGGTGAGCTCGATCAGGCAGTGGCCGGAATTGGCCACCGACAGGTTCATGCCCCAGTCCGTGTTGACGTCGCCCCAGGCGGTCGGCTCGGCGGTGATCTCGTAGTCGGCGGTCAGGCCAATCTTGTTGAGCATGTAGATGGAGCCTTCGGTGCCGTTCCGCTCCTCATCGACGGTGTAGCAGCACATCAAGGTGCCATCGAACTTCACGCCCGCTTCGGTCAGCGCCTGCACGGCGAGCAAGGATGCCGCCAGGTTTCCGCGCGTGTCGGACGTGCCGCGCGCATAGAGCAGATCGCCGTGGCGCGTCGCCTTGAACGGATCGAAATCCGTCATGTGCCATTTCTCGGGCTCGACGGCCGGATAGGTGTCGAGATGGTCGTTGAGAATGAGCGAGGGGGCGCCGTCCCGTCCCTTGAGCACGCCCAGCACGTTCGGCCGGTGCGGCTGCGCGCTGTGCTTGGTGACCTCCATGCCAAGCGCTTCGAGCTTGCCCGCGACCAGCATCGAGATCGCCTCTTCCTCGGCGGGCGGCAAATCGGGATCCAGCGGATTGCCGGAACGGGGCTGACCGGTGCGGATCAGCTCGGATGCCAGTTCAAGCCAGCGCTCCTCCGTGATGCGCGACAGCACGCGCTGTTCGAGATCCGAATAAGGAGGGCTGACAGGCATCTGCATGACGGGATCCGCTGGCTCACGGCGCCGGCAGCGCCGCTTCGTGGCGGCCTCCTCATTGCAGCGACCGTGCCAACTGCGGGAAAAGCCCGTCACGGCAGGATTGTATTGATGATTTCAATGGCTTAGGCAAGATTTGCGCGTGCGCAAATTTTTGCGCCCGAGATGCGCTCTGCCAAAGACGCGGCGTCGCCTGAACAGGCAGGGCTCAGCGCGAGGCGGGCCGGCATGGGGTCGTAGCCCGCATGGAGCGAAGCGGAATGCGGGAACGCCTTGCCTGGATTGCGCCGCCCGTAATCCAGGCTACGGGCCACGCGCAATCCTCAATCATCGGCGTACTCGTCCTCTTCGTGCTTTCGCGCCATGCTCTTGCGCGTACCCAGCGAGCCGGTCACGGAGGGATCGCGTGCATTCGCATAGGGATTGTGCCCGCCCGCGCGCCCGGCGACCTCTTCGCCGGAGACGGCGGCGGGCTGGCAGATCAGCCGGCGGCTGGCGCGGCGCATCAGATCGACGTGGATGTGATCGTAATGATAGACGTTCGAGCCCGGCGCCAGCACCGTGGTGAAATGCACGCACGCGCCCGACTGCACGTCGCGCAGGAATCCCTGCTCTTCCGGCATGCCGCGCCAGCCATCCTTCACGGTGACGCGGCGGCCGTCGGCGAGCACGAAGGCGGCGATGTCGAGCGCATTGCCGAAGGCGTGCTCGGAAATATGGGCATGCGAATTGCCGTTCATGCCGCGGCAGGAATAGGCGGAGATCTGCTTGATCTCCGCGACGCGGGTGCCGAACCAACGCATCGCCGAGGGCTGCACGGTGTCGGCGAGCCAGCGGTCGAGCTCGGATACGATCGGACAGGCCAGCGTGGCAACCGGCTTGATCGCAACAGGGCCGACGGCGGTGACGGGATCGCCCCGTGCCGGACCAAGACGCGGCAGCGGTTGCTGCGCGGGCGCCTGCGAGTACGGCGCCGGCCGCGCTGGATAGCTCGGCGCATTCATGTAGCGCGACGCGCCCGCGGCATCGGTGCCCTCGGGCGGCAAATCGATCTCGTCCTCCTGCTGCGCCACGCCGGGCGCATTCAACGGCATCGGGCCAGGCGAAGCGCCATAGCCGGAAGGCTGCCGCACCGCGCTCTCGGGATAGTTCGAGCGTTGCGGATAGTTCTGGCTTTGCGGGTAATTCGATCGGGGCTGCGTCACCGGCCAGCGCGGCTGGTTGCCGATGCTCCCGGGCGGACGCAATTCCTCATCGGCGAAGCCGTAGCTGCTCGAGGCTTCGCCGAGGGCGGCGACCTTGAGCGGAAACTCCGCGCCGCACATGCCCGGCCCGGAAATCGGGTCGATGCGGACGAGATCCGGCCCTTCTTTCACCGCGCCTGATTTCAGGCATGCGGCTTCGGCCTCGGCCCGCCACGGTTCACGTTCGGCCTGGAAGACGCCGCGTCCGCAACCCGCTAACGAAACAAGGACGATGGAGCCGACGAGATACAAACGAACTCCGCGCGTCATGCACGCACGTTCGGTGAATTTACTTAAAGACTCTTCAACGTGTTGATTTCAGTGTTCTTTAACCATGTCGGCCGGCGCCAGCAGGAGCGCTGCCGGTGAACGAGCGACAGCAAGGCTGACTTTTTCGAAAAGAGACTCTCTGTTAACCATGATCCTCTCGCGCAAGGCGGCGCGACAGCGGGAGCGACCTCATGACGTTCGCCGGGAGACTGAGCGTTATCACCGCGTACCTCGCCATGGCCTTTGTCGGTGCCATCGTGCTAGGCATGATCTAGCGGCTTCAGCCGGAGGTATCGAACGCTTCCCTTACGACCGCGCGCTCCACTGCCGCGACGTCGTGATCAGCTTCTCCGGCCGCTCTTCGGCTCGCGTCCAGTCGTTGCCGGAACACCAGAAATGGCCCAGTGCGCAGGCTTCGACGTGAAGCTTGCCGGAGCTCTTCAGCGTCATCCTCGCATAATAGGTACTGCCGCTGGAGCGGCTGTAGATGTTGCCGGTCCAGACGTCGTGCGTTTTCGGCTTCATGTTGACGAGCACGCTCTCGCCCCTGGTCGATGCTTCAGTCAGCGCGAAGCCGCACAGTGCAGGACCGCAGCGTTCGATGCGGACCGTGCCCTTGGCGCCTGCGCTCTCCCATTCGCCGAGCGGCAAATAGGAGAGTTCGTCGTCGCCGCGCTCAGGGCTCGTCACGGCCTGCTCGAGCTGCGGCCTTGGCGCGACGACGAGTGCCTCCATGCGCGGCGGATCGAGCGCGACGGTCTTCGGCGGATCCGTCTGCGGTAGCTCCACCCGTGGCGGATTGGAGCTTGGCGCCTGCGGCAGGACAATTGGCTGCGAGGTCGTTGAGGCAAGGATAGGAGCCGTCTGCGCCGTCGCAGGCGCGACCGCAATCGCTTGCGCTGGCCTGACCGGAGCCACGGGATAGAGCGGCTGCGGCGGCGGAAGCACCGGCGCAGGGGCTGGCGTCGTGTCGACGTCAGGCCGAAAGCTGCGATGGGAGGAAACCGAGACACAGGAAGCCGATCGGCAATTCCTGGGCGCCTCGACCTGAAATCGATGACCGCCAATCGAGAACGCGTAAGACCCGGCCTCGGCTGCGGGCGCAATCGCCAGCAGCGCGATCAATGTGCCAAGCGAAGTCACAAGCCGCATCATCGGCGCCTCCCTCTGTGTGGCGACGACGTTACGCAAATGGAATCGCGACCGAATGTGCGCTGCGTCACCCAGCCGCGGCGAGCCGTTGTGACGTCTATCACAGAACGTCCGGCCAGCCCGGCGTAGGGTCGAACCACGCTTCATCCACCCGCGACTTCAGTCCCATCGGGACCACACATCTTCGGAGGTTGTCATGAACAAGCTCACCATCGCCGCCACCGCCCTCTTCCTCGCGTCCACCGCCGCCGCGCATGCCGGCAATGCGATCTCGTTCCAGATCGAAGGCCAGAACATCCGCATCGAGACGCCACGCAACTGCGCCTCGCTCAATTGCGTGACCATCGTCGCGCCGGGCCTCTCGGACAAGCCGATCAAGCTGAACAACATCAACCTCAAGGGTCTTGGCTCCAAAGATGATGACGTCGACACCACGCCGGCTCCTGCCACGACCGCGCAGCCCGCGCCGGCTCCGGTGCAGCAGCATCCCGTGCAGCAGCCCCCGGTGCAGGCGACTGCGCCGGCAGCGCCGGCTATCGCGGCACCGAGCACGACGGTTGCCGCTGTTCCGTCCGTCGGTTACGACGCCACGACGCAGACCGCGCCCGTTGCGGCTCCCGCTCCTGCGCCCGCGCCGGTCGCGGTTGCTCCGGCCCCGGTGCCCGCCGTGCCTGTCGCGGTTGCCAACACACCGATCGGCGTCTGGGCCACCGAAGAGAACAAGGGCAATGTCCGCGTCGAACAGTGCGGCGTCAATCTCTGCGGCTACGCCGCAAAGACCAACGAGCGCATCCTGATCAACATGAAGCCCGACGGCGCGAAGTGGAGCGGCCGTATCCACGATCCCGACTCCGGCCGCAATTACGACTCGACGATCGCGATAAAGGGCCCGAATGCAATGCGCGTGCAGGGCTGCGCCTTCGGCGGCATGTTCTGCGGCGGCCAGACCTGGAAGCGCGTGAGCTGACGCCGCAGGCGTCGTCTCCAACACATGCACATTCTTCGTCATGCCCGGGCTTGTCCCGCCTGCGCGGCCGAAGCCGCTTCGGCGAGGCGAAGGCCCGGGCATCCGCGTTCTTAGTCCCGCGCTTCAAGGCGTGGATTGCCGGGGCAAGCCCGGCCATGACGGTGGAGAGGCTTGGCCGCAAGCTAGCATCGCGTACCGTTTGAACGTTCACCGCCTCCGTGCGATAGACATTCATCCGCCGTTCAGCTGTACGCGGCTGATATCGGTCGATCTCTCACCGGGATTCTTCGTGACTCTTACCGTGGCCTGGCGCCGCTTCATGTTCGCGCTTGTGCTGCTGGCGTCGCCGCCGGCCGGCGCGAGCGTTGCGTTCGGATTCGATGCGATCGAGCTTGCGCAGGCGCAGCCAGAAGCGCAACCGTCGCCCGCCCCTTCGCCGACGCCATCGGCTTCACCCGCTCCCGCGACCGAGGCGCAGCCCGCTGCCGTCGAGCCGATCGGCAACGTTGCGACGGTGACGGGCATCGCGACCGTGATCCGCGACAAAAATTCCTATCCGCTGCGCGTGCGCGACGACATCTATCTCAACGACGTCGTGCAGACTTCGTCGAACTCATCGCTCGGCATCACCTTCGACGACGCGACCACGTTCAACCTCTCCGCCAGCACGAAGATCACCATCGACACTTACGTCTATGAGGACGGCGGCAAGCACAACGCAGGCATCTTCGACATCGGCAAGGGCACGGTCGCCTTCGTCGCGGCGGCGGTGGCAAAGACCGGCGACATGAAGATCACGACGCCGACGGCCACGCTCGGCATCCGCGGCACCACGGGCGTGGTCGAGGTGCCGGAAGGCGCGGCCGCGAACAAGACCAACAACGTCAACATCAAGCTCTATCCCGACGCCGATGGCCGGGTCGGACACATCGACGTCGACGACCGCACAAGTGGGACCCGGCTCGGCGCGCTGACGCAAGGCGCGAGCGGTTTTGCGATCCGGCCGGGCGCAGCCGCGGCCGGCGTCATGCGCTTTGCCGCGGTGCCGATCACGATTCCCGCACAGCAGATCGCGCGCGACCGCGGCTTCGTCAGCCAGGTGCATCTGGCGCAAACCACGGGCCGGCAGATCGTCACCGAGCAGCGCGACTTCCGCCGCGCCAATCCGACCGCGAGCCCGCGCATTCCGCGGCCGTTCCAGCCGCCGCAACAGCAACAATTGCGGCCGAACACGGCGCCAGGACAACAGCCGCAACAGCCGCAGCGGCAGGGCCAAGCGCCGGGCCAAGGTGGCGCCGTGCAGCCCGGTACGCCGCGCGTAGGTCAGGGTCAGCAGCAACAAGGCCAGAAACAAGGCGCGGGACGTCCGGCAGGCCCACCGCGCGCCGGTCAAGGCACGCAGCCTGACGGCACCCCGCAAACCCGGCCGCGACGCGGTGGACAGAGTCCGACGCAGCCCGGCGGAGTCGCGCCGCCGCAGCCGGGCGGAACGCAACAGCAGCCCGGTCCGCAGCCGCAACTGCCGCGCACCGGCATGCAACCCGGCCAGCCGCCCGCTGCTCAACAGCCGGGCCTGCAACGCCCGGGCGGATTCCAGCAGCGCCTCCCCGCCGCACAACGCCCCGCAGCGCCGCGACGGCCAGCGCCAGTTCCGAAGGAGAAGGAGCGGCGGTGACTTTCTTCCTTCTCCCCTTGTGGGAGAAGGTGGCGCGAAGCGCCGGATGAGGGGTTCTATCGGCGAAAACTCATCGACAGCTTCACGCGTGGAGAGAGACCCCTCACCCGCCTCGCCGCTTCGCGGCGAGCCACCCTCTCCCACAAGGGGCGAGGGTGCACCGTCAACGCGGGGCGAGGTGAAGAAAACTCACGCCTCTCCGCGTAGCCAGGCTTTCATCTTCTGCAACAGACCGTGCCGCAACTCGCCCACCGAGGCTGCTTCAGCCGGTGTCAGTGTCTGCAAAGCCGCATCGACATCGTCGGTCGCCAGCGGTGGCGGCTCGGGCGCAGGCGAAGATGCAAGCCCCGCAGCCGCGAGCGCGATCGGGCCAACCTGGGTCAGGAACACGCGCTCATACTCGCGCGACAGCCGCGCGAGCGCGTCTTCCAGGGGCAGCCAGTCGACCGCCTTGATGTCGTTCATCAGCTTGCGGACGGGACCGCCCCCGGCCTCCATGCGCCAGAAATGCACGACCTTGGAGCGGCCACCGGACTGATAGACGAGCGTACCCAAAAATTCGTGGATGGCGACGTCGTGGCCGGTCTCTTCCCGCACTTCGCGATGCGCAGCTTGCTTCGGCGTCTCGCCGTCGTCGAGCTTGCCCTTGGGCAAAACCCATTCGTTGCGCTTGCGCTGGCGCACGACGGCAATCAGCGGCGGCGCACCTCGCCGCAGCACAATACCACCCGCCGCCATAACCGGCGCCCGCGTCATCATCCGATCCGTCGTCGTAGAAACGTCCCCACGAACGATATAGGCGGCCGACCCGGCAGATTGAAGGCTAGTTTTTTCTCAGCAACGCTTGACCCGCGCGAATGCGCGTGCCTTCGGCGACGCCGTCGCAGAAGGTGAAATCGCCGGGCGCGAGAATGATGATGGTCGAGCCGTGCTCGAACCAGCCGAGCTCCTCGCCCTTGCTCACGTTGACGTCGCAGGGAAAATTGACGGGCCCCCTGGTCTGCGCATTCAGCACCATGTCGAGGAAGTGCAGGCGGATGCTTGCCACCAGGATCGCGGCGACCGGCACCAGCGTCACGGCCTCGCCAGTTGATAGATGCGTGCGGATCACCGCGCGCTCGTTCTTGCAGAACAGACGCTCGACCCGCTTCAGCGCGATGGGGTTGACGTTCCAGACGTCGCCATGGATCAGCGTGACGCGCTCGATATGCGCGTCATAAGGCGCGTGGAAGCGGTGATACATGCTTGAGGTCAGCCGCAGCGTGACGAAGGACCCGTTGCGGTGCTGGTCGACCAGCACGGAATCGCCGAGCAAATCGAGCAGCGAGTACGGCGCGCCCTTGACCTGGAACAGCTCGGTATCGGCGATCCGGCCATGGGCGCCGACGATGCCGTCGGACGGACTCGCGACAATGGAGGGGTCCGGATCAAAGGGCCGCAGGCCCGGCTTGAGCTCCCGGGTGAAGCAGTCGTGCAGGCTCCGGAAATGGGTTTTGCGTGCCTCCGACAGATCGAGGTCGGAGAACAGCTTCCACAGCGCGATGGAGCCGTCCCGCACCAGCGGGTTCTCGATCTTGGAGAACCAGCCCATGAACCGGGTCAACGCGGCGCGCGGGATGCGGTTGGTCAACAGGAAGTTGAGGTCTTCCTGCTGGGTGAAAGAGGCGATGAGGGCTTTGACTGTCATGAATCTGTCAGCTCGCAGTATTAGCGCTTGTTGTCATGGAAACGACACTCCCGATTCTTTCTTTGTCCGTGGCCGCCGCAGCGTCTGCTGCCGCCGCCTTCCCGAAGATCAAGGCGCGGATCGAATTGTCCCGCGCCAAGCACCGCTCGCTCGCCGGACACTCCAAGATGTCGCGCCGGGTGGCAAAGCTGCTTCCGTTCTACGAATTCGAAGGCGATGCCTACTTTGCCTGCGACGGCGCGCCGGCGAACATCGCAGGCCTGCGCAGGGACGGCTTCTTCCGCCTCGCAAGCCTTTACGCCGAGCGCTACCCCAAGGGCCGCGCGATGACGAAGGAAGCGGCGGAAAAGATCTCCGACCTGCACTTCACCGAGACCTACCGCGTGCCTTTCCAGTTCTCGCGTCTCGTTCGCGAGCATTTGGGCACCTCGACCTTCGTGGAGTCCTCGCGCGGCGTCACCGTCACGGATGTCGACGGCAACACCTCCTACGACCTCACGGGGTCCTACGGCGTCAACATCTTCGGCAACGACTTCTACAAGGAGTGCATCGAAGGCTCCGAGAAGCGGGCGCACGCGCTCGGACCGGTACTCGGACCCTACCATCCCGTCATCCTCGAGAACGTGGCGCGGCTGTGCCAGATCTCGGGCCTCGACGAAGTGTCCTTCCATATGTCCGGCACCGAGGCCGTGATGCAGGCAGTGCGGCTCGCGCGCTACCACACCAGGCGCACGCATCTGGTCCGTTTCGCCGGCGCCTATCACGGCTGGTGGGGCGACGTGCAGCCCGGCGTCGGCAATCCGATTCCCGCGCACGAGACCTACACCCTCGCCGAGATGTCGGAGAAGACGCTGCACGTGCTGCGCACGCGCAAGGACATCGCCTGCGTGCTGGTCAATCCACTGCAGGGCCTGCATCCGAACGGCAACGCGCCCGGCGATTCCTCGCTGGTCGATTCCTCCCGGGGCGGTAATTTCGACCGCGCGGCCTACACCGAATGGCTCAAGCAGCTGCGCGAGGTCTGCACGGAGCGCGGCATCGTGCTGATCTTCGACGAGGTCTTCGTCGGCTTCCGTCTCGCTGCCGGCGGCGCCCAGGAATACTTTGGCGTCAAGGCCGACATGGTGACCTACGGCAAGAGCCTCGCCGGCGGCCTGCCGGTCGGCGTGGTCTGCGGCAAACGCGAGCTGATGCGCCGCTTCCGCGACGACCGCCCCGCCGACGTCTGCTTCGCCCGCGGCACCTTCAACTCGCACCCCTACGTCATGACGGCGATGGATGAGTTTCTGAGCCGGCTCGCCAGCCCGAATTTCCGCGCCGTCTATGACGGACTGGACGAGACCTGGAACGGCCGCGCGCAAAAGCTCAACCGAATGATGAGCGATGCCGACCTGCCGGTGCGGTTTGCAAATTTCTCGTCGATCTGGACGGTGAAATACACCACGCCGTCCCGCTACAACTGGATGCTGCAATATTATCTGCGCGCCGAAGGCCTGTCCTTGAGCTGGGTCGGCACCGGCAGGCTGATCTTCAGCCTGAACTACACCGACGCCGATTTCACCGAGGTCGCCGAGCGTTTCGTCCGCGCGGCCGAGAAGATGAAGGCCGACGGCTTCTGGTGGCACGATGGCGTCCTCACCAACAAGACCATCAAGCGGCAGATCCTGAAAGAGATGCTGGCCAAGCGCTTCGGGCGCTGAGGCTGGTTCCTCCAACGGCGTCATGGCCGGGCACAGCCGTCCGAAGGACGGCGTCGCTTCCGCTCGCCTATGCCCGGCCATCCACGCGTCTCCGCGCAAGACCTCCAAGACGTGGATGCCCGGGCCTTCGCCTCGCCGAAGCGGCTTCGGCCGCGCAGGCGGGACGAGCCCGGGCATGACGCAACCATCAGACATCGGAGGCCTTGGTGAGAACGGCGCGCTCAGGCGTGCTGCTCTTCGAGCGTGGGCTCACCGATGAGGCCCAGCGTGTGCTCGGGCTTGAGATGCAGGCCGGGATCCATCAGCTCGCCACGCATCAGCGCCAGCGGCGCGTTGCGGTAGAGCATCAAATCGTGGAAGGGGTCGGTCAGGATCTTCGTCATCCAGACGAGACCGGTCTCGACGTCGCGGATGAAGAACAGGTGCACCGTGCGGAACATGAGACCGCCGCCGCCGACGACGAGCCAGATCTTGGCCACTTGCCGCATGAAGTCGGTCGCGCCCGCCCAAGGCGTGAACAGTCCGAACAGAGTCGGATCGACCAACAGCACCACCGGCGACAGCGCCCAGATCGACATCAGCACCACCTTGCGCCGAAGGTTGTAGCCGACCTTGATCTCTTCCTTGTGCTCGTGCGTCGCCTGGTTGATCTGGTCGTAGCCATGCGGCTCGAAGAAGAAGTGGCCGGCCTGGCGCGAGGTCATCGAGACCAGCCAGCCCACCAGCGCGGAGACCATGGGGTCGACGAACAGCCAGACATAGGCGAACAGGAAGCTCAGCGCGCTGACGAAGTGCAGGCTCTGATTGATGCGGCTGTGGTGATAGTAGCGATGGTCGTCCCAGCGCTGGATCCGCAGCTGCTCGAGATAGTTCTTGATCATGCTCTCCCCCAAATGCTTTCGGGTTCAGGATTTACAGGGATTCGATGTAGGCCGTGTGACATCATCATTTTGTCATGTGACGATGCGCAGCGGCGCGATGACGCACGGGTTACGTGAGCTTGGATCAAGCCGCCTTGGCGACGTCGATCTTGCGGAATCGCACCAGCGAGAAATGACCGAGCGGCGGGATCAGGCGGCGCTCGGCGAGCTCGATGCCGTCGGCACCGGCCAGCCATTTGGCATAACGCGACCAGGCGAACTCGGCGGTGCGGAAACCGAGCGGACGTACCACCGGCTGCAGCTTCTGCTCGATGAAGCGGCGCATGCCGGTATCGGCGCTGACGCGGGTGAGGATGATCAGCTCCCCGCCCGGGCGCAGCACGCGGGCGAATTCGTCCAGCGCGACTTCCGGATTCGGCACGGCGGTGACGACGTATTGCGCCATCACGACGTCGAAGGAGTTGTCGGGGAATTCGAGCTTCTCGGCATCCATCACCGCGAGGCCTTCGACGTTCTCTAGGCCGCCCTCGGCGACGCGCTGGCGCGCCTTGTCGAGCATCGCCTCCGAGATGTCGGTGCCGAAGATGCGCAGATGCGGCGCGTAGAGCGGCAGCGAGATGCCGGTGCCGACGCCGACCTCGAGCACCCGGCCGCCGATCTTGTTGGTGGCCGCGATCGCGGCCTGCCGGCCTTTTGCGAACACGCCTCCGAACACGAGGTCGTAGACCGGCGCCCAGCGGTCATAGGCCTGCTCGACCGTGCCACGGGTAAGGTCGAGCTGCTGGGTGCCGTCAAGGTTCATGATCTTAGCCATCGATGAGGTTCTCGCTGTGGTCGAACGGGATCAGCCGCGCACCGGCCGCCGCGCCATGCGAGGCGAGGCGCGCAAGGCACGGCTGGGCTGAAGTGAGGTCAGGTTGCCGACGAATTGGCGCGCGCTGTTTTCCCAGGAGCGCTCCAGCGCGAAGTTGCGGCAGGTCTGGCGCGACATGGTGAGAGCGCGCAGGCACGCGGCACGCAGATCATGGTCGATCGCGCCGATCGGGTGATCTGCGATGACGTCCTTCGGTCCCGTCACCGGAAACGCCGCAACCGGCGTGCCGCAGGCGAGCGCTTCGAGCTGCACCACGCCGAACGTGTCGGTCAGGCTCGGAAACACGAACACGTCAGCGGCGGCAAGGTGCGCGGTGAGGTCAGCGCCCTTCTTCTCGCCGAGGAAGACCCCGTCGGGATATTTCTTTTCAAGGGCGGCCTTCTGCGGGCCGTCGCCGATGACGACTTTGGTGCCGGGCAGGTCGAGCGCGAGGAAGGCCTCGAGATTCTTCTCCACCGCCACGCGGCCCATCGTCATGAAGATCGGCCCGGGCAGATCGAGCTTGGCTGGAGAGTCCGGATGAAACAGCTCGGTGTTCACGCCGCGGGTCCAGAAGCCGAGCCGCTTGAAACCGCGCTCGGACAGCTCCTGCCGCAGCGAGGGCGTCGCGACCATCGTCATGGCGGCGGCATCGTGGAAGTGGCGCAGCACGGCGTAGCCGACGCTCGCGGGGATGCCGGTTCGCACCGAGACGTATTCGGGAAAGCGCGTGGTGTAGGAGGTGGTGAAGGCGAGCCGGTTGCGACGGCAATAAGCCCGCGCCGCCCAGCCGATCGGCCCTTCGGTCGCGATGTGCAGCGCCTCCGGCGCCGCCCTCTCGATCCGCCGCCCAATCTCCCTGCCGCTCGGCAGCGCAATGCGCAGCCCCGGATAGGTCGGCAACGGCCATGACCGAAAGCCGTCCGGCGTCAGGAAGTCGATCTCGACATCCAATGCCTTGGCCGCGCCAGCCAGCGAGGTCAGCGTCCGCACCACGCCGTTGACCTGCGGATGCCAGGCGTCAGTCGCGATTAATACCCGCATGGGGAAATCCCGAGATTTTTATGATTCTCGGCTTAGGACCATCAACCACGGATATTTCAGGCGTGTGACGTCATGGAAGTGTCGGCCGCTGTTTTGTTCGTTAACGGGTCCGCGCAGCCACGAAACCGTCATGAAACAATCCTTTCCGCCATGAAACCGTTTTCGGTTTTCCGCGCAAACGTCCCGAAACTTCTTGCCGTTAGTGATCTAGCCAACAGAGCACCGCAACGGTGCCGGGTGACCAAGAAACACCGCGCAAACAGGGGCGACCGATGATCAATCTGGAGACGTTGAAGACTTATTCGCGCGCCGTTGCGTTTGGCGCAGTGGCTGTCACCGCGATCGCGTTCGCCGGCCCGGCCAAGGCCGCGCCTGTGCAGCTCTTCCCCTTCTTCCAGCCGCTGCCGCCGATCGCAGCGCCGCAGCCGTACCAGCCTTATCAAGCGACGCCCTATCGGGCCGCGCCGTCCGAGGAGCAGGACGCGGTCGAAACGCCGGCCCGCTTCCGCCGCCAGACCGTCTCCTATGCGACGCGTGAGGCGCCGGGCACCATCATCATCGATACGCCCAACACCTATCTCTATCTCGTGCTCGGCAATGGCCAGGCGATGCGCTACGGCATCGGCGTCGGCCGCGACGGTTTCACCTGGTCCGGCACCCAGTCGGTGACCAAGAAGGCGGAGTGGCCGGATTGGACCCCGCCGCCGGAGATGATCGCCCGCCAACCCTATCTGCCGCGCCACATGGCCGGCGGTCCCGGCAATCCGCTCGGCGCCCGCGCCATGTATCTCGGCGGCACCATCTACCGCATCCACGGCACCAACGCACCCGACACCATCGGCAAGCACGTCTCCTCCGGCTGCATCCGCCTGACCAATGACGATGTCGCGGACCTGTACTCCCGCGTCAACGTCGGCACCAAGGTGATCGTGCTGCCGATGACGGAGCGCCGCGCAGAGCTCGGAGCCGCAACGCGGTAAGCGACAGGACATTGTGACGCAAACGGCCCCGGAACCCACCGGGGCCGTTTTCGTTGGCCCTCTGCATACCGATGCGCGCGCGTGCTGCGGCGCGATCCCCGATGGAGGCGCGAATGCAATCACGTCCGCAAACGCCGCAAGGCAAATGCCTGCGCGCGATCGCTGCCGCCGTGGCACTGCTGCTGACCGTGCCCACCTCGCGCGCACAGCAGCCGGGGAGCGACGATGCAGCCCAGCAAGCCTTCAACAATTCCTGCCGCACCTGCCACTCGGTGAAAGAGGGCGACAATCGTCTGGGCCCCAACCTCAACAAAATCGTCGGACGCAAGGCCGGCGCGCTGCCGAACTACAACTATTCTTCGTCGATGAAGGAAGCCGGCTTCGTCTGGGACCAGGACAAACTCACCCGCTTCATGCTCAAGCCGGACGAGGTCGTCTCCGGCAACAAGATGCAGCCCTATGGCGGCGTCTCGGCGGAGGAAGCGGGCAAGATCGTTGCCTATTTGCAGGCGGCTTCGCAGTAGGGCCACCGGCCCCGCCGATCTGCGATCAGCCTCAGCCACGCCGCCGAATGAAACGCGCTCATCAGCAGATACATCGGCACCATCCCGCCGAGCATCGCCCCATGTCCGGAGCCACACAGCATGTCCGCCGGGCCATCAAGCATGGCCGTCAGTACGGCCATGATCGCGAAGGTCGGCGTCGCCGCCAGCCCCAACCATCTGGCGAGGTGGCGCGCGGCCACCACACCGTTGCGGCTCGCGCCGGCCATTGCGCTGACGGGACTAGTCACGTCCTTCAGCCGCCTCCTCGCGAAAAGCCTTCTCGCCCGCGGTCGAGATCTCGACCCATCTCTTGTCGGGCGCCGCACCTTCGGTGTAGCTGTCGTGCCAGTTCCACCATTTGTAGGTCGGCGTCTGCGGATAGCCTTTCGGCGAATCCTCCCAGACCTCCTGCCGTCCCAGCGGCGTGATGTCGAGGTAATTCCAGGTGCCGCCCATCTGCTCGTCGCCCCGGCTCTTGACGAAATAGGTGCGGAAGATCCGGTCGCCGTCGCGGAAGAACACGTTGGTCCCGTGCCACTCGTCGACGCCGAAATCCGCATCGAAACTGTCGGTGACGGTGACCCATGGCATGGTCCAGCCCATCCGCTGCTTCAGCCTGCTGATATCGGCCTGCGGTGCGCGCGAGGCGAACACCAGCGTGGTGTCGCGGGCATTGAGGTGCGCGACATGCGCGACCTGGTCGGCCACCATGGAGCAGCCGCGGCAGGCATGATCCGGCCAGCCGAACACGCCCGGCTCGAAGAACGCACGGTAGACGATCAGCTGCCGCCGGTCCTGGAACAGGTCGTGCAGACTGACCTTGCCGCCGGGCCCCTCGAACGCATAGGTTTTGGTCACTTCCATCCACGGCATGCGCCGGCGCTCGGCCGCCAGGGCATCGCGGGCACGGGTATGCGCCTTTTCCTTCACGAGCAGTTGCTGACGGGCGGCCTCCCAGTCCTGCGGCGACACCACCGGCGGTGTTTGCATGGCGGCTTGTCCGTTATTTCCTGCGTTGTCAGCTGATGTCATCATGGCTCTCCAACTTTTCCCGGGCGGCCGTTCCGTATCTCGCTATGCAAGATGCGGAACCGCTCGCCCCTCGCCGCACATTGTCGGCCGTCAACGATCTCTCGCACCGGACGGTTGCGTGGTGGGAGTAACAAGTGTGGCGGGATTTGAATGGAGTCGCTGATCACGGCCGCGGCGCGCGCGCTCCAAGCCGGCGATCCGCTCGGCGCGCTGAACCGCGTTGCGCTGCGCAACGATGCACCTTCGCTGGCGCTGCGCGGCATCGCGATGGCGCAACTCGGCGATCTCGCCAAGGCGAAGACGTTGCTGCGCAGCGCCGCACGCGCCTTCGGCCCGAAAGAGGCGGTCGCGCGCGCCAGATGCGTGGTGGCGGAGGCCGAGATCGCACTCGTCTCGCGCGACCTGAATTGGCCGGCCAACACGCTCGTGGCCGCGCGGGCGACGCTCGCAAGCCACGGTGACCTCGCCAACGCGGCCCATGCGGGTCACATCGAGGCGCGCAGACTTCTCCTTCTCGGGCGCCTCGACGAGGCCGAGCGCACGCTGGCCGAGATCAAGACCACACCGCTGCCCCCGGCTGCGCAGGTCGCCCGCGAGCTCGTCATTGCCGGCATCGCCATCCGGCGGCTCCGAACGAAAGACGCGCGCGCGGCGCTCGGGCGCGCGGCGAGCGCAGCACGACAGGCCGGCATTCCCGCGCTTGCGGCGGAGGTCGAAGGCACGAGCCGCGTGCTCGACACGCCCGCAGCGCGCTTGATCACGCGCGGGCACGAACGGCCGCTACTGCTCGAGGAGGTCGAGGACCTCGTGACATCGGAGGCGCTCGTGGTGGACACGTTCCATCACGCGGTTCGCAGGCGAGGCATCCTCGTGCCGCTCGGAACGCGGCCGGTGCTGTTCGCGCTCGCGCGCATCCTGGCGCAGGCCTGGCCGGCCGATGTCTCGCGGGAAGCGTTGATCACGGGAGCGTTTCAGGCAAGGCACGTCGATGAATCGCATCGCGCCCGGCTGCGCGTCGAAATCGGGCGGCTCCGCACCAAGCTCAAGCCTCTGGCCGACGTCAGCGCGACCAGGCAAGGTTTTGCGCTGACGCCGCGCAACACGCGGCAGGTTCTCGTCCTCGCACGGCCCGTCGAGGAGAAGCACGCCAATGTGCTCGCCTTCCTCTCTGATGGCGAGCCCTGGTCGAGTTCGGCGCTCGCGCTGGCGCTGGGAACGAGCGCGCGCACCGTGCAACGGGCCCTCGAAGAGCTGGCGCGATCGAACAAGGTGCAGTCCTTCGGACACGGACGGGCGCGGCGCTGGATGACGCCGCCCGTGCCGGGTTTCCCGACAGGCTTGTTACTCCCCGGACCGCTCATGAAGACGTAAAGTGGGATTCACACCGCAGGGACCGAGCAGATGAAACGTTCAGCCGCCGAGATCGTCAGGGAATACGGGCCCTATGCAGGCGTCGAAGCCGTGCACGGCGTCACCTATGACGGCAGCCTTATGTGGTTCGCATCCGGCGACAGATTGAACGCGGTCGACCCGGCCGATGGCAACATCACCCGCTCCATCGATGTCGCCGCGCATGCGGGAACGGCGTTCGACGGCCGCCACCTGTTCCAGATCGCCGAGGACCGCATCCAGAAGATCGACGCTGTGACCGGCAAGGTGCTCGCCACCATCCCGGCACCCGGCGGCGGTGGCGATTCCGGACTGGCCTGGGCCGAGGGCTCGCTCTGGGTCGGACAGTATCGGGAGCGCAAGATCCATCAGGTCGATCCCCAGACGGGAAAAATTCTCCGCACCATCGAAAGCAAGCGCTTCGTCACCGGTGTGACCTGGGTCGACGGCGAGCTCTGGCACGGCACCTGGGAAGGCGAGGACAGCGACATCAGGCGGATCGACCCCGAGACGGGCAAGGTGCTGGAGCAGCTCGACCTGCCCGCCGGGACGATGGTGTCAGGATTGGAGTCCGATGGCGGCGACCGTTTCTTCTGCGGTGGCGGAGATCGCGGCAATGTGAGGGCGGTGCGCCGTCCGAGGCGCAGCTAGGGTGTGCCATGACGCATGCGCGGCAACGGTGCGTTCGCGGCCGTTAATATGTTTGCCCCAATTCCACCCCATCGGTGGGCTCTAGCGCCCTCCTTGCCTGCCCTGTAGACTTCTGCCCCGGGGCGGCCTGGGGGATTGATGCGACTGACGCTGAACTTAAAAACTGTCCTGATCGCCGTCGCGGTGCTCTCGGCGTCGTTTTTCATCAGCCTGAAGGCGATGGACTGGCTGTCGCCGCGGGCAACGAATTCCGCGCCGCCGGTCGCGCAATTGCCGCCGCTGCCGCCAGTCTCGAAGAGCTCGATCGTGGTGGCGCCGGTCGCCATCGCGCTGTCGGCGATCCGCGAGCAGGCCGAGAAGGCCGCTCCGCGCAATTTCGCCGGCAAGGCCGAGAACCCGATTTCGCAAATCCTGGAGAACGCCGACATCGGCTGGTCGGCGGTACGCGGACCGATGGCGACTGCCGGCGACAAGGACGTGCTGACGATCTCGACGCCGCTCACGGGCAAGCTGAACGTGACGGGCTCGCTGTCGTCGAAAGCCACCGGCGCGCTCGGCGAGGCGCTCGGCAGCGTGCTCGGCGGCAATGCCGCGAAACAGATCGGCGCGGTCAACATCAAGAATTTGAACGCCAGCGCCGAGATCAAGGGCAACGTCGTCGTTACCTCGCGGCCGAAGCTTGCCGCCAACTGGCATCTCGAGCCCAATCTCGGCGCCCAGGTCAATCTTGGCGATACAAACCTCAACATTTCGGGCGCCAAGGTCAACGTGCCTGCGCAGGTGAAGCCGCTGATCGACAAGACCGTTGGCGAACAGATCAACGCCGTTTCCGAACGCATGCGCAACGATCCGACCTTGCGGGACAACGCGAAGCTGCAATGGGCCAAGGCCTGCCGCTCGATCCCGCTGCAAGGCTCGGGGTCTTCCGCCGCGCTGCCGCCGCTTTGGCTCGAGATGAAGCCGACCCGCGCCATCGCGGCACAGCCGCGCGTCGACGCACAGAACGTGACGCTGCTGCTTGGCCTCGAGCTCGAGACGCGCGTGATCTCGACGCCGACCAAGCCCGACTGCCCGTTCCCCGACAAGATCTCGATCGTGCCGCCGACCGGCACCGGTGTGAACATTGGCGTGCCGATCGACGTGCCCTTCACCGAGATCAACAAGCTCATCGCGGCGCAGATGGTCGGCCACACCTATCCCGAGGACGGCTCCGGCCCGGTCGATGTCACCGTCAAGAGCGTCAACGTGATCCCGTCGGGCGAGCGCCTCCTGATCTCGCTGCTGGTGCGCGCCAAGGAGAAGAAGAGCTGGCTTGGTCTCGGCGCCGAAGCGACCGTGCACATCTGGGGCCGGCCGATGCTCGACCAGGCGCAGCAGACGCTGCGGCTCGCCGACATCCAGCTCGCCGTGGAATCCGAGGCGGCCTTCGGCCTGCTGGGTGCCGCGGCGCGCGCGGTGGTGCCGCAGATGCAGCAGGCGCTGGTGCAGAAAGCGACGGTCGATCTGAAGCCGATTGCCGCCAACGCACGCGAGAAGATCGCCGCCGCGATCGCCGACTATCAGAAGAACGAGGATGGCATCAAGGTCGAGGCGAAGATCGACAGCCTGAGCCTCGCCGACATCGCCTTCGACTCCAAGACGCTGCGCGTGATCGCGGAAGCCGGGGGCTCGCTGAATGTATCCGTGACGAAGCTGTCGGGGATGTAGCGCGCGCCTTTTCCCGACGGGTCCGTGCGCGCAGTCGCTTGCGCCGCTGGCAATCTGGTCGGACGATGCTAAGCTGTTCCTCGCACCCCGGGGACGGGGTGCTGACAGCACTGTGGCTGACAACGCGAGGATGACATGGAAGCCGGCATGGTTACGCCTGCGCCGGCGCTGGTGCGCTTTTCCGGCATTCAGAAGACCTATGATGGCGAGCACCTCGTGGTGAAAAACCTCGATCTCGACATCAGGAAGGGCGAGTTCGTCACCCTGCTTGGTCCGTCGGGCTCGGGCAAGACGACCACCCTGATGATGCTGGCGGGTTTCGAGGTTCCGACCCATGGCGAGATCTTCCTCGCGGACCGACCGATCAAGAACGTGCCGGCACACAAGCGCGACATCGGCATGGTGTTCCAGAACTATGCCCTGTTTCCGCACCTGACGATTGCGGAGAATATCGCCTTCCCGCTCTCCGTTCGCAACACGAACAAGGCCGAAGCGCAGGATCGTGTCAAAGCGGCATTGCGCATGATCAAGATGGAAACTCTGGCGCAGCGGCGGCCCGGGCAGCTGTCCGGCGGTCAACAGCAGCGCGTGGCACTGGCCCGCGCCCTTGTTTTCAATCCGCAACTCGTGCTGATGGACGAGCCGCTGGGCGCCCTGGACAAGCGCCTGCGGGAGCAGATGCAACTGGAGATCAAGCAACTGCACGAGACGATGGGCATCACCGTCGTCTACGTCACCCACGATCAAAGTGAAGCGCTCACCATGTCGGATCGCATCGCCGTATTCAACGACGGCATCGTGCAGCAGATCGACAGGCCCGCCGCGCTGTATGAGCATCCGGTGAACAGCTTCGTCGCCCATTTCATCGGCGAGAACAATGTGCTGGCCGGCACCGTCGAGACGGTCGAGAAAGAATATTGCCGAGTTGCGCTGGCTGGCGGCGGCGCCGTGACCGCACGAGCCGTCAACGTATCAGGCGCGGGCGCATCGACCTCGCTGTCGGTGCGGCCGGAGCGGATCGCCATTATCCCGGATGGCATCTCCAGCGACGAACCGAACCGACTGCCGGCCAAGGTGCAGAACACCATCTATCTCGGCGACCACGCGCTGGCCGTGCTCGACGTCGCCGACAACAAGGAGTTCATGGTCAAGCTTCAGCCGGGGACACATGACAGCCTGAGAGCTGGCAGCCTTACAGCTGGCAGCCTGAGACCTGGCGATGACGTGTTCATCACCTTCCGCCCGGAGGACTGCCTGGCCCTCGATCCCGTCTGATCCGACCATGCAGCATCGCTCCAAGGTGGGCGGACCTGCACCGACCAAGCTCAACGTCACGTGAAGAAGGAACAAAGACCATGCTGAAGCGCAAGATTATTCTGGGTTTCGCCGCGGCATTCACTGCCAGCGCGACGCTGGCCACGGTCGCGCAGGCGCGTGACCTCACCGTTGTGTCGTGGGGCGGCGCCTATCAGGATGCCCAGAAGAAGGTCTATTTCGAGCCGTTCAAGAAAGCGACCGGTGTTCCCTTGAATGACGAGTCCTGGGACGGCGGCGTCGGCGTGTTGCGCGCCAAGGTGCAGGGTGGTGCCGCCACCTGGGACGTCGTCCAGGTCGAGAGCGACGAGCTGGCGGTTGGCTGCGAGGAAGGCCTGTTCGAAAAGCTCGACTATTCGAAGATCGGCGGCGAGGCCGCCTATATCCCACCGTCGGTCAATCCTTGCGGCGTCGGCGCCATCCTCTACGATTTCGTTCTCGGCTACGACAAGGACAAGTTGAAGGAGGCCCCGAAGGGCTGGGCCGACTTCTTCGACACCAAGAAGATCCCGGGCAAGCGTGCCCTGCGTCAGGGGCCGAAGACCACGCTGGAGATCGCCCTCATGGCCGACGGCGTCGCGCCAAAGGACGTCTACAAGGTGCTGGCGACCGACGAGGGCGTCGAGCGCGCGTTCAAGAAGCTGGACACCATCAAGGGCGACATCGTCTGGTGGAAGGCCGGCGCTCAGCCGCCGCAATTGCTCGCCTCCGGCGAGGTGGCAATGACCTCGGTCTACAATGGCCGCATCGACACCGCGAACAAGAACGAGAAGAAGAATTTTGGCATGGTCTGGGACGGAGCGCTCTTCACCCTCGACACTTGGGTGATTCTGAAAGGCAGCCCGAACAAGGACGCGGCCTACAAGTTCCTGGACTTCGTCGGCAAGGCTGAGAACCAGTCGAAACTGTCGGAGAACATTGCTTATGGCACCTCGAACAAGGACGCAGCCGCCCTGCTCGCGCCTGCTGTTCTGAAGGACCTGCCGACGGCGCCTGACAACATCAAGAATGCGGTCGAGATCAATGTTGCCTTCTGGCTCGAGAACATCGACCGCCTGACCGAGCGCTTCAACAAATGGGCCGCGAAATAGCGTCCCCACAAAGCTCGACCCAAGGTTAGACCAATGACGGATGCGCTCTTGACCGGCGCCCATGGCCCGACCGAGGTGCCGCTCAAGCGCCGATTGCGGCGGGCGGAGCGAGCACGCCAGGTCAAAGCATTGGCGCTGGTTCTGCCGCTTCTCGTCTTCCTGCTCTTCACCTTCGCTGGGCCCATCGCCGGCATGCTGTGGCGTGCCGTCGATGACCGCGAGGTGCGTCTGGTTCTGCCTCAGACCATCGCGGCTCTCGCCAGTTGGGACGGCAGGAATCTGCCGGACGAAAAGGCCTACGCGGCGCTGGCGGGCGACATCATGGCGGCGCGCGATTCCGGCACCATTGCGATTGCGGCCAAGCGGCTCAACTACGCACTGAACGGCTTCCGCACGATCCTGACTAGCACCGCACGCAATCTGAAGACTGCGCCCGAGCCCGGCACGGCCAGGGAGACGCTGGGCAAGATCGCCCCGGCCTGGCGCGAACGCGCCACCTGGACCACGATCAAGGACGCCAGTGGTCCCATGACCGGCTTCTATCTTTTGTCGGCGCTCGATCTGACGCGGAACGTGGACGGCGCGATCGTCGCAGCCCCGCCGGATCAGGCCATCTACCGCGACGTTTTCGTCCGCACCTTCCTCATCAGCCTCAGTGTCACGGTGCTGTGCCTGATCCTTGGCTTTCCGGTCGCCTACTTGCTGGCCGCGCTGCCGCCCGGCCGGTCGAATTTGCTGATGATCTTCGTCCTGCTGCCGTTCTGGACGTCGCTGCTGGTCCGCACCTGCGCCTGGATCGTTCTGTTGCAGAGCAAAGGCGTCGTGAACGACAGCCTGCTCTGGCTTGGCATCATCGACGAGCCGTTGCGCCTGATCTACAACCGCTTTGGTGTCTGCGTGGCCATGACCCACGTTCTCCTGCCGTTCATGATCCTGCCGCTGTACAGCAGCATGAAGGCGATCTCGCCTGCTTACATGCGTGCCGCCGCCTCGCTCGGTGCACCACCCCTCACCGCCTTCCTGCGGATCTACCTGCCTCAGACGCTGCCGGGCATCGGCGCGGGAAGCCTGCTCGTCTTCATCCTGGCGCTCGGCTATTACATCACGCCGGCACTCGTCGGGGGCGCCGCCGACCAGATGATCAGCTACTTCATCGCGCTCTACACGACCGAGACGGCCAATTGGGGCCTTGCTTCGGCACTGGGTGCGGTGCTGCTGCTCGCCACTATTCTGCTCGCGCTCCTCTACGGAAAGCTGGTGCAGGGACAGCAGGTCACGGGAGGGATGAAGAATTGAGCGACAATTCCTCCATCCGCACGCCGAGCCAGCGCATTGCGTGGACCGCGACCATCGTGATCTCCACGCTGGTGTTCATCTTCCTGATTGCGCCGATCCTTGCGATCATGCCGCTGTCGTTCAGCTCGGGCTCGTACCTCACCTATCCGCTGCCGGGCCTCTCGCTGCGCTGGTACGACGACTTCATCAATTCGCCGCGCTGGATGAATTCGCTGAAGAACAGCATGATCATCGGTGTCGCCTCGACCCTGCTGTCGATGGTGCTCGGCACGCTGGCGGCGTTAGGGCTGGCGCAGTGGAAGAGCCGGTTCAAGCCGCTCGTGCTGGCCTTCGTGCTGTCGCCGGTCGTCGTGCCCGGGGTCATCACCGCGGTCGGTCTCTATTTCTTCTTCGCGCCGATCGGATTGACCGGCAGCTATCTCGGCTTGATCCTGGCCCACACCGCGCTGGCGACGCCCTTCGTCGTCATCACGGTCGGCGCGACGCTGCAGAGCTTCGACACCAATCTGGCCCGCGCTGCCGCCTCGCTCGGTGCCTCGCCGCTTGACGCCTTCCGCCGCGTGATCCTGCCGCTGATCCTGCCCGGCGTGGCATCGGGGGCCCTGTTCGCCTTCGCGACCAGCTTCGATGAGGTGGTGATCGTGCTGTTCATGGCAGGTCCCGAGCAGCGCACCCTGCCGCGCGAGATGTTCAGCGGCATCCGCGAGAACATCAGCCCGACCATCACGGCGGCAGCGGTGATCCTGACGACGGTCTCGGTCATCCTGCTCGCCACCCTGGAAGGCCTGCGCCGGCGCAACGAACGGCTCAAGGGCAGCAGCGCGTGAGCTTCTTCCTTCTCCCGGGGAGAGGGTGAAAACACTGCCGCGCCCTGCTTATTTCTCAACCCTCCTCGCGCATTCTCGGGCTTTGCTCCGGGGACCGATTGTCGTTAGAACGGTCCCCGCAACAAAACCCAAACAACAACGCTGAGGGAGAAACAAAATGCAAAAGCTCATCGCCGCGATCGCGGCCGGTCTCGCGCTCGCCGCCACGTCAGGCGCCGCCCAGGCGCAGATTTCCGACGACGTCGTCAAGATCGGCGTGCTCACGGACATGTCGAGCCTCTATGCGGACGCGACCGGCAAGGGCTCGCTCGCCGCCGTGGAGATGGCGGTCGCCGATTACGGCGCCAAAGTCGCGGGCAAGCCCGTGCAGGTGGTCTCCGCCGATCACCAGAACAAGCCCGACGTCGGCGTCAACATCGCCCGCAACTGGTACGACAACGACAAGGTCGACGCGATCTTCGACGTGCCGACCTCGTCGGTGGCGCTGCCGATCTCGGCGTTGACGCGCGAGAAGAACAAGATCCACATCAATTCCGGCGGCGGCTCATCCGATATCACGGGCGTCGCCTGCTCGCCCAACACGGTGCACTGGACCTACGACACCTATGCGCTGTCGAACGTCGCCGGCAAGGCGATGGTCAAGCGCGGCGAGGACACCTGGTTCTTCGTCACCGCCGACTACGCCTTCGGCATGGCGCTGCAGCGCGACGCCGCCAACGTCGTCAAGGAGAGCGGCGGCAAGGTGCTCGGCGAGGTCCGCCATCCGCTCAACTCGTCGGACTTCTCCTCCTTCCTGCTCCAGGCCCAGGCCTCCAAGGCCAAGGTGGTCGCACTGGCCAATGCCGGCGGCGACACCACCAATGCGCTGAAACAGGCGGCCGAGTTCGGCCTGACGGAGGGCGGCCAGAAGATGATCGCCTTGCTCATGGAGATCACCGACGTTCATTCGCTCGGCATCAAGTCGACGCAAGGCCTGATCATCACCGACGCGTTCTACTGGGACACCAACGAGGAGACGCGCGCCTTCTCCAAGCGCTTCAACGAGAAGGTCGGTCACATGCCGACCATGATCCAGGCGGGGCTCTATTCCGCGACCATGCATTACCTGAAGGCGATCGACGCCATCAAGACCGACGAGGCACCGAAGGTGATGGAGCAGATGCGCAAGACACCGGTCAACGACTTCTTCGCCAAGAACGGCAAGATCCGCATCGACGGCCGCATGGTCCACGACATGTATCTGTTCGAGGTCAAGAAGCCCGAGGACTCCAAGGGCGAGTGGGACCTCTACAAGCTGATCGCCACCGTGCCCGGCGACGAGGCCTTCCGTCCGCTCGACAAGGGCGGCTGCCCGCTGGTGACGCACTGAAGTTCTTCTCCCTCTTCCCGCTTGCGGGGAGAGGTTGGGAAGAGCACGACAGCGCGCCCGGCAAAAACCGGGCGCGCTTCGTTTAGCCGTTCAGAGCCGCGTTACTCCGAGTATTTGAACTCGGGCATGTTCTTCAACTCGTCCTTGCTCGCATTGAACACGGCGTGGTCCGGATACCATTTCGACGCGGACGTGGCCGTCGTCGTCGTCGCGGGCTTGTTGTCGGTGCCGGTCGCAGCACCCGTCGTGGTAGTCGCCGCGGGCCGGTTGGCTGCGCTGTTCGGGTTGTTCCCGGCAGCGCCGGTGTAGGCAACCGCCTCGTTGACGAATTTCAGCTTCTCAAAGGGCACCGCAACCAGATGCTCGCCCAGGCCGAGGAAGCCGCCGACGCCGATCACGGCGATCTTGATGTTACCGCTCTTGTCCATCAGCAGATCGTTGATCGAGCCGATGTTCTCATTGGCGTCGTTATAGACCTTGATGCCGTCCATCTTGGACGTACGCCACTGTCCCGACGCGGTCGTGGTGGTCGTCGTCGCCGCGGCAGCCGGCGCCTTGTCGGTGGTGGCGGTCGGATTTTGCGCGAACGCAACGGTTGCGAGCAGTGCGGTACCGGCAAGACCGGCCGCGATCGATTTCATCAACATATTGTCCTCTCCTTCAGCAGAAAACTTGTGCGGAGAAAACAGCTCGGATCAGTCCCAGTTCCGCGCGTGCTGCAATTTCGTCGCGTGCTGCGCGAGCATCTGGGCTGCGTTCAATTGTTCCTAAGTCACTCAGGAACATTTCGCAGCGCACGATTTCGTCGATAAATTCATGCGGCGCGCGCGATCGCGATCGCCCACGGCGGCGAACTGTCGCTGCACGACCCGGAGCCGCATGGGCCGATCGTGCGGATGCAATTGCCGGTACGGCAGCAGCCGCAGCTTGCGGCTTAAGCCATGATCCGGACCCGAAGGGCCGCGCCAGCGCAAAGTGTGCAGCGGTTTTCCGAAAAGATCATGCCCGAAGACTAAACCTCAGGCCGCAAGCGGCGGGTGCGCGACGGCTCCCTCATCAAAAATCGCAACCGCCTCGAAGCGATAATTGCAAGCACGGCATGTCCAAAGATAGGAGATGCGTCCGTCGCCCGCCTCGATCCAATCAGGTTGGGGGATCGGCGCGCCGCATTGCGCACAGGGATTTTGCCTGGGAATGTCGCCGATGTGTGCCTTCACCACGTTTGCTTTTGTCATGGCACCTCTCCCGATTTGCGCCGCTCTCTTACTCGCTTTCGGGCCCACACGCGAATAGACAGGCCCGCTGTCGCGAATGACGGCTTCGTCTGCATGACAAGCCCTACGCCGGCCTTGCGTCCGAATGACGGCTCTGCGCTGCAAAAACGTAATCGGAGGCGTTTCGCCACATCATCGCCGCGTTCGCGGGGCCTAACGCGAGCGGGCGCAGGTGAGCGGTGCCGAGGAACATTTGATGAAAATTTTACTTGTCGCCGCGCTGCTCGCGGCCGGACTGACGTTGCCACAGGCCGCATTCGCGGGCCAAGCGGAGTACGCCGAGATGGTCGCGGCCCATGCCCGCGCCAACGGCGTGCCGGAGGCGCTGGTGCATCGCGTCATCATGCGCGAAAGCCGCTATCAGCCCGGCCTGGTCGGCCATGGCGGCACCATCGGGCTGATGCAGATCAAGCTCGCGACCGCGCGCGGGGTCGGCTACACCGGCGACGCCGCCGGCCTGCGCGATCCCAATACCAATCTCACCTATGCTGTGAAATATCTCGCCGGCGCCTATCACGCCGCCAATGGCGATCACGCCCGCGCCGTGCGTTATTTCGCCGGCGGCTATTACTACGCCGCAAAGCGGCAACGGCAGGAGGCCGTGCAGGTCGCCAATACGAGCGAGGCCAATATGGGCTCCCCTTGGCTTGAGCCGAACGGCAATCCGCAGCCGATATTCGGCGCCGCGCCGCACCGCAAGCTCGCCCAGCGCGTCCGCAACGCCCGGGCACAGGCGCCCAGGTAAGCCCGGTTCCCGCCAAGCGCGTTGACCACCCAGTCCTGCTGGCATACATTAGAGCCGTTCCGAGGGGTGCTCCGAGGAGGAGCTGAGATACCGCTAAATGGGCAAATCCGCCCAGGACCGCGGTGACCCTTTGAACCTGATCCGGGTCATGCCGGCGAAGGGACAGGGATGTTGCAGACGACCAAGCGACCGGATTCCCCGGTATCCATCATCGGCGCAGGCATTGCGGGCGCCTGGCAGGCCTTGCTGTTCGCGCAGGCCGGCCACGCCGTCACCCTGCACGAGCGCGGTGACGCCGACATGACCGACGCCACCAGCCATTGGGCCGGCGGCATGCTCGCGCCCTATTGCGAGGCGGAGGTTTCCGAACCCATCATCAGCCGCCTCGGCCTGCGCTCGCTCGACATCTGGCGGCGCGAATTTCCCGACACGCCTTTCAACGGCTCGCTGGTCGTTGCCCACCCGCGCGAGCGCAACGACTTCGAGCGTTTTGCCCGGATGACCGAAGGCCATCGCCGGCTCGATGCCGCCGGCCTTGCCGAGCTCGAGCCGTCGCTCGAAGGCCGCTTCCGCGACGCGTTGTTCTTCCCGACCGAGGGTCATGTCGAGCCGCGCCGCGTGCTGCCGAAACTGCACGAGCGCATCCGCGCCGCCGGCGGCACCATCAAATTCGAAAGCGACGTCGCCGCGGCCGAACTCGCAAAACTTGATCCTAAAGGCATCGTGATCGACTGCCGCGGCCTTTCTGCGCGCGACGAGCAGCCCGGCTTGCGCGGCGTCAAGGGCGAGATGATCCTGATCGAAACCGCCGAGGTGCAGCTCGCGCGCCCGGTGCGGCTGATCCATCCGCGCTGGCCGCTCTATGTGATCCCGCGCGAGGACAATCTGTTCATGCTGGGCGCGACCTCGATCGAGGCCGAGGACACCGGCGTCAGCGTGCGTTCCGCGCTGGAGCTGTTGGGTGCGGCCTATGCCGTGCATCCCGCCTTCGGCGAGGCCCGCATCGTCGAATTCGGCTCCGGCCTGCGGCCCGCCTTTCCCGATAATTTGCCGCGCATCGGCATCCGTGACGGCACCATCAGCGTGAACGGCCTCTACCGCCACGGCTTCCTGATCGCCCCGGCGCTGGCCGAGCTGACGCTTGGCTTTGTCGAGCGCGGCCAGATCGACAATGAGGTGATGCAATGCGCGTGATCGTGAACGGCGAGCAGCGCGAGGTGAATTCGGCCAGCGTCGACGCGCTGCTCAGCGAGCTCGACTACGAGGGCACCCATTTCGCGATCGCGCTCAACTACGACGTCGTGCCGAAGAGCCGCTGGGCCGAGACGGCGCTGAAGCCCGGCGACGAGATCGAGATCATCACGCCGCGGCAGGGAGGGTGATGATGATGGCGCGCTCGCCGAACACTCAGCTGTCATCGCCCGGCTTGACCGGGCGATCCAGTACGCCGCGGCGTCTCGGTTCTAACCGCACCGCCTCTGGAATACTGGATCCCCGCCCCCCGTGCGCAATTTGCGCACTAGGCGGGGATGACAGTGTCATTTGGAGAGACACCCCATGGTGACCTTCTACGGCAAGACCTTCCCCTCCCGCCTCCTGATCGGCAGCGCGCTCTATCCCTCGCCTGCGACCATGCAGGCGGCGATCCGCGCCTCGGGCTCGAACATCGTCACGGTGTCGCTGCGGCGCGAATCCGCCGGCGGCAAGACTGGGGACGCGTTCTGGAATCTGATCCGCGAGCTCGACGTCACCGTGCTGCCGAACACCGCCGGCTGCCGCAGCGTGCGCGAGGCGGTGACGACGGCCAAGCTCGCGCGCGAACTATTCGGCACGAGCTGGATCAAGCTCGAAGTCATCGCCGACAACGACACGCTGCAGCCCGATGTCGTTGGACTGGTCGAAGCCGCCGCCATTTTGATCAAGGACGGCTTCGAAGTGTTCCCCTACTGCACCGAGGATCTCTCGGTCGCAAACCGCCTGGTCGATGCCGGCTGCAAGGTGGTGATGCCGTGGGCGGCGCCGATCGGCAGCGCGAAAGGCATCACCAACCGTGACGCGCTCAAGCTGATGCGCGAGCGGCTGCCTGATATCACCCTGGTGGTCGACGCCGGCATCGGTGCGCCCTCGCATGCGGCACAGGCGCTCGAGCTCGGCTACGACGCCGTGCTGCTCAACACCGCCATCGCAAAGGCCGCCGATCCCGTCGCCATGGCCAACGCCTTCCGCCTCGGGATCGAGGCCGGACGCACCGCTTTTGAGGCCGGGCTGATGAACGCCCGCGATTTCGCCTCCCCTTCCACCCCTGTCGTTGGGACACCGTTCTGGCATGCCGTATCCTGATCGCTTTTATCCCGTCGTCGACAGCCTCGCCTGGGTCGAGCGCCTGACCAAGCTCGGCGTCGGCACCATCCAGCTGCGCGCAAAGGACCTCGACGACTCCCAGTCGCTGCAGATGGTCACCGATGCGCTGGCGATCACCGCGGGCACGCAAGCCAAGCTCGTCGTCAACGACTATTGGCGCGCCGCGATCGTCGCCGGTGCAAAGTATCTGCATCTCGGCCAGGAGGATCTTGCCGACGCAGACCTCGCTGCCATCCGCGAGGCCGGCCTGTCGCTCGGCGTCTCCACCCACGACGATGCCGAGCTGGACACCGCGCTCGCAGCCGAGCCCGATTATGTCGCGCTGGGCCCGATCTTCTTCACCACGTTGAAGTCGATGCGCTTCGAGCCGCAGGGCATTCCGAAGATCACGGAATGGAAGAAGCGCGTCGGCAATATCCCGCTGGTCGCGATCGGCGGCATCAAGTTCGAGCACGCCGCGGAGATCTTTGCCGCGGGCGCGGATTCCATCGCCGTCGTTTCCGACGTCACGCAAAATGCCGACCCGGATGCGCGGGTGCGGCAATGGCTCGGCCTGTCCGCGGAGGCGGCGTGATGCGCCTCACTCTCTCACCCCGCACGCCACTGTCATCGCCCGGCTTGACCGGGCGATCCAGTACGCCGCGGCTTCTCGGCTTCAGCCGCACCGTCTCGGAGTACTGGATCCCCGCTCCCGTGCGCAATTGCGCACTAGGCGGGGATGACAGCGGTATTTGCCTCTCGCACAGCGACATCAACGAATTAAACCGGAGGATCCCATGAACATCCGCTCCAACCCCGACAAGACCGTCCCCGCCGTCACCACCGGCCCGCTGCCCTCGTCGCGAAAAATCTTCGCCTCGCCCGACGCCGCGCCTGACCTGCGCGTGCCGCTGCGCGAGATCATCCTCTCTGAAGGCGCCGGCGAGCCGAACCTGCCCGTCTATGACACCTCCGGTCCCTACACCGACCCGAGCGTGACCATCGATGTCAACGCCGGCCTCGCGCGCGGCCGCAAGGCCTGGGTGCTGGAGCGCGGCGGCGTCGAGGAATATCAGGGCCGGCAGATCAAGCCGGAGGACAATGGCAGCGTCTCCACCGACAAGGCCGCGCGTGCCTTCTCGGCCTATCACCAGCCGCTGCGCGGCCTCGACGGCCACAAAATCACCCAGCTCGAATTCGCCCGCGCCGGCATCATCACCAAGGAGATGATCTACGTCGCCGCGCGTGAAAATCTCGGCCGCAAGGAGCAGCTCGAGCGCGCCGAGGCAGCGCTTGCCGACGGCGAAAGCTTTGGCGCCCAAGTCCCCGCCTTCATCACCCCGGAGTTCGTGCGCAGCGAGATCGCACGGGGACGCGCCATCATTCCCTGCAACATCAACCATGCCGAGCTCGAGCCGATGATCATCGGCCGCAACTTCCTGACCAAGATCAACGCCAATATCGGCAACTCGGCGGTGACGTCATCCGTCGAGGAAGAGGTCGAGAAGATGGTGTGGGCGATCCGCTGGGGCGCCGACACCGTGATGGACCTCTCGACAGGGCGCAACATCCACACCACCCGCGAATGGATTTTGCGCAACGCGCCGGTGCCGATCGGAACCGTTCCGATCTATCAGGCGCTGGAGAAGTGCGACGGTGATCCGGTCAAGCTGACCTGGGAGCTCTACAAGGACACGCTGATCGAGCAGTGCGAACAGGGCGTCGACTATTTCACCATCCACGCCGGCGTGCGCCTGCAATACATCCACCTCACCGCCAACCGCGTCACCGGCATCGTGTCGCGCGGCGGCTCGATCATGGCGAAGTGGTGCCTGGCGCATCACAAGGAAAGCTTCCTCTACACCCATTTCGACGAGATCTGCGACCTCATGCGCAAGTATGACGTCTCGTTCTCGCTCGGCGACGGCCTGCGTCCGGGCTCGATCGCGGATGCCAACGACCGCGCGCAGTTCGCGGAGCTGGAGACGCTCGGCGAACTCACCAAGATCGCGTGGGACAAGGGCTGCCAGGTCATGATCGAAGGCCCCGGCCACGTGCCGATGCACAAGATCAAGATCAACATGGACAAGCAGCTCAAGGAATGCGGCGAAGCGCCGTTCTACACCCTCGGGCCCCTGACCACCGACATCGCGCCGGGCTATGACCACATCACCTCAGGGATTGGCGCCGCCATGATCGGCTGGTTCGGCTGCGCCATGCTCTGCTACGTCACGCCGAAGGAGCATCTCGGCCTGCCCGATCGCAACGACGTCAAGGTCGGCGTCATCACCTACAAAATCGCCGCCCACGCCTCCGATCTCGCCAAGGGTCACCCGGCAGCCCAACTGCGCGACGACGCGCTCTCCCGCGCCCGTTTCGACTTCCGCTGGAGCGACCAGTTCAACCTCGGCCTCGACCCCGAGACCGCCAAGAACTTCCACGACGAGACCCTGCCGAAGGAAGCCCACAAGGTCGCGCATTTCTGCTCGATGTGCGGCCCGAAGTTCTGCTCGATGAAGATCACACAGGACGTCCGCGACTACGCGGCGACGCTGAACGATCCGAACGGCGTGGGCATGTCGATGAGCGGCACGGCCGAGGACGGCATGGCCAAGATGAGCGCGAAGTTCAAGGAGATGGGCGAGAACTTGTATCTGGATGCGGAGAAGGTGAAGGAGAGCAATCGGGTGTTGTGAGCGGGCCCGTGCGAACTTTGGGGGCGACGATCGTCGCCCCCAAAGTTGGAAACGCAATGCGAACGGCCCATGCGGTCTGAAATACTACCAGGACTACCACCGTACGGACCTCCGGCCATCTCTTTGACCGGACACGGTGAGCGCGAATTTCGGGAAAGGTTTGGTTGTCCGCTTCTATCCCAAGGGTTCCGATCCATGGATCGGCAATTTCGTGGGAGGCATCTTCGATTGCACCACTGTGCTCGATCATCCCAACGGAAGGGACGTGATCGTTGTCGCGTGTGGCGACACCTGCATTATCGATCCGGAAGACCGTGCAGTTAGAGATCACATTGGAAGTGACACCGGACAAGTGATTGCGGTACCGGCTCTTGGACTGGTGGTTTTCCAAGGGTTGGTCGATTTTAGCGCGGTTCGGTCAGATGACCTGTGATGGATTAGTCCGCGGATTTCGTGGGATAGCTTCCGCAGTATCAATGTCCACGAAACCAAACTTACCGGCGAAGCATGGTCTGCAATTGGAGACTCTTGGGTATCATTCAGCCTCGATCTTTTGACAGACCACTGCACCGACGGAGTTTATGAGTTAGATGCGGCTCGGGCGGTGCGTGTGACGCGCAAATCGGACTAGCGCGGGCAAGCGTAGCCCGGATGAGCGCAGCGACATCCGGGTCTTTGCCCTCCCGCATATCGCTCCGCTCATGCGGGCTACAGCCCCGGATAATTGACGTGCCCGATACATCCCCTCACCGCCTCCCCGACCAGCTCCGTCCCAACCTCCGCCTCGTCTTCGTCGGCACTGCCGCCAGCACGCGCTCGGCCCAACTCGGGCATTACTACGCCCATCCCGGCAACCGCTTCTGGCGCGCGATTCATGAGGCCGGGATCACGCCGCGGCGCTATCAGCCAAGCGAGTTTGCGGCGCTGCTGGAGCTCGGGATCGGCTTCACCGATCTCTCCAAGTCGGGCGCCGGGATGGATCATCAGATCGCGGCTGAGACAATCGACGTGCCCGGCTTCAGGGCCAAGATCGAAAAGTTTCGCCCGAGGGCAATTGCGTTCACGAGCAAGAAGGCGGCGAGCTTGTTTTACGGCACGCCGTCGAGCGTGATTGCGCTGGGGCGGCAGCCACGCGATGAGAGTTTGCCGGAGATTTTCGTCCTGCCCTCGCCGTCGGGTGCTGCGTCAGGGCATTGGACGCTGGAGCCGTGGCGAAAGCTTGCGGCGTGGATCGCGGCGTAGCGTGAATTTGCGATAGCGCTCGCCCCCTCAGGCGTCGTCCCGGCGAAGGCCGGGACCCATAACCCACGGAGTGGTTTGGCGGAGACTCGAGGTCCGGTACAGCGACCATTCGTAATCGATGGATTCCGCGGTATGGGTTCCGGCCTTCGCCGGGACGACACCGCCGATTTAGGCAACGCATCCCGCGACAAGTTCACCCCGCATACGCCTTATCCAAATCCACAATCACAATCTTTCTCATCTGCATCATCGCCTGCATGACGCGGTTCGCCTTGCTGCGGTCGGGGTCGCCGAGGTAGCGGCCGAGCGCTGATGGGATCACCTGCCAGGACAGGCCGAACTTGTCCTTGAGCCAGCCGCAGCGGGACTCCTCGCCGCCGTCGGCGGTGAGCCTGTCCCAGAAATAATCGACTTCCGCCTGCGTCTCTACGCTGATGAAGAACGACACCGCTTCGTTGAACTTGTATTGCGGGCCCCCGTTGAGCGCGTTGAAGCGCTGGCCTTCGAGCTCGAACACCGCCATGAAGTCGCTGACGGTCTCAACCTTGGCGTTGGGGAACACCGATTTGTAGAAGGCGACGGCCTCCGGCACGTTGTTGTCGAACCAGAGAAACGGCGTGATGGAGGTCATTAACGTGTATCCTTTCGCCTTGGCTGGACGCGCCGCAGGGTGCCAGTGTTCCAAGGACGAGGCAGGGGGCAACGATCCGACAGTGGCCGCGGGATTTTCTTGTAGCCCGGATGAGCGACAGCGACATCCGGGGCCCGCAGCTGCCCCGCAAATCGCTATCGCTCATGCGGGCTACGGGTCCACGAAAACCCAATGACCTGTCGGAATCCACTCATTCCATTCGTCCTCCGAACGCAAAACGCGATCAACCCCGGAGCCCCTCCCGATGCCCCCCACCATCACAGCGTTCGCAAACTCACCCGACCGCGGCCGCGGACAGGCCCGCGACATGCGGGTGCGCTGGGCGCTTGAAGAGGTGGGGCAGCCTTACGACGTCCGTCTGGTTTCATTCGAGGACATGAAGGCGCCCGCGCATCTCGCGCTGCATCCGTTCGGGCAGATTCCGACCTACGAGCACGGCGATCTCGCCCTGTTCGAGTCCGGCGCGATCGTGCTCCATATCGCCGAGCGTCACGCCGGGCTGCTGCCGACGGAGCCGAACGCCCGGGCCCGCGCGATCGCCTGGATGTTTGCCGCGCTCAGCACGCTGGAGCCACCGATCGTCGAGCTCGGCATGGCGATGCTGTTCGAGCGCGACAAGAGCTGGTACGCGGAGCGGCTGCCGATGCTGCAGGACCGCGTCCGTGTCAGGCTCGGCGAATTGTCCCGCCACCTCGGCGACGCCGACTGGCTCGACGGTGCGTTCAGCGCCGGCGATCTCATGATGGTGACGGTGCTGCGCCGGTTGCACACATCGGGCCTGCTGAACGAATATCCAGATATCGCCGCCTATGTCGCCCGCGGCGAAGCGCGGCCGGCTTTCAGGCGGGCGTTCGACGCGCAATTGGCGATATTCACCGCTGCATCGAAGGGTTCCCAGGACCGTTAGCGCCCTACAGATCGAAATTGGTCGGCAGCATCACCACGTCACGAATTGTCATGCCGCGCGGTCGCGTCAACATGAACATCACCACGTCAGCCACTTCGCTGGCCTCCAGGAGGCTTCCCGAGTCCCTGGCTTCCTTCAGCTTCTCCGGCGGCCAGTCCGCGAGCAGCGAGGTCACGACCGGGCCGGGCGAGATCGAGCCGACGCGGATGCCGTGCTTGAAGACCTGGCGCCGCACCGTCTGGACGAAGCAGTTGATCGCCCATTTGGACGATGCATAGACCGGCTCCCATGGCGTGGGAAAATGCGCCGCCAGCGAGCTCGTGACGATGATGTCGCCGGTCCCGCGCGCGATCATGTGCGGCAGCACGTCGTGCACGTTCTTCATCACGACGTTGACATTCAGGTTCAGCATCCGGTCGATCGCCATGGTGTCGGCATCGACCAGATCGCCACCGATATACGTCCCGGCATTCGCATGCAGGATATCGAGCTGGCCGGCCTGCTCCAGAACGCGCGGCAGCAGCGTTGCACAGTCCTTTGGGTCCAGCAGATCGATGAGCAGCGGGATCACCGCGTCGCCGTGCTTGTCGCGGAGCGCCTTCAGCGCGGCCTCATCGCGGTCGACCATCACCACGCGCGCGCCGGCGGCCAGCATCGCCTCGGTGCTGGCCAATCCGATGCCCGACGCAGCCCCGGTCACGGCCGCCACCTTGCCGTCCAACTTTCTCGCCATGGGATCCCCATCTTGCCGAGGTCACTGGGATCGTGAGTATAACGACCCCGGCCGGAATTGTCGGGAAGAGATGGTGGGCGCGGCGCTTGCGCCCCATTTCCCCCTACGACATCGGCCTTACCGCAGCGTGATCGCGAGCCCGCTCAGGTCCGCATTCGCCATCAGGCCGACCTGCGTGCCGGACAGCTCGAGCACGGCGCCCTTCTGGTTGGTCAGCACGATCGCACGCGCGCCGCGGCCCACCGCGATGCCCGCACCGGCGGCGCCATAGACGCCGGCGATGTCGGAGGGCCGGTTGATGTTGGAGACGCGGCCGCGCAACACGGTCTTGGAGCCGCCGAAGACGAGGCCGTAGTCGAGACCGCCGGTCGAAAGCGAATAGGCGCGGCCGCGGAAGTTCATCACGCCCGAGCCGCCGGAGCCGCCGATGATCCAGCCCGCCTTGTAGATCGTCAGCACCACGGTGCCGCCGTCGGCCAGAGCCGAGGTCGAGAGGCCGGCAAGCGCGGCAATGCCGACCAGCGCGGCGCGGAGGGTGGATGCGAACTTCATGGGAGTCTCCGGGGGCTATTCTTCAAGGAGGGAAACGAATCGAACGAGCGGAATCTATCCGATGGATCGGGGCGGCAACATGATGGGATGGGCGTGAGTCGCGGTCTGTAGCAACACACTCAACTGTCATCGCCCGGTTCAACCGGGCGATCCAGTATTCCAGAGAGAGCGATAGTGAACCGAAAAGCCGCGGCGTACTGGATGCCCCGGTCGAGCCGGGGCATGACGGCGGAGTTTGGCGCGACAAGACGCTCACCCGCCATCATGCCATTCTGCCCCTGTTTTGCCCGACGGGGCAACGATTATTTTGTTTTTCCCGAAGTGAAAAAGAAAGCTCAACGATTCCTGCTGGATGCCTACTGTGCATGGGGTTGTTTTCGCGTTTTTTGTTGGAGGCGCCCCGAGCTGCCGCTACGCTTGCGCGTCCAGCCGTCCATCCGAGGTGATCCCATGCCGATCCAGCACTTCGCGCCCCCGCCGCACGTCAAGGCGCCGCCGCTGTCCTTTGCCACGCGCGCCGGCGATCTCCTGTTCGTCTCCGGCATTCCCGGCTTCGACGCGACCGGCGCGCTGCCCGACGGCTTCGATGCGCAGTTCGCCAACGTCGCCGTCAACATCAAGCGCGTGCTGGCGGAGGCCGGCGCCGAGATCCGCGATCTCGTCAAGGTCAACGTGCTGCTGACCCGCGCCTCCGACGTGGCCGCCATGAACGCGCTCTATGCCGGCGCCTTCGGCCCGCCGCCTTACCCTGCCCGCACCACCTGCGTGGTCCACGCACTGCCCGATCCGAAGATGCTGATCGAGATCGAGGCGGTGGCGTCGCTGGCCAAGAGTTAGACGTGTGATCGTCAGGCGATAGTCAAGGGATAAGGGTCGTCCGAACAGCCGACCAACGGCTGACATATCCGTGAACGGTCGCCGCCCCGCTTGCCAGCCACGCAGATTTGCCGCACCAGTTTTCTCTCACGTTCCCATCAGGAGATATTTCATGCGTCGCGTTCTCGCCCTTTGTGCCGTTGCTGGCATCGCCACCTCCGTGTTCGCCGTGCCGGCCTCTGCGGCAGTCGGCTATTACGTGATCCGCTGGGACAACACCGGCATTTGCCAGGTCTGGAACGAGGACCTCAAGTACAAGCCGTTCCAGTGGGGCGTGTCGACCTACAAGGTCGTCAGCAAGCCGCTCCCGACCTTCACGGCCGCCTCGGAGCTCCAGATCAAGCTGCGCGCGGAGCGCCGCTGCACGCTCTAGGCGTGAGGCGACAGACCGGATTTCAAAGGGCGGATCGCGCAAGCGGACCGCCCTTTTCTTTTGGACGGACCACCGGTTTTTCGGCCGACGTCACGCATTTTCCGCGCACACGCTTTGAACCTGGCCGGTTGGCGGACCCACTCACATCTTGTCCGGGGCGCACCAGCGTCCGACTCCAAGTCTGACGTCCGTAGCCCGGATGAGCGAAGCGATATCCGGGAATTCCCGGTCAGCCTCCCTGGGCTCGCTCACCGAAAGCAATCCCACTTTCGCCGGCATCGCCCGCCCAGTCTTCCGAGAGCAATCCCGCCCGCGCATATCGGTGAAAGGACGAATGCGGCCAATCACAAACGCGCTGGACGTAGCGATGCTTGACGGGGTTGAAGTGAATGTAATCCACGTGGCGGGCGAAATCATCTTCGTCGCGAACCGTGTGCTCCCAGTAGCGTCGTTGCCACAGAGCCAATTCTCCATTGGAGTGGCGGGCTACGTCGATACCCGCATGCAGTAGTGCGCTGCTGAAATGCCCCTTGATCCTTCGCCAACGTCCCGCGAAATCGGCGTCATGCGGCGGGAGGCTCATGACGACATGCAAATGGTCCGGAAGGATCACGATCGCATCGACCTCGAACGGGCGCTCCCTGCGAGCGGCCCGGAAGGCATCACGCAGGGCGCCAACGTTTTCAATCAAAATGGTCGATCTGCGGTCGAAGAGCGCTACAGTGAAAAAGTAGGTGCCGCCGGGAAGAAAATTTCTGCGATACAAAACCATGGGCTAGACCCGTCCCGGATGTCGCTTCGCTCATCCGGGCTACAGGATAGCACATGAGCCCTCACGCGTCCTTGTACGCGCGGGGATGGATCAGGATATCGCGCGCGGCGGCGAGGTCGATGAAGGCTTCCGCGCTGCCGCCCCGGTCGGGGTGCATGCCCTTGGCGGCGCGGCGATAGGCCTGATTGATGTCCTCGCAGGTGAGCTGCACCGCGAGCGGCAGGCCGAGCACCCTGCGGGCGCGATCCTCGCTGGACAATGTCTTCGGCGCAGCATTGCGGCGGCCGAAGCGCGGCGCGGTCAGATCGTGAACGACATCGAGCACCACGCCGAGACGGCGGCGGGCCGCCAGCGTGACGCTGTGATCGTCGTTGTCCACGGCCTGGCGCAGCACCGGAAGCGCCTGCTCGGCGGCCTGGCGCAGCATGGTATCGGTGCTCATCCGCGCGATCTCGGCCACCAGCCGGCCCGCCTCGGCCCAACCGGCGCCGTCCGCCGACCGCAGGCGTTCGAGTGCGAGTTTCCAGGATTCGAGCCGTTCCATCATGCGCGCAACGTTTAGCAATCAAGATCAGTATGCCAAGGGCGCCGTTTCCGACCCCTTAATTTCGAGTTAGCCTTTCATGAAACTTCGAAAAGAAATCGGGAGGAAATTGTCATGGCATTGCTCGCAAACCATATCGCCGTCATCACGGGCGCCGGTTCGGGCATCGGCCGGGCCATCGCGGCCGGCTACGCCCGCGAGGGCGCGCAAGTGGTGCTGCTCGACGTCGCCGACACGGTCGCGGAAGCCGCCGAGGGGATCCGCAAGTCCGGCGGCAAGGCCGAGAGCTTTGCACTCGACGTCACCAAACGCGACGACTGCTTCGCGCTCGCCAGGCAAGTCGCCGACAAGGTCGGGCAGGTCTCGATCCTCGTCAACAATGCCGGCATCACCCGCCGCAACGCCTTCACCGCGGAGCCGGAAACGGTGGCAAAGGACTGGAACGACATCATCTCGCTCAACCTCAACGGCCTCTTCAACATGACGCAGGCGTTCCTCGCGCCCTTGCGAGCAGCCAAGGGCCGCATCGTCAATATCGGATCGATCCAGTCCTTCGTGCATCTGCGCACGCCGAGCTCGGCGGCCTACACCACCTCGAAACACGGCGTGCTCGGCTTCACCAAGGCGCTCGCGGTCGAGCTCGGCAAGGAGGGCGTGCGCGTCAATGCAATCGGGCCGGGCTTCATCGAGACTAACATCAACGCCAATGTGCGTGCGACCAATCCGGCGCTGGTGCAGGCTTTCGTCGATCACACCCCGCTGGCGCGCACCGGCAAGCCCGAGGACATCGTGGGTCCCGCGATCTTCCTTGCGTCGGACATGTCGGCCTACGTCACGGGAACGATCGTGATGGTGGATGGCGGATACCGGACGGTGTGAGCGGGAGGGATGCCTGCTTTGCGGGGTATGCTCGCAGGAATATGCAATCCGTGCCAATCGCGGCGGCGCGGCGGCATTCCCAAGGTCAATTCGTGCGATCGCCCGCTGTTAACCTTTCGTTAACCAAACCCGCCCACCGTAGATCTACGGCTTGGGGGTCGTTTGTTCTCGATCCGCTTCCAAGACGGAAGCGGGCGTTGATCGGGGAGTGTGTCGATGACCACTGTTCATGTCGCTGCGTCCGAACCGGGCGCGTATGTCCTTTCACCGAACCAGATCGTTCCGCTGCTGATCGGCGCGACCGTCGACGAGGTCGAGCGTGAGCTCGTGCTGCAGACGCTCGCCCGCTGCGACGGCAATCGCACGCGCGCCTCACGCGTGCTCGGCCTCTCGGTGCGCACGTTGCGCAACAAGATCAGGCTCTACGCCGCCTCCGGCATCGAGGTGCCGGCCTATCACGACTAGCGCGCGACGTGCCGCCGATTGATGTTGATCCAGCCGGCGCGCTGTCCGAGTGGAATTGCTGCTGTCGTCAAACGCCGCTAATTACTTGCTTCCGGTCAAGGGAGCAGCGGCGTGGCAGACGAACAAAAACGGCAGGGACCTCAGGGACCGCGCGGACGGCAGGGCGAACCGGGGCGGCCGGGACCGCAGGGTCATCCAGGCAAGCGCGGGCCCGATGGCGCGCGTGGCAAGCCAGGTCCGCAGGGCAAGCCGGGCCCGATCGGAAAGCCTGGACCGCTGGGCAAGCCCGGTCCGCAAGGCAAGCAGGGCGAAGCCGGCCCGCGCGGGGCGGCCGGTGCACAGGGACCTGTCGGACCGCAGGGGCCGGCGGGGCCGCAGGGCCCGCGCGGCGAGGCCGGTCCGCCCGGCCAGTTGCCGTCGATCGAACAGGTGCTGCCGTGGCTCGATCAGCTGTTCGACGCCTGGGACGAACGCCGCCGCCAGCGCGAGCATGAGGCTGCCGAGCGCGAGGCGCTGGAAGCCGCGGTGCAGGAGACCGACGACGCGCCCCTCGATGACGAAGACGAGGACAGCGAAGGCGATCACAGGAAGAAGAAGAAAAAGAAGAAGCACGGCCACAAGGACTGACGGACGAATCTATTTCGTCCCATTCTCGCGTCGCGGCAGCATGCCCATGCGCTCGAACTGCCAGCGCATGGCGCGGTACCAGAGATAGCCGACCGCTGCGCCGCACAAGGCCAGGATCACGACGTTCGCGCTCGAGAACGAGCCGCTCCACCACGTCATCCACGCGGTCCACAGCAACGTGAAAACGATGGCACCTGCTTTCAGCGGAAGAAGGGGGCGGCTCATGGTCGTGCTCCGGGGTGTCAAAAGCCCGGCGAACATCATCGCGCGCTGAGACCGTTGTCACCGTGAGGCAGGTCACGGAACGGACCTTCGAGCCGCCTAACCGAACCGCAGCCGCGAACGTTCCTTGGCCTTTTCCGCTTCGACCTCACGATCACGCGCCGGCGCATGGGTGTGCAGCGACGTCAGGAGTTTTCGCGCAGCCTCCGAGACCTCCGCCACCGCACGATCGAAGGCCGCCTCGTTGGCCTGCGACGGCTTGTTGAAGCCGGACAGTTTTCGAACGAACTGGAGCGCGCTGGCGTGGATCTCATCCTCGGTCGCCTCCGGCTCGAAGTTGAACAGCGTCTTGATGTTGCGGCACATGCAGTCTCTCCTGACCTTTCCCCCAAAGGACGACCGGCGAAAACGAAATCCTACATCCTTCCGCACAGTTCTGCTAAGTTCCGCCGCAACGCGGCCGCCGACCAGAGCCGCACGGGGGAAATAGACATGAAAGCTTCCTGCGCGGCGCTGTCAGCCATCCTGTTGTCCGTCTCGTTGGCGGCCATCTCGACGTCCGCATGGGCGGCTGATTATCCGGCGCCGAAGCAGGGCGACTGGATCGCCAAGGATTTCAAGTTCCACACCGGCGAGACCATGCCGGAGCTGAAGCTGCACTACACCACCGTGGGGGAGCCGAGCGGCCAGCCGGTCCTTGTGCTGCACGGCACCGGCGGCTCGGGCGCGAGCATGCTGTCGCCGGCCTTCGGCGGCGAGCTGTTCGGCGCGGGGCAGCCACTGGATGCCTCCAAATATTACATCATCATCCCCGACAACATCGGCCATGGCAAATCGTCAAAACCGTCCGACGGGATGAAGACGAGCTTCCCGAAATACGATTACGACGACATGGTCGAAGCTCAGTATCGCCTGGTGACGGAAGGGCTCGGGGTCAAGCATCTGCGGCTCGTCATCGGCAATTCGATGGGCGGCATGCACACCTGGTTGTGGGGCGAGAAATATCCGAAGGCGATGGACGCGCTGATCCCGATGGCCTCGCAGCCGACCGAGATGGCATCCCGAAACTGGATGCTGCGGCGGATCATGCTCGACACCATCCGCAGCGACCCCGACTACAACGGCGGGAATTACACCAGCCAGCCGCGCATGATGAAATACGCCATCACCGCCTACGGCATCGCGAGCATCGGTGGAACGCTGGCCTATCAATCGCAGGCGCCGACGGCGGCGAAGGCCGACAAGATCGTCGACGAGCGGCTGGCCATGCCGATCACGGCAGATGCCAACGACTTCGTCTACCAGTGGGAGTCTTCGCATAACTACAATGCCGGCGAGAAGCTGGAGGCCATCGAAGCGCCGCTGCTGCTGATCAATTCAGCCGACGACGAACGCAACCCGCCTGAGACCGGCATCACGGACGCTGCGATGACGCGGGTCAAGAACAGCAAACTGTATCTCATTCCGGCAAGCACCGAGACGCGCGGCCACGGCACCACCGGAAACGCCAAATTCTACAGCGAGCAGGTCCAGCAATTTCTGCAAGCCGCGCCGCAGCAAACGATCGAATCTGCGCGCCGCTGATTTTGCATCGCATCAACGGCCGTCTAGCCCGCATATTATTTGAGCATGCATTACGCTGACGGCTCGGGCTTAATTGCGTCGATGTCCGAATCGACGCGCGGGATAATCGCGCGCCAACGGCACGACACGCGATGAGGAGGATCGCATGCACAGGCTCGCACTGTGCGTTTGGCTGGCCGCACTGACGGGCGCCGCGTTCGCGTTCGACAACGGGCAATATGATCACGTCCCGCCCGACATCCGCGCCTGGTTCAAGAGCGTGATCGCACCGAACGGCGTGCCATGCTGTGACGTCTCCGACGGCCATCGCACGGAGTACGACGTGCGCAGCGGTGCCTATTGGGTGCCGATCGAGGGACAATGGATGGAGGTGCCCGAGCGCGCCATCATCCGCGACCGCGGCAATCCGGTCGGCCAGGCCGTGGTGTGGTACGTCCGTCACCGCGGCGCCATCATCATCAGTTGCTTCGTGCCGGCGGATGCGGTGTAGCGCGAAGCGCCTCGACGCGGCGCGTGCTAGCTCGGCCGATAGCTCCTGTGAACGACAGAACGCGAGCTCGCGCTCTATCCGCCTTGCGTGTGGGCGGCAAGCATCAAGCAGGTCCTGGAGGGCATCGACCTTCCACCCATCTCCAACAGCTGGCTCTATCACGGGCCGCGGCTGGCGCTGCAGCCAGTCCTGATCTGGTGGGCTCTGAACTGCGCTGGCGTGATCGACTGGACGCGGCGGCGTGACAAAGGGGGATAGCGATCGGGCCGAGAGATGATATTCTCGGGGCATTCCACCAGGGCGACCTTCGTGACTGATCTTTGCGCCGAAGACCTCGCCACCATCTATGCCCAGCCGAGCCCGCGCGTGATCGCGAAAGCGCGCCCCGCAATCGACACGCATGCGAAGAAATTCATCGAGATGTCGCCGTTCTGCGTGCTCGCGACATCGGGAGCGGACGGCAGCGTCGATGCCTCACCACGCGGCGGCGGCGTTGGCTTCGTCCACGTCGCCGGCCCCAACCAGCTGCTGATGCCTGATCGCTCCGGCAACAACCGGATCGACAGTTTTCGAAATGTCGTCGAGGGCTCGGGCTTCGTGCATCTGTTGTTCTTCGTCCCCGGCATCGACGAGACGCTGCGCGTCGGCGGCCGCGGCTCGCTGTCCGCCGATCCGGACCTGCTCGCCTCGATGGTGGAGTTTGGCAAGTCGCCGCGCGCGGTGCTGAACGTCGCCGTCAGCGAAGTCTATTTCCACTGCGGCAAGGCACTGATGCGCTCGAAGCTTTGGTCGTCCGAGAAGGTGCCCCGCTCGGTGATGCCGAGCATCGTCGAGGTGGTCCACGAGCAGACCGGCCTTGGTGAGCCGCAGAGTCAGGAGATCGTGGAAGAGCTCTACAAGACGCAGTTGTAGCTGGCGTCCAGGCTGTCGTCCCGGCCTGGTGCGCAATCGCGCATCAGGCCGATACGGAGTTGTGCCATCGCTAACGCGCCGAACTAATGCCCGTCCCCCTCGAGCCCGCCAACGTGCTTCTGGGTGTAGAGTTCGAGGCCGATGCGGCCGATCAGGTCGAGCTGGGTCTCGAGGAAGTCGATGTGGTGCTCCTCGTCGCTCATCAGCTTCTCGAACAGATCACGCGTCACGTAGTCCTTGACGCTGTGGCAGTAGGTCGCCGCTTCCTGATAGAGCGCCCGCGCGCTCATCTCGGCGGCGAGATCGCACTCGATGATCTCCTTGACGTTCTGGCCGATGCGCAAGGGATCGAGCACCTGCATGTTCGGGAAGCCGTCGAAGAACAGGATTCGCTCGGTGAGCTTATCGGCGTGCTCCATCTCCTCGATGGACTCCTTGCGCCAGACCTTGGACATGTCCCGCAGGCCCCAATTGTCGAGGAACCGGTAGTGCAGCCAGTACTGGTTGATCGCAGTCAGCTCGTGACGCAGCGCCTTGTTGAGATAGTCGATAACTTTTGCGTCGCCCTGCATGGTTCACTCCAGCTCTTGCGGTCCAAATCGGCCGTAAACCGAATTTAGAACGCTTCTAAATGAGTTTGAAGACTGGGGCAACCGGCTACGGAGACGCAGCCGGGGAAAAGCTCAGTAAGGGTTGCGGAAGATTTCAGCAGGCCGCGAGGGCGAACTCGGCCGGCTGGGCCGTCCCGTCATTGGCAGCCACAGTGTGGTTGTGCGGGCAGCCGGAGCAGCAGGACGAGGCACAGGGGCCGAGCGCTTCATCGATAATGGTCTTGATCGTCCGGGCGCAGCGGCCGCATTCGGCGCTACAGCCGAGACATCCATAGACCTGCTTGGCATGGCGCACGGCGTCGTCGGACTCGGCGACGGCGGCGCGGATGTCGTCATCGCTCAGCACGTTACAGGAACAAACGATCATGGAAGCGGCAGGCCCTTTGGTGATGCGCCATCATCGATATTTAAGGGGCCGGCCGGATGCAAAAGGAAAAAGCGGAATTTGAAGCTATTCCAAACTAGCCCGCAAACAGCCTAGAACGGCTCTAAAACAGGGCCTTGCTCTGGATCAAGATTGCGGCGGATCTAGTCGCCTCCACCATCGCCGCCCCCGCAATCTCCGCCACTACTGCCGCCATCGCTGCTGGAACAGCTGCCGCCGTCGGTCGAGCTGCTGGAACTATCGCTGGAAAACCAGCTCCCCAATGAGAAGCCGTCGCTCGTGCCCGCGGAGGTGTCGCCACCGCTATTGCCGCTGGCCCCGGCGCGGGAGCGCCGCTGGCCGCGGTTCTGGAGATGGGTGATCCAGCCGTAGCCGATCGCGAAGACGATCCCGGCAGCGATCAATGCATTTATCATCGCGTTACCCATCATCGCCCTCCCCTGGCTGGGCTGCGGTCCCTACCGATTGGTCGCCCCGGGCAAAGGTGCCGTTCATTGATCATTCAAACGAAGTATGGAACTTTACCCTCAAAGAGTTCCCGCGTGTTTGCTCGAAAGGTCAGCCAATGAAGAAGTCGCTCCTGGCAATTGCTGCCGTCGCCGCTGTGGCCCTTAGCGCCATTACACCAGCCCAGGCGCAACGCGGCGTCGCCGCGGGTGTGGCAGCCGGAATCATCGGCGGCGCCATTGTCGGTGGGGCGCTGGCCTCTCCGTATTATTACGGTCCAGGCCCTGGCCCGGGCTACGCATATGGTCCCGGATATGGCGCCGGCTACTATCCGCCGCGCTACTATGCGCCGGGCCCGGGCTACGTCGCGGACGACTATTACGGCAACGGCTGCGTCTGGCAGAAGCAGCGCTTCTGGGACGGTTATGCCTGGCGCGTCCGCCGCGCCAGAGTCTGTGGCTGAAGTCGCCCCAACCGGCTCATTCCAGATGCGCCGTTCATTCAGGGGCCTGAAAAAGACCGCTTTTTCTCGTCACAGCTCCGTGTGCGTTTACCGCGGATTGACCATTTGCGCGCTTCCTAGCTGCAAGGCCAATTCCATCAGAGTCTGCGTGAACCTTTGAACCCCGGGCGCTCCTAACAAGGAGCATCCATCTCTCAGGAGAGCCAAGAGTATGAAGAAGACTTTAGTTGCCGCCCTCACGGTTGCGACGATCGCCGGTTCGCTGGTGACCGCCACGCCGTCCGCCCAGGCCCATGACGGGGTCGGCGTCGGCATCGCAGCCGGCCTGATCGGCGGCGCGATCGTCGGCGGCGCCATCGCATCGAGCCGTCCCGCCTATGGTGGACCGGTTTATGTGGCCGAGCCCGGCCCGCCGCCCCCGCCCTGCTACTGGCAGCGCCAGCGCTACTGGGATGGCTACGGCTGGACCGTCCGCCCGGTTCGCGTTTGCTACTGATCTGATCGCATGGCGCTCATGAGCGCCGCGATCGAAGCCCGGCCGAGCACCTCGGCCGGGCTTTTTCTTTTGCCAACCCTGCGTTATCAGCCCTGCGCACCTATCGCGCCGCCTGGATCGAGCGCAGCACCTCTTCGCTCGGCCAGCAATCGACCTTGAGGCCTGCCGACTTCTGGTAGGCGCCGAGCGCAGCGCGCGTCTGCATGCCGGCCTTGCCGTCGACCTTGTCCTTGTAGAGCCCGACGCGCGTGAGCCCCCGCTGCATCGCCTCGACGTCCTTGGTCCGCAATTGCTTCGAGGCAGACCATGGGGTCGCGAACGGTTGCGGGCTCGTCATGCGGTCGGCGAGATGTCCGACGAACAGCACGTAGAGGTCGGAAAAATTGTATTCCTTGATCACGAAGTAGTTCTTCGTGGTCAGGAAGGACGGGCCGTAGATGCCTTCAGGCTGCAGCAGGGAGGCCGGCTGTGCCTGCTCGGCGGCAGTGAGCTTTTGTCCACGCACCGGTACAAAGCCTTCGCGCAGCCATTGGCCGATCGGCTTCGTCACCTCGGGCACGCCGGCGGTGCAATCGACTTTGGCCGGTGCCTGCACCTCGTAGGCCCAGCGTACACCGCTCTGCCAGCCCTTGTTGACGAGCTGCTGCGCGGCGGAGGCCAGCGCATCCGGCACCGAGTGCCAGATGTCGATGCGGCCGTCGCGGTCGAAATCGACGCCATGCTTGTAATATTCGGACGGCAGGAATTGCGTGAGCCCGGTCGCACCGGCCCAGGACGAGCGCATGTCCTTGCGTGTCACTACGCCGTCACCGAGAATTTTCAGCGAGAGGATGAACTCGTTGCGATAGCTGTCCTTGCGGCGGCCAACATAGGCCTGCGTCGCCAGCACGCGGACGAGATCGTAAGGCAGCGTATAGCGGCCGTAATCGGTCTCGCGGCCCCAGATCGCCAGCATCACGGTAGCAGGCACGCCGGAGTTTTTCTCGATCTCGGTCAGCGCGGGGCGATATTTTTGCAGCAACCGCTGCCCCTCGCCCGCAAGCCGCGCGATCGAGGCTTCCCTGACATAGTCGGCCGGCACCTGCACGAACTCCGCCTGCGACGGCGCCCCTGTTGCGGGCCGCCCCGGCAGGATCAGATCCGGCAGCTTGTAGTCCGGCTCGAGCCCGCGCGTCTCTCGCTCGAACGTCGCGCGCGACACGCCGGCGGCCTCGGCCTCCGGCCAGAGCGAGGCGATGAACTGCGTGAAGGCGAGGTCGGCAGCGCGGGCGGGCGACAGGCCGCAGGTGATAGCGATCACCGCAGCTATGAGCACCCGCCGCATCATGCCGAGATCACCGCGTCAGCTTCTTGTACTTCACGCGATGCGGAATGATGCTGTCCTGGCCGAGCCGGCGCATCTTGTCCTTCTCGTAGTCCTGGAAGTTGCCCTCGAACCATTCGACATGGCTCTCGCCTTCGAAGGCAAGGATGTGGGTCGCGATGCGATCGAGGAACCAGCGATCATGGCTGATGATGACGGCGCAGCCAGCGAAATCCTCCAACGCCTCTTCGAGCGCACGCAGCGTGTCGACGTCGAGGTCGTTGGTCGGCTCGTCGAGCAGCAGCACGTTGGCGCCGGATTTCAGCATTTTCGCAAGGTGCACGCGGTTGCGTTCACCGCCCGAGAGCGCGCCGACTTTCTTCTGCTGGTCGGCGCCCTTGAAGTTGAACGACGAACAATAGCCGCGTGAATTGACTTCCCTCTTCCCGAGCAGGATCAGCTCGTTGCCGCCGGAGATCTCCTCCCACACGTTCTTGCTGCCGTCGAGCGCGTCGCGGGACTGATCGACGTAACCGAGATGAACGCTCTCGCCGATCGTGATGGTGCCCTTGTCCGGCTCTTCCTGCTTGGTGATCATCCTGAACAGCGTGGTCTTGCCGGCGCCGTTGGCGCCGATCACGCCGACGATACCGCCGGGCGGCAGCTTGAAAGTGAGATCGTCGATCAGCATGCGATCGCCGAAACCTTTGCTGAGCCCTTCGAAGTCGACCACGTTCTGACCCAGTCGCTCGGCCACGGGAATCGTGATCTGGGCGGTCTGTGTCTGCTTTTCGCTCGCCTGTTTCAGCAGTTCGTCATAGCGCTGATAGCGCGCCTTGGATTTGGCCTGGCGCGCTTTCGGCGAGGACGCGATCCATTCCTGCTCGCGGGCCAGCGTCTTCTGATGCGCAGCGTCCTCGCGGCCCTCCTGCTCGAGCCGCTTCTGTTTCTGCTGCAGCCAGGACGAGTAATTGCCCTCGTAGGGAATGCCCTTGCCGCGATCGAGCTCGAGAATCCAGCTCGTGACGTTGTCGAGGAAGTAGCGGTCATGGGTGACGATCAGGATCGCGCCGGGATAGTTGCGCAGGTGGCCTTCCAGCCACGACACCGATTCCGCGTCGAGATGGTTGGTCGGTTCGTCCAGCAGCAACAACTCAGGCTGGTCGAGCAGCAGCTTGCACAACGCGACGCGGCGGCGCTCACCGCCGGAGAGTTTCGACACGTCGGCATCGTCGGGCGGACAGCGCAGCGCGTCCATGGCCTGGTCGACCTTGCTGTCGAGATCCCAGAGGCCCTGGGCCTCGATCTCGTCCTGCAGCTTGGTCATCTCGTCGGCGGTCTCCTCGGAATAGTTCATCGCCAGCTCGTTGTAGCGATCGAGGATAGCCTTCTGCTTGGCAACGCCCAGCATGACGTTCTCGCGCACGCTGAGTGCCGGATCGAGATGCGGCTCCTGCTCGAGATAGCCGACGCGGGCGCCCTGGGCGACCCAGGCCTCGCCGTTATACTCCTTGTCGAGGCCGGCCATGATCTTGAGCAGCGTCGACTTGCCCGAACCGTTGACACCGAGCACGCCGATCTTGGCGTCCGGGTAGAAGCTCAGATGGATGTTATCGAGCACCTTCCGAGTCGGGTAGCTCTTGGTCAGGCCCTGCATGAAATAGATGAACTGGCGCGCCATCGGTCCCGAAAACCTTCGATTTGAGGAAATTTGCTTGCCGCCGATGTAGCGACCCCGCCCCCAAAGGGCAATGTTTTCCCTCCGTTCACCACGGATGAATACGGAACGGACACCATCCCACCGCCGATCCGGACAATTGAAACCATCTTTTAATAAATCAGGCCAAAGCTCGGTTTCGCGCGGAAACAGCGCCACCCGCTCAGAATGAACGGGAGCACAGCGAGACAGCGTCATGGCCATGATCGAGACCAACTCCCTTCCCGTTCCGGCGGAAGCCGGCAGCGCCTCCGCATTTGCCTCGGAGATCAAGGGCTTCTGGAAGCGCTTCTTTGCCACCGCTTTCAACCCCTACCGGCCCGAACTGCATTACATGCGCGGCCCCGGCCCGGCCTGGCGCGCCAAGCACGGCATGAATGCGCCGTTCCGGCTCAAGCCCCGCGACCTCTGAGCCTTTATCACCTGTCGGATTTTTGAAGACGCGAACGGCTTGCGCACGGTCCTGATTGCGCGCAACCATGGCCTGGTTCCACCTCTCGCCATGGAAGAACGCTGATGACGCGGCTGCGCTGTGCAATTCTCGACGACTATTTCAACCTCGCCCTCGACGTCGCCGATTGGCAAAGCCTGTCCGACCGCATCGACGTCACCGTGTTCAGCCATCCCTTCGCCTCCGAGCAGGCCGCGGCGAGCGCGCTGGCCGATTTCGAGATCGTCTGCGCGATGCGCGAGCGCACCGCGTTCCCCAAGAGCCTGTTCGAAAGCCTGCCGAAGCTGAAGCTCCTGCTGACGTCAGGCATGCGCAACGCCTCGATCGACATGGAGGCCGCCAAGGCGCGGGGCGTCACGATCGGCGGCACGCAATATTCGCGCGATCCGACCGCGCCCCTCACCATGGGCCTGATCCTGGAACTGACCCGCGGCATCGGCCGCGAGAACGCGCGCATGCATGCGGGCGAGCCCTGGCAGGCCTTTGCCGGCGTCGAGATCGAGGGATTGACGCTCGGCGTCGTCGGGCTCGGCAAGCTCGGCAGCAAGATGGCTGATATCGCGAAGGCGTTCGGCATGAACGTGATCGCCTGGAGCCCGAACCTGACCCCGGAGAAGTGCAAGGACGCCGGCGTCGGCTACGCCACCAAGGAGGAGCTGTTCGCCAAGGCCGACATCGTCAGCATCCATGTGGTGCTGAGCGAGCGCTCGCGCGGGCTGGTCGGGGCTTCCGATCTCGCGCGGATGAAACCGACGGCCTTCCTCGTCAACACCGCGCGCGGGCCGATCGTGGACGAGCAGGCACTGCTCGAGGCGTTGCAGCAGAAGAGGATTGCAGGCGCCGGCATCGACGTATTCTCGGTCGAGCCGCTGCCGACGGACCATCCCTTCCGCAAGCTCGACAACCTCGTGCTGACGCCGCACCTCGGCTACGCCACCGAGGACGGCTTGCGCATCCATTACGGCCAGATGATCGAGGCGATCGACGCCTTCACCAAGGGCAGTGAGCTGCCGCGCAAGCTGGCGTGATGCCTCAGGCCGCCGAGCGCTGGCTGGTGGGCTGCCGTGCCGCATCGGCAAAGCCGTCGCGCCAGGAGGCATGCGCCGGCAGCCAACCGAGCTCGCGCTTGGCCTTGCCGTTGGAGGCTCCACGCACCTCCGTCATCATCGCAACCATATGCTCGCCCGCAAGCAGGCGCCCGAGCCAGGCGGGGATGTGACGCGGCGGCTTGGCACGGAGGAGTTCGGCCAGCGCGGGCAACCAATCCTTCACCGGCGCCGGATGATCGTCGACGATATTGTAGATGCTGCCGGTGCGTCCGCGTTCAAGCGCGGCGAGCGTGGCAGAGGCTGCATCTTCGGTGTGAATGAACGACCACGTGCCGCCGCCGTCACCGATCACCGGCACACGCCGGTGGCGCAGCTGGTCGATCATCGCCGGCGAGAGCGTGCCGGTGCCGGGTCCATAGAAGAATCCATAGCGCAGCACGATGCCCTCCGGCTTCGTCGAAGCGGTGATGATTCGCTCCAGATAGCGGATTGCCTCGAGCGTGCGTCGCAGCTCTCGCGGTGGATTCGAGTCGAGTTCATCGGTCTCGATCTTCACCGTTCCGCCGGCGCGACTGAAGGTCCAGCCGCAGAAGCTTTGCGCGATGAAGCGCTTGGCGCCGGCCTCGCGCGCGGCGTTGAGCAGAATGTCGGTTCCGCGGGTGCGGAGCTCGTTGGTTCGCTTGAAAGCCCGATCGAAATGCCGGAGGTCCGTGGCGGCCGCGAGATCTGTCATCTGGTGGATGACGGCGTTGGGCTTTGCCGCAATCACCGCAGCGCGCATGCTGTCGGCATCGAGGCCGTCGGCAACGACCGGCTCCGCACCCAATCGCCGTACAAGGTCTGTTTTTGCCGCACTCCGTGTCGTGCCGATCACCGAATGACCCGCGGCGACCAGCGCCGGAACAAGATACTGACCGACCGCGCCGGTCGCGCCCGCAACAAAGATGCGCATCCTGTGCTCCTCAATTCGTTGCAATCCTCCCGGACGTAATCGAGGTGCGGAGCCGTTCAAGTATGCGCAAGTGAGACCTGCACGCATGCGTCAAATGATGACGGCGCGTGACCGAAGGCCACGCGCCGTCATCAGATCAATTCTTGCGAGGATGGTTCAGCGCACGGTGACGGGTGCGGGCAACGGCGGCACCACTGTCGGCTGGGTGCCTCCGACCGGACCGGTCTGCGCGGCCATTGGCGCAGGGCCTGCAGCGACGGGCACGGGCGCGGCGGATGCGGTCGCAGTTCCCGGCGGCGGACCACCCGGCATCACGACCACGCGGGTGCCGACCTTGACGCGATCGAAGAGGTCGGAGACGTCCTCGTTCAGCATGCCAATGCAGCCGGAGGACACGAACTTGCCGATGGTCGAGGGCTGGTTGGTGCCGTGAATGCGGTAGACGGTCGAGCCGAGATACATCGCGCGGGCGCCGAGCGGATTGCCGGGACCGCCAGCCATGAAACGCGGCAGATAGGGCTGGCGCTCGATCATCTCGGTCGGCGGATGCCAATCCGGCCACTCGGCCTTGCGGGTGATCTTCTGCACGCCGGTCCAGGTGAAGCCGTCCCGGCCAACGCGGACGCCGTAGCGGATCGCACGGCCGTTGCCCAGCACGTAATAGAGGTAGGTATTTGGGGTATCGACGATGAGTGTTCCGGCCGGCTCCTTGGTCGCCAGCGAGACCTCCTGACGGCGCAGGTTCTGCGGCAGCTGCGCCGGAGCAGCGTCAGGCTGCTCCTCGGGCGGCAGCGAGGCGATCGCCATCGGCCGACCGTCGGCACCAACGGGCGGCTGCCCAGCTTGGACCGTTCCGGTCGCGGCGGGACCACCGACCACCTCGGGCGGACGCAGGCCATCACTGCCGGGCGCCTGAGCCGGACGATCGGCGTAGATCACCGCGGGCGGGCCGGCAGGGCGGCCGTAGCGCGGATCGTCGGGTGACGTCACGGGACCCTGCGGCGGCGCGGCCGAGTAGACGGGGGCACCTGCGGGACGGCCATAACGGGGATCGTCGGGCGACATCACCGGGCCCTGCGGCGGCGCGGCGGAATACACCGGAGGAGCGCCGGGCGGACGGCCGTAGCGCGGATCCGGGCCGGGCGGCGGCAGCGCTGCCTGCGGCATCGCGTCATCTTCATCGTCGAGCGCGTCGAAACTCGGCGCGCGGTCGCCGGGCCGATATTCGGCCGGCGGCGCGCCATAGCTCGGCGCCTGCTGGATCGGATAGCTCTGGGCCTGTGCGAGCGAGGTTCCCGCCGCAGCGACTGTTGCGGCAGCGCATATCGTCAGAAAATGTTTGATCATCATCGCTCTTGTATAGTCCCCGGGCCCCGTCCGGACCGTTAACGGCCAGATGACGGAAGATAGCGGCACATTCAAGACATTACAGGCGGATTTGTGCCTGATTTGCCGATTTGTGATCCGCAAGACTACCGTTGCCTCCTTGCATCACGGGGCGAAAATCAGCCCACGCCCGAGATCGCCGGAGTCGCCGGCTCCGTTTTTTACGGAACGGCACGGAATCGTTGCGGTATGTTCGAATTAGCCTGATTCGCCTCCGCTTTGAGCTTCGATCCCCGCGTGGCGAACGCGGCAAGCAGTACCGTCACCGCGTTCAGATGGCTCATGGGCCCTGGCCACTTCGCCGCCGGGGCGGAAATTCGCAATCCCTCGATGCTTCCCGGCTTTCGCTTCCTGTTTGCCGCGATCCTGCTGTCAGCCTCCATCCTGGTATTCGGCCTGGGCGCCGCCGCGCTGCTGCGGGCGAGCCACGAGCAGTATGTCAGCAACCCCTCCTGGCGGAACGGCCCGCAGGAGCAGGTGTTTGCACAAGCTCCCGAGCCGGCCCAGCCGGTGCTCGCGGTCCTCCGCGCCGAGCCGGAAGCGGCCACCGATCCGACGCCGTCGCTGCGCGATCAAGTCCCGACCATCGCACTGCCGATGAGCGAGCCCGAACAAGTGGTCGCGCTGACGACCGAGACCGACGGTCAGCCGCAGGTCGTTGCACCTCCGGCTGACGTCCCGGCCGAACCGGCCAATGCGGAGACCAAGGCCGAGACGACGACGGACGCCGCGGTGCAGGCCTCAAGCAACACGCTTACTCCGGCCGACGCCAGCGCATCCATCGCCGAGGCCAAGCCCGTTTCGATCGCTCTCGCGAGCAAACCAACACCTGCCGCACCCAGCGGAGCCTCGGCTTCGTCCAGGTTCGACATGGCGAGCGCGAAGTTCGCCGCATTGAACGACCCGGCGACCACGGCCTGGGAGGGTCCGCCGGCGAAGGCCAAGGCCGGCTCTAAGGCCGACAGCAGGTCGCCGGAGAGCAAGGCGACCAAGCCGCGGGCGCATCGCGTCAAGAAGCGCCGCCGCATTGTCCGGCGCGCGCCGCCGCCGGTTCAGCAACTCGATCCGTTCGGACAACCGCAACCCACGCTCGCCGCAACGACGACCGCGCGCGCACGTCAGTAGGGTTACGCCGGCCCGGTTGCGATCGGCGGTCCCTTTTCCTGGCCCCATTCCGACCATGAGCCATCGTAGAGCGCGGTGTCGGTGATGCCGAGGCGATAGAGCGCCAATGTCAGCACGCCGGCGGAGACCCCGGAGCCGCAGCTCGTCACGATCGGCGCATCGAGCCTGACGCCGGCGTTGGTAAAGGCAGCGCGGAGATCATCAAGCGGCTTCATCGTGCCGGTCGCGGCGTCGAACAGGAGATTGTAGGGCACGTTGCGCGCGCCCGGGATATGGCCGGAGCGGATGCCTGCGCGCGGCTCCGGCGCCCGGCCCTCGAACCGGTCGGCGGCGCGCGCGTCGATCACCTGCTCGGCACGGCTTTCGACGTTGGCGATCAATTGCTGCATGCTGCGCACGCGTTTTGAATCGTAGCTGGCCGTGAACGTCGCAGGCTTCGGCTTCGCCTCGCCACTCTCGACCGGACGCCCCTCGGCGCGCCACTTCTTCAGGCCGCCATTGAGGATGCGCACATTGCCGTGCCCGAAAGCCAGGAACATCCACCACGCGCGGGGAGCAGCGACCCAGCCGCCGGCATCATAGATCACGACGGTGTCGGCATTGGAGATGCCGAGATGACCGACGTCGCGGCCGAACTGCTCGGCACTCGGATACATGTGCGGCAGCGGGTTGGAATGGTCCGAGATCGCATCGACGTCGAAGAACACCGCGCCCGGCAGATGCGCGGCGAGATAATCGTCCTTCGGCAATGGCAGCACACCCGGCAGCTTGAAGCTGGCGTCGAGCACCTTGACGTTGGCGTCATTGATGTGGGCGGCGAGCCATTCGGTAGAGACGAGGGGATCGGTGGGCATGCGAGATCTTTCTATTATTCCGCGCGAGCGTAACGTGAGCGAGGTTGAAGCAGTGCGCATCCAACTCCGCTGTCATCGCCCGGCCAGTGCGCAATTGCGCACTAGGACCGGGCGACCCAGTATTCCAGAGGCGATTGTAATTGAGCCGAGAGGCCGCGGCGTACTGGATTCCCCGCTTTCGCGGGGAATGACGCCGGAGATTGGAGCGGCAGCGCAGCACCCTCACCCCTTCTTCTTCGGCTCCCACTGTTGGGTCGGCCCGCCGGCGTCGCGCCAGGCGGCGTAGCCGCCCGCGATGTGGGCGACGGGCTTGAGGCCCATGTCCTGCGCAGTCTTGGCGGCGAGCGCAGAGCGCAAGCCGCCGGCGCAATGGAAGACGAACTTCTTGTCCTCCTGGAACACCGGCTTGGCATAAGGGCTCTGCGGATCGATCCAGAATTCGAGCATGCCGCGGGTGCAGGCGAACGCGCCGGGGATGCGGCCGTCGCGCTCGATCTCGCGGGGATCGCGGATGTCGACGATGACGACGTCGCCGTTCTTGGAGATCTCGATGGCGTCTTTGGCGGTGAGCGTCTCGATCTCGGCATTGGCCTCGTCGATCAGCGCCTTGATGCCACGGGTGATGGTCTGGGGCACGTGGTCCTCCCTCTTGTTGTCATTCCGGGCGCGGAGCGCGAGCTAGTGCGTTAATTCCTTCATCGCACCTTCAAGTCCCTCGATCGTGATCGGATACATGCGGTTGGCGAAGATGCGTTTGATGATGGTGGTGGATTCCGAATAGTCCCAGTGCTTCTGTTGCACGGGGTTCAGCCACACCGAATGCGGATAGGTACGGATGATGCGGTCGAGCCAGACCGAGCCGGGCTCCTCGTTGACGTGCTCGACCGAGCCGCCGGGCAGCATGATCTCGTAGGGCGACATCGAGGCGTCGCCGACGAACACGATCTTGTAATCGTGCGGGTATTTGTGCAGCACGTCCCAGGTCGGGGTGCGGTCGGTAAAGCGCCGCTTGTTCTGCTTCCACACGCCTTCATAGAGGCAATTGTGGAAGTAGAAATACTCCATGTGCTTGAACTCGCTCTTCGCCGCCGAGAACAACTCCTCGACCTGCTCGATATGCGCGTCCATCGAGCCGCCGATGTCGAAGAACACTAGCAGCTTCACCGCGTTGCGGCGCTCGGGCCGCATGTGCACGTCGAGATAGCCGTGATTGGCGGTCTCGCGGATGGTGGTGTCGAGATCGAGTTCATCCGGCGCGCCGGTGCGCGCGAATTTGCGCAGGCGGCGCAATGCCACCTTGATGTTGCGGATGCCGAGCTCGACATTGCCGTCCAGATCCTTGAACTCGCGCTTGTCCCACACCTTGACGGCGCGGTTGTTGCGGTTCTTGTCCTGGCCGATGCGAATGCCTTCGGGATTGTAACCATGAGCGCCGAACGGCGAGGTGCCGGCGGTGCCGATCCACTTCGAGCCGCCCTGATGACGGCCCTTCTGCTCCTCGAGACGCTTCTTCAGGGTCTCCATGAGCTTGTCCCAGCCCATGGCCTCGATCTGCTTCTTCTCTTCGTCGGTCAGGTATTTCTCGGCGAGCTTCTTCAGCCACTCCTCGGGGATCTCGGCCCCCTCCATGGCGTCGAGCAGGCTTTCCAGCCCCTTGAAGACGGTGCCGAAGACGCGGTCGAACTTGTCGAGGTTGCGCTCGTCCTTCACCAGGGAGGTGCGCGAGAGATAGTAGAAATTCTCGACCGAGTAGTCCGCGAGGTCGGCGTCGAGCGCCTCCATCAGCGTGAGGTATTCGCGCAGCGTCACGGGGACCTGCGCATCGCGCAGAGAAGTGAAGAATTGCAGGAACATGGGTGACAGATTGCCCTTTGGATTGTCGGCGTCAAGGGGCGCCTCGGAGACCCCACCCGACGAGCTCTGGGCAGGATTGTCCGCCAGGCGGGATTGGCGGAGCGATTGTGCTCGTCATCCTTTCGCTGATAAAACGGGTCTGAAAGCCTGACCGAACCAGGAACGGCCGCCACGCGCGGCCGTTCCGTTTGTTGGACCAGGGCCATGAAACTGGCAATTCCTGGGACGACGACCAACAAGGACGCGCGATGAAATTTACCGGCACCAAGGACTATGTTGCGACCGACGATCTCAAGGTCGCGGTCAATGCCTCGATCGTGCTGGAGCGCCCGCTGCTCATCAAGGGCGAGCCCGGCACCGGCAAGACGGTGCTGGCGGAGGAAGTGGCGAAGGCGCTGAACGCCCCGCTTCTGACCTGGCACATCAAGTCCACCACCAAGGCACAGCAAGGCCTCTATGAATACGACGCGGTATCGCGCCTTCGCGACAGCCAGCTTGGCGATGCCCGCGTGTCCGACATCAAGAACTACATCAAGCGCGGCAAGCTGTGGGATGCCTTCACCGCCGAGCAGCGCCCGGTGCTGCTGATCGACGAGATCGACAAGGCCGACATCGAATTCCCAAATGATCTCCTGCTTGAGCTCGACCGCATGGAATTCCACGTCTACGAGACCGGCGAGACGATCAAGGCCAAGCAGCGCCCGATCATGATGATCACCTCCAACAACGAGAAGGAGCTGCCGGACGCGTTCCTGCGCCGCTGCTTCTTCCACTACATCAAGTTCCCCGATGCCGACACCATGACCCGGATCGTCGACGTCCACTTCCCCGGCATCAAGAAGCGGCTGGTCGAGGAAGCCCTGCGCATCTTCTTCGAGGTCCGCGAAGTGCCCGGGTTGAAGAAGAAGCCCTCCACCTCAGAGCTTCTGGACTGGCTCAAACTGCTGCTCAACGAAGACATGAGCGTCGAGCAGTTGCGCGAGCGCGACCCGCGCAAGCTGATCCCACCACTGCACGGTGCGCTGCTCAAGAACGAGCAGGACGTGCATCTGTTCGAGCGATTGGCGTTCCTGAGCCGGAGGGAAGTGTAGGTTCGAGCGCACTCCGCTGCCGCCCCACCTTCCGGTGTCATTCCCCGCGAAGGCGGGGAATCCAGTACGCCGCGGCTTCTCGAATCAATCATAACCGCCTCTGGAATACTGGATCGCCAGGTCAAACCGGGCGATGACACCGAGAGTGTGGCGCACTCTCTCCACCTCGTCATTGCGAGCGCAGCGAAGCAATCCAGGCTGCCTCCGCGGAAAGATCCTGGATTGCATCGCTGCGCTCGCGATGACGGAGCAAGGGTGAGCATCGCCCTCTCCAACTCGCGCTTCAAATCGCGAGGGGCGACCAAGGTCGCGTGAGATGGGCCTCCGGCTCTGCAGCGCACAGCTGCACCGGACGATGCTTCGCATCGCCGGGGAAGCGCTGCGCTGCGTCCGGAGCACGAGACCTTGCTACGCCACCGCCGCATCCGGCACGCGCGCGGCTTCCATCGGCTTCTTGCCGCGGATCAAGTCCGAGGCGCGGTCGGCGATCATCATGGTTGAGGCATTGAGGTTCGCCGAGATCATGCGCGGCATCACGGAGGCATCGATGACGCGGAGACCTTGCAACCCGTGAACGCGGAGCTGATCGTCGACCACCGCCCAGGTGGAATCCGCCGGGCCCATGCGGCAGGTGCAGCCGGGGTGGAAGGTGGTGGTGCCGCGCTCGGTGGCGGCCGCCAAAAACTCGTCGTCGGTATTGACGTTGGGTCCGGGGAAATCCTCGTAGGCGTAATAGGGCGACAGCGGCGCGCTCTTCAAAAGCCTGCGCGCGAGCTTCATGCCGCCGACGATGACCCGGCGGTCGAGCTCGGCGTCAAGATAGTTGGTCTGGATGATCGGCGGCGCAAACGGATCTGCCGAGCGGATGCGGACATAGCCGCGGCTCTCGGGGCGCTGCTGCCAGGACGCCACCGTCATGCCGGGCTCGTCCTCGAGCTGGCCCTGCACGCCTTCCTTGTAGCTCGCCGGTGTGAAGGTGAGCTGGAGGTCGGAGCTCTCCGCACTCTCGCCGGAGTGCCAGAAGCAGTAGACCATGGTCGGCGACAGCGACAGCAGGCCTTTGCGCGCGGTCGCCCATTTCATCGCCTCGACCCAGAGACGCCAGCCGCGGCGGAGCTCGTTGATGGTCCTGATGTCCTTGACGCGCGCGACCGTGCGCGGGGCGTAGTGATCTTGCAGGCCTTCGCCGACCGGAAGCGCGTGACGCACGGCGATGCCGTGGGCCTGCAACAGATCCGGTGAGCCGATGCCGGACAACTGGAGCAGCTGCGGCGAATTATAGGTGCCGCCGGAGAGGATCACTTCCTTGTTGGCGCGGACCTCGACCGGCGTGCCGCCATGACCGACCTTCATGTAGCGCACGCCGACGGCGCGCTTGCCCTCGAAGATGATCTCGGTCGCATGCGCGTGGGTGCGGACATGCACGTTCGGCCGCTTCATCGCGGGCTTGAGGAAAGCGGTGGCGCCGGAGACGCGCAAGCCCTTGTCGATGGTGCGCTGGCAATAGGAGACGCCTTCCTGGGTCTTGCCGTTGTAGTCGGGGTTGCGCGGAATGCCGAGGCTCACCGCGCCTTCCATGAAGGCTTCGCAAAGCGGATCGCGCCAGTTCATGGTGGTGACGGTGAGATTGCCTTCGCGGCCGCGATAAATGTCCTCGCCCTCGCCGACCCGCTTCTCCAGCCGCCGGAAGTAGGGCAGCACGTCGGCATAGCCCCAGCCGCGATTGCCCATCTGCGCCCAGGTGTCGAAATCCATGCGCTGGCCGCGGTTGTAGATGTGGCCGTTGATCGAGGACGAACCGCCGAGCGTCTTGCCGCGCGGCGCGTAGATGCTGCGGCCGCCGGTCCAGGGTCCGACCTCCTGCTGGTAGGCCCAGTTGATGCTCTTCATGTGGAAGGTCTTGATGAAGCCGGCCGGCAGATGGATGTAGGGATGCCAGTCGCTCGGGCCGGCCTCGAGCACGCAAACGCTGGTCGCAGGGTTTTCGCTCAGCCGGCTGGTGAGCACGCAACCGGCGGAGCCCGCGCCGACGATCACATAATCAAATCTGTCCATGGTGCCTCGGCCGCCTCTAGCGCGGCTTGTCGTTGAGTTGATAATTCAAATGCGTTCGCACCGTAGGCCATTCGGCCGCGGTGATGCTGTAGACCACGGTGTCGCGTAGCGTGCCGTTCGGCGCGACCTGGTGGCTGCGCAGGATGCCGTCCTGCTTGGCGCCCAGGCGCTCGATGGCGCGGCGGCTCTGGTGATTGAAGAAGTGGGTGCGGAATTCCACCGCGATGCAGTCCAGGGTTTCGAAGGCGTGGGTGAGCAGCAGCAATTTGCACTGCGTGTTGAGCGGGCCGCGTTGCGCGCTCTTACCATACCAGGTCGAGCCGATCTCGACGCGGCGGTTGGCCCCATCGATGTTCATGTAGGTCGTCATGCCCACGATCTTGCCGCTGCCATCGAATACGGTGAAGGGGAGCATCGAGCCGGCGGCCTGAAGACCGAGCCGGCGGTCGATTTCCTTGCCCATGTTGTCCGGCGTCGGGATTGCGGTGTACCAGATGGTGGAGAGCTCACCATCCTTCACGGCCTCGCTCAGCCCCTCGCGGTGCTGATGCGACAGCGGCTCCAGAGCGGCATGCTGTCCGCGCAGGGTGATGGGATCAGGCCAGGGCATTTGAAACTCTCTCCTTTGTCATTGCGAGGAGCGAAGCGACGAAGCAATCCAGACTGTCACCGCGGACGCATTCCTGGATTGCTTCGCTTCGGTTGCAATGATGGTCACTAGCACCGTTTACTTGTTAAGGAAATTCAACGGCAAACCGCTGCGCGGCCAGTCCATGGCGATCAGCTCGCCCTTGCCGGAGAGGGTGATGTAGGCGGTCTTCAGCTCGGGGCCGCCGAAGGCGATGTTGGTGGTGACGCGGTCGCCGGTCGGGATCTGCTCGACCAGCGTGCCATCGGGCGCGATCACCGAGATGCAGCCGGAGACGAGGGTGGCGACGCAGACATTGCCGTTGGCTTCGACCGCCAGCGAATCGAACATCTGGTAGCCGCCGAGGCCGCAGATCGGTTTGCCCCGCTCGCCGCGATAGATCGCGTCGCGCGGCTTGAGCGTGCCGGGCGCGGAGAGCTCGTAGGCCCAGAGCCGGCCCGTCGGCGTCTCCGCGATGTAGACGGTGGTCTCGTCCGGCGAGAGGCCGATGCCGTTCGCCGGCAACACGCCGTGGACGACCTCGACGATCTCCTTCATGCCGGGCTTGAGATAGTACATGCCGCCGACGTCCATCTCGCGCGCGCGGCGCTTGCCGAGATCGGAGAACCAGAGGCCGCCCTGCTTGTCGAACACCAGATCGTTCGGCCCGCGCAGATCGTGCTCGCCGCATCTGGTCACGACGGTTTCGATCTGGCCGGATTGCAGATCGACGCGCTGGATCGAGCCGCCGAGATAGCCGTCGGGCTGCGGACCCGGCATGATCATGTTGCGGGTCGGGATCCAGGAGAAGCCGCCATTGTTGCAGATGTAGATCTTGCCGTCGGGGCCGAGGGCTGCGCCGTTCGGGCCGCCCGGAATCTTCGCGACGACCTCCTTGCGCCCGTCGGGATGGATTCGGGTCAGGCGCTGGCCGCGGATTTCCACCAGCACGACCGAGCCGTCCGGCATCACGACCGGCCCTTCGGGAAATTCGAGGTCGGTGGCGAGAACGCGGACGTTGGACATGTGGGGACCCTCCCGGCTGCTTGTTATGACTTGCGCGGGATGTCCGGCACGGGCCCCACACGCAAGATTGCCTGCGGTTATGACAAAGTCACCGGGGCTTGCCAAGCAAGCCGGATGGTATGCCAGCGTTGCGCGCTAATCTCGCACGGGTATCCAAATCTCCAGGCCGCCATTGCCGGTGGCGGGATCGAATTTCTCGTCGTAGCGCTCGAAGTTCGGCGCATCGGCAGCCTTCAGGCCGGAGGCCGGCAGCCACTGATTCCAGATCGCGTTGACGGTGCGCCTGATCGAGGCGACGTGGTCGGTGTGGGTGAACACCGCATAGCGCTGCTCGGGGATGCGGATACGGCCGAAGGGGCGCGGCAGTTCGGAGAAATCGGCGACCTCGACGCCGGCAATGTAGTCGAAATTGCCGGCATCGTCGCCGTTGCAGCAGACGCCATAGGCGACCGGTCCAACGCGCGCGGGAATGTCGGCGACCTCCTGGTGGAAGCGCTGCCACAGTCCAGGAATGGCCGCGCCGTTGTCGCAGGAGATGCGCTCGCTGATGCCTGCGACGAGGAAGGCCTTTGTGGTTTCGAAGCGCGGGTTGGCGAGTTTGTCCGAGATGGTTGAATCCATGAGGATCGGCTCCTGAAGCTTGAGATGGCCGGTGCATTGCGCGGCGCGCACCGCTTCGGGCGTGGTGCCGAACTGGTCGCGGAACGCGCGGGTGAATGCTTCGTGCGAGCCGTAATCGGCCTCCAGCGCCAGCGACAGGATGTCCGGCGCGCCATTCGCAAGACTGCGCGCCGCTTCGCTCAGCCGCCGCGCGCGCACGTACCGCATCACCGGCAGGCCGGTGGCTACGGCAAACGCGCGCACGATGTGGAACCGCGACACGCCCGATATCGCAGCGATCTCGTCGAGCGTCATCGGCTCGGCCAGATGGCTCTCGACATACCAGAGCGCGCGCTGGGCTGGGTTCATGGCGTTTCTCGTTCGAAGCGCGACCATGATGCACGGAAGTCCGCGGGTTTCGCTTGATCGGCGTTGCGGTCCCGCAGGAGGATAACGCCGGAACAGCCACTGGCAACGTCCGGGCGTTCATGGCTACACTCGGGACGTCCTTGAAACCGCTCACAAGAAAGCAGGAGGAACCGCGTCATGAAAATCACCGATGTGCGGGCGCACCATATCCGCATCCCCTATGACGCTGGTGTCGCGAGCTTCCGTCAGGGCGCCTCCGCCATCACCGCCCTCGACATGGTGATCCTCGAGGTCACCACCGACGCCGGGCTCACCGGCTGGGGCGATGCCTTCGCCTATGTCTGCCCCCGCACCACGCGCAGTGCCGTCGAGGAAATGATCGCACCACAAGCCCATGGGCTGCAGGTTCCCGATGCCGCCGGCATCCCCGCGGTGATGGACCAGATCCAGCGCAATCTGCATCTGTTCGGCCGTTACGGCATCACCATGTTCGCGATCTCCGGGCTCGACATCGCGCTGTGGGACCTCGCCGCCAAGATCGAGGGCGTGCCGCTGAACCGCCTGCTCGGCGACACCAGGCGCTCGGCCATTCCGGCCTATGCGAGCCTGTTGCGGATCGGTTCGCCCGACAACATCGCCGCCGAATGCAAGAAGGCGCTCGCACTCGGCTATGGCGCCATCAAGCTGCACGAGACCACGGCGCCGGCGGTGTTTGCCGCGCGCGCGGCGATCGGGCCCGGCATTCCGCTGATGGTGGACATGAACTGCCCGCTGTCAGGCGAGCAGGCGGTCGCGTTCGCCAGGACATGCGGGGACGCGCAGCCGATGTTCCTGGAAGAGCCGGTCTGGCCGCCGGAGGATTTTGCGGCGCTCGCCGAGGTCCGCAGCAAGGGCGGGCTCGGCGTCGCCGCCGGCGAGAACGCCTGCACGGAATATCAATTCCGCCAGATGATGGAGGCGGGCGCGGTCAGCCACGCCCAGCCGTCGGTGATCAAGGTCGGCGGCATCACGGAATTTCTGAAGGTTGCGGCGCTCGCGGATCGGCAAGGCGTCAAGATCGTTCCGCACTCCCCGTATTTCGGCCCCGGCCTGCTGGCGACCTTGCATCTCCTGGCGGGGCGCGACGACGGGTTGGTCGAGATGTTTTACCTGAAGCGCGAGGCCTGCCTCTGGGGCGGCCGCGCCGATGTCGATGCCACCGGCCATGTCGCGGTGCCGACCGGACCTGGGCTCGGCTATGAGCCCGCCCGCAGCGTCATGGAGCGATATCGCGTCGCCTGAGCGCGGCGCCTATTTCGCCGCATCCTTCGGCGGCGGCGCATCCTGTTTCTTCTTCACATCCTCCGCGGTCTTCGCCTGCGCGGCCTGGAGATCGCCGAGCATCTTCTGCAAGCCGGCCACGGTCGTCTTCAACGCATCGATCTGGCGAGCCGCGGCGTCCAGCTTCTGCTGGTGATCGAGGTTGAGCTTGGTGATCGTCTTCTGGAGGAAGTCGACGTTGCTCTGGAGGCAGCTGGTGCGGCGCTCCATGGTCTTCTCGACGGTGCAGATCTCGATACCGGGCACGTCCTGCGCGCGGACCGGCACAATCGCCAGCGTAGCGAGCAGCAACATCGCGAAACAAACGACGGCGCTTCGAAGCAGCATACAGGTTCCTTGTCAAATCAATCACGGCAATGTGCGCTTTTTGCACGCAGCCTGTCGAGGCTACCACACTCGCACCGCATTCTCGCGTTGAGCTTGCGGCTGTTCCCTCGCACGGGGAGCGATGATCTGCACGCGGAGGAAATGGGCACTCTTTCCGCGGCTTTGTTTAAGGGAGTTTTTTGATGGCAACGCGCGACAGACGACTGGCGGAATTCGACGGCGCCGGAGAACCGCCGCCCGGCCTTGCAGTCGAAGTGCTGTGCGAGGACCACAGCGGAACGTATCAGCTGCCGTTCGCCTGCCGCTATATCGAGGGACGCTGGCAGAACCACGCGGCCGGCGTCGCAGTTGAAGCAACCGTCATCGGCTGGCGCGTCCCGCGCATGAAGCATTCGGGCGTGGCCTGAGCACTGATTTCTGTCTCAAAATGCAACGGGGCCGCGTCCCGGCTTTAACCTTCGGAACGCGGCCCGAACGAATCACGTCCGAATCAGCCGTAGCGCCCCGTACGCGCCTGTTCACGGCTAGATGTCGCAACCGGCCAGCGCGCGCATACAATATCTGCACAGCGCGTGAGCGGGCTCAGCCCACCACGGGCGTCAAACGTTAACGCCTTCAATGACATGACCGCGGGGTGCGGCGGTTGGATGCTCGCTCCCAAAACAGGCAGATGGCACCCGGCCTGCCTAATATTCGACCTCGAGCTCCTCGATCTCGGCCGGCTCATCCCGTGCCGCCGCGATCCATTCCTTCATCTCCGGCATGGCCATGATGGTATCGGCATAGGCCTGCAGCTGTGGCTCGAGCTTGACGTTATAGGTCACGAAGCGCGTCACCACCGGGGCGTACATCGCGTCAGCCATGGTGCGGGTCTCGCCGAACAGGAAGGGCCCGCCCGATTTGTCCAGGCAGTCGCGCCAGATCGCCCAGACGCGATCGATGTCGGCCTGCGCGCGCGACCAGATCTTGAAGCCGGGGAAGTGCCCCTTCAGATTGACCGGCAGCGAGGCGCGCAAGGTGGTGAAGCCGGAATGGATTTCGCCGCAGATCGAGCGGCAATGCGCGCGCTGAACGCGATCCGCGGGCAGCAGCCCGGCATCCGGCATCGCCTCGTTGAGATATTCGGCGATCGCCAGCGTATCCCAGACGATCGCGCCGTCGTGCCGCAGGCACGGCACCAGGATCGACGACGACAATAGCAGGATTTCGGCACGCGCCGACGCGTCGTCCGGCGCGGTGACGATCTCATCGAAATCGAGCCCGGAAAATTTCGTCAGCAGCCAGCCACGCAGCGACCAGGACGAATAGTTCTTGCTGCTGATGGTCAGTGTCGCCTTCGCCATATGGCCTTCCCTCACGCCTAAGACTTGCACCCGCCTGGACTGCGGGAGTGCGCACCGCCTGTGCTTCCCGCCAAAAGAGCAGCAAGCGACGTGCCAATCTTGAGGACGGCCCATCTCCGGTTTGGCTCCGATATTGCATAGCAGCACGGGGACAGGTGGGCGTTTCAGTATGATGTCGATGTATTATCAGGCCTTTCAGAACCATATGGACCTGACGGCGCCGTGGCGGTCGGGGGCTTCGTCCGCACTCAAATTCCTCAATCTGGTGCCGCAGGGCTTATCGGATCAGGTCGTCGGCCGGCTGTCGGCCGCGCTGGAGTTGATCTCCCGCTCCACCCTCACCTATCACCGCCCCGCCTACGGCATCGACAGCGTCATGGTCGGCAATCGCGAGGTCGCCGTAACCGAGGAGATCGCTTACGCGACCCCGTTCGGCTCGCTGCTGCGTTTCAAGAAGGAAGGCGTGGGCGAGCAGCCGCGCATGCTCCTGGTGGCGCCGATGTCCGGCCATTTTTCGACGCTGCTGCGCGGCACCGTGAAGACGCTGCTGCAGGATCACGACGTCTACATCACCGACTGGCACAATCCACGCGACATTCCCCGCAGCGAGGGCCGTTTCGGGCTCGACGACTACACCGAGCATCTCATCGACTTCCTCGGCCAATTAGGCCCCCGCCCGCATATGGTCGCGATCTGCCAGCCCTCGGTCTCCGCGCTCGCGGCCGCCGCGATCATGTGCGAGGGCAACCATCCTTCGCGGCCGGCGACGCTGACGCTGATGGCCGGCCCGATCGACACGCGCATCCAGCCGACGAGGGTCAACGAATTCGCCAAGAGCAGGCCAATCGACTGGTTCGAGCAGAACCTGATCAACTACGTGCCGATGCAGTGCCGCGGTGCCCTGCGGAAAGTCTATCCCGGCTTCGTGCAGCTCACCGCCTTCGTCTCGATGAATCTCGAGCGCCATATCAAGCAGCACATCGATCTCGCCGATCACATCGCCAAGGGCGAGAAGGAGAAGGCGGCCAGCATCAAGACCTTCTACGACGAATATTTCGCCGTGATGGACCTGCCCGCGGAATTCTACATCGAGACCGTGCGAGACGTGTTCCAGGAGCATCTTCTGCCCCAGGGCAAGCTGATGCATCGGGGACGTCCGGTGAACACCAAGGCCGTCAGCCGCATGGGGCTGATGACGGTCGAGGGCGAGAAGGACGACATCTGCTCGATCGGCCAGACGCTGGCCGCGCAAGACCTCTGCACCGGCGTACGCGCCTACCGCCGCGTCCACCACATGCAGGCCGGCGTCGGCCATTACGGCGTGTTCTCGGGCAAACGCTGGAACAACGAGATCTACCCGCTCTTGCGGGATTTCGTGCACGTGAATTCGTAACCCATCAGCCCCTGGCCCGTACGTCACGTGCGAACCTCAACGCGCAATTGCAGTGAGGCGACCGGAGATGGGTCAGGATCGAGACGTCTCTCCTGACCAAACGGCTAGCTAAACAAACCGCACGTGCCTAATGCACTTGCTTGAGCAGCTCTCTGGCTTCAACGACTTCGGGAAGATTGCGCTCCGCATCGAATTCAGCGAGCAAGGGAGCGAGCACCTCGGATACCGCGCCCGCTCCGCCATTTGTCTTATGCAGGCGTGCAAGTCCAATGGCGCTGCGCAGCTCGAAAGTCTTCACCCGTTGGTGCCGTGCGATTTCAAGCGCTCGGCTTAGCGCAGTTTCGGCCCTGGCTAGGTCCGAAGGATCATGACGCAACAAAAGCTCCCCGTAGACGCGATGCAGCTCGGCATCAAGCCAATGCTGACCGGATTGCCCCGCCCATGCGATCAATCCGCTCAAGATTTCCAGCCCGTTTTCGAGTTGGCCCGACTCTGCATCCGCCATGGCGACATGCATCCCCCAAAACGGCTCACAGAGGTAGCAGTCATTCTCGTGCAGCAAGGTCCAGCCGCGACGCATTTCCGTGAGCCCGGCCATTCCGTCGCCAGCGCGCCACTTGGCCAGGCCATTCAGGTAGGTGCCGGCGGCCACATACAGCGGCATCGTGTGGTCGCGAGCGAGACCAAGCGCCAGGATCGTCTCTGTTTGCTGCAACATGCCCCCGCATAGTCCGTCGAACACAGCTCGATGAACAAGCGCATTGGCCTGAGAAAGCGCCCGTTTTTCTCCGGAAGCCCTTATCGCTTCCGCGGCGAGGCGGCGTGCGCGGGCGATCCTGCCAAGGGGCCAAAGCACCAGGGCAAGAAACCTCATGATCACGAATGGGAGATCCAGCGCCGAGCCCCTGAACGTCGCGGGATCCGGCTCGTCACCATAGATCTCTAGTGCCTTCTCAAGATGTACTCTCGCGTTCAAGTAGTCGCCCCCGAACCAGCAGGTAACCCCGCCCGTCCAATGTGCAACGACGGCGGCCACCGGTGAGGCCGGTCGCCGGTCAGCGGCGTTCACGATGGCATCCACCAGCGCCTGCATCGGCGCGAGTTCGCCGTGTGTCAGGCAGGCATTGAAGAGACCCGAATGGACCGGCGCAAGTTCAACCGGATCATTGATGTCGGCTGCGAACTGTCGGGCGCGCGTCCATGCGGCTACCGTTTCGGGAGCGCTGTGCCCGAGGCTGCCCCGTAATGCACGGCCATATGCGATTTGAAGATGTAGCCTACCCATCATCCGGTCGTGCTCATCGGGCAGCTCATCGGCGATGGCAATCGCCTTGCCGAGATGTGCAATCGCCTCGGAATAAGCGGAGCGTTTCAGCGCCTGCAGGCCCGCCTTGCGCCACCATTCGAGGGCGACCTCGTTCAGCCCCGCCTCAGTGAAGTGGTGTGCCAGAACTTCCGGCTCAGTCTCGGCGACGACTGGAAACTTCTCGCGCAGGACATCGCCGATGCGCTTGTGAAGCACCTGCCGTTTGCTCTTGAGCAGGCTCTCGTAGGCCGCTTCCTGAACGAGGGCGTGCTTGAAACTATAGTTTGCTTCGGGCGGAGCCCCGCGACGCACCAGCAGTTCGGCCTCTTCGAGTTGCGCTAGCGCAGCGCTCAGCGTCAGATCATCGCGTCCCGCCACATATCTCAGCAGCGCGTATGAAAAGTCGCGACCAATGGCGGCGCCTATCTGCGCTAACTCCTTGACGGGGGCCAGCCGGTCAAGCCGCGCCATCAGCGAATCCTGCAGCGTCGCGGGAATAGCGAGCGGCGGGAGCGGATTATCGAGACGATAGCGCCCGGCATCTTCGACGAGTAGCCCGGACTCCAGCACCATCTTGGTCAATTCCTCGACGAATAGTGGGATGCCATCCGTCCTATCGATGATCTGCTTCATCATCTCGCGTGACAGCTGGCGACCAACGGCCACCTGTTCGACCAGCGCGCGCGAGTCCCGCCGATCGAGTCGGTCGAGCCGCAACAGACTGACGTTGGCAAGGCCCGACCAGGAGGGCTCGAACTCTGGCCGGGATGTCATGAGCACGAGTATCGGCAGTCCTCTGATACGATCGACCGCGAGATCGAACAGTTCAAGTGTCGTGGCATCGGCCCAATGCATATCCTCGCAGATAATCAGCAGGGGTTGCTCTCGCGCCAACCCCTCAAGCTGATCCAGAAGGGCGGCAAATGTCTGTCGCCGCTGCTGCGCCGGGCTCAAAGCCAGCGGCGGACAATGGTCGCCGGTGGGAATCGAAAGGAGAGCCGCAATGAGCGGTGTCGCTTGGGCGACCTGCTGTGTTCCAAGCGACAGCATTGCCTCGAGCTTGTCGAGCTTTTGCCCAGGCGTGTCGTGCGACCGGATGCCGGCGGCGCGCTCGAGCTGCGCGAGAAAGGGATGGAGCACACTGTTGGTATGGTAGGGCGAACACTGATATCGCACCCGGCGGTGCGCCCCCAACGAGGGGCTTTCGGACAGGGTTGCGACAATGCGCGACTTGCCGATGCCCGCTTCGCCAGAAATCAATACCATCTGGCCCTGCCCCTGCCATGCCAGCCGCTGGCGCGAGAGAGTGAACTCGATCTCGTCCCTGCGGCCGACAAAACCGATCGAGCGTACCGCGCGGACCGCCTCGAAGCGACTCTCGGATGCGATCGCCCCCTCCACCGCCCAGACTGCGATTGGTTCGGCTATCCCCTTGACCTCACGGCGGCCGAGATTGCGAAACGTGAAGAGATCACCAAGCAGCCGGCGCGTCGACGAAGCAACGACGACCGCGCCCGGTTCCGCCAGGCTCTGGAGCCGAGCGGCGAGGTTTGGTGTGTCGCCGACGGTTGCCTGCTCCTCTGATGCATCTCCACTGATGAGGTCACCGACCACCACAAGCCCTGTCGCAATTGCGATGCGCAGTTCAACCCGTTCGTCGGCGCCCGTTTTGAGCTGCCCAATTGCGGAGATAGTGTCGAGGGCAGCTCGTACTGCGCGCTCCGCATCATCCTCATGCGCGCGAGGATAGCCGAAATAGACGAGTATTCCGTCGCCAACGAACCTGGCTATCCTGCCGTCATAAGCGGCAATGACGCTCGCGCAGGCGGCGCGGTAGGCCCGGATCACTTCCCACATATCCTCGGGATCGAGACGCGCCGAGAGCGCGGTCGAGCCGACCAGATCGCAAAACATAACGGTGAGGTGGCGCCGCTCGGCGTCCTGAGGAGGGGTCGGCGATGCGATCAACGCGGCTGGATCGAGGTCGGCAATAGCACGCAGCATTTTGCGGCGATGGCCTAGCAGGACTCCGAGCTTTTCAAAGTCCTCGTCCATCAGTTCGGGGAGGACGCCCACGTCGATTCCATTCTGGGCAAAACGCTCTGCGTATTGCCCAAGCCCCAGTTTCTCGAGCCACTCCGCAATCTGCATTGGCTCCACCGATCGTGTGGTTGGCGGTTAGCAGGATTTTGGACCACGGCGCGGGGACGATATCCCAACACCGCCATGATGGCACGTCTTGTTTGTTGTGCGATAATTTAGGTTACTCAGTACCGACACGGCTTCCAAGCCGGGTCGCCGCCCGATGCGAACGACTGCGCTACCAAAAATCGTCTTCCCGCAGCGTTGGACGACAGAGGTTGCGATGAGTGGTCACTACTCACTCCGGACCTGAAATCGAATCCAACACTGCGGCTTGTGCACTCGTCATGACGCCAAGCAGACGTTCTTGCGTGAGCACAATTCCTTCATTGCTTGTCCATGCGCGCTTCGTAGTTGCGAGCCATCATGCCCGCCGCAACTTGGAGCGAGGAACCAACCACCCAACAGCCGGCAACAAAGGTTATCAGGCCATTGGCTGGGTTTTGATCAAGGACAAGGATGCTGACGGACAGAGTTGCGGCAATCGCGGCGCCGAACGTTCCAGCCGCACTCATGATCTCAGCCGGCTCGGAACCATTCCACTCTTCCGAGTTGCTCGAGATCGACTTCCGCGCGACACTGCGAGACAAATCAATTCCGACATAATAGCTGAGAGCTCCATAGAGCATCGTTATCAGCACGATCCAGCCGCTTTCAAACAGTCCGCCTTTCTCACGCAACAGGGTCGCACCCACATAGAGGCCACAGGAGGCCCCAACGGCTGCGAGCCCAATTCTTTCAAGAAGATGGGCCGACCTGATCAGACCGGAACGAGCGATCCGAAGATTGCCGGAGCCCCTCGTTAGGGAAAATGCGCTGGAAACTGCATCACTAATTTTCATTGGGGGTCTCCTTCTTAGGTAAGTAGCGGCCTACCGGCCGACCCCGAATAGAGGCAGCCTCGTGGACGCGTTTTGCGATTGCCTTGATTCCAATTTCTGAAAAATCTGTGCTGAGTGATGGGGCTGGCTTGCTCGTGAGCAAGACGAGAGCCAATCCAAAGCTGCGAGCACGCGGCTACGCAGGCATTGCATCTCACCCGTGTCGGTCAGTTAGGTCCGGGTGCGGCAATTTCTTGCGGGAGTGATAGCTCGAAAGAGAGTGATGAAATATGAGACGGTTCACATAACGCGGTTCCCCGGCGCTCTATCCGATCACAATTTCCGGAGGACAAGTCTGCATCGTCGCGAGACCCGGGAGCACGGGAGCTGAGCCAGTAAACAAGTTGTCCCGGCCGACATCAGATCTATCCCCTCATACCGTGTTTCGTGCACGTGAATTCCTGAAGCGCAAGCAAGCAATCAGCAGGATCGGACAAGGCAGCGCGGCTTTAGGAAAGACGCCGGCGCTCCGCCAGCCCTAACACACGGACATGCCGCTTTTGCCGGAGGCCAAGCCATGTCCGAACTTCCCACCCCCGCTGCAACACCCGCCGCGGTCGTCGATGCATTGAAGGCGGTCGCAGGCAATCCGCCGAAGGTGCGCGCGAGCTTCGCCAAGGGTCGTTGTGTGCGCGGGACCTATGCCCCGTCCGACCGCGCGGCAGAGATTACGCGATCGCTGAGCTTCACAAAACCGTCGCGCGTGCTGGCGCGCTTCTCCGTCGGCGGCGGCAATCCCGGGGTGACCGACACCAACAACCTCGTGCTGCGCGGCTTCAGCTTCAGGCTGGGCGACGACGCCCATCGCTCGGACATCCTGACGGAAACCGCTCCGGTGCATTTTGCACGGACGCTCGACCAGATGCTCGCCTTCCTCGAGGCGCGCATTCCGGGTGCGGACGGCAAGCCCGACATCGAGAAGGTCCGGGCCTTTTCGGCGGCCAATCCTGAAACACTGAACCAGGCGAATTACGTCGCGGCACGCCGGCTGCCCGGCAGCTTTGCCGGCACGACCTATTGGGGCGTGCACTCCTTTCCCGCGACGAACGCGAAGGATGAGACCCGCTTCATCAAGTTCAAGGTCTCGCCGGTCGGCGGCGACGTCACCTTGAGCGAGGACGAAGCGAGGGCGAAGTCGGCCGATTTCCTGCATGACGATCTCGCGCGGAGGATCGTAGCCGGCGACGTCCGATTCAACGTGATGGCCTTGCTCGACCGTCCCGGCGATCCCACTATGGACGTGACCCTGCGATGGCCGGACGAGGACAACCGTGAGCAGGTGCGGCTGGGGACGATCGTCATCACCAGCCTCGAAGCCAACGCGGCCTGCGACGGCTCCATCTTCAATCCAGCCAATCTTGCCGACGGCATCGGCCATCCGCCGGACGAGATTTTTGCGGCGCGCCGCACGGCCTACACGATCTCGCTGGCGAAGCGTCGGTAACTTCAAGTCTTGTCCCGTCCACCATCCGTTTCTCGGCGCCATGCGCCCGGACTGACGCCGACGATGGACGAGAACACCCGCGTGAAATGGCTCTGATTGGCAAATCCGGCCGAGATGGCAATCTCGGATAACGGCAGGTCGCGGACTGTCATCAGTTGCTTGGCCGCCTTGACGCGCTGTTGGAGCAGCCATTGATGCGGCGGCAGGCCGGTGGAGATCCGGAATGCGCGTGAGAAGTGGCTGACTGACAGGCCAAGCTCGGTCGCGATCAGCTGCAGCGCGATCTTGCCCGAGAGATCGGAATCGAGCCGGTCACACGCACGCTTCACCTGCCATGGCGCGAGACCGCCGCGGCTCGGTTCCGCGGCCGGCTTCAGCCCACCATAGGTCTGGGCGACATGGGCGGTGAGCGCGAGCATCATGTGATCGACGAAAAGCTGGTTGGTCTCGTCGGGCCGACACAGTCCTTGCCGCAACGAGGCACCGACATGTCGAACGACCTCGTCGTCATGACCGACACCGGGCTCGTAGCTGAGCTCGCCTACGCGCGGCCCGCCCGGTTGCCTGGCAACGCTGTTGAGCGCCGAGCGCGGCAAATAGAAGAAGAGCGAGTGAAACGGCTTGTCGATCACATAGCGCGGGTCACGCTTGAGGTCGTACAGATAAGTCGCACCTGCGCGAACATCCGCCTTGGTGACACAGCGGCCCTCCTCCCAGCATTCGCAATCCGGATAGTCGCGGAGTTTCAGGCTGAGGAGATAGGCATCTTCCGCAGCCAGCGATCCGGAAATATCCGGTGTCGGATCGTCGTTGCGGACTTCGGTGACCGCGAGCTCGGCGCTGTGCAGCGAACGCGTGATCAGGACCGGTGCTTGCTTGGAGCGAAGGCCCTGCCCGAGCCTCTGCCCGTAGACGCCTGCTTGTGTCATTCTAGTAAATCCATCCGTAAAGGCACGTCTTCGCCGGCCTTCCCGAGATCCGCGCATTATCGGAGATCGCCGGCCGACGGTCCAGCTGCAGCGCATAACACGAAGCTGGCGCGGCCAGCCGTCGCACCGGGCCGTGCCGCGATGATTTCATTGTGATTTCAGCGTGATGTCACCGGCCTGGCGTCGCGAAGGACACCACCGTTGACCTGCCCGGCAGATCGCGGGGCGACTTCATCGTGCATTTTGGAAATAATTTGCGGCCTGCGCACGTCAGTTGGACCATTCCTCGCCCCAGAGCTGGACGACATGGCCCGGCGACACCTCACGAAATTGACGCACGGGCGGCTGGTAATCGGGCGCGCGCACCGGGCTTCTGATCTCGTCATTCGTGGCCTCGCGCCTGGTGCCGCGGCGCGCTGGATCGGGCACTGGCACGGCCGCCATCAGCTTCTTCGTATAGGGATGCTGCGGATTTCCGAACAGGGTCGCGCGTGGACCGGTTTCGACGATCTCGCCGAGATACATCACCGCGACGCGATGGCTCATGCGCTCGACCACCGCGATATCGTGGGAAATGAAGAGATAGGCAAGTCCCATGCTGGCCTGAAGGTCCAGCATCAGATTGACGACCTGCGCCTTGACCGAAACGTCGAGCGCCGAGACCGCTTCGTCCGCGACGATCAGCTTCGGTCCGAGCGCGAGCGCGCGGGCAATGCAGATGCGCTGGCGCTGGCCACCGGAGAATTCGTGCGGAAAGCGCGCGGCCATGTCGGCGGTGAGACCAACGCGGACAAGCAGGTCGGCGACCTTCTCCCGTGCCTGCGACGCCGTGACGAGCCCGTTGGCGAGCAATGGGGCCGCAATCGCCGTTCCCACCGACATGCGCGGGTTGAGGCTCGCGAACGGATCCTGGAACACGATCTGCATCTGCTTGCGAAAGTCACGCAAGGTGCGGGCATTCATCGCCAGCACATCCTGCCCGTCCACCAGAACGGTGCCGCTGTCCGGCTCCGTCAGCTTGAGAATGGAGCGGCCCGTCGTCGACTTGCCGCAGCCGGATTCGCCGACCAGCGCCAGCGTCTCCCCGGCGCGCAAGGTGAAGGAGATGTTCTCGACCGCATGGACGCGGCCCGAGACCTTGCCGAACAGGCCCGAGCGGATTGGAAAGCGCGTCGTGAGGTTGGAGACCTCGAGCAGCGGTCGCTCGGCAATCGAGACCGTATCGGGCGTCTCCGCCGGCTCGTCAGAGGTCCCCGTCACCTTGTCGACGGTCGGAAAACGCATCGGCCGCGTCCGCCCGTCCATCGAGCCGAGGCGTGGCACGGCCGCGAGCAGCGAGCGGGTATAAGGATGCGAGGGTGAAGCAAAGATGCGCGCGGTCGCATCGGTTTCCACTGCCTGGCCGCCATACATCACCACGGTGCGGTCCGCGATCTCGGCCACCACCCCCATGTCGTGGGTGATGAAGAGGATCGACATCTCCTCTTCCTGCTGAAGCTCCTTCAGAAGCTCCAGGATCTGGGCCTGGATCGTGACGTCGAGCGCGGTGGTCGGCTCGTCTGCGATCAGCAGCCTCGGCTTGCAGGCCAGCGCCATCGCGATCATTACGCGCTGGCGCATGCCGCCGGAGAAGCGATGCGGATGCTCGTGGAAGCGCGATTTCGCCGCAGGTATCCGCACGCGGTCGAGCAGGCATATGGTCTCGACCTCCGCCGCCGCGCGCGACAGGCCGCGGTGCTGGATCAGTGCTTCCGCAATCTGGAAGCCGATGGTCAGCACCGGATTGAGGCTCGTCATTGGCTCCTGGAAGATCATGGCGATTTCGTTGCCACGAACATCCTTCATGCTCGCTTCGGGCAGCGTCAGCAGGTCGCGACCGGCAAGCCGGACGCTGCCTTCGACGCGGCCGTTCTCCTTCGGAATGAGCCGCATGATCGAGAGCGCAGTGACGCTCTTGCCCGAACCGGACTCGCCGACGATCGCCACGGTTTCCCGCGAGGCAATATCGAACGACACGTCGCAGACGACGGGAATCCATCGCCGCTCACGCAGGAAGGACGTCGTCAGGCCGGAAACCGACAGCACCGGCGACTGCGCGTTGGCAGCGATTTGATCAGCTCCGCTTGCGCCCATGCTCATGCTGGTGTCCTAATAGCCGCGACTACGATCGACACGCCCCGGCAATTCTTCACCGCGGCGGTGGCGCGCAATCACATCCAGCACGAAATCGACCGCCGTATCCGGCGTCGTCATGCTGGCATTGTGCGGCGTGACCAGGATGCGCGGATGGCTCCAGAAAGGGTGACCCGCAGACAGCGGCTCCGGCTCGGCGACATCGAGGACAGCACCCGACAACGCGCCGCTGTCGAGCGCCGCGAGAAAGTCGGCTTCGACCAGATGCGGGCCACGCCCGACGTTGACGAGCGACGCGCCGCGCGGCAGGCGCGCGAACAAGTCCGCATTGAGGATGCCGCGGGTCTCATCCGTCAGAGGCAACAGGCAGACGAGAATGTCGGTCTGCGCAAGGAAATCCGGCAACGTCCCCATGCCCGTATAACAGGTGACGCCGTCGATCTCGCGCATCGATCGGTTCCAGCCGAGTAGTGGAAAGTCGAAAGCCGTGAGGCGTTCGAGCACGGCCTGGCCGAGTTGGCCGAGACCCATCACGCCGACGCGCCGCCGCTTCGCCGGCGTGATCCGGATCTCGCGCCAGACCTGCGCCTTCTGCTGGGCGATGAAGTGCAGGAGATCGCGATGCAGGGCGAGCACCGCCATGGTGACGTATTCGACCATGGTCTCGGCGATGCCAGGCTCCAGCATGCGAACGAGCGGAATGTGCGCTGGAAGTTTTTTCGCGTCGAACTGATCGACACCCGCACCGACCGAGAAGACCAGCTCGAGATTTGGGAAAGTCGTCGCGATGTCGTCGGGCGGCACCCACGCCACGAGATAGCGGATGTCGGCGGGATCGCCGATGTCGGGCCAGAGCCGGAATGGCACATCGGGCGCGCGCTCGGCGAAGAAGCCCGCCCATTCAGCGCCCCGAACCATGTTGGCCTTGTAGAGAACCGTCATGCCGCCAAAACTCTCAGAACGGGCTGACCGGCGCGAGCCGGCGGCCGTCGATCAGGCGCTTGTGGCTGTAGGCCGCGGGATCGACCAGCGGCGTCGCGCCCGTCACGATGTCCGCCGCGAGCTTGCCGGCCGCAGGACCGATGCCAAAGCCGTGGCCGGAGAAGCCGGTGGCAAGGAAGAAGCCAGGCATGGCATCGACCGGCGAGATGACCGGAATGGTATCCGGCGTGCAGTCGATCGTCCCGCCCCAGGCTTCCGCGATCTCGATGTCCTTCAATTCAGGGTTCGACTTGATCAGCGAAGCCAGCGCGGCATTGACCAGCGACATGTCAGGCGCGGGATCGCGCACCCGCTCGGTCTCGAATGGCGACGGCTTGTCCAAGCTCCAGTTCGTGCCGCGCATGAGCTGGTCGAAGAAGGATTTGCCGAACGACAGTTTCAACCCGTTCTTGCGATGCAGATAGGTCGGCCAGAAAGTTCGCGCGTACCGGAACAGATCAGGCGACAGTTCGACCGTGCCGCGGTTGCGTAGCGCCAGGGTAAAGCCGCCGTCGAGGCGGCGGCGGATGCAATAGAAATCGGTGCCGAGCGCACCGGAGTTGATCTCCGGCCCCGGCGTGGTCCGGCACGCGGTCGCATTGACGAGGCCGATCGGCAGCTCGATGCCGTGGCGACGGCAGAATAGCGACGACCAGGCGCCGCCGGACAGCAGCACCGATTGCGTGCGAACGGTGCCCTTCTCGGTGACGACGGCGCTCACCCGTCCACCTTGCGTCTCCAACCCACGCGCGGCGCAGCCCTGATGAATCGTGACGCCGTGCTTTCGCGCGGCGGTCGCAAGCGCCGGCACGGCCATTGAGGGCTCGGCGCGCCCGTCGCTCGGCGTGTGCAATCCGCCAACCCATGTCTCGGCATTGCCGGGCAGGCGCTCGGCGACCTCCGCCGGCGTCAGCACGGTCGAGTGAACCTGCATCTCGCGCGCCGTTGCGGCCCATCGCTCCCAGCTGGCGAGCTCGTCCTTGCTCTTGGTCAGGAACAGCACGCCGGTACGGCGGAAGCCGGCATCGACGCCGGCATCGTTTTGCATGTCTTCCCACAGCCGCAGCGCCTCGCGGGCCAGCGGGATCTCCTCACGCGCGCGGCCCTGCTGGCGGCACCAGCCCCAATTGCGGCTCGACTGCTCGCCGCCGACATGGCCCTTCTCGACCAAGGCGACGGAGAGGCCCTTCTTTGCGAGATGATAGGCCGCGGAGACGCCAATGACGCCGCCGCCGATGACGACGACATCCACCTGCGCTGGCAGGCGCTCGTCACTGTTTATGCGGGTGAGCGGCGGGGACATGGGAAACTCCAGATATTCAGTTCGATCCAGACAGCTCGGCTCGTCGCTAGTTTGCAGATCATGGGATGTTCATCCGCGGATCGAGCGCGTCGCGCAGGCCGTCGCCGAGGAAGTTGAAGCTCGTCACCGCAAGCGTGATGGCGAGGCCCGGTGCAATCGCGAGCCAGGGCGCGCTGGTGAGATAGATCTGCGCGTTATTGAGCATGTTGCCGAGGCTCGCGGCCGGCGGTTGGATGCCGTAACCGAGATAGCTGAGATAGGATTCGAGCAGAATGGCCTTGGCCACGTTCAGCGTCGCCGCCACCACGATCGGCGCGATCGCATTGGGTACGAGCTCGCGGAACATGATCCGCAGATTCGACGAGCCGAACGCGAGTGCAGCAACCGCAAACTCGCGCTCCCGCAGCGAGCGCACCTGGGCCTCGACGACGCGGGCCACCCACATCCAGGCGGTTGCCGCGATCAGCACGGTGGTGGTGATGAAGCCGGGCTCGATGAGCGCCGCGAGCGCAAGCAGCAGGAAGATGGTCGGAAAGCAGAGCATGGCATCGACGAGCCGCATCAGCACCGCGCCGACCACGCCGCCATAGAAGCCGGCGAAGGCCCCGACGACGATGCCCACCGCCATCGCCATCACCATCGCGACGAAGCCGATCGACAGCGAGACGCGCGCGCCCATCATCAGCCGCGCCAGCACGTCGCGGCCGAGTTCGTCGGTGCCGAGGATGTGCGCGCCCGACAGCGGCGGTGCGAACCGCTTCATGATATCGATGTAGGTGTCGTCGAACGGCAGGAGGTACGGGCCGAATGCCGAACCGAGAACAAGGACGAGAATGATCACCGCGCCTGCAAGTGCAAGCCGGTGCCGACGAAATCGCCGCCACGCGGCCTGGCCGGGTGCGGGTTGAGCGCTGGACAAGTCTACGGTCGTCATCCCTAGCCCACCCGGATGCGCGGATCGACGACCGCATAGAGGATGTCGGCCAGCAGCGACCCGATCAGCACCATGATCGCCGAGAACATCAGAATGCCCATCACCACGGGATAGTCGCGATATCCGATGGAATCGAGGAACAGCCGGCCCATGCCGGGCCAGGTGAACACGGTTTCAGCGACCAGCGCACCACCGAGCAGCGTCGGAAACTGAAGGCCGCCCATCGTGATCATCGGCAGCAGCGCGTTACGCAAGGCGTGAACCGTAAGGATTCGCCATTCCGGCATGCCCTTGGCGCGCGCGGTGCGAATGTAGTCCTGGTTGATGACTTCGAGCATCGAGGAGCGCATGAAGCGGCCCCACATCGCGGTCTCCACCAGCGCCAGCACCAGCGCCGGCGCAATGAGATGATGGAGCAGATCGAGCAGGGAGCCATCGCCGACGGTCTGCCGGTTGCCGGCCGGCAGCCAGCCGAGCTTCACCGAGAACACATAGATGGTGACGAGGCCGAACCAGAAGGTCGGGATCGACAATGCGATCATGGCGCCGACGGTTGCGAGCGAATCGAACAGCGAATAGCGGCGCAGCGCACCGAGCACGCCAATCCAGCAGCCGAGCAGCACCGCGATGATGGTCGCAGTCGCCATCAGTTCCAGCGTGGCGCCGAGATGCGACGAGATCACCGCCAGCACCGCCTCGCCGTCACGATACGAGCGGCCCCAATCGCCCCTCAGCATCCGGCCGAACCAATCGAGATACTGGATCGGCAGCGAACGATCGAGGCCGAGTTGCCGCGTGACGCGGTCGAGATCCTCCTGCGTCATCTGCGCGGACGCCGCGAATTGCGAGAGCGGACCGCCGGGCGCCAGATGCAGGATGGCGAAGCCGATCGCGGACACGATCACCAGCAGCATGATCGCCTGCGCCAGGCGATTGGCGACGTAACGGGCCATCTCAGGCGATCTCGCGCGCCTGAACCATCAGGCCCAATACCATTCGCGAATGTTCCAGCAGTTGATCGACATGTTGATGTTGGGACGGAAGCCTTGCAGCCCTTCCTTCACACCTTCGGCGATGAAGCCCTGGAACAGCGGCAGGATCGCGAGGTCGTCGCGGATGAGCTTTTGCAGAGCGCCATAGGTCGTCTTGCGCTGCGCCAGATCGAACTGCTTGGCACCTTCGGCGAGAAGCCGATCCGCCTCCGGGTTGCGATACTGATAGGTGTTGTAGCCGCGGCCACCTTTGGCAGGAATGGCGCCGGAGCCGAAGCGGGGCGTCACGTCGGGGTCGCTGCCGAGCATGAAATTCACTCCCACGATCACCGAATTGAATTTCGATTGCTGCCAGAAGTCGCCCCAGATCACGGCGGCCGGCATGTTGTTGACGCGCATCGCGGCACCGATCGCGCGCCAGTCCTGGATCAGCAGCTGCTGGGTCTGCTCACGCACCGCATTGCCCGACGTCGTTGAATTGGTGAATTCGAGCTTGACGCCGCCTTTCTCGCGCACGCCGCCGGCGCCGCGGACCCAACCGGCCGCATCGAGCAGCGTGTTGGCCTTGGCCGGATCGTATTTGTGCTGCGGCAGTCCCTGCTGGAACGACCAGGCCTGTTGCGGCACGAAGCTTTCGGTCTGCGTCGGCAAGCCGTAGTTCAGCGCGTCGATGATCGCCTGCTTGTTGATCGCGAGATACAGCGCCTCGCGCACCGTGCGGTCCGCCAACGCGCCGAACTCCAGATTGGGCGCGATGTGCTCCACCGACGACGTGGATGAGACGAAGATCTTGCGGCCCTTCAGCGTCTTCGCTTCCTGCACGAAGTTCGGCAGAATGCCTTGCAGGCCGGTGTAATCGACCTGGCCGGTGCGGAACTGGGTGTAGAGCACGGTCAGGTCTGGAATGTATTTGAACACCACGCGCTCAACGTAGGGTCCCTTGGCGTGATAGCCGGTATGGGCATTCAACTGAATGTGGTCGCCCGGCACGCGCTCGCCCCAGCGGAACGGTCCGGTGCCGACAGGCGCATTGTGGAACGGCGAGGCGTTCGGATCGGTCACCTTCTCCAGGATGTGCTTGGGCACGATGAAGGTCAGCGATCCCAGGATCGACATATAGGGCGAATAGGGAGCTTCCATGCGCCAGTGAATCTCGTCGGGCGCGACGATCTTGATGTCCTTGACGAGACTATGGCCGACGCGGCTGCGCGCGCGAAAATCGGGGTTGTTGATCAGCTCAAGCGAGAACTTCACGTCCTCGGCCGTGAACGGCGTGCCGTCGTGCCATTTCACGTCGCTGCGGAGCTTGATCTTCCAGGTCAGGCCGTCGGCCGAGAGGCCGCCATTCTCGACCGTCGGGACTTCGCGGGCGAGGTCGGGAACGAACTTGCCGTCGGGATCGATGAACCAGAGCGGCGAGAACACCTGCCACCAGATGCCCTGATCGACTTCGATGCCCGGCATCAGGGGATGAAAGACCGTCGGCTCCTGCGACAGCGCCGCGATCACCTGTCCGCGCGGCTTGTCCGGCGGATTGGTCGGGCGTTCTGTCTGCGCAAATGCGTTGCCCGATAGCGTCCATCCCGCCGCGGCGCCGGCCCCGAGCTGAAAGATCTGACGGCGATTCGGATTGCCGAGATGCAGTGCCCCAACGCCGAACTTCCCGGTGTCGTCCGCCATGACCACTCTCCGTTGTCGCACGCGGCACCGTCTCCCGGGCCCCGAGACCCCGGCAAAGGGACAGGAATGGGCTTTAGTGCTTCTAAATTTTCTATCAAAAGTTCATCACGACTAAATACAGCTGTCAATCATATTGCTAGGATGCGCGACCTTTTCACTCCGACTGAAGCTCCGGAACGTCATTGTCCGGGCTGAGATGATGCATGGGAGAGCGACATGGATGGTCGCGGCGAGATCAACGATCCGAAGGATGCCCCGCCGACCGAAGCCGACGATGCCGTCGACCAGCGCCTCGGCGAGACCGTGCGGCTGCTGCGGCAGCGCGCGGGCCTGTCGATCCAGGACGTCGCCAAGAAGACCGGCCTCTCCAACGGCATGATCAGCCAGCTCGAACGCGCGCGCGCCATGCCGTCGATACGCACGCTGCGCCTGCTCAGCATCGCGCTCGACGTTCCCATCTCCTATTTCTTCGAGACCACCGATCCCGCCGACGTGCAGCGCTATATCGTGCGCAAGAACGGCCGGCGCCTGCTGCGGCTCACCGCCAGCGGCGTCGTCAAGGAAGCGCTGACGCCGGCAGACAAAGGCCAGCTCGAATTCTACGAGCTCACGCTCAATCCCGGCGCCTCGTCCGGCACCGACTTCCTGCAGCACACCGGCGAGAAGGCGGGCTACATCCTCTCAGGCAGCCTGCGGCTGTGGCTCGACAACCAGGCCCATCTGCTCGACGCCGGCGACAGCTTTCGCTTTCCGAGCATCGTGCCGCACATGTTCGACAACCCGACCCAGCAGACGGCCCGCGTGATCTGGGTGACGACGCTGCGCCAGACCGATTCGCCGGCAGGTTGAAAGCGCCGCCAGCCCGGCACCACCGCAAATTGCCCCTCGACGCTGCCGCGCGGAATCTGTAGCTCACATCTGTAGCTCACGTGGAGCCGGTCATTGACAGGGCGGACACGAGGGTCTGCCACTGACGCGTTGGTGTGAGACCATGAAACTCAGGCGGCTTCTGACACTCGCGATGGCCGCGCAGGTCATCGTGACCGCGGCGGCTCTCCTCGTCTCCTATGCCGCGACCGGAACCGGGTTCGGCATTGCCCAGATCGTCGCCATGCTCGCAAGCGGCGCCATTGCGGTCCTGCTCGCTCGTCTGTGCACGCGCGCGATCGAAACGGCGCAGGAAAAACGCGCCGCCGCGCTACTGACCGAGCAGGCGCGAGCCAGCGCACAGATGACGCAAGCGGTCATCAAGACCGCGCTCGATGCCTTCGTTCAGACCGACCAGAACGGCATCGTGCTGGAATGGAGCCTTCAGGCCGAGGCCCTGACGGGATGGACGCGCAAGGAGGCGCTCGGCACGGACGTCGTCAACCTCCTCATCGCCGAGCCGCTGCGCGACGGCTTCAGGCAACGCATGATGCGGCTGCTGCCGGAATTGTCGGATACGCCGATCGGCATCCGGTTCGAAGCGACCCTGCTGCACCGGGACGGCGACGAGATCCTGATCGAGGCCTCCAGCACGGCGCTCCACATCGGGGGGCGCACCCTCATCAACAATTTCGTCAAGGATGTCACCCAGAAGCGCGCCGCCGAGGAGCAGCTGATCCAGGCCCAGAAGATGGAGGCGATCGGTCAGCTCACCGGCGGCATTGCGCACGAATTCAACAACATGCTCACCGTGATCACGGGCACGATCGAGATCCTCGCCGACGCCGTGAAGGATAATCCGCCGCTCGCGACCATCACCAAGCTGATCAGCGACGCCGCCGATCGCGGCGCCGCGCTGACGTCGAGCCTGTTGTCCTTTGCCCGCAAGCAGGCGCTCAAGCCGGTCGAGAGCGACATCAACGAGCTGCTCGAAGAGCTCGCAAAGCTGCTGCTGGCAACCTTCGACAAGAAGATCGAGATCGTGACCCGGCTCGACGGCAACATTTGGCTCGCCCTCGTCGATCGTGGCCAATTGAGCTCGGCGCTTCTCAACCTCGCGATCAACGCCCGCGACGCGATGCTGGACGGCGGCAGACTGACGTTGACGACGCGCAACGTCGTGTTCGGCGTCCGCGAGGCCGTGGCGGTCGGGGCCGGCTATGCCGGCGACTATGTCGAGATCGAGATAGGCGATACCGGAACTGGCATTCCGCCGGCCATTCTGGAGCGGATCTTCGATCCCTTCTTCTCGACCAAGGACGTCGGGAAGGGCACCGGGCTCGGGCTCAGCATGGTGTTCGGATTCATCAAGCAGTCCGGTGGCGGAATCAAGGTCGCTTCCGAAGAAGGACGCGGCACGACTTTCACGATCTATCTGCCGAAGGCGGAGGCGAGCACGCTTCGCCCCACCGGCTATGACGAGCGCAAGGTCGTGGGCGGGACGGAAACCATTCTTTGTGTCGAGGACGACCGCGACGTCCGCCAGTACGTCACGGTTCAGCTCGAAAGCCTCGGCTACAAGGTCATCCCGGCCGCCAATGCAGCCGAGGCACTGGCCATCGCGGCCGAAGGCACGCCCTTCGACCTGCTTTTCACCGACATCGTGATGGCCGGCAGCTTGAACGGACGAGAGCTCGCCGACGAGATGGTGGCATCGCGCCCCTCGCTGCGGGTGCTCTTCACGTCGGGCTATGCCTACGACGCCCCGCATGCGCAGGGGCGCGCCACCAAGGGCGCACCGCTTCTGACAAAGCCCTACCGCAAGGCCGAGCTCGCGCGCATGCTGCGCCGCTCTCTCGACACCGCTGTCGACGACGCGGGCGATCCGATCCCGACGCCCTATTCCGTGCAGGCCGATCTCGAAGGCTTTCTGCGCAGGCAGGCGGCTGAACGCGATGGCGCGACAAGGTCGCGGAAGACCTAGGCCATCCGCTGCGAATTCCAACGCGGGTGGCATGGTTGAATGGTCAATCAACGACAGGCTAAAAGACTGCGACGATCAGTTATTGCTGGGGCGATGTTACTCAGGCGACGATGTTCAAATGATGCCGCATCTTCGCGCCGCGCGCTCCCCAACCGACATCGGGAAGCCGCCGGCGCATCAGCTCATCTTCCGCCGCAGCGTCGCTGACGGCGTCTCGCCGAATTTTTCGCGATAGGCGCCGGCCATGCGGCCGAGATGGGTGAAGCCGAGATCGAAGGCGATCTCGGTGATCGAAGTGTCCAGCTCGGCTTGCGTGAGCCGGGTGTGGAGATTGGCGAGGCGCATGTCGAGCAGCATCTGCGAGATCGACACGCCGAAATGACGGCGGAAACCGAGCTGTAGCGCGCGGATGCCGATCCCGGACTCACAGGCGAGGTGCGCAAGGTCGAGCGGGTCGCAGGCATTCGCCGCGAGGCAGTCCCGCGCAGTGTGCAGCGCGCGCGGCAGACGCTCGCCCTGGCCCGAGAACGTTCTGATCGCGTCGGACAGGCCGTGCCGCTGGCCGTCGAGGAGGTAATGAAGCAGCGCCTCGCGCCAGCCCGCGGTCGCGACCGGTGAAAGCCTGCCGGACGGTCCGAGACCTTCGGCGAGCATCATCAGCTCGACGAGCTTCGCCGCGAGGCCGCGCGCGGCCGGCGCGTTCAGGTCGAGCGTAGGGTCGAACTCGACCGCGCGGGTCGCCCTGCCCGACAATGCCGCTGCGCGCTGCTCAACCATGCGGCGGTCGAGCAGCAGGATCGCTTGCGCCGACTCGGTCCAGATCATCCGGGTCGGGATGGTCGGCGACAACAGCGACGCCGTCCGTTCCGGCGCTGTGTCGAGTTCGCGGGTACCTGCGCGGATACGGGCCGTGCCGGCGAGCGGGATCTGCACCAGGAAGAAGCGGTCGAGGCAGCCGGGATCGATGGTGACGGATCCGCCATAGGCGACATAGTTGATGGAAAAGCCGTCGAAGGCGGCACAATTGTGCCTGGCCGAGAAGCCCGACCTCCGCATCGGCGTCAGATCATGCGGGCAGAAGATGCGCCCGACCTGCTCGGCCGCCTCGTCGGCGTCGTCGGTGGTGACGCGGGCGAAAGCCGCGAGCCTTTCGGCCGCGGATCGAGGCGTGCTCATTTCCAGCTCGGCTGCGGACATCGCCGACCACGCTTGGCATCACGGAATATTTTAAACCTATAATAGTTCCCCGTCCCCGGAAAGAGCCCTGTCGCAAAAACGTCGTGCCGCACGGCACAGGACGTGTCCGGATTCGTTTAGCGGATAGACAGCAGCCCGCGCCTGACCGAAGCTCCACCCTCGTCGGGATCCACGATGGAGGCGAGCCATGACTGCACTCGAGAAGGGCATTACCGCGAACGGCACGGGCTATGGCGGCAAGACCTGGAATATTCTGGGCCAGGTCTATTTTCCCAAGGCCGTCACCGATTCCACCTTTGCCTTCGAGACCAACAGCGAGCCGGGCCAGTTCGTGCCAGTGCACATCCATCCGACCCAGGACGAATTCATCCTGGTGCAGGAGGGCACGCTCGACCTCAAGCTCGACGGCAAATGGGTCAAGGCCAACGCCGGCGATCTCGTGCGCCTGCCGCGCGGCATCCCGCACGGCTATTTCAACAAGTCCGACAAGCCGGCCCGCGCGCTGTTCTGGGTCTCGCCGATGCAGAAGCTGGAGGCGCTGTTCAACCAGCTCCACAATCTGGCCGACCCCGCCGAGGTCGTGCGCATCTCGGCCCTGCACGAGGTCGACTTCCTGCCGCCTGAAGCCAACGACTAGGCGGCCGCCCCACTCCCATTTCTGTTTCGTCGCAGGTCCAGCGGCCGCGCAGCGCGGCCGAACGCGGCCTGCTGTGCCCAGAACATTCGAGCTCGCGAGCAATCCCATGGTCAACCCAAAGCATGTCTGCGTGATCGGCGCCGGCGTCTCCGGCCTTGCCGCCGCAAAGGCGTTCTCGACCCGCGGTCACCGGGTCACCATCATTGAACGCAGCGCCGATCTCGGCGGCGTCTGGGAGCCGGCGCGCTCCTATCCGGAGGTGCAGACCCAGAGCCCGAAGGAGCTCTACCGCTACACCGACCGCGCCATGCCCGAAGCCTATCCGGAATGGCCGACCGGATCGCAAGTCCACGCCTACCTCGCCGACTACGCACGAATTTTTGGCCTCGACCGTATGCTGCGTTTCAACACCAGCGTGTCGGGCATGGCGCGACGCGCCGACGGCAGACCAGGCTGGACGCTCGCGCTCTCGGACAAGAGCGGCGCCAGCACAGCTGAGGATTTCGACTTCGTCGCGGTCTGCACCGGACAGTTCAACGAGCCGCGGGAGCTGCACTGCCCCGGCGAAGACGGCTTTCTAGCACAGGGCGGGCAGATCCTGCATTCATCGAAATACAACGATCCTCAAGTGGTGAAAGGACGGCGCGTCGTCGTGCTCGGCGGATCGAAATCGGCAACCGACATCGCGGTGAACGCCGTGAAAGCGGGCGCGCGTGAGGTGACGATCGTGATGCGCGAGCCGGTCTGGCGCATTCCTTATTTCATCGGCGGTCTCGTGAACTTCAAGCGCATCCTCTACATCCGTGCGCAGGAGGAGATGTTTCCGGGCTGGGGCATCGGCGCGATGTCGCGCCTTGCGCATCGCATCGCAGCACCGTTCGTCTGGGCAAACTGGCGCGGGCTGGAAAGCCTGTTGAAGGCGCAGCTCAAGCTGAAGCAATGCAACATGGTGCCGAAGGAGCGGATCGAGGACGGAGTCAACTGCTCGGTGCCGATCGCAACACCCGGCTTCCATCCGATGGTGGCCGACGGCCGCATCAAGGCCGTGTTCGGCAGCTTCGATCATTACGACGGTGACACCATCGTGATGAGCGGCGGCGAGCGCGTGGCGGCCGATGTCGCGGTGCTCGCGATCGGCTACAAGCTCGGCGTGCCATTCCTGCCCGCCGCGTACCAGGCAAAGCTGGTCGATGCGGATGGGCAGTACCGGCTCTATCGCCTGATCGCCAATCCCGACCTGCCGGAGCTCGGTTTCGTCGGTTTCAACTCCTCGTTCTGCACCGTGCTCTGCGCCGACCTCGCCGCCAACTGGCTGGTCCGTTACGCCGACGGACAGCTCGCACGCCAGCCGACCGCGCAACAGATGCGCGACAACATCGAGATGATGCTGCACTTCAAGCGGGTCGAACGGCCGGCTGCGGGCGTCTATGGCGGCCTCTGCGTCGCGCCCTATCACTACCGTCACTTCGACGAGCTGATGGCCGACATCGGCGCCAAGGAGCAGAAGCGCGGCGGGCTCGCGGGCCACTTCCGGCCGCCGGACGCGGACGCCTATGCGCGATTTCTCGCCTCCGCGCCGGATTACCAAGCGGCGTGAGGCCGCGAATTCGGGCCGAGTGGAATTTGCCGCTCGCCAGCCCTCGCCTCCGATGCTTACGATCCCCTTGGCCATCGAATCGACAGGCCCAGGGAACCGGCCATGAGAGCACGACATCGCGCCGCCGCAGTCATAACGGCGCTTGGGCTGATCCTTGCGACCTTCGTCCCGAGCCTGGCGCAAACGCTCACGGCCAGGCAATCGGAGGCGGTTGCGACCTACGAGCGTGCGCTCGGCGATTTCAAAGCGATTCTCTCCGAGCGGCGCCGCCAGATCGACGCCAAACAGCCGCTGCCGAACCTGCCGGGCCAGGCGCTCTATCTGGCACGCGTCGCCGTGATCAGTGCTTACAAGGATCTCACCGACGTCATGCCGTCGCGGACCGGCAGGCCCAACAAGTTCGAGATCCCGCCGGCCTATTTCGATGCCGACATCGAACCGCTGGTGGACGAATACTCAAAGCTGTTCGAGATCATGGAAGCGCCGCCGGCCGGCGCGCAGAACTCGGCGACACCGTTCAAGGACGTGGTGGATCTCGCGGTCGCGATCGCACGCGCCAAGGGGTTGGCGCCTGACCACGCCGAAGCCGCGGGCCGGATCAGTCTGGGGCTGTTCTTCGCCGAGACCAACGGCAAGCAGAACGTCCGCAACGGGCGCTCGAACACCTATATGGGCAGCTTCCAGACCGGCCCGTCCGAGGACCGCAACGGCCATAGGAAATGGGACGCCATCAAGGGCGAGATCGCGGCCGCCGATCCCGGGTTGAGCGCGCGCGACGACAAGGAGGAGGCGCGGGCCCGCGGCACCGATCATCGCTTCAATCACTGGACCAACGTGCGCGACGGCCTGATGAACGCGCATGCGGATATTTTCCGGGAGATCCCAGGAATCGTGAAGACGCTGCCCGACCCGATCGACCAAATGAAGCTGTTCGAGCTGATCCAGATCGTTCCCACGCCGACGCGGGCGGCGCTCAAGTCCGGCGATCTCCTGAACTACAGGGTGTCCAGTCCGACGATCATGAAGCACCTGCGCAACAACAGCATCTTCGCATTCGGACAGGCCGACCGGGCGCGCACCTCGGCAAGCTTCCGGGAAATCCTTGGCGCGATGTGGCTGTTCAAGCGGAAGTTCGAGAAGGCGATGGCGAAATACGCGGAGATCAAGCCACGCTGAGGGGCCTCGCCGCGTGGCACGCGACTGAGAGGCTAGCTCCCGCCTTGTAGCCGTCCGTCGGCGTCTTCAAAGGCAAACGCTCGCCACCTGGTCATTGCGTCCTGCGCCCGGTGCATTTAGCTTCTCCGGACAAGAACAAATCTCGGGGGGACATATGACAGCCGCTCTTCGCAAGCGCACGCGCCGTGCCGCATGTGCTTTGATCTCAACATCCCTGGCGGGCCTCGCCAATTTCGCCGCGCACGCCGAGATCGTCGTCACGGCCAATGACGGCAAGATGGTGCTCGAGAACGGCAGCGCCCTGGTGCGCAAGCAACCACTGCCGGACACGGTGAGCGTCATCGACTTCACCGACGGTGCCTTGAAACTTCTAGGCGAGGTGCCCGCCCCGGCCAGCGTCGTCGGACCGCCGCCGAGCGTGGCAATTGCGCCGGATGGCGCGTTCGCCCTCGTTACCGGCGCGATGAAGCTCGATCCCGCGGATCCGACCAAGACGGTGCCCGACGACAAGCTTTCGGTCATCGACCTGAAATCCACGCCGCCCAAAGTACTGGCGACCTTGCAAGCCGGCGCGGGCGCTGCCGGCGTTTCGATCAACCGCGCGGGCACGCTGGCGCTGGTTGCGAACCGCAGCGAAGGAACGGTCTCGGTCTTCACCATCAGCGGGGGCACGCTTGCGCCCGTCGGCAAGATCTAGCTCGGCGACGCCAAATCAGGCCCCAGCCACGCGGTCTTTTCCCATGACGGCGCGACCGCGCTGGTCACGCGCGACGGAGACAGCAAGATCTCGCTTCTGACTGTGGACGGGAGCAAGGTCGAGTACGCCAAGCGCGATCTCTCCGCGGGCATCCGCCCCTACGACATCGATCTCACCGGCGGCGCCGCCGCCATCGTCGGCAATGTCGGCGCCAGCAGCGGCGACAACGACTCGATCAGCCTGATCGACATGACGGCGAAACCGATCCGCGTCGTCACGACAGTCACCGTCGGGCAGACGCCGGAAGCCGTGAAGATGTCCCCGGACGGCAACTACGTGGCCGTGACCGTCATGAACGGTTCGAACAAGCCGTCAGCGTCGCCGTTCTTCAACGATTTCGGCCTGCTCAAGGTCTACAAGATTTCGGGCACTGACCTTACGCCGGTGACGGAAGCGAAGATCGGCCATTGGTGCCAGGGCATGGTGTGGTCCAAGGACTCCAAATATGTCGTGGCCCAGTGCATGGTCGAAAACGAGCTGATCGCCTTCTCGTTCGATGGCAAGGCGCTGAACAAGACATCCACGCTCAAGATGCAAGTGAGCCCCGCGGGCATCCGCACCGCGGAGCCGTAGGGCCGGAGCGCGGCGCAGTCATCCTGCGCCGCCGTCCTATTCGGTGCGGATCGGCGCGTCCTTCAGGCCATTGCTGTCATAGGCCTTGCGCAAGGTGCCATTCGTCACCGCCTCGTTCATGAATTTGGTGACGAAGGTCAGCGCTTGGGGGTGGCCGAGCGGCACAGCGACCGCCGTGACGGTCTTCTTGAAGGTCTCGTCGAGCACGCGCGTGCCCGGGATCTTCTGCGCCATCTTGTTGAGCTGGTCGCGCGACAGCGCAAACGCATCGATCTGGCCGCTGCTGAGGAGGCCGAAGATCTCGTCATAGGTCTGATAGCCCGTGACCTTCGCATTCTTCAGATGCGCGGCCGCGCCGCGCATCGTGGTCGTGGCGTTCACGGCCGCGACCTTGATGCCCACCTGATCGAGCGTGGCGAAATTGGTGACGTTCGAGCCTGATTTGACGATGTAGGTGGCGTCCGCGACCTCGTAGATCGGGCCGAACATCATCCTGCTCTCGCGCTCAGGATCTTTGGGCAACCAGGTGACGTCCCAGTTGCCGTTCGATGCCGCGTCAGTGATCTGCCCCTGAATTCTGGTACACGACATATTCAACGGGCACGCCGAGTTGCCCGGCCATCTCCCTGCCGAGATCGACCGGCACGCCGGCATAGCCGTCTCCGGTCTTGGTGGACCAGAACGCGCCGCCAGCCAGGCTGATCGCGATCGCGACCCGCAGCTTGCCGGTCGGTGCGATCTCGTCCTTAAGTCCATCGCCTAGCGCGGGCATGACGACCGCCGCGGCGAGAATGAGGCCGGCAAGGACCGACTTAAGGACCGACGTGGGCATGTCATGATCTCCCGACCTTTTCTTCTTGTATTCTTCTCTTGTTCGTCCCGACCGCTTCGCGCGCCGTCGCTCGGCCTGTGACATAATTCTGGTCGATCGTGTGCGCGATGAAAAGCGGTTTGTGATGGCAAAACTGCCAAAGGCCACAGCGCGGTCCGCAGCGCAAGGCCGACGACTGCCATGGCTATGGTGTTCCACGTCCGGGCATTTGTTGGTAGCCTCCCGCCTCGACAGACAGCAACCGGGGGCCACCGAATGACCTGCGCGAATCCCGCATCTCCCGCACGGCGCAACGAAGCGTGGAGACATGTCGGGCAGGCACTGGCCGCCGCGATGGCCGTGGCCGCGCTCGCCGGCTGCGAGGACAAGAACAGTTTCGTCGCTCTGCCGCCGCCCAAGGTGGACGTCGCCGCGCCTGTGCAGCGCCCGGTGACCCGTTATGTCGAGGCCACCGGCAACACCGCGCCGATCAAGAATGTCGATCTCGTCGCGCGCGTGCAGGGATTCCTGCAATCGATCGACTACCAGGACGGCGCCTTCGTCAAGCAGGGCACCCAGCTGTTCACGATCGAGCCCGAGACCTACAAGCTCAAGCTCGACCAGGCGCGGGCGGCCGAGGCCGGCGCGCAGGCCTCAGTCCGCCAGGCGGAAGCCGACTACAAACGGCAGGCTGAGCTGGTGCAGCGCCAGGCCGTCTCGCAGGCCACGCTCGACACCTCGACATCGACGCGCGATAACGCGCAGGCCAATCTCCAGCAGGCCGAGGCCAACACCAAGCTCGCCCAGGTCAACTACGGCTACACCAACGTGACCGCGCCTTTCGACGGCATCGTCAGCGCTCACATGGTCTCGGTCGGCGAACTCGTCGGCGTCTCCTCTCCAACTCAACTCGCGTCCATCGTCGCGATGGACCCGATCTATGTGAATTTCACCGTCAACGAGCAGGACGTGCTGCGCATCCGTGCCGAGGCCGCCCGCCGCGGGCTCACCGCCGCAGACATGAAGCAATTTCCGATTCAAGTCGGTTTGCAGACCGAGGCCGCTTATCCGCATGAGGGCAAGCTTGACTATGTCGCCCCGACCCTCACCCAGTCGACGGGCACGCTCGCAGTGCGGGGCCTTGTCCCCAACGACAAGCGGGTGCTGCTGCCCGGCTATTTCGTCCGCGTTCGCGTGCCCTTCACTCAGGAGAAGGACGCCCTGCTCGTGCCCGACACCGCGCTCGGCAGCGATCAGGGCGGCCGCTATCTCCTCGTCGTCAATGGCGACAACGTTGTCGAGCAGCGCAAGGTGCAGATCGGTCCCGTGGACAACGGCTTGCGCGTGATCGAAAGCGGCTTGAAGCCGGAGGACCGCGTGGTGACCGCGGGACTGCTGCGGGTGATTCCGGGCCAGAAGATCGACCCGCAGGTGACGAAGATCGAGCAGCCGCAGGCGTCTGCCAAGTAAGATCTGCAAGTAGGAGCGCCGGCCATGATCTCAAAATTCTTCATCGAGCGGCCGGTCCTCTCGAACGTCATCGCGCTGCTGATGATCCTGATCGGCGGCGTCGCGCTGTTCAACCTCGCGATCGCGCAATATCCCGACGTGGTGCCGCCGACGGTGCAGGTCACCACACGCTATCCCGGCGCCAGCGCCAAGACCGTGATCGACACAGTTGCCTTGCCGATCGAACAACAGGTCAACGGCGTCGAGGACATGCTCTACATGCAGTCCTACAGCGGCTCCGACGGCACCTATACGCTGACCGTGACCTTCAAGATCGGCACCGACCTGAACTTCGCGCAAGTGCTGGTGCAGAACCGCGTCTCCAGCGCGCTGTCGCAATTGCCCCAGTCGGTGCAGAACCAGGGCGTCACCGTACAGAAGCGGTCGACGTCGATCCTGCTGTTCGTGACGCTGACCTCGCCCGACAAGACGTTCGACAGCCTTTATTTGAGCAACTACGCCACCATCAACCTCCGCGACGAACTCTCGCGCCTGCCCGGCGTCGGCAACGTCACCGTGTTCGGCGCCGGTCAGTATTCGATGCGGGTGTGGCTCGATCCGAACAAGCTGCAGGTCCGGGGCCTGGTGCCGCAGGACGTGATCCAAGCGATCCAGCAGCAGAGCCAGCAGGTCTCCGCCGGCCAGGTCGGCGCACCGCCGACGCCGCCGGGTCAGGCGTTCCAGTACACCCTCAACGTCAACGGCAGGCTCGACGATACCACCGAGTTCGAGAACATCATTGTCAAATCAGGCACCAGCGGCGACGTCACGCGGGTGCGCGACGTCGGCTGGGTCGAATTGGGCGCGCAGACCTACAGCCAGATCTTCTCGCTCAACAAGCAGCCTGCCACCGGCATCGGCGTGTTCCAGTCACCCGGCGCCAACGCACTCCAGGTCGAGCAGGCCGTCGAGAAGAAGATGGCGCAGCTCGCAAAGGCCTTCCCGCAGGGCATGAAGTATGACACGCCGTTCGACACCACCAAATTCGTGCAGGCCTCGGTGCACGAGGTCTACATGACGCTGATCGAGGCCGGCCTGCTGGTGCTGGTCGTGATCCTGGTGTTCCTGCAGGACTGGCGCGCGATGCTGGTGCCGGCGACCACTGTGCCGGTAACCATCATCGGCGCCTTCGCCGCCATGGCCGCGCTCGGCTTCACCATCAACATGTCGACGCTGTTCGCGATCGTGCTAGCGATCGGCATCGTCGTCGACGATGCCATCGTCGTGGTGGAAGGCGCGGCCCACAACATCGAGCAGGGCATGAACGGCCATGACGCCGCGATCAAGGCGATGGACCAGCTGTTCGCGCCGATCGTCGGCATCACGCTGGTGTTGATCTCGGTGTTTTTGCCAGCGTCGTTCCTCGCCGGGCTCACCGGCCGCATCTATTCGCAATTTGCGCTGGTGATCGCGGCGACCGCGCTTCTGTCCGCCATCAACGCGGCGACGCTGAAGCCGACGCAATGCGCTCTCTGGCTGCGGCCGACGGTGCCGCCGGAGCAGCGCAACTTCTTCTATCGCGGCTTCAACGCGGTCTACAACCGCGTCGAGCGCGGCTACATCCGACTGATCGGCGTGCTGTGCAGGAACAGCACGATCTCTGTCGCGCTCGCGCTGGTGCTGATCGGGATCGGCGGCTACGGCCTGTCCCGGGTGCCGACCGGCTTCCTGCCGATCGAGGACCAGGGCTATCTGATCGCTGCCGTGCAACTGCCTGACGGTGCCGCGCTGGAACGGACCCAGAAGGTGCTCGACAGAGCGAGCGAGCTGATCAAGGACACGCCCGGAGTCCAGCAAGTCATCACCATCGCCGGCATCTCCGCGCTGGACAACAGCGCCAGCCTTGCCAATGCCGGCGTCGCCTACATCATCCTGAAGGACTGGGACGCGCGCAAAGGCCCCGGCGAGGATTTGCGTTCGCTGGTGTACGGGCTGAACGACAAGCTCGCGGCCATCATGGAAGCGCGCACGCTTGTGCTGCCGCCGCCGCCGATCCAGGGCATCGGCAACGCCGCCGGCTTCTCGATGCAGGTCGAACTGCGTGACGGCAACAGCGATTTTGCCAAGCTCCAGGCCATCACGGGCGCGATGGTCTCCAACGGCCAGAGCCAGAGCGCCCTGCAGCGCGTCCAGTCCTCGTTCCGCTCCTCGGTTCCGCAATTTAACGTCGAGATCGACCGCATCAAGACCCAGACGCTGCACGTGACGACGGACCAGGTGTTCGCGGCGCTGTCGACCTATCTCGGCTCGTCTTATGTCAACCAGTTCAACAAGTTCGGCCGCGTGTTCCAGGTCTACACGCAAGCCGATCCCGCCTTCCGCGTCACCGAGCGCGACATCGCCAACATGATGGTGCGCAACTCGAACGGCGACATGATCCCGATCGGCACGGTTGCCACGATCACGCCGGCCACCGGCCCGTCGCTGATCAGCCTCTACAATCTCTATCCATCGTCGACCGTGATCGGCCTGCCGGCGCAGGGCTACTCCTCTGGCCAGTCGCTGAAGCTGATGGAGGAGATCGCGGACAAGACGCTGCCGCCGGGCACCGGCTTCGAATGGACCGCGATGTCCTATCAGGAGAAGGCCGTCTCCAACCAGATCTACTGGGTGTTCGGGCTCGCCATGCTGCTGGTCTATCTCGTGCTCGCCGGCCAGTACGAGAGCTGGTACGCGCCGATCTCGGTAATCCTGGCGGTGCCGCTGTCGTTGCTCGGCCCCATGCTGATCCTCAACGCACTGAAGATCGACAACAACCTCTATTGCCAGATCGGCCTGATCCTGCTGATCGCGCTGTCGGCCAAGAACGCCATCCTGATCGTCGAGGTCGGGCTCGAGCTGCACGGCCGCGATGGCAAGCCGGTGCTGGAATCCGCGGTCGAAGCTGCGCGCGCCCGCTTCCGCCCGATCCTGATGACGTCGTTCGCCTTCATCCTCGGCGTGGTGCCGCTGGTGATCGCGACCGGCGCCGGTGCCAGCGCGCGCAAGTCGATCGGCATCACGGTGTTCTCGGGCATGCTGGCCTCGACCTGCCTCGCGGTGCTGTTCGTGCCGGCGTTCTTCGTGGTGGTGCAGCGCTTCGAGAACTGGCGTGCGTCGAAGAAAACGCCGAAGGCGGTGGCAGTGGCCGAAGTGAAATCCTAGGCTTTCTCCGTGGACGTCGGCCGCGCCTCCCCGCTCGAGACCAGGAGCACCGACACCTTCGCTTGCCTGAGCACGGCGTCGGCGACGCCGCCGAAGGAGAGATGATCGGCCTGGATGCGATCGACCCCCATCACCACGAGATCGACGGCGGTGGTCTCGATCTCGCGCAGGATCGCCGCTTCAGGCGCCCGGTTCGCGCGCAAGGTCGTGGTGATGTCGACCTCGTAACGGGCGGCGAGATCGCTGGCGTCCTTCAGGATGCCGGCCTCCTGGTTCAGACCACGCGAGGCGCCGCGCTGCGCGCCCTTGTCGCGCGTCGTCGCGACATAGATCACCCGGAGCGAGCCTGATCCCGCCTGCGCCAGCGCGACCGCGACCTCGGCGCCGCGCTTGGAGACGCCGCTGCCGGAGACCGGAACGAGGATGTTGAGCGCCTCGGGCGTCGGCTGCTTCAGGTGCTTGCCCTTGGCCGCCACGACCGCGAGCGGTCCCTCGAACTTCGCTGCGATGTCCTCGATCCTCCGATCGAAGCGATCCTTGGCGGCAGCAACCTTGTCGACGCCGATGACCAGAAGATCGAAGCCCTTGCGCGCTTCGTCGGCGATGGACTCGCCGAGCTCCGCACGCCTTGCCCGGGTGACGACGTCGACGCTGCCGACATCGCCATCGCCATGGGCCGATACGATCTCGGCGGCCTTCTTCACCACGGTTTCCGCGCTTTCCTCTTCATCGCGGCCCTTCTCCTGATCCTTGGCGCGCTTGCCGATGTGCAGCACGGTGATTGGCAAGCCGCGCATGCCGGCGATCAGGCCGGCGATGTGGGCAGCGAAGGTGGCGTTCACGCTCTCGTCCACGGCGAGCAAGGGGCGTTCGAGATTGGCGACGAAGCCGCGCTTCTCGAATTCTTCCCGCTCCAGGCGCTCTTGCTCGTCCTTGTTCATCGGCAGCTTTGCCAGCGCGGCGCGCAGCATCGGCGGCATCGCCATCGTGGTCACGATCGCCATGGTCACAATCATCGTGAACAGGTTCTGGCTGAGCACGCCGATCGAAAGACCGATGGTGGCGATGATCACCTCGGTCGAGCCGCGCGCGTTCATCCCGCTTGCGAGGGCCAGCGACTCCCTTGTGTTCAGCCCGCCCACGGTTCCGCCGACGAAGGCGCCGCCGAACTTGCCGACGCTGGCGATCACGACCAGCAGGCCGGTGAGCATCAGCAGATGGGGATCGCGCAGCACCGTGAGGTCGGCGCTCAGGCCGGCCAAACCGAAGAACACCGGCATGAAGAAGCTCGAGATCAGCCCGCGCAGCCGCTCGTCGATCTGCCGCGTCAGGATCGGGGACTCCCCGACCAGAATGCCGGCGACGAAGGCACCGAGCACGGTGTGGACGCCGATCAGATGCGTGACCAGCGCCATCGCGCACATCAGCAGCAGGATCACCGTGATGACCGGGGCGGTGCTGACGAGATTGTCGTTGGCCCATCGAATGAGCTGGAACACGATGCGGCGGCCGATGGTGAAGCTAATCGCGAGGAAGGCCAGCGTGCCCAGCACAGCTTTCGCCACCGAGGCGATATCCAGCGCGCCGTGCGAAGCGAGGCTGAAGATGACGGCGATGATGATCCAGCCGATGGTGTCGTCGATGACGGCGGTGGCGACGATGATCTGGCCGACATTGCGGCGCATGAAGTTCATCTCGCGCACAACCACCGCGACGATCTTCACCGAGGAGATTGACAGCGCCGTGCCCATGAACAGCGACGCAACCAGGCGGGCTTGCGGATTCGGCAACAGCGCATCTGGCAGGAATTCGCCGAGCGCAAAACCGCAGGCAAAGGGCACGAGGATGCCGGCAATCGAGATCGCGATCGCGGCCTTGCCGACCTTCCTGACCAGCTTGAGGTCGGTCTCCATGCCGGTCAGCAGCAACAGCAGCAGGATGCCGAACTGCGCGATGCCGTCGATCATCGCTTTCTGCTCGGGCGTTTTGGGGAAGATTGCCTGCTGTGCGTCAGGCCAGACCCAACCGAACAGCGAGGGACCGAGCAGGATGCCGGCGAGCAATTCGCCGATCACCGAGGGCTGGCCGAGGCGCTGCATGATCTCGCCGAGACCGCGGCCGACCGCGATCAACAGCACGATCTGGGCCACCAGCAGGAATTCCGAGGGACCGGCCGATTTGCCGCCCTCGGCGCTGGCCGCAACGGTGGTGAGGACAAGCGCCGCGGGGACAAGGCCGACCGGTCGGAGCAGGCTCCACTGCATGCAGGAATTTTACCCCTTCATCTGCCCCGGCGAGGTGCCGGGATGACGGGGATAGAACCCGCGGCAGGCAACGGGAGTTCCTTGACTTCGCGGCGGGTAAGGGGCCTCAACAAAAAAAACGCGAAAACAACCCCATGCACAGTAGAGATGAGGTTGAAAAGACTGGAGAAAATTTCGTCTTTGCCGAAATCTAATTTCGCTTTGCCGAAAATGCTTGCCCCGTCGGGCAAAACACTGGCATGATGGCATCATCGGCAGACTACGCGAGCCGCCGCCACTCCCACGTCATTGCGGGCGCGGCGACTTGACAGCCGAACCTTTAGCGAAGGCGGAAGCAATCCAGAATCCGTCCGCCGAAAGATTCTGGATTGCTTCGTCGCTACGCTCCTCGCAATGACGGGATTGAAACGGGCGCGCGCCTCACGCCGATCCCTCACACCGCCTGCGGTGTCCTGATCTCGCGCGGGAGAATGATCGCGGCTGCGATCGCGAGCAGGCAGAGTGCGGCGAAGGCATGCAGCATGGTGACGAAGCCGCCCTGCTCGTAGAGCCAGGCGACCAGGCCGACCGAGGCGCCGGCCGCGGTGAAGCCGATGAAATAGCGCACGGCATAGGCGCGCGAGCGCCATTCCTCGCTGGTGTATTTGCCGACCATGGCGTCGTTGACCGTGACCTGTCCGAACGCGCCCATGACGATGCCGATCGAGACCAGGATCAGCGGCAGATTGGACAGGCTCGCGGCGAGATACAGGAACGGCGCCAGCATGAAGGACAGCGGCAGCGCCACTGTCTTCAGCGAATAGCGGTCGAGCAGCCGGCCGATCGTATACTGCGTCATCGCGCCGAACACGTAGACGCAGGCCGCGATGACGCCGAGCAGCGCCGGGCTTTTGGTGAGATCGGCAAGCCGCTCCGCGAACAGCTTTGGCAGCGCCACGGTGACGGCGTTGAACGTCGTGGAGATCGCGATCACCACGATCAGCAGCGACAGGATCACGCGCCACATGTCCTGCTTGGCGACCCGCGCCTGCGCTGCCGCCTGCTTCGAGCCCTTGCGGTCCTCGTGAACGACCATCGTCGCGAACGCGATGCCGATCAGGATGGTGACGATGCCGGGGACGATGAAGGCGAAGCGCCAGCCGAGATACTGGCCGATCACGCCGGTGACCAGCGCCGACGAAGCGACGCCGAGATTGCCCCAGACGCCGTTGATGCCCATCTCGCGGCCGAGCCTGTCAGCGTAGGAGACGATCATGGCAGTGCCGACGGGATGATAGATCGAGGCAAAAATGCCGATCGCGAACAGCGCCGCGCCGAGTTGGGCCGGGGTCTGCACGAAGCCAACCGAGATCATGGAGGCGCCGATGCCGACGAAGAAGATCAGCATCATGTGGCGACGGCTCCAGCGGTCGCCGAGCCAGCCGGTGAGCAGCGAGCCCGCGCCGAAGGCGACGAAGCCCGGCGTCGCGTAAGGCAGGAGTTCCGAATAGGCCATGCCGAGCGCCGGTCCCATGATGATCACCGCGGCGGCGAAAATCAGCATCGCGTAATGGTCGATGAAATGGCCCGCGTTGACGAAACTGATCACCCGGCTGGGGCTGTTCATGGGAATCCTCTCCTGCTCCGAAATGAGTTATATGTCTTGGGCATGACGGGATGCTGCCAATGACTGTCGTCGAGACGCCAATCCTCCGGGCGGTCCGGAGCAATCATCGCTCGCCCGCGGGCGTGCATCTGGTCGCACGCGACTATCCCAAGGGCATGCGGATCGATCCGCATATGCACCGCGAGGCACAGCTGATCTATGCCGCCAGGGGCACCATGCAGGTGACGACGCCCGGAGGGCGCTGGCTGGTGCCGCCGGACCGCGCGGTCTGGGTCCCCGCCGGGCTCCAGCACGCCATCGATCTGCTCGCCGACATCGAGATGCGGACGCTGTATTTCGACTTGGCCTGGCTGAAGCGCGCGCAGCGCCATGAGGGACTGACCAAGGAATTCGTGGTGCGGGTGTCGCCGCTGCTGAACCAGGCGATCCTCGCGCTGTTCGACGCGCAAAATACCGAGGAGCGGACCGATCTGCTGGTTCGGCTAGTGATGCTGGAACTGGTCCGGGCCGAGGATTCCGCGACCTTCGTGCCGCTGCCACACGAGCCGCGCTGCCGGCGCGCGGCCATGATCGTGCTCGACGATCCCACCGGCCTGCACGACATCGACGCGCTGGCGCGCGAGGTCGGAACCTCCGCGCGCACACTGTCGCGGCTGTTTTCGACAGAGACGCAGCTGAGCTTCAAGAGCTGGTGCCAGCGTGCGAGGATTGCGGCGGCGATCCAGCGGCTGTCCACCGATGCCAATGTGTCCGTGAAGCAGCTCGCGACCCAGCTCGGCTATGCCAGCGTACCGGCGTTTTCGGCCGCGTTCCGTCAGGTGACGGGACGGACGCCGACCGAGTTTGCCACACACTCGGTGTCCTCGCCCGGCTTGACCGGGCGATCCAGTACTCCGAGACGGCGCGGCTAGAAGCGAAAAGCTGCGGCGTACTGGATGCCCCGGTCAAGCCGGGGCATGACAACTCACTTGGGGCGCATAGCCCCGCTAAACTTGCCAAAATCCCCCGCTTGATTGTGATCGGATTCCGCCCAAATCCCGTGTAAGATTCCCGCACCGCACAAACCCGACACGAAAGCCCCGATGGCCAACGCCTTCTTCTCCGACTTACTTACTACCATCTCCGAGCGCGGCCGCACGCTGCTTCGCCGCGGGGATTCTGCCGACACCAAGCCGGACGCCGATGGGCTGATCGAGCTCTGTGGCGCGCTGCTGTCGGGCCGGGGTGAAGCTTCCGGCACCGCCATGGCGCGTGAGGTGCTCGACATCTACCAGGACCTGGATGCGGCGGGACGTCGCGCCTTTTTCGAAGCCCTGGTGCGCGATTTCGGCCCGGATCGGGAACGCCTGTCCAAGGCGATCGAGACATGGCGCGCCAAGCCGGCCGACGAGGATGCCAGCGCCCTGCACTTCGCCTCCGAGCCGCGCCGGCAGGAGCTGATCCGCCGCCTCAACCGCGCACCCGGCGGCACCGGCGATCTCGTCAAGATGCGCGCCGACCTGCTCGACATGATGAACAGGCACGCCGATCTCGCCGCACTCGATCGCGACGTTTCGCATCTTCTCTCGTCATGGTTCAACAGGGGGTTTCTCGTGCTGCGCAGGATCGACTGGTCGACCCCGGCCAACATCCTCGAAAAGATCATCCGTTATGAGGCCGTGCACGAGATCAGCGACTGGGACGATCTGCGCCGCCGCATCGATCCGGTCGACCGCCGCTGCTACGCCTTCTTCCATCCCGCGATGGTGGACGAGCCCCTGATCTTCGTCGAGGTCGCGTTGACCGAGACGATCCCCGGCGCGATCGCGCCGCTGCTCGCGGTCGATCGCCCATCCGTCCCGATCGAGCGCGCCCGTACCGCCGTGTTCTACTCGATCTCCAACACCCAGCGCGGTCTGGGCGGCATCTCCTTCGGCAGCTTCCTGATCAAGCAGGTGGTGGAGGAGCTGCGCCGCGAATTGCCCAAGCTCGACAATTTCGTGACGCTGTCGCCGGTGCCGGGCTTCATGCCATGGGTGAAGCAGGACAAGGATTTGCCGCTGTCGGACGAGGACCGCGAGATCCTGAAGCGCCTCGACGATCCCAAATGGTTCGAGAACCCCGAGACAACGACACTGCTACGTGGCGTGATCGAACCGCTCGCGGCGCACTATTTCCTGAAGGCGCGCACACCCAAAGGCAAGCTGATCGACTCCGTCGCGCGCTTCCATCTCGGCAATGGCGCCCGCCTCGAGCGCATCAATTGGTTAGGCGATCTCTCGCCGAAGGGCGTGCGCGAGTCCGCCGGCGTGATGGTCAACTACCTCTACCGCCTCGACGACATCGAGAAGAACCACGAAGCCTACGCCAATGACGGCGAAGTCGTGGCCTCGAGCGCGGTGAAGAAGCTCTTGAAGGGCGAAGGGCGGCGGCTGTTGGATATGCGACTGTCGTAAGGGACGACCTCGGCTGATTGCGTTGGTTCGTCCACAATCTCGGTGTCATCGCCCGGCTTGACCGGGCGATCCAGTATTCCAGAGGCCTCCGTTGAAGCGCTCGCTCTCGCCACATTCGCCACGGCGTACTGGATGCCCTGGTCCAGCCGGGGCATGACAGCGGAAAGCATGGCGTGGCCGTCGCGCCCCCTACTCCGCCAGCGCCTTCATCTCCTTGTAGAGATCCGACTTGCCTTCGAAGCCGATGCCTGACAGCTCCGGCATGGTGATGTGGCCGTTCTCGACGCGGACGCCGTCGGGGAAGCCACCATAGGGCTGGAACAGGTCGGGGTAGCTCTCGTTGCCGCCAAGGCCTAAGCCGGCTGCGATGTTGAGCGACATCTGGTGGCCGCCGTGGGGGATGCAGCGGCTCGGCGACCAGCCATGAGTTTTCAGCACCTCCAGCGTGCGCTGGTATTCGCACAGGCCGTAGGACAGCGCGCAATCGAATTGCAGCCAGTCGCGGTCGGGGCGCATGCCGCCGTAGCGAATCAAATTGCGGGCATCCTGGTGGCTGAACAGGTTTTCGCCTGTTGCCATCGGGCCCGGATAGAATTCGGCGAGGGCTGCCTGCAGCGCGTAATCCAGGGGATCGCCGACTTCTTCGTACCAGAACAAGGGATAATCCCGCAGCATCTTGGCATAGGCGATGCCGGTCTCGAGATCGAAGCGGCCGTTGGCGTCGACGGCGAGCTGCGCGTCCTTGCCGATTTCCTTCAGCACCGCTTCGATGCGGGTGCGGTCGTCCTCGATATCAGCACCGCCGATCTTCATCTTCACGACGTTGTAGCCGCGATCGAGATAGCCTCGCATCTCGCCGCGCAGCATCGAGAGGTCCTTGCCGGGATAGTAGTAGCCGCCGGCAGCGTAGACGAACACGCGCGGATTGGCTTTGACGCCGTGACGCTCAGCCAGCAGGCGAAACAGCGGCTGGCCCGCAATCTTCGCGACCGCATCCCACACCGCCATGTCGATGGTGCCGACCGCGACCGAGCGCTCGCCGTGACCGCCCGGCTTCTCGTTGGTCATCATCGCGGCCCAGACCTTGTCGGGGTCGAGATTGTCGCCGGCCGCGTTCAGCAGCGATTTCGGATCGGCCTCCAGGATGCGCGAGGCAAAACGCTCGCGGATCAGGCCGCCCTGCCCGTAGCGGCCGTTGGAGTTGAAGCCGTAGCCGACGACGCGCTTGCCGTCGCGAACGACGTCGGTGACGACGGCCACGAGGCTCGTCGTCATCTTGGTGAAATCGATATAGGCGTTGCGGATCGGCGAAGAGATCGGCTTCGTGATCTCGCGGACGTCGACGATGCGGACGGACATGGGGTTTGGCTTTCTGCGGGCTCCCTCCTCTCGTCATGGCCGGGCTTGTCCCGGCCATCCACGTCTTAGCCGCTCGAAGAACGTGGATGCCCGGGACAAGCCCGGGCATGACGGCGTGCCCCAAGCACGCTTCGCATTCCAAAACTACTTCTTATCCCTGAAATACGGCTCGACCGGGCCGTGCACCTTGATGGTCAGCGGGTTGCCGTGGCGGTCCTTGGCGTTGCCTGCGGTGACGCGGACCCAGCCTTCGCTGATGCAGTATTCCTCGACATTGGTCTTCTCGACACCCTTGAAGCGGATGCCGACGTCGCGCGCCAGGATGTCCGCATTGTAAAAGGGGCTGTTCGGATCGACCGAGAGGCGGTCCGGAAATTCGTCGCTCATGATTGTCTCGCTCATAACAGGGTCTCGATTTGCTGCCGCAATCCTTCGGGCCGCGCGGTCGGCGCATAGCGCGAAACCACCTTGCCGGCGCGGTCCACCAGGAATTTCGTGAAATTCCATTTGATGGAGGCGCCCAGCAGGCCGGATTGCTGGCGTTTCAGGTACTCATACAACGGATGGGCATTGCTGCCGTTGACGTCGATCTTCTCGAACAGGGGAAAGGTGACGTCGTAATTGGTCGAGCAGAACGCCTGGATCTCGCTCGCCTGCCCTGGCTCCTGCGCACCGAACTGGTTGCAGGGAAAGCCGAGCACCGAGAAGCCGCGCGGGGACAGGTCGCGATGCAGATCCTCCAGCCCGCGATACTGCGGCGTGAAGCCGCATTTGCTCGCGGTGTTGACGATCAGCAGCACCTGCCCTTCGAAGCTGCGCATCGGCACTTCTTCGCCGAGAAGCGAGTTGGCCTTGAAGTCGTAGATCGCGGACATCGCTAACCTACGGGATCGATCGGCGACGGCGGCACGCCGCCCGCCTCGATCGCCTCGCCTGCGAGCAGGCAGAGATCCTCGCGATAGCGGCCCGACACGATGTGCACGCCGACCGGCGCCTTGCCGACGAGGCCCGTGGAGACCACGAGGCCCGGCAGGCCCATGAAGGGAATGGCGATCTGCGGCAACTGCGCTTCCCAGACGCGTTTGAAGGAAGAGTCGTCCTTGCGGTCGAGATGATCGGGGAACGGCAGTTCGCCGGAGACCGGCGTCAGCAGCACGGCATAGGTCTCGAAGAACAGCATCCAGTCGCGGGTCAGCGTGGCGCGGCGGGTCAATGCCTTGGCGTAATTGGCCTGGTCCATCGGCGTGACCCTGGCACGGTTGCCACGCAGGCACGCCAGCGCGCCGGGATCGCCTTCACGCTCGGCCATCTCGAGCTGCGCCTCATAGCCGTCGCCGAGCCAGAGCTTGATCTGCCACTCGACCGCTTCGCGCATTGGCGGGGTGTTCTCGATTGTCTCGACGGTCCAGCCGGCCCGTTCGAGCCGCTTGCCGGCGTCGATGACGGCGGCCTTCACCTCGGGCGCGGTGGCCAGGCCGTCCGGGTCGAGACAGAGCGCGGCGCGCTTCGGCCGCGCGGGGCCTTCCAGCGGCACCGGCACAAACCAGGGATCGCGGATGTCGCGGGCCGACATGGCCGCGAGCGAAATCCTGATGTCGTTGACGGTGCGCGCCAGCGGCCCCGACACCGCCATGATCTGCGGCCCGATCGGGCGCTCCGGCAGGGCCGGATTGAAGGCCGGGATGCGGCCCAAGGTCGGGCGCAAGCCATGCACGCCGCAGGCATAGGCGGGATAGCGGATCGAGCCGGCAATGTCGGTGCCATGGGCGATATGGCCGATGCCGGCCGCGACCGCCGAGCCCGCGCCGCCGGACGAGCCGCCCGGCGTCAGCGAGGCGTCGCGGGGGTTCTTGGTGTCGCCGTGGACCAGGTTGGTGGTGAACCAGCGATAGGAGAAGGCCGGGCAATTGGTGCGCCCAAGCAGAACGGCGCCGGCTTTGCGGAAATTGGCGACCACCGGATTGTCCTCGCGCGCGATCAGGTCGCGCTGGAGCTTGAGGCCGTTGGTGGTGGCAAAGCCCTCCTGGTCGACATTGGCCTTGATGGTCACGGGCACTCCGGCCAGCATGCCGGGGTCCTCGCCCCTGGCGATGGCGGCATCGACGGCGTCGGCCTGCTTGAGCACGTCCTCGGGCCGGTGGTCGATCACGGCGTTGAGGCTCGGATTGACGGCGTCGAGCCGGGCGAGGCCGGCCTGCGCGGCCTCCCTGGCGGAGACCTTTTTGGTTTTGACGAGATTGGCGAGGTCGGCCGCCGACAGGCGCCAGAGATCTTGCATGACTTGCTCCGTGTAACCGGCGTCTTTTAGCCCCGGGAACGCGGCAAAGCCATGCGGATTTCGCAGGGATTCCTCCGCCATTGCGACGGTGGCGAGGGCAAGCCTTAATGCCGGGTGGCGGACTGGTCCGGAATGTCCAGGAGTGCCTCGGTGAAGGGGAATTCGAGCACGATCTCGCCTTCGCGGTCGGTGACCTCGATGACGGCCTCAAGCAGGGCCGGCTGGGTGCCTTCCGATCTCAGCACCTCCAGAATCATCTGGCGGGCAACCTCCCAGGCGCGATCGGGATTGCGCAAATCCTCTCCCTCAGGATCCACGATCAGTTCGTCGCCGATACGGGTGTTGAAGAAATATCTGGGCATCACGAAGTTCCAGTTGGGTCGCCTGTACCGGATTGAAAGCTGCACTGCACTCACAACCGCTTTATCAGGACAGGGTTCGCGACCGAATGCGCCGGGCGCAAGGCAGCATCACCAGCAAGTATCGTTCCGGCAGCATTTTTCGCGCCGCAACATGGCTTTCTCGGGAAAATTTCACTGGCGAACTTTTCCACCCGCACTAACTTAAGGGTTGGGCGGATACGTCCGAATTCTCGAAAATGGAGAGCCGAAAATGGCCTGGAAAGCCCCGAAGATCGTCGAAGTGCCCTGTGGCATGGAAATCAACATGTATGTGAGCGCCACCCGCAAGTAAGCGGTTGGTGAGTTCGCGTTCTGCGCAGGTGGATCTTTCGGTCACGATGCATGTCCGGAAGACAGGATTTGTGTTTGCGTGAGGTCCACCTCGCGACATTGCCTCCAGGAGACGGATCATGCTTCGCGTCGTCGTCCTGGGCGCCGCAGCCGGCGGCGGAGTGCCGCAATGGAATTGCGGCTGCGAGGGCTGCCGGACGGCCCGTGATAACGGCCAAGAGCTGCAACGGACCCAAGCCTCGGTCGCCTTCAGCGGCGACGGCGAGCACTGGTTCTTGATCAACGCCTCCCCCGACCTCCGCCAGCAATTGAATGCGACGCCACAGCTGCATCCGAAGGCAGGCGCGCTGCGCCATACGCCGATCGCAGGCGTGATCCTGACCAACAGCGAGGTGGACGCAGTGGCCGGCCTGCTGTCGATGCGCGAGGGTTCGCCCTTCACGGTCTATGCGCACGAGAAGGTGCTGGCGATCCTGAGGGCGAACAGCATCTTCAATGTGCTGAACGAGAAAAACGTGCAGCGCCAGCCGATCGGCATCAATGAGCCGTTCGAGCCGCGGCTGCCGGACGGGGCGCGCTCAGGACTTGAGGTGCTGCCCTTCGCGGTCTCGGGCAAATCGGCCTGGTACCTGGAAGGCAAGACGCATCCGGGCGGCGACAGCGGCGAAGGCGATACGCTGGGGCTGAAGATCACCGACAAAGCAACCGGCAAATGCTTCTACTTCATCGCCGCCTGCGCCGAGGTCACCGACGCGCTCAAGGCCGAGATCGACGGCGCTGCGCTGGTGTTCTTCGACGGCACGGTGTGGCAGGACGACGAGATGATCAAGGCCGGGCTTAGCCACAAGACCGGCAAAAGCATGGGCCACGTCGCGATGTCCGGCGACCACGGCGCCATCGCGCGGCTCGCCGACCTCACACTCGACAGGAAGATATTTCTGCATATCAATAATTCGAATCCGGCGCTGCTGCCCGCTTCCCCGGAGCGCAAGGCCGCTGAAGCGGCGGGCTGGCAGATACCCGCGGACGGAACGGAGATCGTGCTGTGAATGCCGCGTCACTGACTGGAATGACCGCGCTCTCGATCGGCAAGGACATCAGGCTCACTAGCGCCGAGGAGCTGGAGGCGACGCTGCGTCACATCGGTGCGACGCGCTATCACAGCCTGCATCCGTTCCATAGACTGCTGCATGGCGGCAAGCTCAACAAGGGCCAGGTGCAGGCCTGGGCGCTGAACCGCTACTATTACCAGAGCACCATCCCGATCAAGGACGCGGTGGTGATCTCGCGCTTCCGCGACCGCGCCACGCGGCTGGAATGGCGCCACCGCATCGAGGATCATGACGGCGACATCGGCTCCGAAGGCGGTATCGAGCGCTGGCTGAAGCTGACCGAAGGCCTCGGGCTGGACACGGCTTACGTGGAATCGACCGAAGGCATCCTGCCGGCGACGCGCTTTGCGGTGGAAGCCTATGTGCATTATTGCCGCGAGAAGTCGCCGCTGGAGGCGATCGCGTCCTCGCTCACCGAATTGTTCGCGCCGAACCTGCACGAAGAGCGCATCTCCGGGATGCTGGAGCACTACGACTTCGTCAATCCTGATATCATGAGCTACTTCAAGCGCCGGCTGGCGCAGGCGCCGCGCGACGCCGGCTTTGCGCTCGACTATGTCAAGGCACATGCCGTCACGCCCGAGCAACGCGCGTCCGTCTGCAATGCGCTGATCTTCAAGACCAACGTGCTATGGGTGCAGCTCGACGCGTTGCAACACGCCTATGTCGAGGGCCATATTCCGCCGGGCGCGTTCGTGCCCCAAGAACACCAAAAGGCGAGCTGAGGAACGAGCGATGGCCGGGCCGCGTCACATCAGCGTCAGCGAGACGAGCAGGCCGGTTCTGCCGCGGCACGCCAAGCTGAAATATGACGAGACGCGAAATGTCTGGGTGATCCTGGCGCCCGAACGCGTGCTGGCGCCGGACGAGATCGCGGTCGAGGTCTTGCAGCTCTGCGACGGCGAGCGCAATGTCGGCGAAATGTCCGACCAACTCGCGGCAAAATACGCCGCGCCGCGCGAGGCGATCCTGGCCGACGTCATCGTCATGCTGCAGGATCTCGCCGACAAGGGCTTTCTCACGGAGGCCCGGGAGAAGACGTCATGAGCGATGTGCTCGGCAATCCCACCATCCCGCCCGACGCCAGCGACAGCCTCGCGGTGCTGGAGAAGAGCCGCTCGACGGCAGAGACGTTCGGCATTCCGCTCGCCGTGCTGCTCGAGATCACCCATCGCTGCCCGCTGCAATGTCCCTATTGCTCCAACCCGGTCGAGCTCGACCGCTCGGGCAAGGAGCTGACGACCGAGGAATGGAAGAAGGTATTGAGCGAACTCGCCGAGATCGGCGTGCTGCAGGTGCATTTCTCCGGCGGCGAGCCGACGGCGCGCAAGGACCTCGTCGAGCTGGTCAAGCATGCGAGCGACGTCGGGCTCTACACCAACCTCATCACTTCGGCGGTGCTGCTGACGCGTGAGCGGTTGAGCGAACTTGCCGATGCCGGGCTCTGCCACGTCCAGATCAGTTTTCAGGGCGTTGAAGAAGCCCTCGCCGACCGCGTCGGCGGCTACAAAAACGGGCACCGCAAGAAGCTCGAAGTCGCAAAATGGACGCGCGAGCTCGATTTGCCGCTCACCGTGAATGCGGTGATGCATCGGCAAAACCTGCACCAGCTGTCTGATATCATCCAGATGTCGGTGGACCTCGACGCCGACCGGCTCGAGGTCGCCAATGTCCAATATTACGGCTGGGCGCTAAAGAACCGCGCCGCGCTGATGCCGACGGTGGCGCAGCTCGACGAGTGCACCCGCATCGTCGAGGAGGCGCGCGAGCGGCTGAAGGGCCGGCTCACGATCGACTATGTCGTGCCCGATTATTACGCGCTGCGGCCGAAGAAGTGCATGGGCGGCTGGGGTCGGCAGTTCTTCAACATTTCGCCGGCCGGCAAGGTGCTGCCCTGCCACGCCGCCGAGAGCATCACCGGGCTCGACTTCGAATCCGTGCGCTCCAACCATTCGATCGCCTGGATCTGGCAGAACTCGGACGCCTTCAACCGCTACCGCGGCACCGGCTGGATGAAGGAGCCGTGCAAGAGTTGCGAATTCCGGGAGATCGATTTCGGCGGCTGCCGCTGCCAGGCCTTTGCGCTGACCGGCGACGCCGCCAACACCGATCCCGCCTGCGCGCTGTCGCCGCTGCACGAGACCATCTTCAAGCAGGCCGAGCGCGAGGCTGAGGGCGAAACCAACCGCTTCCTCTATCGCAATTTCGCCGGCGGCACCCTGGAATCCGAGAATGGTGCCTGACGCCGACGCGGCCAGCTCAGTCAAGCGCGCCGATCCCTTTGCACCGCTGACCTCCGAAATGCTCGACGTCGGCGGCGGCCACGAGCTCTATGTCGAGAGCGTCGGCCGCACCGACGGAATCCCGGCGGTCTATCTGCATGGCGGCCCCGGCAGCGGCTGCCAGCCCGACCACCGCCGGCTGTTTGATCCCGACCGTTTTCATGCCGTGCTGTTCGACCAGCGCGGCTGCGGTCGCAGCCGGCCGAAGGGATCGCGCGCACACAACACCACGCAGCATCTGATCGCGGACATGGAAAAGATCCGCGAGAAATTCGGCGTCGCGCGCTGGATGGTGGTCGGCGGCTCCTGGGGCGCGACGCTGGCGCTGGCTTATGCGCAGGCGCATCCCGAGCGCGTCTCCGGAATTGCGCTGCGCGCGACCTTTCTCGGCACGCGTGCTGAAGTCGAGATCGCCTTCACCTCGCGCCTGTCGCAATTCTACCCCGCGCTCTACGACGATTTTCTGAGCGTGCTGCCGGTCGAGGAGCGCGCGCAACCGGTGGAAGCCTACTATCGCCGCATCCTCGATCCCGATCCGGCGGTGCATGGCCCGGCCTCGCGCGCCTGGCACGATACCGAACGCGCCTTGTCGGAGCACAAGGCGGCAAAGACACGGCTGGATCTGGCGTCGCTGAACGTGTGGCGCACATTGCCGGCGACGCCGTTCATGGAGGCGCATTATTTCGTCCAAGACAGCTTCATGACGGAGAACGAGTTGTTGCGGAACGCCGGCAAGCTCGACGGCATTCCCGGCATCATCGTCCAGGGCCGCTACGATCTGTTGTGCCCTCCCGAGACATCGCAGGCGCTCGCGAAAGTGTGGCCGGGTTCCGAGATTCGCATCGTGGAAGAAGCCGGCCATTCGCTCTATGATACCGGCGTGCGGGACGCGGTCATGAAGTCGATCGCAGATATCGCTTCGAAGATTTCGCGATAGCGGGACAAGAAAATGCCACTCGCCGGGAAGGGCATGTTGCTCACGTCGATGAATATCGACGTTCCAAATGAACCCGATTTCAACCGCTGGTACGATCGCGAGCATCTGGAAGAGCGCGTTGCGATCGAGGGCTTTCTCGAAGCGCGGCGCTATGTCGCGCACGCCGCCAATCCCAAATATCTCTCGCTGTATTCAACCGCGACGCTCGACGTGCTCGACAGTCCCGCCTACCGGGCGAGGCTCGCCAGTCAGACCGAATGGTCGCGGCGGAGCATGGCGCATTTCAAGGACATGCTCCGCGTGGTCGCCCGCATCACGATCAGCAACGGTACCGGACGCGGCGCGGCGCTCGGCCTCGTGCGGCTGCGGCCGACGGCGGACAATGCAGTCGCGTGGCGTGACGCACTGCAAGAACGGCTGGCGCCGGAAAAACACGACGGCATCATCTCCATGCATCTGCTCGAAAGCGAGCCGGAACTATCAGGCGCGACCGCGGATATTCCGGCGGTGCGCAACGAAGGCGCGCGCGACTGGTTCGTGCTGATCGACGGCACGCATGTCGGCGCGGTCTCGTCCGTGATCGCCGAGCGCTTCACCGGCCCTGCCGCCTCGCCATTCCCGCTTCCCGTGTCGGTCGGCTCCTACTGCCTGATGTGGGACCTCGCGAAGAGCGACATCGCGCGCAACTAAGCCATTGGACGCATCGCAACATGCTGCACCGCCACATACTGCGCACGGCCGTTAATCTGTGCGCGCGTAGCTCCCATGAAAGAGGGGAAGCGCGAAATTTGCCGTTGTACTTCGGAGCGGTTCTAATAAGCTAACCCAATGACGTCATTCAGAAACCAGATCGCCGCGCGTTAGCGTTCGCAAGCTCAAGAAAAGGCCGCGGGGTCTTTGAGCCTGCGCGGACAGGGTAGGAATGAAACCGACCGATATTGCGGCCCCCGACTACTTTCACAAAGTGGTCGATTGCCAATGGGCCTGTCCTGCGCACACTCCCGTTCCCGAATACATCCGACTGATCGCCCAAGGCCGCTACAGCGACGCCTATATGATCAATTGGAAATCGAACGTGTTTCCAGGAATTCTGGGACGGACCTGCGATCGTCCATGCGAGCCGGCGTGCCGCCGCGGACGCGTCGAGGAGACGCCGGTCGCGATCTGCCGCCTGAAGCGCGTCGCCGCCGACTTCAAGGACGACATCACGCAGCGCTTGCCGCGCCCCTCGGCCAAGAACGGCAAGCGCGTTGCATTCGTGGGCGGTGGTCCCGCTTCGCTGACGGTCGCCCGCGATCTCGCGCCGCTCGGCTATCATTGCACCGTGTTCGACGCCGATGCCCAAGCCGGCGGCATGATGCGCTCGCAGATCCCGAAATTCCGCCTGCCGGATTCGGTCATCGACGAGGAGACCGGCTACATCCTGGGTCTCGGCGTCGACTTCAAGAGCGGCCATCGCATCGAGAGCATGAAGGCGCTGCTCGCGGAGAAGTACGACGCAATCTTCGTCGGCTCCGGCGCACCGCGCGGCCGCGAGCTCGACATCCCCGGACGCAAGGAAGCAGCCGCCAACGTCCATATCGGCATCGACTGGCTGTCCTCGGTCTCGTTCGGTCATACCGACAAGATCGGCAAGCGCGTCATCGTGCTCGGCGGCGGCAACACCGCGATGGATTGCTGCCGCACTGCGCGTCGCCTCGGCGGCGAAGAGGTGAAGGTCGTCGTGCGCTCCGGCTTCGAGGAAATGAAGGCCTCGCCCTGGGAGAAGGAAGACGCGCTCCACGAAGACATTCCGATCCTCAATTTCCTCGTTCCCACAGCGTTCGTCCACGAAAACGGCAAGCTCACCGGCATCACCTTCCAGAAGGTGAAGGCCGAATACGACGCCAAGGGCCGCCGCAACCTCGTCCCCTCAGGCGAGCCGGACCAGACCATCGAATGCGACGACGTGCTGGTCGCGGTCGGCCAGGAGAACGCCTTCCCTTGGATCGAGCAGGACTGCGGCATCGAGTTCGATAAATGGCACATGCCCAAGGTCGATCCGCAAACCTTCGTCTCGACCAACCCGAAGGTGTTCTTCGGCGGCGACGCCGCGTTCGGGCCGAAAAACATCATCTGGGCGGTGGCGCAGGGCCATGACGCCGCGCTGTCGATCCACAAAATGCTCTCGGGCGAGGACATCACCGAGCGGCCATTGCCCGACGTGTACATCTCCTCGCAGAAGATGGGCATCCACGAATGGAGCTATGACAACGACATCTCCAACGACAAGCGCTACAAGGTGCCGCATCGCGACAAGGTGATCGCGCTGAAGGACATCCGCACCGAGGTCGAGCTCGGCTATGACGTCAAGCTGGCGCTGGGCGAAGCTCATCGCTGCCTGAACTGCGACGTCCAGACCGTGTTCTCGACCTCGCTCTGCATCGAGTGCGATGCCTGCGTCGACATCTGTCCGATGGATTGCATCACCTTCACGGACAACGGCGAGGAAGGCGATCTCCGTCAGCGCCTGAAAGCACCCTCGCTGCATCCGGACCAGGACCTCTATGTGTCCAGCGACCTCAAGACCGGGCGCGTGATGGTGAAGGACGAGGATGTCTGCCTGCATTGCGGGCTGTGCGCCGAGCGCTGCCCCACCGGCGCCTGGGACATGCAGAAATATTTGATCGAGATGACTCACGCAGGTTCAGCATGTCCGACAAAAAGCCGATCAGCAGCGTAAACGACTTCGTCGTCCGCTTCGCCAACGTCAACGGATCCGGCTCGGCCAGCGCCAACGAGATGTTTGCGCGCGCGATCCTGCGCCACGGCGTTCCGGTGAGCCCCCGCAACATCTTCCCCTCCAACATTCAGGGCCTGCCGACCTGGTACGAGGTGCGGGTGACCGAAGACGGCCATCTCGGCGCCCGCGGCGGCGTCGACATGATGGTCGCCATGAACCCGCAGACCTGGGACAAGGACGTCGCCGGCATCGAGCCCGGCGGCTATCTGTTCTATGATTCCACCAAGCCGATGCCGTCGACCAAATTCCGCGACGACATCACCGTGATCGGCGTCCCCCTGACCGCGATCACCAACTCGACCTATACCGATCCGCGCCAGCGCCAGCTGTTCAAGAACATCATCTATCTCGGGGCGCTCTCGGCGCTGCTCGACATGGATCCGAAGCTGATCGAGCAGCTGATCGGCGAGCAGTACAAGGGCAAGGAGAAGCTGCTCTCGTCCAACGTCCACGCGCTGCATCTCGGCCGCGACTGGGCGCTGCAAAACCTGAAATGCCCGACCGGGCTGCGGGTGAAGAAGTCCGACAAGGTCGGCGACCGCATCTTCATCGAAGGCAACAGCGCCGCCGCGCTCGGCGCCGTCTATGGCGGCGCCACGGTGTGCGCGTGGTATCCGATCACGCCGTCTTCGTCCGTGGCCGAGGCCTTCACCGCGCACTGCAAGAAGTACCGGCACGACCCGGAAACCGGCAAGGCGAAATACGCCATCGTGCAGGGCGAGGACGAACTGGCTTCGATCGGGATCGTGATCGGCGCCTCCTGGAACGGCGCGCGCGCCTTCACCGCGACCTCCGGCCCCGGCATTTCGCTAATGACCGAGTTCATCGGCCTGTCGTATTTCGCCGAAATCCCGGCCGTGATCATGAACATCCAGCGCGCCGGTCCCTCGACCGGCATGCCGACCCGTACCCAGCAATGCGACGTCATCGCCTGCGCCTATGCTTCGCATGGCGACACCAAGCATGTGCTGCTGTTCCCCGAAGATCCCGCCGAAGCGTTCGAGTTCGCGGCCGCGGCTTTCGATCTCGCCGAGCGGCTCCAGACCACCATCTTCCTGATGCTCGACCTCGACATCGGCATGAACCACCGGCTCTGCCGTCCGCTGAAATGGGACGACGCCAAGCAATATGACCGCGGCAAGGTGATGACCGCGGAGATGCTGGACGAAGGCCGCGATTTCGGCCGCTATCTCGACGTCGACGGCGACGGCATCCCCTACCGAACCTATCCCGGCACGCATCCGACCAAGGGCTCCTATTTTACCCGTGGCACGTCGCGTGACCGCTATGCGCGTTACTCCGAAGAAGGCTCGGTCTACGCCGACAACATGCAGCGCCTCATGCGCAAGTTCGAGACCGCGCAGGATCTGGTGCCGCGGCCGCTCCAGGCCAATGCGGAACGGCCAACCAAATACGGCGTGATCTATTTCGGCTCGACCACGCCGGCGATGGACGAGGCGATCGGATTGCTTGAAGCGCGCGGGCATCAGCTCGACCGCCTGCGCATCCGCGCCTTCCCGTTCCACTCCAGCGTGGCGAGCTTCCTCGCCGAGCACGATTTCGTCTATGTGGTCGAGCAGAATCGCGACAGCCAGCTGCGCCAGCTCATCGTCAACGAAAACGGCATCGACCCGGTGCGGCTGGTGCCGATCGTGCATTACGACGGCTCGCCGATCACCGCCCGCTTCATCGCAAAAGCCATTGGCGACCACCAGGATCACATCAAGGTGACCCCGCTCCGCAAGGCCGTGTCATGACCTACATTGCAAAGCCGAAATTCCACCATCCCGGGCTGAAGAAGAACGAGCTCGGCTACACCCATCGCGATTACGAGGGCAAGATCTCGACGCTGTGCGCCGGCTGTGGCCATGACTCGATCACGGCCTCCATCATCGAGGCCTGCTATGAGCTTTCGATCGAGCCGCACCGGGTCGCCAAGATTTCGGGTATCGGCTGCTCGTCGAAGACGCCGGACTATTTTCTCGGCAATTCGCACGGCTTCAACTCCGTGCACGGCCGCATGCCCAGCGTCCTGACCGGCGCCAATCTCGCCAATCGCGACCTGATCTATCTCGGCGTCTCCGGCGACGGCGATTCCGCCTCGATCGGCTTCGGCCAGTTCGCGCATTCGATCCGGCGCGGCGTCAACATGACCTATATCGTCGAGAACAACGGCGTCTACGGTTTGACCAAGGGCCAGTTCTCGGCGACCGCCGACCGCGGCTCGAAGTCCAAGAAGGGCGTCACCAACACCGACAACGCCATCGACCTCGTCGCGATCGCCCTGCAGTTGGGGGCGACTTTCGTCGCGCGCTCGTTCTCCGGCGACAAGACCCAGCTCGTGCCGCTGATCGCGGCCGCGATCCGCCACAAGGGCGCGTCGTTCATCGACGTCATCAGCCCCTGCATCGCCTTCAACAACCATGCCGGCTCGACCAAGAGCTTCGACTATGTCCGCGAGCACAATGACGCGGTGAACCGGCTCGACGTGCTGGTCAGCCGCGATCCGATTGCGGTGGATTACGCACCCGGCACCGTGCAAATGGTCGAGCAGCATGACGGCAGCAGGATCGCGCTGCGCAAGATCGATGCCGACTACGATCCGCACGACCGGCTCGGCGCCCAGACCTTCCTGCAAAAGCACGCCGCCAAGGGACAGATCGTCACCGGCCTGCTCTATGTCGATCCCGACGCGGAAGACCTGCACGAGCATCTCAACACGGTCGAAACGCCGCTCAACACGCTGGAAGCCGACACGCTCTGCCCCGGCTCGGCGGCGCTGGACAAGTTCAACGCCAGCCTGCGGTGATTGCCTATCGTGCCACGGCCGGCTGCCGGACGCGTATGGTGATCTTCTCCGACACGATGGGCGGCTCGAACGGATAGTGCTTGGCATCGCCCAGCACGAGTTGAAGCGTGTGCGTCCCGGGCGGAAGCTCGAGCAGCGTTTCGGTCTGCCCTGCCCCGAAATGCAGATGCGACTTGTCCTGCAGGATCGGCTCCTTGGGATCGATGGGGTCGTTGACGTCGATCAGCAGATGATGGTGACCGGCGTTCTGGTACTCGTCGCCGGCATGGGTCACTCCCATGTTGCGCAAGCCGAACCGGACCCAGAATCCGCCGCGCACCTTCTGCCCGTCACGCGGGGTGATGAAATAGAGCTTTGCGTCCTTGGGCGCTGCCTTGCCCTGCGAAAAGGCTGCCCCCGGAAGCAATGCGAGCGCCGCCGCCAGCGCGGCGCAACGAAGGATCTGCATCAAACCAACTCCACCACTTAAGGACTGAGCGCCACGCGGAATCCGTGCGTGGGGTAACGAACATTGGTGTCGTAGCCATCGCGGTTGGACGGCCGCACATATCTCGAATCGTTCTTCCAGGAGCCCGAGCGCAGGACATGAGCGCTGCAGTCCCCGCTGCTCCATGCCGAGCCGTCGGTGGGCGCGCCCTGATAGGTCTTGTGCCAGCAGTCCTCGACCCACTGATCGACGCCGCCGCCCATGTCGTGGAGCCCGAACGGATTCGGCTTGAAGCTGCCGACTTTCGCTGGCTGCTCGGCCGCGAGATCACCGCAATCCTTGCAACCGGCCATGCCCGGCTGCAGCTTGTCGCCCCACCAATATCTGGTCTGCGTTCCGCCCCGCGCGGCATATTCCCATTCGGCTTCGCTCGGAAGCCGATACGTCTTCTTCGTCGCCTTGGCGAGATAGGCCGCATATTGCTGCGCGTCGGTCCAGCTCACATTGCTGACCGGCGCATCGTCCTTGCCGATGGCGGTGAAGCTGCACGCCTTTGCAGCGGCGCACTCGTTCCATTCCTGCACGGTCACGGGATATTTGCTGATCGAGAACGGCTTCACCGTCACCTGATGGACGGGACGCTCGGTCGGGTCGTCGTTGCTTCCCATCGCAAAGCTGCCGCCGCGAATGGCGACCATCTCGGGTTCGCGGACGGGAATCGGCGATTGACTTACCGATTGACTCGTCGATTGATTTGGCGCCTGAGCGGGCGATGGAGATGACGAGGCCGACGAGGGAGAAGGCTGCGGCGTCTGCGGCGCCGCTTCGCGCGGCGGAGGCTGCGGGCTCGGCGATGCGGCAGGAGAAGCGGGAGTGACGGCGGCCTGCTCGCCCACCCTGCCCGGCGCCTGAGCCAGAAGATACCACAGCACGCCGGCGGCCATCACCGACAGCGTGATACCCAGGAGAAAGATCAGGGCATTCTCGCGCCGCCCCCGCGTCCTGCCGACCGCGTCTGCATCCGGCAGCACTTTATAAACGCGCACGGGATCGGTGATGTTCTTGACCTTGCGGTCCCCGAGCGACTCGTAACCGCACACGACCTTGTGCTTGATCTGCTCGTAGATCGCGCCGGAGATAAAGACCTGGCCTGGCTCGGCGATGCCCTCGATACGCGTGGCGATATTGACGCCGTCGCCGTAGACGTCGTCAGGCTCCACGATGACGTCACCGAGATTGACGCCAATCCGGTACTCGATCCGGGTGTTCTTCGGAAGCGAGGCGTTGCGGCCGATGAGATTCTGCTGGATGACGATGCTGCATCGGACGGCCTCGACCGGACTGTCGAAAATCGCGATGAAGCCATCGCCCGTCGTCTTCACCAGACTTCCGTTGTGCTCGACGATGCTGGGCTGGATGAGATCCCGCTCGATCCGCTTGACGCGGACGTGCGTGCCCTCTTCGTCGGCCTGCATCAGGCGGCTGTAGGAAGCGATGTCACCGACAATGATGGCCGCGAGGCGACGAGGCATAGGGCCGTGCGAAGGCGGCTCGTCATTCCCGGATCTGAAGTTGCGAATTTCGCCCATTGCGGGGACTCCACAAACTTGCAAAGGCAGACCCCAGCCTACGACTGCCAAAGGCGATCGTCTGTGAAGGCTATCACATCGATGGAATCGGGCAATGTCCGTGGAATCGCAGGCGCCGAGTTCCGAAAGGCGAAGGCGTCACGTCGAATGAACCTTCAGGACCCCACCGACGACTAATGCCCGGCGTGGAACTAATCACCTCGCTCCGCCCTGCGATGATGCTGTCAGCTGTGCGGACGTTGAACGCGTCGCACCGGGGCTGCGTCTACAGCGTACAGCTCAGCTGCTGCGGCCATCATGAAGTCTTTTCTCGTTGCGGCCGTCTTCCTTGCCGCGCTCGGCGGCGCCGCTCACGCCGAGGAGGCCGACGATATCCGTGAGGCCAGCAAGGCCGAAGCCGAAACCTTCAACGTGCGCATGTATGCCGGCGAACCCGGCAACAAGGCCTATGCCTGCTTCGTGCGCCGCTACGATGCCGAGCATCTGGCGCACCATCCGAAGCAGAAGGTCGCCTCGATGAAGCTGCTGATCTCGGCGGAGATGGACACCGAAGACAAGCAGCTCCACAACTCCTTCCGCCTCGGCTTCAGATATCGTCACCGCTCCGGCGATTTCGATTCCAGCGGCTCCTGTCATCACGCCGTGTTCACCAAGGACGGCACCGAAATCCGCCTCGGTTGCGGCGTCGACTGCGAGGGCGGCGGCATCGGCGTCGCGCTCTCGAAGGACGACAAATCGGCGGTCGTGCGGCTGGCGCGGGTCAGGGTCTGGCAGAACAACAAGCCGGACGAGGATGCCGAACTGTCACTGGTCGCCGGGGCCGACGACGGGATTTTCCGCCTAGATCGAACGGACAATAAGGAATGCGCCTCGCTCGTGACCGACCGCAAGGAACTCGCCGCGTTTCGCCACAAATGATATGTGTCCGGCACAATCGAGGGGAGATCGTCATGAACCGCCGGAACATCTTGTGGAGCGCCGTCTCAGGCCTGGGCGCGGCACTTGGCGCCTCCAGCGCGAAGGCCGCGACCGAGGCCGGCACGGGCAACAAGCTGAAGGTGGTCTATCACCTGAGCGATGCCGAGAAGGTCAACTTCGTCCTCGGCAACATCCAGAACCACATCGATGGCGTCGGCGGCCCCGACCATGTGACGATCGCGCTGGTGATCCACGGCCCGGCACTGAAGGCGTTTCACTCGGCGCAGGCCAACCCTGACATTAGCAAGCGCGTCGGCGATTTTTCCAAGGATGGCGTCGAGCTTGCCGCCTGCGGCAACACGATGAAGGCGCAGAACGTCACGCTCACGGATCTGCTGCCGGGCTTCGTCAGCGCGGAGAAGGGTGGCGTCGTCCGTTTGGCCGAGCTCCAGTCGCAGGGTTATCTCTATCTGCGGCCGTAGGGGCCGGCGCTCGACACCCCCTTGACGTACACATAACCCCAGGGTTATGAATATATCCATAACTTGCAGGTTATGGATTTTATGCCCGCCACCGCCCACGACCTTTTGTTCAGGACGCTCGCCGACCCCACCCGTCGGGCGATCTTCGAGCGATTGTGCCGCGAGGGCGAACAGACGGTCGGGGCCCTGACAGCACTGTCGGGCGTTTCCCAGCCCGCGGTCTCAAAACATCTCGGCGCGCTGAAGCAGGCTGGCCTGGTGCGCGACAGGCATCAAGGGCGGCAGAAGCATTATAGCGCCCAGCCCGGCGCGCTCAATCCGCTGATCGACTGGACCAGCCAGATGACCGGATTCTGGCAGAACCGGCTCGATGCGCTCGACGATCTCCTGAAGAGGATGGACCAATGAACGAATCCCCCACCGAAACCCGATCTGTCGTCGTCGAGCGCGAATATGCCTTTCCGGCAGAGCGGATCTGGCGCGCGCTGACGCAGCCACATCTGATCGAGGAATGGCTGATGAAGAACGACTTCAAGCCGAACGTGGGCCACCGCTTCAACCTTCGCGGCGAGTGGGGCGGCGTGCTGGACTGCGAGGTCCTCACCATCGAGCCGCAGAAGACACTCGCCTACACCTGGAATTTCTCGCATGACGACGCGGCGTTCGATCTCAAGAGCGTCGTGACCTTCACGCTGACGCCGGCGGGCGCAGGCACGCATCTGCGCGTCGAGCAAGCGGGCTTCAGCCCGACGCAGAAGCAGGCTTTTGGCGGCGCGCATGCCGGCTGGAAGCAGTTTCTCGCCAAGCTGGACGAGCTGCTGGCAAGGGCAGACTAGCTTGGCCGCCGGCCTTCATTCAATCATCTCAAGAGGAGGTTTCATTGACCGGAAACATGTGGGTTCGACAGATCCATCGTTGGCTGTCGATCGCTTTCACGCTTGCCGTCATCGCCAACATCGTCGCCCTGACGCTGCAAGTCCAGGCGACGTGGATCGGCTTGCTCGCCTTCGTCCCATTGATCCCATTGCTTGCGACCGGACTCTACATGTTCGCGCTGCCATATCTCGGCCGCAGCCGCGGCGCCCGACAAGAGGCGTGAACATGAAGAAGGCCGTCACCGTGAAAAACAGCAGCGCGACGAAGGCGGATGGCGCTTCGCCATCCAGGATGATCGACGGCAGGATCAAGGAGCTCGGCGACTGGCGCGGCGACATGCTCGGACGAATCCGCGGCCTGATCAAGGAGGCCGATCCTGACGTCGTCGAGGAATGGAAATGGCGCGGCGTTCCGGTGTGGGAGCACGACGGCATCATCTGCACCGGCGAGACCTACAAGGCCGTGGTGAAGATGACCTTTGCCAAGGGCGCAGCGCTGGACGATCCAGCCGCCCTGTTCAACTCGAGCCTCGACGGCAACGTGCGGCGCGCGATCGATATTCGCGAAGGCGAGAAGATCAACGAGAAGGCGTTGAAGGCGCTGATCCGCGCAGCCGTGGCGCTGAATGCGTCCAAGAAGAAGCCGGCGAAACGTTCCGGATAGAACAGCCGTTGTGGAGCCACGAACGCTTTCCTTCTCCCCTTGTGGGAGAAGGTGGCGCGAAGCGCCGGATGAGGGGTCTCTATCGACACGGGAAACGTTGAGAGATACCCCTCACCGCAGTGAGCTTGTGTCTCCGAGCGTCGCCGCCCTCTCCCACAAGGGGCGAGGGCGCATCAACGCGCATCTCGCCGTATTGCTCCGCATAGTCAGCAGCGTCAGGCCACCGCCGAGATCGGGCGCGGGCTCACGACATATTCGCGCAGCACCTTGTCATTGGCGTCGACCTCGATCAGTGCGACGTCGTAGGTCCAGAGATCGGCCAGATGCTGGAGCACGCGCTTGGCGTCGGTCTCGTTGAGCTGCGCGCCCTTGATGACATGGTGATGCAGGATCAGCCGCCGGTCGCCGGAGAGATCGACGTCGACCACCTCGATATTCGCGTCGATGTAGCCGACATCGTGCTGCCGTGCCAGCTCGCGCCGAACGCGGCGGAAGCCCCGCTCGTCGTGAATGGCGTCGACCCGGATGCCGGCGCGTTCCTCGGGGTCATCATGCAGGTGGAACATGCGGAGGTGCCGCATCAGCTTCGGACTCAGGAACTGGGCGATGAAACTCTCGTCGCGGTAGTTGGCCCAGACGTCGCGCAGCACGCCCATCACGTCGTTCTTGCCGGCGATGTCCGGGAACCATTCGCGGTCCTCGTCTTCCGGCCTGGTGACGATGCGCTCGATGTCCTGCATCATGGCGAAGCCGAGCGCATAGGGATTAAAGCCGGAAAAGCGCTGGTCATCGAATTCGGGCTGGAACACGACATTGGTGTGCGACTGCAGGAATTCGAGGAAATTGCCGTCGCTGATGCGGCCCTGCTGATGCAGCTTGGTCATGATGCGATAGTGGACGTAGGTCGCCGTCCCCTCGTTCATCACCTTGGTCTGGCTCTGCGGATAGAAATATTGCGCGATGTGGCGGACGATGCGCAACAGCTCGCGCTGCCAGGGCGCCAGCCGCGGCGCGCTCTTCTCGAGGAAATACAGCAGGTTCTCCTGCGGCAGGCCGAGCAGCTTGCGGCGGCGTTCGATGCTGAGCGCGGACCGGGTCTTGCTCTTTCCCGCCGGCACGGTGCGCCAGAGGTCGTTGAAGACCTCCTCCTCGTGCTGGCGGCGGCGCCCTGCCCGCTTCTCTTCGGCGCGGAGGTCGAGCTTCTTCTTGCCGGGATAGCGGTCGATCCCATGCGACATCAACGCATGCGCGGCATCGAGGGTGCGCTCGACCTCCACCCGGCCGTAGCGATCCTCGCATTGCATGACGTAGTTCTTGGCGAAATCCAGATAGTCCAGGATGCCGTCGGCGTCGGTCCACTGCTTGAACAGATAGTTGTTCTTGAAGAAGTGATTGTGGCCGAAGGCGGCGTGCGCGATCACCAGGGTCTGCATCGTCGCCGTGTTCTCTTCCATCAGGTAGGAGATGCAGGGCGAGGAGTTGATCACGATCTCATAGGCGAGGCCCATGAGGCCCTTGCGGTATGAGGCCTCGTGATACGCAAAGTGCTTTCCGAACGACCAGTGCTTGTAGAACAGCGGCATGCCGACCGACGAATAGGCGTCCAGCATCTGCTCGGCGGTGATGACTTCGATCTGGTTCGGATAGACGTCGAGCCCGAGATCTTTCGTCGCCACCTCCTCGCAGGCATCCGTGATGCGCTGCAAGGTGTGAAAATCCCAATCGGCGCCTTCGAACAAGCGTTCCGTCATGGAGCGGCTTTCTCCTGGGCAGTGTCGCGGCGCTGAAACAGATCGTGGAACACCGGAAAAATTTCGCTGCGCTCGCTGACCTTGCGCATCGAGAGCGGTGCGCCGCTGTTGCGCAAGCGCTCGTAGAGGGTCCAGAGCGAGGAGTCGGACAGATCGAAGGCGCTGCCGCCGGACTCGCCGACCTCGAGATAGGCGAAGAACTGGCAGACCGGCAGGATTTTGTCGGTCAGCAGCATGCCCGCGAGCTCGCCGTCGGAATAGGAATTGTCGCCGTCGGAAGCTTGCGCAGCGTAGATATTCCAGTCCGACGGGCTGAAGCGTTCGCGCACGATCTCGTGCATGGCCTGCAGCGCGCTGGAGACCAGCGTGCCGCCGGAAGCCGGGCCATAGAAGAAGGTCTGCTCATCCACCTCCTCGGCGCGATCGGTGTGGCGGATGAAGACGATGTCGACATGCTTGTAGCGGCGCTTCAGAAATACGTAGAGCAGCATGTAGAAGCGCTTGGCGAGATCCTTCATGTGCTCGGACATCGAGCCAGACACGTCCATCAGGCAGAACATCACAGCCTGGGCAACGGGCTTTGGAACCGTCTCGAAGCGGCGGTAGCGGATGTCGAGCGGATCGATGAAGGGAATGCGCTTGGATTTCGCCTTCAGTTTTTCGAGCTGGGCTAGCAGCAGCAGACGCTCGTCCTCATCTGCGCAGGCAGCGATGGCGGATTCAAGCTCTTCGATCTCCTCCTTGCTGGGACGCTTGAGCGCGATACGGCGCGCCATTGCGCGCCGAACCGTCCGGCTCACCGAGATGTTGGATGGCGAGCCCGACGTGGTGTAGCCGGCGCGCTGGATGCCCTCGCTCTCGGTCTGCGCGATCTTGCGCTTGGCGAGATCAGGAAGTTCGAGGTCATCGAGGAAGAGATCGACGAATTCGTCGCGGCTGAGCACGAAGCGGAAGGCGTCCTCGCTGTCGCCTTCGCCCGGACCGGAATCCTTGGCACTGCCCTGGCCGGAGCGCTGGAGATAGTCGCCCTCGATGAACTTCTTGTTTCCGGGCAACACCATGTCGCGCGTTCCGCCGTCGCGGCGGAAACGCGGCTCGTGCATGCCGTCGAGCGGAATGGTGACCTCGCCACCCTCCAGGACGTCCTTGATGTCGCGTTCCTGCGAGGTCTTCTTGACGGCGCCCTGCACCAGGGATTTGGCCCGACGCAAGAACCGCTGCCGGTTCTCGAGACTCTTGCCGCCTGGATTCAGGCGCCTGTCAATAATGTGAATCGGCACTTTTCCATCCGCCTCAACCGGCCTGCTTCACGCGCATGTACCATTCGACGAGCCGGCGAACCTGACGCTCGGTGTAGCCGCGCTCCACCATGCGTGCGACGAACTCGCCGTGCTTCTTCTCCGTCTCGCCGTCCTTCTTCGACCCGAAGGAGATGACCGGAAGCAGGTCCTCAACCTGGGAGAATATCCGCTTTTCGATCACATCGCGAATCTTCTCGTAGGAGATCCAGGTCGGATTCTTGCCGCCGTTCTGGGCGCGCGACCGTAACGAGAATTTGACCACCTCGTTGCGGAAATCCTTCGGGTTGGCGATGCCCGCCGGCTTCTCGATTTTGGTCAGCTCCTGGTTCAAAAGCTCACGATCCAGCAGCTGGCCGGTGTCGGCGTCCTTGAAATCCTGGTCCTCGATCCAGGCATCGGCGTAGTCGACGTAGCGGTCGAACAGGTTCTGGCCGTAATCCGAGTAGGATTCGAGATAAGCCTTCTGGATCTCGTTGCCGATGAACTCGGCATAACGCGGCGCAAGGTCGGCCTTGATGAATTCGAGGTAGCGCTTCTCGACTTCCTCGGGCAGTTGCTCGCGCTTGATCGATTGCTCCAGCGCGTACATCAGATGCACCGCGTCGGCGGCGACTTCCTGCGGATCGTGGTTGAAGGTCGCAGCCAGGATCTTGAAGGCAAAGCGGGTGGAAACACCGTCCATGCCCTCGTCGACGCCGGCGGCATCGCGATATTCCTGGACGCTGCGCGCCTTCGGATCGGTCTCCTTCAGGCTCTCACCGTCGTAAACCCTCATCTTGGCGTAGATCGTGGAATTTTCGTGCTTGCGCAGGCGCGACATCACCGAGAACCGCGCCAGCGTTTCCAGCGTCGCGGGCGCGCAAGGCGCGGCCGCGAGCTCGGAGCCCTGGATCAGCTTCTCGTAGATCTTCTGCTCCTCCGTGATCCGCAGGCAGTACGGCACCTTGATCACGCAGATGCGGTCGATGAAGGCCTCGTTGTTCTTGTTGGCCTTGAAGCTCGACCACTCGGCTTCATTGGAGTGCGCAAGGATGACGCCGGTGAAGGGGATCGCGCCGATGTTCTCGGTGCCGATATAGTTGCCTTCCTGCGTCGCGGTGAGCAGCGGGTGCAGCATCTTGATCGGCGCCTTGAACATCTCGACGAATTCGAGCACGCCCTGGTTGGCGCGGTTGAGGCCGCCGGAATAGCTGTAGGCGTCGGGATCGTTCTGCGCGTAGGTTTCGAGCTTGCGGATGTCGACCTTGCCGACCAGCGAGGAGATGTCCTGGTTGTTCTCGTCACCCGGCTCGGTCTTGGCGATCCCGATCTGGCGCAGCCGCGACGGCTGGATCTTTGCAACCCGAAACTGGGAAATGTCGCCGCCGAAGGCTTCCAGCCGCTTGTAGCACCACGGGCTCATCAGGCCGGTGAGACGGCGGCGCGGAATGCCGTATTTCTCTTCCAGCATCGGGCCGAGCTGATCCGGATCGAACAGGCTGAGCGGGCTTTCGAACACGGGCGAGAGCTCGTCGCCGGCCTTGAGCACGTAGATCGGATGCACTTCCATCAGCGACTTGAGCCGCTCAGCGAGCGAGGATTTGCCGCCGCCGACCGGACCGAGCAGATACAGGATCTGCTTGCGCTCTTCGAGGCCCTGCGCCGCGTGACGGAAGAAACCGACGATGCGCTCGATGGTTTCTTCCATGCCGTAGAAACCGGCGAAGGCCGGATAGGTACGGATCGTGCGGTTCAAAAAAATACGGCCAAGGCGTGGGTCCTTGGCCGTGTCAATCGTCTGGGGCTCACCGATCGCTGCTAGCAGTCGTTCGGCCGCGTTTGCGTATTTCATGGGATCGCTTCGACACGATTCCAGATATTCCGCCATCGACATGTCGTGTTGGCTTCTCGCCTCGAACGACTTAGCGAAAGCGTTGAATAGAGAATCGTTGTACATGATCCCTCTCCGCGTGAGTTCCGCTACACAATTGAACGAAAGCAGCGACCGGACCGTTCCTTAGCGCCACTCTCGAATCAGCGTGAGCACATGACGATCATTCGACACCCGGGCGCCTTCTCGGCGCAACGCACAACGTAGGCACAGGGTGAGTTACGAACAGGCACCTGCCTGATATTTGAGCGAATCTTTGTCTATATTGGCTCATTTCCAGAAAATGTCACTCGCTCGCAACATCCGGGCATTACCGGGGATGCGTTCATCCGGCGCCGCATCATAGCCGTCTGCGAACGGCGATCTTATGACGCTTGTGCGGCGAAGCCTTGCGTGGCGCGTTCATCTTCCTGCTGCAATGCGGTGCGTGGACCGCCGGCGGCGTGACAGTCGCGGCAAACGCGCAGCAGTGTATCAAAATCGGTCGCCAGGCCCTCCGACCGGATGACGATGCGATCGTCCGTCACACCGCGGGCCAAGCCGCGGATGCTGCAGAGCTGCCTCTGCAAGGCCGGCGTCGGCGTCAGCACGATCACCTTGCGCCCGCGGCGTTCTTCAGCCGAAATCTCCGCGATCGAGTCCCACAGCAGAAATTCATTGCCGATGCGAAGGTCGCGAATGCCATAGGGGGTGACGATCACCACCGATGCCCGCTCGGCGGGGAGCATCCAGATCAGCCGGCCGGTCATCGCGGCGAACGCCACCACGCCGGCATAGCCGACCGTCGTGTCGTAATCGCCAAAAGCGTTCCACCAGCCCAAGGCGAGCGTTGCGCTGAGCAGCGTCATGGCGAAACCCGCAACGATCAGCAACCGCAGTTGGGTCGTACATGGACCGATTTCGAGATCGTGGGACGCATCGACGCATCCGGTCGACGTGACCGACTGGGGGCTGTCTGTGACAGCGAGCGCCAGACGGTCATGATGTGCTTGCATGCTTTCCCCCAGCATGGCCATTCGCGACCGAGCCACGATGCATCAGGCGGACCGGAATCCGCTGATGAGTACTCCACGCAGCCGCTGGCGGCGAGGCGAGGCAGCTGGCGTTACACAACAAGGGCCTAGCCGATTCCTCACGGCCAACGACCTTTTACGCAACTCGGCTCCCTCTACGCGGATCGCCATGATCGCGACGGAGTTACACTGGAGGATATGACGCCCATACCCTTGATTGGTTCCCTCAAGGAAGCATGTAAGCTAGAGGATAGCGCGTCAGGACCGGCGCGGAAACCCCTCGCCCGCAGGCTTGGAGATAAATTAGCATCATGAATCCCGTCAAAGAACTGGAAAAGCACGGACAAGCCGTCTGGCTGGACTTCCTGGCCCGCGGCTTCATCGCCAAGGGCGACCTGAAGCGGCTGATCGATACCGACGGCGTCAAGGGCGTCACCTCCAACCCGTCGATCTTCGAGAAAGCGATCGGGAGCTCGGACGAGTACGACGCGCCGATCGGCAAGGCGTTGAAGCGCGGCGATCGGTCGGTCGCCGACCTGTTCGAGGCCGTCGCGGTCGAGGACATCCAGAACGCCGCCGACGTGCTGCGTCCGGTCTATGACCGCCTCAAGGGCGGCGACGGCTATGTCAGCCTGGAAGTCTCGCCCTATCTGGCGATGGACACCGCCGGCACGGTCACCGAGGCGCGGCGGCTCTGGAAGGACGTCAACCGCAAGAACCTGATGGTGAAGGTGCCGGCGACGCCGGAGGGCCTGCCGGCGATCGAGACCCTGATCGGCGACGGCATCAGCATCAACATCACGCTGCTGTTCTCCAGGGACGTCTATCTGCAGGTTGCCGAGGCCTATATCGCCGGCCTGGAGACATACGTCGCAGGCGGCGGCGACCCCTTGCACGTGGCGAGCGTGGCGAGCTTTTTCGTCAGCCGTATCGACTCGGTGGTCGACAAACAGCTCGACGAGAAGATCGCCCGCGCCAACGACCCGAGTGAGAAGGAACGGCTCGCCGCGCTGAAGGGCAAGGTCGCGATCGCCAATGCGAAGGTCGCCTACCAGGATTACAAGCGCCTGTTCTCAGGTCCGCGCTGGGACAAGCTCGCGGCCAAGGGCGCCAAGCCGCAGCGCATGCTGTGGGCCTCGACCGGCACCAAGAACAAGGACTACAGCGACGTCCTCTATGTCGAGGAATTGATCGGTCCCGACACCATCAACACCGTGCCGCCGGCGACATTGGATGCGTTCCGCGACCACGGCACGCCGCGGGACAGCCTGGAAGAGAATGTCGACGACGCCAGGCGCGTGCTGGAAGAACTGGAGCGCTCCGGCGTCTCGCTCGATGCTATCACCGAGGAACTCGTCAAGGACGGCGTCAAGCAGTTCGCCGACGCCGCCGACAAGCTCTATGGCGCTGTCGCCCACAAGCGCGCCACCGTGCTCGGGCCTGCGATCGACCGCCAGCTTCTCTCGCTCGGCGACGGCCTCGGCAAGGCCGTGACCAAGAGCACCGAGGAATGGCGCGCGTCGGCAAAGATCCGCAGGCTGTGGCAACGGGACAAATCGGTCTGGACCGGCACCGACGAGGACAAATGGCTCGGCTGGCTCGACAGCGCCGCCAAGGCCGACGTCGCCGATTATGAGGATTATGCCAGCCGCGTGAAAGGCCAGAAATTCTCCGACGCCGTCGTGCTCGGCATGGGCGGGTCAAGCCTCGGGCCGGAGGTGCTGGCCGAGACCTTCGGCAAGAAGCCCGGGTTCCCGAAGCTGCACGTGCTGGATTCCACCGATCCGGCGCAGGTGCGGGCAATGGAGGCCAGGATCGACATCGCCAACACCGTGTTCATCGTCTCCAGCAAGTCCGGCGGCACCACCGAACCGAATGCGATGAAGGATTATTTCCACGAGCGCGTCGCGCAGGCGGTCGGACCGAAGGTCAAGACCGGCCATCGCTTCATTGCGGTCACTGATCCCGGATCGTCGCTGGAGACGGCGGCGAAGACGCTAAGCTATGCGCGCATCTTCCACGGCGAGCCCTCCATCGGCGGACGCTATTCGGTGCTCTCGCCATTCGGCCTGGTGCCGGCGGCAACCGCGGGCGTCGATATCAAGACCTTCATCAAGCACGCGCTTGCGATGGCCCGCTCCTGCGGACCGGACGTGCCGCCGGCCGAGAACCCCGGCGTGCAGCTCGGCCTTGCCATGGGCCATGCAGCGCTCGAAGGCCGCGACAAGGTGACGATCCTGTCGTCGAAGAAGATTGCCGATTTCGGCGCCTGGGCCGAGCAGCTCATCGCGGAATCGACCGGCAAGGACGGCAAGGGCCTGATCCCGATCGACGGCGAGCCACTGGGCGAGCCGGCGGTCTACGGCAATGACCGGCTCTTCATCGACATCCGTATCGAGGGCGAAGCGGACGCCGCCCATGACTCGCAGCTTGCTGCGATCGAAGCGGCCGGCCATCCCGTCGTGCGCATCGTGATGAAGTCGATCGACCATCTCGGCCAGGAGTTTTTCCGCTTCGAGATGGCAACGGCGGTCGCGGGCAGCATCCTCGGCATCAACCCGTTCGACCAGCCGGACGTGGAAGCGGCCAAGATCAAGACCCGAGAGCTCACCGCCTCGTTCGAAAAGACCGGCGCGCTGCCGGCCGAGCAGCCGGTGGTCAGCACCACCGAGGCCGATCTCTACACCGACGAGACCAATGCCGCAGCCCTGCGCGCTGCCGGCGCCAACGGCGACCTCACCTCCTGGCTGAAGGCGCATCTGTCGCGCTCCAATCATGGCGACTATGTCGCCCTGCTCGGCTACATCGCCCGCGACAAGGCGACGATCGACGCGCTCCAGGCCATGCGGCTCGAGGTGCGCGAGAAACGACACGTTGCGACCTGCGCCGAGTTCGGCCCCCGCTTCCTGCACTCGACGGGGCAAGCCTACAAAGGCGGGCCGGACAGCGGTGTGTTCCTCCAGATCACCGCCGACGATGCCAAGGACCTGCCGGTGCCGGGCCAGAAGGCCAGCTTCGGCGTCATCAAGGCCGCGCAGGCGCGCGGCGACTTCGACGTGCTTACCGAGCGCGGCCGGCGCGCGCTGCGGGTCCACTTGAAGGGCGGGCTCAAGAAGGGTCTCGCGGCGCTCAATGCGGCGCTCAACGAGGCACTGAACTAAGGGAATTCCTCAAATGCAACTCGGCATGATCGGCCTCGGCCGGATGGGCGGCAACATCGTTCGCCGCCTGATGCGCCACGGACATTCGACCGTGGTCTACGACAAGGACGCCAAGGCCGTCGCCGGCCTTGCGGCAGACGGCGCGGTCGGCTCGGCGACGCTCGAAGAGTTCATTGCGAAACTGGAGCGGCCGCGCACGGCCTGGGTGATGCTGCCGGCCGGCCACATCACCGAGACCACGATCGACACGATCGCGGGCGCGATGCAGGAAGGCGACGTCATCATCGACGGCGGCAACACGTTCTGGCAGGACGACGTCCGCCGCGGCAAGGCGCTGAAGGAGCGCGGCATCCACTATGTCGACGTCGGCACCTCCGGCGGCGTCTGGGGCCTCGACCGCGGCTATTGCATGATGATCGGCGGCGAGAAACAGGTCGTCGATCGGCTCGATCCGATCTTCGCCGCGCTCGCGCCCGGCGCCGGCGACATTCCGCGCACGGAGGGACGTGAGGGGCGCGATCCCCGCATCGAGCAGGGCTACATCCATGCCGGCCCCGTCGGCGCCGGTCATTTCGTCAAGATGATCCACAACGGTATCGAATACGGCCTGATGCAGGCCTACGCCGAAGGTTTTGACATCCTCAAGAACGCCAACATCGAGGCCTTGCCGGCGGATCATCGTTACGATTTCGATCTCGCCGATATCGCCGAGGTGTGGCGGCGTGGCAGCGTGATCCCGTCCTGGCTGCTCGACCTTACCTCGACCGCGCTCGCGGATAGCCCTGCACTGGCGGAGTATTCGGGTTTCGTGGAGGATTCCGGCGAAGGACGCTGGACCGTGAACGCGGCGATCGACGAGGCCGTGCCGGCCGAAGTCCTGACCGCGGCGCTGTTCGCACGTTTCCGTTCCCGCAAGGAACACACTTTCGCCGAGAAAATTCTCTCAGCGATGCGAGCCGGTTTTGGCGGCCACAAGGAGCCGAAGCAGCCGGCTGCTTCGAAGCCGAAATAGCAATTAGCAGAACGAAGGCCAATAGTTCGTGACAAAAGACCCGCAAGCCAAGCGCAAGCCGGAAAATTGCGCCTTCGTCATCTTTGGTGTCACCGGCGACCTCACCCATCGGCTGGTGATGCCATCGCTCTACAATCTGGCGGCCGAGCATCTGTTACCCGAAAAGTTCTGCGTGGTCGGCGTCGCCCGCCGGGGCCAGTCGGACAACGAGCTGCGCGACAGCCTGTTGAAGGGCTTGCGCCAGTTCGCGACCCGGCCGGTGGACGACGACATTGCCAAGAAGCTGCTGGAATGCGTGACCTTCGTCGAAGCCGACGCAAAGGATCCGCCATCCTTTGATCGCCTGCGTGAGCATCTGGATTCCCTGGAATGCGCGCAGGATACCGGCGGCAACCGGCTGTTCTATCTCGCGACCCCGCCGGCTGCGTTCGCGCCGACCGCGCGCGAGCTCGGCCGCACCGGCATGATGAAGGAGAACGGGGCGTGGCGGCGCCTGGTGATCGAAAAGCCGTTCGGCACCGACCTCGCCTCGGCGCGCGCGCTGAATGGCGAGCTGCTGAAGATCATGGACGAGCACCAGATCTACCGGATCGATCACTATCTCGGCAAGGAGACGGTGCAGAACATCCTGGTGCTGCGCTTTGCCAACGGCATGTTCGAGCCGATCTGGAATCGCAACCATATCGATCACATCCAGATCACGGTGGAGGAAAAGCTCGGCGTCGGCCATCGCGGCGGCTTCTACGACGCCACCGGCGCGCTACGCGACATGGTGCCGAACCACCTGTTCCAGCTGATGTCGCTGGTCGCGATGGAGCCGCCGGCGCGTTTCGACGCCCATTCCGTGCGCTCCGAGAAGGCCGAGATTCTGACCTCGATTCAGCGCCCGAGCGAAGAGGAAGCGCTGAAGAGCTCGGTGCGCGCCCAATATCTCGCAGGGCGCATCGGCGACGATGAGATCCCGGACTATCGCAAGACCGAGGACGTCAAACCCGGCAGCACTACCGAGACCTATGTCGCGCTGAAGCTGATGATCGACAATTGGCGCTGGGCCGGCGTGCCGTTCTATTTGCGCACCGGCAAGGCGCTCGGCCACAAGCGCACCGAAGTCGCGATCAAGTTCAAGCAGGCGCCGCTGTCGATGTTCTCAGGCACGGCTGTCGATCGTCTCTCTCAGAACTTCCTCACGATCGGCATCGCACCGACCGAGACCATCGAGCTCCAGTTCAACGCCAAGATCCCGGGGCCGAGCGTCACCATCGACGGCGTCGAGATGAAGTTCCGCTATGGCGACTATTTCCGGGCCGATCCCTCGACCGGCTACGAGACGCTGATCTACGACTGTATGATCGGCGACAACATCCTGTTCCAGCGTGCCGACGGCATCGAAGCCGGATGGGAGGCGGTGCAGCCGTTCCTTGACGCCTGGAAGAACGCGGGCAGCAACGGCATCGAGACCTATCAAGCCGGCAGCGACGGCCCCGCCTGCGCCGATGAATTGCTCCGCCGCGACGGCCGAAGCTGGCGTAAATTTTCGTGACGGCGACGGCCGGACAGCCGAAGCTGATCGTCGAGGCCGACGCCGAGGCTCTCGCGCGGACCGCGGCCGGACGGGTGATGGCGCGAATCGCGGCCAATCCCGGGCGCATTGCGATCTGCCTGACCGGCGGCTCCAGCCCAAAGAGGCTCTACCAGCTGCTGGGCAGCGAGGCTTGGCGCGAAAAAATCCCGTGGGAGCGCGTGCACTGGTTCATCGGTGACGAGCGCTTCGTGCCCGAAAGCGATCCCCTCAACAACATGGCGGTCGCGCGCGCGACCTTTCTCGATCGCAACGCGCCCTCCGGCCATGTTCACCCGATCCCGACGACGGCTGACGACCCTGATCAGAGCGCCGAGGCCTATGCGCGCGAGTTGCAGGCTTTCTACGGCGCGGAAAGCCTGGATCCGGCACGGCCGCTGTTCGACATGGTCTTGATGGGCGCGGGGCCGGACGGCCACACGGCTTCGCTCTTCCCGGGCTACCCCGCGATCGAGGAGATGGGACGCTGGGTGGTCGGCGTCCCCAAGGCCAATGTTGCCCCCTTCGTGCCGCGGGTCTCGCTCACCCTGCCCGCGCTGGCGTCCTGCCGCGAAATGCTGTTCGAGATAGCGGGGCACGACAAGCAGCCGATCTTGACGCGCCTGCTCAATGGCGAGACTCTGCCGGTTGTACGCGCGCGCTCGAATGGCGAGACCGTCTGGCTGGTCGACCAGGCCGCGCTTCCGGAGGGAATTCGTGGCGGGCGTTGAAGCACCTTGTGCATTGATCGTGATGGGCGTGTCGGGCTCGGGCAAGAGCACGGTTGCAAAAGCGCTCGGCGAGCGCCTCGGCTGGCGTTTCGAGGACGGCGACAGCTTTCATCCCGCCAGCAATGTCGAGAAGATGCGGGCCGGCCATCCCCTCACCGACGAGGACCGCTGGCCCTGGCTCAACGCCATTGCCGACGAGATCGCGAGGGTCTGTGACAAGGGCGAGCACGTCATCATCGCCTGCTCGGCGCTGAAGCATACTTATCGGGACGTGCTCCTGCGCGGACGCGACGACGTCCGCTTCATCTTCCTGAGGGGGACGAAGGAGCTGATCGCCGCTCGCCTCGCGCAACGTAAGGGGCACTTCATGCCGCCCGGCCTGCTGACGAGCCAGTTCAACACGCTGGAGCCGCCGGAGGCTGGCGAGCACGTGATCACAGTCTCGATCGACGAATCCGTGGAAGCGATCGTAGATGGCGCGGTGCGGCAGTTGAAACTGGGCGGCGCGAAACGCTGAGGCCAAACACCCAAGAAACACCCAAGGGACCGTCATGACAAAAATCTCGCTCGTCGTCTCCGACGTCGACGGTACGCTGCTGACCAAGGACAAGACGCTGACCGACCGCGCGAGGTCCGCGGTTCAGCGTCTGCACCAGGCCCGTATCGGCTTCACGATTACGTCGAGCCGCCCCGCGATCGGCATGCGTTTCCTGATCGAACCCCTGGCGCTCTGGCTGCCGGTCGGCCCGTTCAACGGCTCCTCGATCGTCGACCCCGAGATGACTCCGGTCGAACAGCATCTCATCCCCGCCGCGGCGGCCGAGCGAAGCTTGCAAATTCTGCGGGACTTCGGCGCCGACATCTGGCTGTTCACCACCGACAAATGGCTGATCGACAAGCCTGATGGCCAATACGTGGCACATGAGCAGCACACCATCCGCTCCGACCCGACCATCGTGACGGATTTCTCGCCGTATCTCGCGAGCGCCTGCAAGATCGTCGGGGCCAGCGCCGATGCAGCCGGCCTCGAAGCTTGCGAGAAGGCGATGCAGAAGGCGCTCGGCAGCGAGGCGATGGCGGTGCGCTCGCAGACCTATTACCTCGACATCACCCCGCCCGGCTTCGACAAGGGCACATTCGTGCAAGCCATGGCCAAGCGCCTCGGCATTTCAACGGACGCGGTCGCCACCATCGGCGACATGCAGAACGACCTCGCGATGTTTCGCGTCAGCGGCGTTTCGATCGCAATGGGCAATGCGGCCGACAACGTCAAGGACCAGGCGACCCACGTCACCGCGACCAACGAGCAGGACGGTTTTGCGGAAGCGATGGAGATGATTTTGAAGCGGAACGAGGTCACCTAGGTCACTGCTTCGACCGCTGCATCGCGGGCTTCTTGCTGCCCTGCCTTGCGGCCGACAGGTTATGCGCGGTGTTGACCAGCGCGATATGAGTCAGCGCCTGCGGGAAATTGCCGGTCTGACGCCTGGCGCCTGAATCATATTCCTCGGCCAGCAGTCCCACATCATTCGCGACACCGACCACGCGATCGAACAACGCTTGCGCCTTGTCGAGATCGCCCGCCAGTACATGGGCATCTGCCAGCCACAGGCTGCAGGCGAGGAAGGCGCCCTCGATCGGCTGCTTCTCCTCGGACACTTCGCGCGGATCGTGCCGCAGCACAAAGCCGTCAGGCATCATGTGCTTTTCCATCGCCGCGATGGTGCCGCGAATGCGCGGATCCGACGCTTCCAGGAAGCCAACGGACGGCAGCAGCAGCACGCTGGCATCGAGCAGCTTCGAGCCGTAGGACTCCACGAAGGCATTCTCCTCCGCGTCGAAGCCCCGGTTGCAGACGTCGCGATGAATGGCGTCGCGCAAGGTGCGCCAGTGCAGCAGCGGCGCCTTGAAGCCGAAGGTCTCGGCGCTCTTGATGCCGCGGTCGAAGGCGACCCAGGTCATCACCTTGGAGAAGACATAGTGCTTCGGCTGTCCGCGCCGCTCCCAGATGCCGTGATCGGGCTGGTCCCAGACTTCGGCGAGATGCTTGAGCACGGCGCATTCCAGCGCCCAGCTCTCGTCGTCGAGCTTGAGCTTGGCCATCCGCGACTGGTGGAAGGCGTCGATCAGTTCGCCGTAGACGTCGAGCTGGAGCTGCGCATGCGCGGCATTGCCGACGCGCACCGGCTGTGCGCCCTCGTAGCCATCGAGCCAACCGGCCTCCCATTCCAGCAGCCGCCGCTGGCCCCAGATGCCGTACATGATCTGCATGTTCGCCGGTGAGCCTGCCGCCGCACGCAACAGCCAATTGTGCCAGGCCGAGGCTTCCTCGGTGTAACCCGAGTTCATCAGCGCCAGCAGCGTGAAGGTGGCATCGCGCAGCCAGCAGAAGCGGTAGTCCCAATTCCTGGCGCCGCCGAGCTTCTCCGGCAACGAGGTGGTCGGCGCCGCGACGATGCCGCCGGTCGGAGCGAAGGTCAGCGCCTTGAGTGTGATCAGCGAGCGCACGATCAGGTCGCGATAGTCGCCATCGCGATTGCAGTGGCTGCACCAGTCCTGCCAGAATTTCTCGGTCTCCTTGAGTGCGACCTCCGGATCGATTGGCGCGGGCGGCTCGAGATGCGAGGGGCCGTAGGTCAGCACGAACGGCACGGTCTCGCCGGCCTTCACCTCGAAATCGGAAACCGTGGTCAGATCCTCGCCTCGGGTCTTGGCCGGTGTCCGCAGCACGGTCATGTCCTGCCCGGCGACCGCCAGCAGGGAATGGTCGATCCGCCGCACCCACGGGATGTCGACGCCGAAGCCGAAGCGGATGACGAGCTCCATCCGCATCTTCACCGTGCCGCTGACACCGCGGACCAGCCGCACGATGTCGGAGGCCTTGCCGCGCGGCGGCATGAAGTCGATCAGCGCAACGGTGCCGCCGTCAGTCTCAAAGCGCGTTTCGAGGATGAGGGTGTCGCCGAGATAGCGGCGCGACGTCGCGGTGACGTCCTCGCTCGGCGCGATCAGCCAGCGGCCGTTCTTGTGCGTGCCGAGGAGCGCGGCAAAGCAGGCATCGGAATCGAAGGCCGGCCAGCACAGCCAGTCGATCGAGCCGTTGCGGCCGACCAGCGCCGCGGTCTCGCAGTCGCCGATCAGCGCATAATCTTCAATCCTCTGAGACAATGTCGTGCGAGCCTCGAAAACGACGTCCGGAGACCCCGGCGATCAACGCCCGCCGGGTAACGAGCGTTCCCGTGTCGCGGCCTTCAAGGCTGCGACATCGACCTTCGAAACGATCTTGTCGAGCGTCACAGGCAGGCGCTGGCGCCAGTTCGGATGCTCGTCAATCGTACCGGGAATGTTGGGCTGGTCGATCACGCCGAGCAGATCCTCCAGCGACACCGCAAGCAGCCGCGACGGCGTGCGCGACAGGAAGGCGAGCACCGAATAGACATCATTGGCACGGATGCCGTTGGCACGCAGGATCTCGTCGAGCAGGCCGAGCGCATCCCAGCGGGCCTGATCGTTCTCGCCGGGATCGAGCCCGAGCGAGCGCTTCATCTTGAGATCGCTGAAAGAGCGCCAGCCGGCATAGGTCGACAGATCATGCGTGTTCAACGTCACCAGCGCGTTGGGCCGGTAGTGATCGACGGGCCGGAAGTGACCGGCATCGTCGCGCTCGAACATCATGACGAGGTAGGACCAGATGCCGAAATCCTGCATGGTCTCGCGAAAACCTTCCGGCACCGTGCCGAGGTCCTCGCCGATGACGATGCACTTATGGGCCGCGCTCTCCCGCGCCACGGTCGCCAGCAGCGCCTCGAACGGCATCTGCACATAGGCGCCGTTGTCGGGCTTGAAGCCGCGCGGCACCAGATAAAGCCGCTTCAAGCCGAGCACGTGATCGAGACGGATGGCTCCGGAATGGCGCATCGAAGCCGCGAGCATATCGGCGAATGGCACGAAGGATTGCGCCTCCAGGCCGCCGGCATTGAAGCCGGCCAAGCCCCAATCCTGGCCAATGGTATTGAGCACGTCCGGCGGCGCGCCGACGGCGAGATGACGAGAAATCGCCTCCTGCTCGTTCCAAGCATCGAAGCCGTTCGACTGCACGCCGACGGCAACGTCAAGATAGAGCCCGACCCGCATGCCGAGCTGGCCGGCCAGCTCCTTGGCCGCATGCAACTGGCTATCGGCGGTCCATTGCACGAATTCGACGAACTCGACCTCGTGCTTGTCCGGGCCGTTGCGCAGCTCGGCGCATTTCGTCTCATCCGGCTTTTGCCATTCCTGCGGCCATTCCCACCACGGCGCCGCAAAGCGATGGCGTAGCACCTCGAAGCAGGCAAAACGGGACAACAGCGGCGCGCGAGCCGCCCGGAAGGCGTCGAACTGGTTGCGGCGGACGCCGCTCGCGGTTTTCACGAAGCTGTCGAAGGCGGCACGCAAGGCCAACCATTTCAAGGCCGCCATGTCCGGATAGGGCACACGATCACCGTCGCGGAGCCGCGCGGCGGTCGCGGCCGCATCGGGGACGAGGTCGGGGGAAAATTCCGGGATCGCCTCGACGTCTATATAGAGCGGATTGAGAAACAGCCGGCTGTTCGGCGAATAGGGGCTGCAATCGGCCGGATGGTCATCGAACAACACATGCAGGGGATTGAGCCCGACGCCGTCGGCGCCCAACTGCTTCGCGAGCCGGACCAGACCGGCGAGGTCGGTGAAATCGCCGATGCCCCAATTGCGGTCCGAGCGGACGCTGTAGAGCTGCACGGCAAGCAGCCAGCCCCGGTCGAAATCGCCGCCGAAGGCCCGCTCCGGCGCCACGATCATCGGCACCTCTTCCGTCACGCCTCCGGCATCCGTCAGCGTCAGCCGGTGATAGCCGAGCGGCAGGCCGGCCGGCCAGGCAATCACGGGCTCGCGCGTCTCACCTTGCGCGATCAAATTGCCGTTGCCGGTCATCTTCCATTTGAGCGGCGGCGCACCGATCGTCACCAATTCGGTGCGCGGATGGCCCAAGGCGCGTACCACCACAGGCCCGCTGACGAAGCGGTAAACCCGCTTTTCCGGCAAGGCGTCGAGGATGGATTTGAGGGCCACGGGATCGGTGACCCGCAGCTTTCCGAGGGCATCGACGAATTCGGATTGAACGCCCTTGATCCGGGCTTGAGCTAAAAGATCCATTCGGCACGCAGCTTGCAGGCCATTTTGTGGCCGGGGGCATCGATTTTAACGAGGTCGCGGAAGAGGTTAGTCAGGGTTAACTCGCGAGCCGCGCCTGCCGTTCCCCAGGGAACCAATGACACACAAGCGGCTTTCTATAGTGGTATCAAGCGTAGGTTCCCGGCAAGGGAAACGGGCTCCTGCTTTCTTGTCAATGGCATCACCGTGAACAAGACAATTCAAACTGTCGAGAGTGCCGCAGCCGGCAGCACTTTCCTCATCGAGGACGTCTATCCCCTGATCGACGGCGGGCGCTTCCCCGTGAAGCGGATCGCGCGCGAACCGGTCGAGGTCTGGGCCGACATCTACCGGGACGGCGACGCCGTGATCGGCGCAGCGCTGATCTGGCGACAGGAGCAGGACCGCGAATGGCAGAGCGAGCCGATGATCCCTCACGGCAATGACCGCTGGTCCGGCGCGTTCACACCCGTCGAGCCCGGCAAATATGTCTATGCGATCGAAGCCTGGACCGACGAATTCGCCACCTGGTCGCACGCGGTCGCGCGCAAGCAGCGCTCCGGTGCCGACGTCACGCTCGATGCGATCGAGGGCGCCGGCCTTTTGACCAAGGCGCATGGCGCGCAGCAGGACGCCGCCGCCGTCATCGTCAGGCGATGCGAGGACTATCTTCAGACCGGCGACGTTGCCCCGCTGCTGGCAACCGAGCTCGGCGCAGCCATGGCCGAGAGCCAGTTGCGGCCTGATCTCACGCGCTCGGCGCTATTCCCACTGTTCGTCGACCGCGACAAGGCACGCTTCGGCGCCTGGTATCAGATGATGCCGCGCAGCCAGAGCGTGGTGCCAGGACAGCATGGCACGCTCCGCGACTGCATCGCGCGCGTGCCCGACATCGCCGCGATGGGCTTTGACGTGCTGTACTTCACGCCGATCCATCCTATTGGCCGCACCCGGCGCAAGGGCCGCAACAACATGCCGGTGGCGGGCGACGGCGATCCCGGCTCGCCTTATGCGATCGGCGCCATCGAGGGCGGGCACGACGCGCTGCACCCCGAACTCGGCACGATCGAGGATTTTCGCGCGCTGGTCGCGACCTGCCTGGAATACGGCCTCGAACTCGCGCTCGACTTCGCCGTGCAATGCTCGCCGGACCACCCGTGGCTGACGCAGCATCCGGAATGGTTCAAATGGCGCCCGGATCGGTCGGTGCGGACGGCTGACGGGCCCTATTCCGATATCGTCATCCCCGATTTCGCGTCCGTCGACCGGGCTGGACTGTGGAACGCGTTTCGCGACGCCATGCTGTTCTGGATCGACCACGGCGTCACCATCTTCGCCATCGACAATCACGACACCGCGCCGCTCGCCTTCTGGGAGTGGCTGATCCGTGACATCCGCCGCCGGCATCCCGAGGTGATCCTGTTTTCCAAGACGTTCGCGCGCCCGAAGCTGATGAAGGGCCTCGCCAAGCTCGGCTTTGCGCAATCGTTCAGCTATTTCCCCTGGCGCACGGCGAAGTGGGAGCTGGAGCAATATCTCGGCGAGCTGACGCGCTATCCCGAACGTGACTTCTATCGGCCGAACCTGTTCGTGAATACGCCCGATCTTTTGCCCTATCATCTCCAGGGCGGCGAGACATGGGCGTTCAAATCGCGCGTCGCGCTGGCGGCGACGCTGTCCGGCAATTACGGCGTCTACAGCGGGTTCGAGCTGCTGGAGCACGACGCGATCCCCGGCCGCGAGGAATATCTCAACTCCGAGAAATACCAGATCAAGCAGCGCGACTGGAACAAGCCCGGCAACATCAAGGCCTACATCACGGAGCTCAATCGCATCCGCAGCGAGAATGCTGCGCTTCAGCGGACGGCGAACCTGCGCTTCCTCGGCATCGAAGAGGGCGAGACGATCGCCTTCGTCAAGGAAGCGACCGACCCGGCCAACATCGTCGTGGCCGTGGTTGCGCTCTCGTGCCACGTGCGCGAATTCTGGTTGCCGCTCGGCGACGTCACGGTTGACGCCGGCGGGCAGCGACACCATGTGTCGGCACTCGAAAACCTCCTCACCGGCGAACAGGCCCGCATCGAATGGGGCGGGATCAAATTGCGTATCGATCCCGAGCGCGATCCGGCGCTGCTGTTCCGCTGCCTGGCGTAAGGGCGCACGCCATGAACGTATTGTCTTCCGTCGACACCAAGAAAGCCGAGGCTGCCGAGATCGTGGACGAGCTCTGGTACAAGGACGCCATTATCTATCAGCTTCACGTCAAGGCGTTTGCCGATAGCAACAATGACGGCATCGGCGACTTCGCCGGGCTGACCGAGAAGCTGCCCTATCTCCAGGAGCTCGGCGTCACCGCGCTCTGGCTGCTGCCGTTCTATCCCTCGCCCGGCCGCGACGACGGCTACGACATCGCCGACTACGGTTCCGTCAATCCCGATTTCGGGACGATGAAGGATTTCAAGCGCTTCATCCAGGAGGCGCAGAAGCGAGGCTTGCGCGTCATCACCGAGCTCGTCGTCAACCACACCTCGGACCAGCACAATTGGTTCAAGCGTGCTCGCCGCAGCCCGGCAGGCTCGAGCGCCCGCAACTGGTATGTCTGGAGCGACACCGACCAGAAATACCAGGGCACCCGCATCATCTTCACCGACACGGAGAAGTCGAACTGGACCTGGGATCACGAGGCCGGGGCGTTTTATTGGCACCGCTTCTTCTCGCACCAGCCGGACCTCAATTTCGACAATCCGCGCGTCGTCAGCGCGCTGATCCAGGTGATGAAGCGCTGGCTGGATGCCGGCGTCGACGGCTTCCGTCTGGACGCCATTCCCTATCTCTGCGAGCGCGAAGGCACCTCGAACGAGAACCTCCCCGAGACGCATGCCATCATCAAGCGGCTCCGCCACGAGCTGGATTCCTACTCCAAGGGCAAGCTGCTGCTGGCCGAGGCCAATCAATGGCCGGAGGACGTGCAGGAATATTTCGGCCGCGGCGACGAGTGCCACATGGCCTACCACTTCCCGCTGATGCCGCGCATCTACATGGCGATCGCCCAGGAGGACCGTTTCCCGATCACCGACATCCTGCGCCAGACGCCGGATATTCCGGCGAGCTGCCAATGGGCGCTGTTCCTGCGCAACCATGACGAGCTGACGCTGGAGATGGTGACCGACGTCGAGCGCGACTATCTGTGGACCACCTACGCCAACGATCCGCGCGCCCGCATCAATGTCGGCATCCGCCGGCGCCTCGCGCCGCTGATGGACAACGACCGGCGCAAGATCGAGCTGATGAACTCGCTGCTGCTGTCCTTCCCCGGCACGCCGATCATCTACTACGGCGACGAGATCGGGATGGGCGACAACATCTATCTCGGCGACCGCAACGGCGTGCGCACGCCGATGCAGTGGAGCCCGGACCGCAACGGCGGCTTCTCGCGCTGCGACCCGGCCCGCCTCTACGCGCCGCTGATCATGGATCCGGTCTACGGCTATGAATCGGTGAACGTGGAGGCGCAGTCGCGCAGCCTGTCCTCGCTGCTCAGCGCGACCAAGCGTCTGATCTCGGTGCGCAAATCGACGCTCGCCTTCGGCCGCGGCACCATGACCTTCATCCGCCCGGCCAACCGCGCCGTGCTGGCCTATGTCCGGCAGTACCGCGAGGAGGTGATCCTCTGCGTCGCCAATCTGTCGCGCGCGGCCCAGGCGACCGAGCTCGATCTGTCGCCCTGGAAGGACCGCATCCCGCAGGAGATGCTCGGCCGCACGCGTTTTCCGGCGATCGGCGAACTGCCCTACATGGTCACGCTGGGGCCCTATGGCTTCTACTGGTTCCAGCTCACCGAGCGCGACAAGTCCGAGCCGGTGACGCCGCGCGCAGTGCCCGAATTCGAGACGCTGGTGGTGCCGGTGAACTCGACCTGGGTGTCGCTGGCGCGCGAGCGGGGCGTGTTCGAGCACGAGGTGCTGCCGGGATTCCTGTCGCGCACGCGCTGGTATCCGGAGCACAATCCCAAGCACATCAAGCCGACGCTGACCTCGGCGGTGCCGTTCTGCGACATCGGCGACAACAGGCCCTGGATCGCGTTCTTCGAGGCGGCGCAGGGCGACGTCACCACGCGCTACGTGCTGCCGATGCAGATCGAATGGGTGCGCTTCGACCGCGAACGCTTCAATCCCAGGGCGCTCGCCGCCGTGCGTCAGGGGGCCCGCGAAGGGACGCTGCTGGACGTGGCAACCGAGCAGATCTTCATCGGCCTGTTCCTGCGCAATCTGTCGCAGAACCTGGTGGTGGAAGAAAACAATCTGCGGCTGGAGTTCAAGGCGACCAGCCGGTTTGCCGAGTACACCATCAAGGAGCCCGAACGCATCCGCACGATCGAGCAGTCGAACAGCACCGCGCTGGTCGACAACCAGTATGTCGCCAAGATCTATCGCCAGCTCGAAGCCGGCATCAATCCCGAGATCGAGATCGGCTCCTACCTCACCGAGATCGCCCGCTTTGCCAATACGCCGGCACTGCTCGGCAGCGTCGAGCTGGTCGAAGACGACCGTCGCAGCGCAGTCGGCGTGCTGCACGCCTATGTCGAGAATCAGGGCGACGGCTGGGGCGTCACCGCGGGCTATCTCGACCGCTATATCGACGAGCAACGGGTGCTGCCACCGGGCGAGATGCCCCGCGAGACCCAGGAGCAAGCGCCCTATCTGCACTTCATTGCGCAGATCGGCCGACGGCTCGCCGAGCTGCATGTGGCTCTGGCCGCTGCAAAGCCCGGAGATCTCGCGCCGGAGCCCATTGGCTCCGCACACGTCAAGCGCTGGTCATCCGAGCTCGAGACACGGGCCGAGCGGGTTTTCGAGCGGCTGGCCGCCAGCACCGACCGCCTGCGGGAGGTGGACCGACCGCTGATCAATCAGCTCGCCGCGGAGCGCGCGACCCTGTCCGGCTGGCTCAACGCGCTCTTACCTTCCGAGCTCGGCGGGTTGAACATCCGTCATCATGGCGATTTCCGCCTCGGGCAAACTCTGATTGTGAAGGACGATATCTTCATCATCGACTTCGACGGAGATCCGCGTTTGCCGCTGGCCGACAAGCGGCGCAAGCTGCCTGCGGCGCGTGACGTTGCCGGCCTGATCCGCTCGATTGATCTTTCGGTTAACGCGGCGCTTCACCGCGCGCTCACGGGCGCCTCCGACGAACAGGGCCGTCTCACGGCTGCGCTCGACGAATGGCGCGAGCGCACCACCGCGACGTTCCTCACCGCCTACCGCGAAGCCATGACCGATCGGCGGCTGTGGCCGGAAGATCCGCAATCTGCGGCTGGCCTGTTAAGGTTTTTCCTGCTTGATCAAGCGTTCGAGGAAGTAGAGTACGAGCTGTCCCACCGGCCTGAGGGGCTCCATGCGCCGCTGTCCGGACTGCTTCGCATTCTGTCCAGTATCGAGAGCGAAGCCCATGCCTAAACTCCCTGCCGAGGCCTATGCGATCATCGAGGGTCGCCACTCCGATCCGTTCCACTATCTCGGGCTGCATCCCGAGGGCGACAAGAGCGTGGTGCGCGCGTTTCTTCCCGATGCTTCCAACGTCGAGGCGGTGGGCGAGCACGGCGAGGTGGCGAAGCTCGATCGCGTCCATGATGCCGGCCTGTTCATCGGCGCTCTGCCGAACGGCGCGAAGCACTACCAGCTCCGCGCGAAGTTCGGCGACAACGTCATCGAATTCGAGGACACCTATCGCTTTCCGCCGATCCTGACCGATTTCGACCTCTATCTGCTCGGCGAAGGCACCCACCAGCGCCTTTACGACAAGCTCGGCGCGCATCCGATGCGGCTCGAAGGCATCGATGGCATCGGCTTCGTGGTGCTGGCGCCCAACGCCCGGCGTGTCTCCGTGGTCGGCGACTTCAATTTCTGGGACGGACGGCGCCATCCGATGCGGGTGCGCGGCGCGGGTTATTGGGAATTGTTCATCCCGCACGCCAAGGCCGGCGACCACTACAAGTTCGAAATTATCGGACCGCACGGCCATCTGCTTCCGCTGAAATCCGATCCGATGGCCTTTGCAAGCGAGGTGCGCCCGAAGACCGCTTCCATCGTGTTCGACGAAGCGCATCTGCCGCGGCCGCGACCGGCGCCCGACGGCATCAACGCGTTGTCCGCGCCGATGTCGATCTACGAGGTCCATCTCGGCTCATGGCGGCGCAAGAACGGCAATGAATGGCTGACCTATCGCGAGCTGGCCGAGCAGCTGCCGGCCTACGCCCGCGACATGGGCTTCACCCATCTCGAATTCCTCCCCGTCAGCGAGCATCCTTTCGACGGCTCGTGGGGCTATCAGCCGACCGGGCTGTATGCGCCGACCAGCCGCTTCGGCACGCCGGAGGATTTTGCCGCGCTGGTCGATGCCTGCCACCGCGAGGGCGTCGGCGTGCTGCTCGACTGGGTGCCCGGCCACTTCCCGGACGATCCGCACGGGCTCGGCAGCTTCGACGGCACAGCGCTGTACGAGCACGCCAATCCGCTCCAGGGCCGGCATCTCGATTGGGGCACGCTGATCTACAATTACGGCCGCACCGAAGTGACGAACTTCCTGGTCTCGAACGCGCTGTTCTGGCTCGAGCGCTACGCGATCGACGGACTGCGAGTCGATGCCGTCGCATCCATGCTCTACCTCGACTACAGCCGTCCGCCCGGGGCGTGGATTCCGAACCAGCATGGCGGCCGGGAGAACATCGAGGCGATCGCATTCCTGCGCCGCTTCAACACCGAGCTGTTCGCGCGTTTCCCGCAGGCGACCACGGCCGCCGAAGAGTCCACCGCCTGGCCGCAGGTCTCGCGCCCGGTCGAATTCGGAGGGCTCGGCTTCGGCTACAAGTGGAATATGGGCTGGATGCACGACACGCTGAACTACATCAGCAAGGACCCGATCCACCGCAAGCATCATCACGGCGACATCCTGTTCGGCCTGCACTACGCCTTCTCGGAGAACTTCGTCCTGCCGCTGTCGCACGACGAAGTCGTGCACGGCAAGCGCTCTATCCTCGGGCGCATGCCCGGCGACGAATGGCAGCGCTTCGCGAATTTGCGCGCCTATTACAGCTTCATGTTCGGCCATCCCGGCAAGAAGCTGCTGTTCATGGGCGCCGAGATCGCGCAAAGCCGAGAATGGAATCACGACCGATCGCTCGACTGGCACTTGCTCGAGTACAAGCCCCATTCAGGCATCCAGGCGTTGATCCGCGATCTCAACCGGCTCTATCGCGCGGTGCCCGCCCTGCACCAGATGGACTGCGAGCAGGCCGGCTTCGAATGGCTGATCACCGACGACGCCAACCGCAACGTGTTCGCCTGGCTGCGCAAGGGATTTGACGAGCACGCCCGGTGCATGGTGATCGTCAACTTCTCACCCAATGTCTATCGCAATTACCGCGTTCGCGCGCCGTTCGGTGGCAAGTGGAAGGAAGTGTTCAACTCGGACTCCGCTCATTACGGCGGCAGCAATGTCGGCAACATCGGCGAAGTCCACGCCGTCAATGGCGAGCTCCGCCTCACCATTCCGCCGCTCGCCGCGATCTTCCTCGTTCCGGAAAGCTGAACGATGCGCCTGACTGCTGGATCGCCCGCACGCCTCGGCGCAAGCTGGGACGGACGCGGCACCAATTTCGCGCTGTTCTCCGCCAACGCGCAGAAGGTCGAGCTGTGCCTGTTCGACATGCAGGGCCGCCGCGAACTCGAGCGCGTCGAGCTGCCGGAGCGCACCGAGGATGTCTGGCACGGCTATCTCAACGACGTCTCGCCCGGCCAGCTCTACGGCTACCGCGTGCATGGCCCCTACGAGCCGGAGCACGGCCACCGCTTCAATGCCAACAAGCTCGTGCTAGACCCCTATGCCAAGCGGCTTTCCGGGCGGCTGGTCTGGAGTGACGCGCATTTCGCCTATCGCACCGGAAGCCCGCGCGAAGACCTGTCGTTCGACCGGCGCGACAACGCGCGCGGCATGCCGAAGGCCGTCGTCGTCGACGAGACCTTCAACTGGGGCCGCCGCGAGATCCGGCCCAACATTCCCTGGGAAGATACCATCATCTACGAGGCCCACGTCAAGGGACTGACACAGAAGCGCGACGACGTGCCGCCGAATTTGCGCGGCACCTATGGCGGCCTGTCCTCGCCCGCGATGATCGAGCACCTGAAGAAGCTCGGCGTCACCACGGTAGAGCTTCTGCCGGTGCACAGCTTCGTCGACGACCGCATCTTGGTGGAGAAGAAGCTCGTCAACTACTGGGGCTATAACACCCTGTCCTTCTTCGCGCCCGAGCAGCGCTACGCCCAGGACAACGCTCTCGATTCCTTCCGCACCACGATCGCACGTCTGCACGATGCCGGCATCGAGGTGATGCTCGACGTCGTCTACAATCACACCGCCGAGGGCAATCATCTCGGTCCGACGCTGTGCTATCGCGGCATCGACAACGCCTCCTATTACTGGCTGAACCGCGAAAACCCGCGCTACTACGACGATTTTACCGGCTGCGGCTCGTCGGTGAACCTCACCCACCCGCGCGTGCTGCAGATGGTGATGGATTCACTGCGCTACTGGGTCGAGGTCTGCCACGTCGACGGCTTCCGTTTCGACCTCGCCACCACGCTGGCCCGCGGACCGAACGGTTATGATCGAGGCAGCTCGTTCCTGACCGCGATCCGCCAGGACCCGGTGCTGGCGAGCGTCAAGCTCGTCGCCGAACCCTGGGATCTCGGCCTTGGCGGCTATCAGGTGGGCGCATTTCCCTCGCAATGGTCGGAGTGGAACGACCGTTACCGCAGCGCCATGCGCCGCTACTGGAGCGGCGAAGGCAGCCTGATCGGCGATATCTCCAGCCGCATGACGGCGTCCTCCGACCTGTTCAACCACGACGGACGGCGGCCGCGCGCCAGCATCAACCACATCACCGTGCATGACGGCTTCACCCTGGCCGATCTCTTCAGCTACAACGAGAAGCATAACGAGGCCAATGGCGAGGACAATCGCGACGGCTCCAACGACAACCACAGCAACAATTGCGGTGTCGAGGGTCCGACCGACGATCCCCAAATCGTCAGCTTGCGCCGGCAGCTTCGCAAGAACGTACTGGCCTGCCTCATGCTGGCACAGGGCATTCCGCTGATCCTCGCAGGCGACGAGGTCGGGAATTCGCAATCAGGCAACAACAACGCCTATTGCCAGGACAACGAGGTGGGCTGGGTCGGCTGGGACAATCTCGGCAAGGACGGCGACGACATGGTCGGTTTTGTCGCCGAACTCGCCGATATCCGCCGCCGGTTCTCGCAGCTTCGCAGCCATCGCTGGCTCGACGGCCGCCCCAAGGACGGCATCTCCTATGGCGCGCTGTGGCTGACGCCGGCCGGCGACGAAATGACGGAAAGCGACTGGAAATTCCCGGAAGGGCGGTTCCTCTCCTATGTGATGGGGCCGATGGAACCGGGCAGCGCCGCGATCTTTATCGTACTCAACGCAGCCCCCGAAGAGATCGCATTCAAATTGCCAAAAATGACTGAATACAAGAGCTGGCAGCAGATCCTGAACACGACCGACGCCAAGCTGAATACGATCGACTTCCAGCCCGGGAGCGACAGCAAGGCGCCGCCGCGCTCCGTGATCGCTTTCGCGGGGGCGCTATGAGGCCATCCTTCGGGGCGAGGCCGACGAAGGACGGCGTATCGTTCCGGCTGTGGGCGCCTGCCGCGCGCCGTGTCGATCTCCTGCTCGACAGACGACACGCGATGCAGCGCCGGCAGGATGGCTGGTATGTCGCCGAGATTGCCAATCTGCCCGTCGGCAGCAACTACAAATTCAGGATCGATGACGAGATCGACGTGCCCGATCCGGCGTCTGCATTCCAACCCGACGACGTGTTCGGCCCGAGCGAGGTGATCGATCATGACGCCTTCGCCTGGCGCGCATCCGATTGGCGCGGCCGCCCGTGGGAAGAGACGGTGCTGATCGAGACGCATGTCGGCACCTTCACTGCGGAAGGCACCTATCGTGCCATGATCGACAAGCTCGATCATCTCGTCGCGACCGGCATCACCGCGATCGAACTGATGCCGCTGGCTGACTTCGCCGGTCGCCGCGGCTGGGGTTATGATGGCGTGCTGTGGTACGCGCCCGACAGCGCCTATGGTCATCCCGATGAATTGAAGACGCTGATCGACGAAGCCCATCTGCGCGGGCTGATGGTGTTCCTCGACGTCGTCTACAATCATTTCGGCCCCGAGGGAAATTACCTCGGCCGCTACGCGCCGGCCTTCTTCACCGACGCGCACACGCCATGGGGCAGTGCGATCGATTATCGCGTGCCGCAGGTTCGCGCTTTTGCCGTCGAGAACGCGCTGTCGTGGCTCAGCGACTATCGCTTCGACGGCCTGAGGCTCGATGCCGCCAATCACATCATGGCGATCCCCGGCGAGCAATCGATGCTGCAAGACCTTAGCGTCGCCGCGGGCGAGCTTGCCAAGGCGACGGAGCGCCATATCCATCTCGTGCTGGAGAACGGCGACAACCGCGCGAGCCTGCTCGACGCGGCGCAGGAGCCTCCGAACGGCAAATATCGCGGCCAGTGGAACGACGACTACCACCACGTCTGGCACGTGATGCTGACGGGCGAACTCGCCGGCTATTATGCGGACTATCAAACGCCGCGGCTCGATCTCGCACGCGCGCTCGCCTCCGGCTTCGTCTATCAGGGCGAGATCTCGGAATTCTGGGGCAAGAAGCCGCGGGGCGAGAACAGCGGCGAGCTGCCGCCGGCAACCTTCGTCAACTTCCTGCAGAACCACGACCAGATCGGCAACCGGCCGCTTGGCGACCGGCTCGAAAGCCTGGCATCGCCCGAGCAGATCGAAGCCGCACTCGCGGTGACCCTGCTCGCACCGATGGTGCCGATGCTGTTCCAGGGCGAGGAGTGGGGCTCCATCGCGCCCTTCCCGTTCTTCTGCGACTTCCAGGGCGGACTGGCTGATGCCGTCCGCAAGGGGCGCAGGCAGGAATACGCCTGGGCCTATGAAAAGTACGGCGACGAGGTGCCCGACCCGCTCGATCCGGCAACACTGCAATCGGCCGTGCTCGACTGGACCGACCACACGCCGGAGCAGGATGCGCGTCTCGCGCTGGTGCGGGAGCTGCTCGCACTCCGCCACAAGGAGATCGCGCCACGACTGAAAGGTGCGCGCTTCGGTGATGCCGCCGTGGCCGATAGCGGCCTGCTCACCGCACATTGGCACATGGGAGATGGCGCGACGTTGCGCCTCGTGGCCAATCTCTCCGACAAGGACATCGCGTGTTCCGACGGCGGTGTGGGGACCCTGATCTGGGGCGGCGCAACCGGCGACCGGCTTGCGCCCTGGTCGGTGGTCTGGCGCCTCGGAGGTTGAGATGCCTCCAGCCATTCCTCTCGCAACCTACCGGCTTCAGCTCACCGCGGATTTCGACTTCGACAAGGCCGCCGCGGTGGTGCCCTACCTGAAGGCGCTGGGAATCACGCATCTCTACACCTCGCCGGTGATGAAGGCCCGCAAGGGCTCGACGCACGGCTATGACACCGTCGACCACAGCCAGTTCAATCCGGAGCTCGGCGGCGAGGCCGGCTTCGCGCGGCTGAGCGAGGCGCTGACGCGACACGACCTCGGCCTCATCATCGACTTCGTACCGAACCATGTCGGCGTGCACTTCGCCGACAATCCCTGGTGGCTGGACGTGCTGGAATGGGGCCAGGCCTCGCCGCACGCCGTCTCCTTCGATATCGACTGGGATCAACTGGCCTTCCGCGCCCGCGGCGGCGTGCTGCTGCCGATCCTCGGAGCGTCCTATGGCGAAGCGCTCGAGAGCGGCGATATCGAGCTGCGCTACGATCCCAACGAAGGTAGTTTTTCCGCCTGGTATTTCGAACATCGATTGCCGATCGCGCCGGAGCGCTATGGCGAGGTGCTGCGGATGATCGTGAAGGACGCCGACGCCGCCGAGACCGAGACGGGCAAGCGCCTGCTGTCGCTCGCGGCGCGCTACACGGGACTGCGCCGCCCCAACCGCAAGGAAGCACCCGGCTTCAAGGCGGAGCTCAGGGAGATCGCAGGCAGCGCCGATATCATCGGGCGCGGCCTCGGCGCCTATCGCGCGGCCAAGGACCGTCCCGCGCAGACGCTGGCGCTGCATCATTTGCTGGAGCGCCAGCACTACAAGCTGGGGCACTGGCGGCTTGCCTCCAGCGACATCAACTATCGACGTTTCTTCGACGTCAACGGGCTCGCCGGCATGCGCGTCGAGGATCCCGGCACGTTCGCCGCCACGCACCGGCTGGTGAAGCAACTCATTGCCGACGGCAAACTGCAAGGCATCCGGCTCGATCATATCGACGGCCTGCGCGATCCCGCGCAATATTGCCAGCGGCTGCGCCGGCTGGTGCGCGACGCTCAGGGCACCACAAAGCCGTTCTATACGGTGATCGAGAAAATCCTGTGCGAGCACGAGCGCCTGCCGCATTTCGCCGGCGTCCAGGGCACCACCGGCTATGAGTGGATGAACGCCATCACTCACGTTCTGGTCGACCCCAAGGGGCTGGAGGCCATGGACGAGACCTGGCGACAGATCAGCAACCGGCCGCCGCGGCTCGCGCCTTACGTCAAGGATGCCAAACGGCGCGTGCTGGAGACGCTGCTGACCAGCGAATTCACGGTTCTGACGCGCCTGCTTGCGCGCATCGCCAACGGGCACTACTCGACCCGCGACTTTTCCGCTGACAGCCTGCGGCAGGCGCTCGAGCTCTATGTGCTGCATTTTCCGGTGTACCGCACCTATTTGACGACAAGCGCGCCAACGGCGAACGATCGTAAGCTGATCGACAACACCATCGAGCACGCTCGCCGGGAATGGTTCGCCGCGGACGAAGGCATTTTCGACTTCCTGCGCGACGCCCTCACCATGGACCTGCTCAAGCCTGGCCGTCCCCCGCACAGTGCCCCGCGGGTGCGCCGCTTTGCGCTGAAGGTGCAGCAATTCACCGGGCCGATGATGGCGAAGTCGCTGGAGGACACCGCCTTCTATCAATTCCACCGGCTGCTCGCCCTGAACGAAGTCGGCGGCGATCCCGCGAGCAAGGGCCTCACCATTCCCGCTTTCCACGAGACCATGCAGGCCCGCGCCAGGGAATGGCCGCAAGGGATGACGGCGACCGCCACGCACGACACCAAACGTGGCGAGGACGCCCGCGCGCGGATCGCTGCCTTAAGTGAAATTCCCGGCGAATGGACCAGCGCTGTGGCACGCTGGAAAGTCCTGAACGCGCCGCACCTCGCGCTCGACGGCAATCTGCGCGCTCCGTCGGCAACGTTCGAATACATGCTCTACCAGACGCTGCTCGGCGCCTGCTCCCTCCAGGAGCCGGCCGATGCCGGTTTCGTCGCGCGTATCCAGGCCTATGCGCTCAAGGCCGCGCGCGAGGGCAAGGAGGAGACCAGCTGGCTCAACCCGCACGAGGCTTATGAGAACGGCGTCAAGAGCTTCATCGCGAAGATCCTCGATCCCGCGCAATCAGGCGAATTCCTGGAGGCGCTGAACACGCTGGCTCGCCGCGTCGCGCTGCTCGGCGCGCTGAACGCGCTGAGCCAGCTCACGCTCAAGGCGACACTGCCGGGCGTACCCGACTTCTACCAAGGCACCGAATTCTGGGACCTGTCGCTGGTCGATCCCGACAACCGCCGCCCGGTGGATTTTTCCGCGCGACATGTGGCGCTGGGCAGGCTGGAGAATCCCGATTGGAATCACCTAATCAAGAGCTGGCCGGACGGTCAGCTCAAGCTGGCCTGGACGCGGCACCTGCTCAAGCTGCGCAACGAGCTGCCCGACGTCTTCGCGCGAGGTGACTACCAGCCGCTTCAGGTGCGGGGCGCACATGCCGACCATGTCGTAGCGTTTGCCCGCCGCCACGGCCGCGCTGCGGCGATCGTCGCGGTCGGGCGCCACTTCGCACCTTTCACGCAAGCAGGCCGCGAATGGCCGGCGTTCGATGGGGCCGACGCCACTATTGACGTCACGGGCTATAGTGTGCCGGGTTTCGCCGGCAACGATCTGCCGCTCGCGCAGGCGCTTCGCGGTTTTCCCGCTTCGGTCATCCCCGCGCGTCCAGCGGGCGCGGCGAAACCGGTGCGACAGCGCACCCGTGCTTGAACGCTAGCTTTTCCCGTCCTTGCCCAACAGCAGCTGGCCGCGCTTGCGAATCGTGGCCTGCGCCATCTCCGCAAAGCGCTGCAATAGCCAGGGCAGCACCACCTGCACCTTGACATGGTCGTCGGCGACGTCGACCTGCCCCGTCGCGATCTGCCCGAGCGCGCGGATGCGGAAATTCATGCTGTCGCCGCTCCAGCTCTCCTCCTCGACCTGCATCACGGGAATGCTCGCCGCAGCACGGCCTAGCCCAGTCTTGAGCCGGCGCACCGCCTCCTCGCGGCCGAGGCGGTGGGGAATGGAGACGACAAGCGGTGCTGACATGACCCGGTCCGGCTGTGATGAAATCTCACATAGGCATCCCCGGCGGTGCCACAAAGGTTCCATGCGTCTTTGGCGGCCACCCGTGTTTCAAAGATGGAACTTTAAAAGGTGCGGCAAGTTGCCCTGAGCACAACATAGGAACCCTTTTTGACGAAGGGCCGGAGGAGATTTCCGCATGTCTATCGGTACGATCATTCTGATCATTTTGGTCATCGCGCTGCTCGGCGGCTTCAGCGGCATCGGCGGCGGCCCGTTCTACGGCACCGGCTATTACGGCGGCGGCGGTCTCGGGCTCGTCATCGTGATCCTGCTGATCCTGCTCCTGCTGGGACGGATCTAGCCACCAAACGAAGATCTAGTAGGGTGGGCAAAGGCGCAATGCGCCGTGCCCACCTTTTTGCTCGGCTGAGAGAAGATGGTGGGCACGCTTCACTTTACCCACCCTACTTCGTTTTCCCGGCGAGCTTCTTGATCGCCGCCTTGATCGACGCGGCTGCATCGTCATAACCATCCCACGCCTTCGATCGCGCCAGCAAGCCGGGCACCGTCCGCACCGTGTACCGCTTCGGATCGAGGTCGCTCTTCACCTGCGCCCACGTGACCGGCATCGACACAGTCGCACCATCTCGCGCACGCGGCGACAGCGGCGCCACCGCCGTCGACATCCGATCGTTGCGCAGATAGTCTAGGAAGATCTTTCCGTTGCGCAGCTTCTTCGACATGTTGAGCAGATAGCGCTCGGGAGCGTCGTCCGCCATCCACTGGCAGACGCCTTCCGCGAAGGCCTTGGCCTCCTTCCAGCTCACCTGGTCGCGCGCGCCGTGACGCAGCGGGACCACGACGTGCAGACCTTTGCCGCCGGTGGTCTTGCAGAAGCTTTCCATGCCGATGTCGGTCAGCCGCTGCCGCATCTCCTTGGCGGCCTCAACGACCTCGGCGAAGACGACGTCGGGCGCGGGATCGAGATCGAACACCAGCCGGCCCGGGGTATCGTAGGCGTAGGGCGCGCAATTCCAGGGATGCAGCTCGACGCCGCCGATCTGCGCCACGGCCGCGAGCCCTTCGATGCGGTCGATCTGCAAATAGGGCTTGCGGTCGCCGGAGACCCGCGCGAGCTCCAGAAGGTTCGAGGTGCCCTGCATGGCGTGGCGCTGGAAGAAGCATTCGCCCTTGATGCCGTCAGGGGCGCGGATCAGCGAGCACGGCCGGCCCTTGAGATGCACGATCATCCATTCGCCGACGGCTTCGAGGTAGCGCGCGAGATCCAGCTTGGTAACGGGATCGCCATTGCCGTCGTCCGGCCACAGCGCCTTGTCCGGCTTCGAGAGCACGACACCCATCACTTCGGCAGTGCCGGCTTGCGCTGTTCGTGCACCGGTCTTCGCTTGCGCGCGCGGCTTCGCGCGCTGCTTCGTCGAGGGCTCGGCAAGCTCGGTATCGACCGGTGTCTCGGCCTCGACCTCCTCCGCCGGCTTGTCCTGCCGCAGACCCTTGAAGGCGGCCTGGCGGATATTGCCGTCGGCAGTGAAGCCGGCGAACTCGATCTCCGCCACGAGCTCCGGCTTCAGCCAGTGCACCTCGCGCGTCTTTTTCGGTGCGTTCTTGCCGCCGAAGGGGCTTTGCTTCGCCTCCATAGCCTTCAAGGACGGCATGATGCGCTTGACCTTGTCCGCGCCGAAGCCGGTGCCGACCATGCCGACGAAGGCGAGATGATCACCGCGGTGCACGCCGGCCATCAGCGAACGGAATTTGCCATTGGTGGTCTTGTAACCGCCGATCACGACCTCATGGCCGGCGCGGCATTTTGCTTTGGTCCAGCTTTCTGTCCGCCCCGAACGATAGGGCGCGTCCAGCTTCTTCGACACCACGCCCTCGAGCTCGAGCTTGCAGGCGGATTGCAGCACGGCGTCGCCGCCGCTTTCGAAATGCTCGACATAGCGAATCTGGCTCGATTTGCGCTTACGCGCTTCCAGCAGCTCCTTCAACCGCGCCTTGCGCTCGCCGAGCGGCAGCCGGCGATAATCGAGGCCTTCCGCAAACAGCAGGTCGAACGCAAAGAAGATGAGCTCCTCGGTCTTGCCGTCCGACAGCGCCGCCTGGAGCGACGAAAAATTGGGTGCTCCATTGTGGTCGAGCGCGACGATCTCGCCGTCGACCATCATATCCGGCAGCGCGCCCGCCTCCTTCGCGATAGTTGCGAATTTTTCGGTCCAGTCGAGGCCTTTGCGCGTCTTCAACGTCGCCTTGCCGCCCTCGACCCGCAGCTGCACGCGGTAGCCGTCGAACTTGATCTCGTGGCACCAGCCGTCGCCGCCCGGCGGGCGCTCGACCGACGTACAGAGCTGCGGCGCCACGAAATCCGGCATCTCCGCCGCCTTGTTCGCGGTCGTCGCGGTCGTCGCTTTCTTCTTGACTGTTTTGCCGGTTTTCAACGCCGCGCGGGGCGCCGGCTTGACCGTGCGCTCTTTCGCCTCGTCCGCCCGGTTGGACTGCCAGACCGCGTCGGCCTTGGCCTTGGTGCCCTTCGCCAGCATGAACGGTTTTGGCGCACGGCCCTTGCCTTCGGCGATCTGATCCATCGCGCGGCCGGAGGCGACCGATTTGTCCTCCTCGAGAATGTCGTTGTCTGCGCCCTCGCGAACATATTCGTCGCGATGCTTGATCAGGAGCCAATTGGTCCGTTTGCCGCCGGTGCGGTCGTTGCGCATGCGCACCAGGACCCAGCTGCCGTGCAGCTTCTCGCCGTGCAGCGTGAACTTCAGATCGCCCTTCTTGAAACCGCGTTCGGGATCATCGGATTCCCAGGTGCCGCGATCCCACAGCATGACCGTGCCGCCGCCGTACTGGCCTTCCGGAATCGTGCCTTCGAAGTCGCCATAGTCGAGCGGATGGTCCTCGACCTCGACGGCCAGCCGCTTGTCGTGCGGATCGAGCGAGGGCCCTTTTGTCACCGCCCAGGACTTGAAGACGCCATCGAACTCGAGCCGCAGATCGTAGTGCAGCCGCGAAGCGTCATGCTTCTGAATCACGAAGCGGCGCTGCTTCGACGGCGCCACCGCGGTCTTGCCCGATGGCTCGGGCGTCTTCTCGAAATCACGTTTCTGTCGATACTTGGAGAGCTTTTGCAGCACGACTGGTCCCGGATTCTCTTTGGCGTGAAGCCTATCACGGCCCGCATCCCACCCGGAACCAAAACCCCGCGGGACGGTTGGGGTTCCAAAATGACTCGCAGACGCTGGAGAACGGAATGGCACCGCGCGCCTATTGGAAGGGAACGTTGAAGCTCTCGCTGGTCAGTTGCCCCGTTGTGCTTTATCCGGCGACCACCGCGGCCGAGAAGACGCGGTTTCACATGATCAACCGGGAGACCGGCAACCGGTTGAAGCAGCAGATGATCGACGCCGAGACCGGCGACGTCGTCGAGAGCGACCAGAAGGGGCGCGGCTACGAGCTGCGCAAGGGCAAATATGTCGAGATCGAGCCGGAGGAGCTCGAAGCGGTCCAGATCGAGAGCAACCACACCATCGACATCGAGAGCTTTGTGCCGAGCGACGAGATCGACCAGCGCTATCTCAACCACCCCTACTACATCGCGCCCGACGGCAAGGCCGCGGTCGATGCTTTTGCCGTGATCCGCGACGCCATGAAGGACCAGGATCGCGTCGCGCTCGCCAAGATCGTGCTCACCAATCGCGAGCACATCATCGCGATCGAGCCGCTCGGCAAGGGCCTGCTCGGCACCACGCTGCGCTTCCCCTACGAACTGCGCGACGAGGACCAGTTCTTCGACGACATCAAGAGCCCGAAGATCACCAAGGACATGGTTGAGCTCGCCGGCCATATCCTCCAGACCAAGACCTCCCATTTCGATCCCAGCAAGTTCAAGGACGACTACGAGACCGCGCTGAAGGCCCTGGTGAAGCGCAAGGCCAGCGGGAAGACAATCGAACTGCCGGAGCCCGAGGAGAAGCCGAGCAATGTGGTCAGCCTGATGGATGCGCTGAAGCAGAGCTTGAAGGGACGCGGCGGGAAGAAGACGGCGGCGAAGTCCCATGCGCGCCGGGCGTCGGGGCGAACGGGCGCGGCGAAGAAGACGCATCGGTCGACCGCGCGGCAGAGGAAGGCGGGTTGACTTAATCCGTCATTGCGAGCGCAGCGAAGCAATCCAGTATCTTTCCGCGGGGGCAGTCTGGATTGCTTCGCTGCGCTCGCAATGACGATGCTGATGCAGGCTTGCGCCGACCGTCATGCCCGGGCTTGTCCAGGGCATCCACGTTCTCGCTCCCCTGGGTCAAGACGTGGATGGCCGGGACAAGCCCGGCCATGACGGATCGTTGCACGCGGGCAACCCTAATCCCCTGCCCTTAACCGATACCCGATCCCCGTTTCCGTCAGTACATATTGCGGCCGTTCCGGATCGGCTTCGATCTTCTGCCGGAGCTGGCGGACATAGACGCGCAGATATTGCGCGTCGGTCAGCTCGTCCCATAACTCCCTCAGCAGGAAGCGGTGGGTGAGCACCTTGCCGGCGTGCTGCACCAGCACACGCAGGAGGTCATATTCCTTCGGCGACAGTTTGACGTCGCGCTCGCCGACCCTGACGACCCGGCGCACCAGATCGACCGAGAGATCGCCGGCACGAAACACCGGCCGTTCGCCCTGGATCTGAAGCTGGTGCCGCAGCGCGGCGCGCAGGCGCGCCAGCAGCTCGTCCATGCCGAACGGCTTTGTCAGATAATCGTCGGCCCCGAGATCGAGCGCCTCCACCTTGCCGGCTTCGTCGCCACGGCTCGACAGTACCACGATCGGCACAGCTTCATTGCGGGCGCGGATGGTGCGCAGCAGCTCGTGGCCCTGAATGTCAGGCAGGCCGAGATCGAGGATGATCAGCGCGGGACCCTCGCTGAGCTTCTCCAGCGCGGTCTTGCCGTTCGACGCCTCCAGGATCTCATAGCCTTGCGTCGAGAGCCCCATCCGCAGCAATTTGCGGATCGGCGGCTCGTCGTCGATGACCAGCACCTTGATCGGGGCTGCGCTCATGCGGCGGTATCCAATGCGTGGGTCCGGGCCGGAATGGGCAGACGGATGGTCAGAACCGCGCCGCTCCGGTCGCTGCGATTCGCGGCCGAGATCGTGCCACGCATCGCCTCGACGAAGCCGCGGGAGATGGCGAGCCCGAGCCCGGTACCGGGACGGACATGATCGCCCTTCCGCGCGCGATAAAACTTGTCGAACACGCTCTCGAGCTCCTCGGACGGAATACCCTCGCCCTCATCGGTAATCTGGAGCACCACATGATCGCCGTCGCGCCGGCTGCGAATCGAGACCGTCGCGTGGGGCGGCGAATATTTGGCGGCGTTGTCGAGCAGGTTGAACAGCACCTGCTCGAACAGCACCGCATCGAGCTGGAGCATGGGAAGGTCTGCGGCCGACTCCAGCTCCACCTTGTGGGCGGTGAGGATCTTGGCTGCCCGCCGGAGCGCGCTGCCGACGATCTCTCCGAGATCGTGCAACGCAGCGTTGGGCACGATGGCGCCGGATTCGAGCTTGGTCATGTCAAGCAGATTGGCAATGAAGCGGTTGAGCCGTTCGGATTCGTCGATCACGGTGGCGAGCAGGTCGCGCTTCTCGGTGTCGGAGAGCGCGCTGGCGAGATCGCGCATGGTCGAGGCCGCACCCAGCACGGATGCGAGCGGCGTCTTCAGGTCGTGCGAAATCGACGTCAACAATGCGGAACGCAGCCGCTCGGATTCGACGGAGCGCTTGACGCGATCGACGTCCTCGACCAGCAGCACGCGCTCGATTGCCAGCGCACCCTGGTCGACCAGCGCATCGAGCAGCCGGCGCTGGTCCGGCGTCAGCAAGGGACCGGTGCGGTCGTTGTCGATCCCGATGACCCCGATCGGGCCGCGCCCGGTGCGCATCGGCAGGAATAGCCGTTTTGCACCAGGCAGCGTGTCCGAGCCGCGGCCTGCAGGCCGGTCATTGCTCCAGGCCCAGTTGGCGGCCGCAAGGTCGGCCTGATCGAGATCGTCCTCGGGCGGATAGCCCGACTTCACCGTGAGCAGCCCTTCGTCCGGCAACAGCAGCACCACGCGGACTTTCAGCATCAGCGCGATCTGGTAGGCGGTCGCCCACAGCACGTCGTCGAGCGTGCCGGTGCCGGCGAGCTTGCGGCTGAAAGCATAGAGCTGCTCGGTGGTCCGGATGCGGCCGATCGCAGCATCAGCCTGGGTGCGGACCCGCCCCGCCACATTCGACACCACGAACGCAATCAGCATGAAGAAAAAGAACGCCGCGACATTGGTCGGATCGGTAATGGTGAAGGTATAGACCGGCGGCAGGAAGAAGAAATTGTAGGCGAGGGACGCCGCGACACTCGCAAGCAACGACGGCCACAATCCGTAGCGCACGGCAACCGTCACCACGGCGGTCAGAAACATCAGGTCGACGTTCTCAATGCCGAAATACGGCTTGATCGCCACGGCGGCAGCGAGGCCAAGCGCGGTGATCCCGACCGCCTTCAGATAGGGCCGCCCATCGAACGGGTCCGATCGCGTTGCGGTCTGTACCGCCGTCTTCGGCGGCGGCTCGTTCGTGAATTCGTCGCCAGGGATGACATGCACGCTGATGTTACCGGCGCGGCGCACCAGATCGTGCACGACGGAGCCGCGCGTCATCTCGAACCAGAGCGAGCGCGTGGACTTTCCGATCACGATCTGGGTGACGTTGTTGCCCTGCGCGAAGTTGACCACGTCGTCGGCGAGGCGGCGGCCGACGCCCGGAATCGTCAGTGCCTCGCCGCCGAGCGATTCCGCGAGCCGCAGCGTATCGGCGAGCCGGTCGCGCTCCTCATCGGACATTTGCAGGGACCGCCGCGTCTCGATCGACACCGCGATAAACGGCGCGTGCAGCCGGTCGGCCAGCCGCTTGGTGTAACGCACGAGGCTGGCCGCGCGCGGATCTTCGCTGATGCAGACGAGGATGCGCTCGCCTGCGGCCCAGGGACCGGCGATCGCGTTCGCCTGCATGTGGCTGAGTAGCTGCTCGTCGACCCGTTCGGCCGTGCGCCGCAGCGCGAGTTCACGCAGCGCGGTCAGGTTGCCCGGCGAGAAATAATGCTCCAGCGCCCGCTCGGCCTGCCTGGGGACATAGACCTTGCCTTCCTTCAGGCGCTGGATCAGGTCGTCGGGCGTGAGGTCGATCAGCTCGATGGCGTCTGCGCGGTCGAACACCGAATCCGGCACGGTCTCGCGCACCCGCACATGGGTGATCTGCGCGACAACGTCGTTCAGGCTCTCGATGTGCTGGATATTGACGGCGGTGTAGACGTCGATGCCGTGGGACAGCAGCTCCTCGACATCGAGATGGCGTTTTGGATGGCGACAAAGGGGAGCATTGGTGTGGGCGAGCTCGTCGACCAGCGCGATTTTCGGGCGGCGCGCGATCACGGCGTCGAGATCCATTTCTTCGACAATCTGGCCGCGGTAGTCGAGCTTCTTGCGCGGGATCACTTCCAGCCCACGCACCAGCGCCTCTGTCTCGGCCCGGCCATGGGTCTCGACGAAGCCGACCACGAGGTCGATGCCGGCCTTGCGCTTGGCGTGGGCGCTTTGCAGCATCTCGTAGGTCTTGCCGACGCCGGGAGCGGCGCCGACGAAGATTTTCAGCTTGCCGCTCACGCCCTCCTCCCGGCGCGCGGCCTCCAGCAGCGCCTCGGGCGAAGGACGTTGTTCGGGATCGCGGCGCTCTCGGACCATCAGATCAATATAATCATCCGCGCGGACCTAGCCTAGACTACTTCGTGGCACGATCGAGCGCGAGATTCAGAGTCAGCACGTTGACCCGGGGCTCGCCGATCAGGCCGAGCAGGCGGCCCTGGGTGTTGGAAGCCACCAGTTGCTTGACCTGATCCTCCGGCACGTTTCGCGCCTTCGCGACGCGCGGCACCTGGAATTGCGCCGCTTCCGGCGAGATATCCGGATCGAGGCCACTGGCTGAGGTCGTCACGAGGTCGACCGGCACGGCGGCATTCGGATTCTCGCCCCTGAGCTTGTCCACGTCTTCCTGCAGCCGGTCGGCCAGCGCCTTGCTGGTCGGGCCGAGATTTGAGCCACCCGAATTCGCGGCGTTGTAGGGCGCCGGTACCGTCTTGGTCGAATCGTTCGGATTCGGCGCCACCGTCGCCGAGGGACGGCCGTGGAAATATTTGTCGTCCTTGAACTCCTGCCCGATCAGGGCGGAGCCGACCACCTTGCCGTCGCGCTCGATCAGGCTGCCCTGCGCCTGCGCGGGGAAGATCGCGCCGGCAATAGCGGTCATCGCGAGCGGATAGGCTAAGCCAGTGATGGCGGTGAGCACCAGCAGCAGGACGATGGCGGGGCGGATTTCTCTGAGCATGTGTTTCTCCTATTTCTTTCGTCATTGCGAGGGGCGAAGCGACGAAGCAATCCAGTCTCTCAGCCGCGGCAAGAATTCTGGATTGCTTCGCTTCGCTCGCAATGACGGGGTTAGGCCAAATGCAAAGCGGTCACCACGAGGTCGATCGCCTTGATGCCGATGAAGGGAATGACGATTCCGCCGAGGCCGTAGATCAGCAGGTTGCGCCGGAGCAGTGCGCCGGCCCCGACCGCGCGATAGGCGACGCCCTTCAGCGCCAGCGGGATCAGCGCGATGATAACAAGCGCGTTGAAGATGATCGCCGACATGATGGCGCTCTGCGGACTCGACAGATTCATGATGTTGAGCACATTGAGCTGGGGGTAGAACGCCAGGAACATCGCCGGGATTATCGCGAAATATTTCGCGACGTCGTTGGCGATCGAGAATGTAGTCAGCGCGCCGCGCGTCATCAGGAGCTGCTTGCCGATCTCGACCACCTCGATCAGCTTGGTCGGATTGGAGTCGAGGTCGACCATGTTGCCGGCCTCGCGAGCCGCCTGGGTGCCCGTGTTCATGGCGACACCGACATCTGCCTGCGCGAGCGCCGGCGCATCGTTGGTGCCGTCGCCGCACATCGCCACCAACTTACCCTTGGCCTGCTCGTCGCGGATCAGCTTGAGCTTGTCCTCGGGAGTTGCCTGCGCCAGGAAGTCGTCGACGCCGGCTTCCGCTGCAATCGCGGCCGCCGTCATGGGATTGTCGCCGGTAATCATGACGGTGCGGATGCCCATGCGTCGCAGCTCGGCAAAGCGCTCGCGGATACCGCCCTTGACGATGTCCTTGAGCTGGATGATGCCGAGCAGCTTGCCGTCCCGGGCGACCGCCAGCGGCGTGCCGCCGGCCTTCGATATGTCGTCGGCGATGGTCTGAATCTCGCGGCCGATGTCCGAGAGCCCGGCGGGCTGGATGGAACGAGCCGTGTTGCCGGAGGCGACCACCAGCGGTCCACCGCCACCGACATAGTTGAGGATCGCATCGACCGCGCCCTTACGCACCGACGAGCCGCCGGCGTCGACGCCGCTCATGCGGGTCAGCGCCGTGAACGGGATGAAGGTGGCTCCCAACTCGGCCATGTCGCGGCCACGGATACTGTATTTTTCCTTGGCCAGCACCACGATCGAACGGCCCTCCGGGGTCTCGTCGGCGAGCGAGGCGAGCTGGGCCGCGTCCGCGAGCTCCTGCTCGGTGACCCCGCGCACCGGGCGAAAGGAGGTCGCCTGGCGGTTGCCGAGCGTGATCGTTCCGGTCTTGTCGAGCAGTAGCGTGTCGACGTCTCCGGCGGCCTCGACCGCACGGCCGGACATCGCCAGCACGTTGAAGCGGACCAGACGGTCCATGCCGGCGATGCCGATCGCCGACAGCAGTGCGCCGATCGTGGTCGGGATCAGCGTCACGAACAGCGCGACCAGCACAACCACCGAGATCGAGCCGCCGGCATAGGCCGCGTAGCTCGGGATGGTGACGGTGGCGAACACGAAGATGATGGTGAGGCCCGCCAGCAGGATGTTGAGCGCGATCTCGTTCGGAGTCTTCGCCCGCTCGGCGCCCTCGACCAGCTTGATCATACGGTCGATGAAGGTCGAGCCCTGCGCTGCCGTGATCCGCACGCGAAACCAGTCGGACAGCACCTGGGTGCCGCCGGTCACCGCCGAACGGTCGCCACCGGATTCGCGGATCACGGGTGCGGACTCGCCGGTGATGGCGGCCTCGTTGACGGACGCGACGCCCTCGATCACCTCGCCATCGGAGGGAATGGTATCGCCGGCCTCGACCAGCACGATGTCGCCGACCTTGAGGCTGGTGCCGGGCACCAACTTGAAGGTGCGGTCAGAGCCGGTCAGTAGCTTGGCCTGGCTCTCGGTGCGGGTCTTGCGCAGCGATTCCGCCTGCGCCTTGCCGCGGCCTTCGGCCACCGCTTCGGCGAAGTTGGCAAACAGCACCGTGAACCAGAGCCAGACGATGATCTGGAAGGTGAAGCCGAGATTCTCACCGGCGGTGAGGAGATCGCGCAGGAAGATCACAGTGGTGAGCGCGGCCACGATCTCGACCACAAACATCACCGGATTCTTGATCATCAAGCGCGGATCGAGCTTGATGAAGGACGCGCGGATCGCAGGCACGACGATCTTGGGATCGAGCATCGCCGAGACGGACGCGCGTTTTTGCAGGTTCGTGGTATCCATGGAGGTCCCTCCAAACAATCAGAAGGCGGTCGATCAGAACACTAGTCGTTCAGAACACTTGGCCGGCGTTCATCGCGAGATGCTCGACGATGGGGCCGAGGGCGAGGGCCGGGAAGAAGGTGAGGCCGCCGATGATCAGGATCACGCCGACGACGAGGCCGACGAACAGCCCGCCCGTGGTCGGGAGGGTGCCCGCGGACGGCGGGATCGATTTCTTGGCGGCCAGCGAACCCGCGATCGCCATCGCCGGAATGATCATGAAGAAGCGGCCGACGAACATCGCGCTTGCGAGCGTGAGATTGTAGAAGAAGGTGTTGCCGGTAAGGCCCGCGAATGCCGAGCCGTTGTTGCCGGTCGCCGAGGTGAAGGCATAGAGCACCTCGGTGAAGCCATGCGGCCCGGCATTCGCCATCGAGGCGACCGCCGCCGGATAGACCACGCCGACCGCGGTCCATCCCAGATACATCAGCGGCAGCACCAGGATCGCGAGCATCGCCATCTTCACTTCGCGCGCCTCGATCTTCTTGCCGACATACTCCGGCGTGCGGCCGACCATCAGGCCTGCCACGAAGATCGCGAGCACGACGAACAGCAGCATGCCATAAAGGCCGGCGCCGACGCCGCCGACGATGATTTCGCCGAGCTGCATATTGATCAGGGGAATCATGCCGCCGAGCGCCGTGAAGCTGTCATGCATGGCGTTGACCGCGCCACAGGAGGCGGCCGTCGTGATCACGGCGAACAGGGAGGACGCGATGATGCCGAAGCGAACCTCCTTGCCTTCCATGTTGCCGCCGGTCAGGCCGAGCGCGTGCAGGGTCGAAGTACCGTTGGCCTCCGCCCAATAGGTGATGACGACACCGGCGACGAACAGCACGCCCATCACGGACAGGATCGACCAGCCCTGGCGCTCGTTGCCGACCATGCGACCGAACACGTTGGTCAGCGCCGCACCTAGCACGAAGATCGACAGCATCTGAATGAAATTGGACAGCGCGGTCGGATTTTCGAACGGATGCGCCGCATTGGCGTTGAAGAAGCCGCCGCCATTGGTGCCGAGCATCTTGATCGCGACCTGGGAGGCGACCGGGCCGACCGCGATGGTTTGCTTGGCACCCTCGAGCGTGGTGGCCTCGACATAGTCACCGAGCGTCTGCGGGATGCCCTGCCAGACCAGGAACAGCGTATAGACAATACCGATTGGCAACAGCACATAGAGGCTGCAGCGGGTGACGTCGACCCAAAAATTTCCGACGGTGCGCGCCGACGCGCGCGAGAAGCCGCGGATCAGGGCGACCGCCAGCGCGATGCCGGTTGCCGCCGACAAGAAGTTCTGGTGCGTCAAGCCGAGCATCTGCACGAGATAGGACAGCGTGCTCTCTCCACCGTAATTCTGCCAGTTGGTGTTGGTGATGAAGGAGATCGCGGTGTTGAAGGAGAGATCCGCGGCGACAGCGCTTTGGCCGGCCGGATTGAACGGCAGGACGGCCTGCAACCGCATCACGCCGTAGATGATGAGGAAGCCGCCGACATGGAACAACAGCATGGCGACCGTATAGGTCAGCCAATGCTGCTCGCGCTTCTCGTCGACGCCGGAGAACCGGTAGATGCCGGCCTCGATCGGACGCAGCACCGGAGACAGGAAGGTCCGCTCGCCGTTGAACACGCGCGTCATGTACCAGCCGAGCGGTTTTGTGAGCGCGACGGTGATGACGCAAAAGAGAATGATCTGGAGCCAACCGATCATAGTCATGACATCAACCCTTCAGGCTTCGTGAGCACGGTCAGAACCGCTCGGGCCGCAGCAGCGCGTAAGTGAGGTAGAACAGGAGGCCGAGCGAAACGGCGCCGGCGAGCGAATAATCGAAGATCATGGCCGCTCCTTCAAAGCCGTTCGCAGGCGTAGGTGTAGCCAATCGCAAGGGCGAAGAAGCCGAAGCCCAGCGCCAGCATCAGAATGTCCATCATGGAGATACTCCTCGTTGCGCCATTGATTTGGACGCAATCGTTTCTCGGGAGACCCGGTCGGCGCGTGAAAGGAAATGCCAGTGCATTTCCACCGCGCCCACCGGGACCTTTGACCGTGCTGAAGTGCCACCCCAGGCATAGGTTTTCGAGACGAGGGCCGTGGCGAAGTTATAGGAATCTCATAAAAGGCCGAGGCTGGCCTGGTCGGACAACGCTCGCGAGGCACATCACATCGTCGTCCCGGCGAAGGCGGAGAATGGCGCGCGACCGCCCCCATCCCGCACTTATGAAATCCCTATATCTCCCGCCCCGCCCCCATCTCGTTTTCAAATGCCGTTTTGGCCATCTTGGAGAGGCCGGCCGACTGACCGACGCCACCTCCAGGAGGCCTGACATGACCACCGCCGCTCTCCGACACTACGATCCACCGTCACTTGGCAACCGCTTGCGCAATGCGCAGGTGATGACGCAACCGTTGATGCTCGAGATCATCGACAAGGCGTGTCGGCACTTCCCTTCGCTCGGACAGATCGAGCCCACCGCGCGCGTCACGCGCCTGATCGAAGCAGAAGCCTGGGCCGATGCCGCGCTGGCGCTGATGGAGCTGGAGCTGCCGCTCTGGCAAGTCCGCCGCATCGCCTATGACGAGGGTGAATGGCATTGCGCTCTCTCGCGCGAGCGCGAATTGCCGGACTGGCTCGACGCCGCGGTCGAGGCGCGCCACTCCGATCTCGCGCTCGCACTGCTGTCGGCTTTCATCGAGGGTCGGGCATTGGCCCTGGAAGTTTCGCGTCCGAGTGTTCCCGCTGTTCGCCCCGCGCCTGACCCGCTCTACGAGCCGGTAGGCTGCGAAAATTTCGGCTAGTGGGCGCGGTCCTGACGCTCGTCATCACACTCGTGGCGCGCGGGCTCGGAGCATAAACCGTCACGCCCATCGACCGCGAATTGACCATGGCTGCCTACGGGGCGAGCAACCGGCTCCGCAGCGCGGTCGCGACGCCCGGCTGAGGGCACGTCTCCCGCACCAAAAACACTCGGCCGATCTGGCGCAGTTTCACGGAACCGTGTAGATCGGTTTCATGAGCATCAGCAACGTCAACGTGGTCGCCCATCCCCTGGTCCAGCACAAGCTCTCCCTGATGCGGGAGAAGGACCGCTCGACCAAGAGCTTTCGCGAAATCCTGAACGAGATCGGGATGCTGCTCGGCTACGAGGTGACGCGCGACCTGCCGCTGGAGCTGGTCGAGATCGAGACGCCGATTGCGCCGATGCGGGCGCCCAAGATCGCCGGCAAGAAGCTCACGCTGGCGCCGATCCTGCGCGCCGGCGTCGGCTTCCTCGACGGCATGCTGGCGTTGATGCCCTCGGCGCGCATCGCTCATATCGGGCTCTACCGCGATCCTGAGACGTTGCAGGCCGTGGAGTATTACTTCAAGGCGCCGCAGGACCTGTCGGACCGCACCGTGATCCTGATGGATCCGATGCTGGCGACCGGCAATTCGGCCTGCGCCGGCGCCTCGCTGCTGAAGGCGCGCGGCGCCCGCGACATCCGCTTCGTCTGCCTTCTGGCGGCGCCTGAGGGCATCGCGCAGTTCCAGAGCGAGCATCCGGACGTGCCGGTCTGGACCGCCGCGATCGACGAGCGGCTCAACGACCACGGCTACATCGTGCCGGGGCTGGGCGACGCCGGCGACCGGATGTTCGGCACCAAGTAGACAGGTGCGCGCGATCGGGTTAGTTCGATTGCCATGGGCGCCAACGAATTTTCGCTGCAATCGCTGATCCGGGCCGAGGCCGCCGCCGATCCCGCCTTCGTGTTCGACGGCACGCCGGTCTCGCGCGCGGAGTTCTCGGAAAAGATCGAGCAGACCGCCGCTTGGCTTGCCGCGCAGGGTATCGGCAAGGGCGACGTCGTTGCGGTCTGGCTGGTCAACCGAATCGAATGGATCGCACTGCTGTTCGCCGCCGCCCGGCGTGGGGCAATCGTCGCCGCCGTCAATACACGCTACCGCAGCGCGGAGGTCGCGCATCTCCTGAAGCTGTCCGGCGCCCGTGTGATGGTGATCGAAGCCGCGTTCCGCTCGATCGACTTTGCCGCTATTCTCGCCGACGTCGCCAAGGACGAGGTGCCCGCGCTACGAGAACTCGCGGTGGTCGGCGCGGATGAGATTCCCGCCCAATGGCCATGCGTACGTTTCGACGCCTTCGACAAGCCTTATCCGCCGGCTACGCCGGAGGAGGAGGACGTCGATCTGCCTCTGCTGCTCTACACGACGTCGGGCACCACCAAGGGACCGAAGCTTGTCGCGCATTCACAGCGAACATTGGCCACGCACGCCGCCGCCGTTGCCAAGGCGCTCAAACTCTCGCCGCAGCGCCATGCGCTGCTGGCGATGCTGCCGTTCTGCGGCACTTTTGGCATGACGAGCTTGCTCGGCTTCGTCGCAGCGGGCGCGGCCGTCCATGCGCTCGACGCCTTCGAGGCCGCGCCGGCGCTGAAGATTCTCCGCAAGTGCGGGATCACGCACGCCTTTGGTTCCGACGAGATGTTCCGCCGCATCCTCGCCCTCACCGACGCGCCGCATCCATTTCCGCATGTCGAGGCATGCGGCTTTGCCGCGTTCCAGCCCGGCTGGCGCGAGCTTGCGGCGGAGGCCGAAGCGCGCGGTATGCCGTTGCACGGCCTCTACGGTTCGAGCGAGGTGCAGGCGCTGTTCTCGATCGCACGCTCGAGTGATGGCTTCGCCGATCGCATCGAGGGCGGCGGCTGGCCGATGTCGCCGGAGGCCAAGGTCCGGGTGCGCGACACCGAGACCGGCGAACCCGCCCCTCGCGGCGTCTCCGGCGAGATCGAGATCCGTGCGCCATCACTCTTTCTCGGCTACTACAACAATCCCGACGCGACGCGCGACGCCTTCACCGCGGACGGCTTCTTCCGCACCGGCGATATCGGCCAGCTGCGCGGCGACGGCTCGTTCGTCTACGAAACCCGCGCGGGCGACGCCATGCGGCTCGGCGGCTTCCTGGTTGCGCCCGGCGAGATCGAGGACGAACTCAAATCGTGCGCTGGCGTGGCCGACGCCCAGGTCGTCGCGGTCGATCTGAAGGGAAACGCCCGCTGCGTTGCCTTCGTGATCCCCTCCCAGCAACCCCACGAGCCGCCGCGGCAGGACGCGTTGATCGCCCGCCTGCGCGAGCGGCTCGCCGGCTACAAGGTCCCGGCGCGGATCTATGTCGTGGAGGCCTTCCCCGTCACCGACAGCGCCAACGGCGTCAAGATCCAGCGCGCCCGGCTTCGGGCCATGGCGATGGAGCGGATCGCGGCCGAATAGCTCTGCCGTAGCGCGTCGCGGTGATCGGGCGCGAATATCGCGGCGCCCGGCAATGGTACGTGTTCGAGCTTAGTATGACTTGGCCAGTCCAAGCACCTTTTCCGCAATGAAGCTCAGCGCAAGCTGCGGGCTGACCGGCGCGATGCGCGGAATCAGAACTTCACGCAAGTAACGCTCGACGTGAAACTCCTTGGCATAGCCAAAACCGCCATGGGTCATCACCGCCTGCTCGCAGGCGTGATATCCGGCCTCACCCGCAATGTATTTCGCGGCATTGGCGGCGCCACCGCAAGGCATGCCCTTGTCGTATTGCCAGGCCGCCGACATCACCATCAACCAGGCCGCCTCGAGCTCGACCCAGTTTACAGCCAGCGGATGCTGAATGCCCTGGTTCTTGCCGATCGGCCGGTTGAACACCACGCGGGTCTTGGCGTATTCGGTCGCGCGCGACAGCGCGAGCTTGCCGAGGCCGACGGCTTCCGCTGCGATCAGGATGCGCTCCGGGTTCATGCCTTCGAGGATATACTGGAAGCCTTTGCCTTCTTCGCCGATCCGGTCTTCCATGGGGATCTCGAAATCCTCGAAGAACAGCTCGTTGGAATCGACGGCCTTGCGGCCCATCTTCTCGATCTCGTGGACCTTGATCCTGTTGCGGTCGAAGTCCGTATAGAACAGGCTCAGCCCATGCGTCGGCGAGCGCACGTCCTCCAGCGGCGTGGTGCGCGCCAGCAGCAGGATCTTGTGCGCGACCTGCGCGGTGGAGATCCACACCTTCTGGCCGTTGACGATATAGCGGTCGTTCTTGGCCACCGCTCGGGTCTTGAGCTGGGTGGTGTTGAGGCCGGTGTTAGGCTCAGTCACGGCAAAGCAGGCCTTCTCGCGGCCCTCGACCATCGGCGGCAGCATGCGCTTGCGCTGTTCCTCGGTGCCGAACACAACCACTGGATTGAGACCGAACACGTTGATGTGCACCGCGGAGGCGCCGGACATGCCGGCGCCGGATTCCGCGATGGCGCGCATCATGATCGCGGCTTCGGTGATGCCGAGGCCGGAGCCGCCATATTCCTCCGGCACGCAGATGCCGAGCCAGCCGGCGTCCGCCATGGCCTTGTGAAAGTCGTGCGGGAAACCGCCGTCGTGGTCCTTCTTCAACCAATAGGCATCGGGAAAGTCTTCGCAAACCTTTGCGACGGCGTCGCGAATGGCTTCCTGCTGAGCGGTGAGCGCGAAATCCATATTCTTGATCTCCTTCTTGGGAGAAGCGACCGCGCAATCTCCCCCTCGTCGCGTTCCCCACGCGAAGGCCGTGGCGGATTGGTGCGCCCGAACGTGCCTTCGCTTGCGTTCTTTAACTTGAAAAGCAGGGTACAGATACGTGAATTTCCCTATCAACTGTGTGTAGCATGCATAGGGTCATGCGGCGCGAGGATGCGAGCGCGCCGTTATTTCGCAGGGAGGAAACCGCGATGGCCGGACTTTATTTCGAGGAGTTTTCGGTGGGCCAGGAGTTCAGGCATCCCCTGACGCGGACCGTCACGGAGATGGACAACACCCTGTTCAGCCTGCTGACGCTCAATCCGCAGCCGCTGCACATCGACGCACATTTTTCGGCCCAGACCGAGTTCGGCCAGCGCATTTTCAACAGCCTTTACACCCTCGGCATCATGATCGGCATGACGGTCTATGATACGACCATGGGGACCACCGTTGCCAATCTCGGCATGACGGACGTCACTTTTCCGAAACCGGTCTTCCATGGCGATACGCTGCGGGCGACGACAAAGGTGCTTTCGTTGCGGGAATCCAAATCGCGCCCCAAGGCGGGCATCGTCGAGTTCGAGCACCACGCTCTCAACCAGAACGATGAGATCGTCGGCAAATGCCGCCGCATGGCGATGATGCACAAGAGGCCGGTCTGATGCGTTCGATGCTGTTCGTGCCGGGCGACTCCCCGCGCAAATTCGAGAAGGCCAGCGAAGGCAACGCCGACGCGCTGATCATCGATCTCGAAGATTCCGTCGTCACCGACAAGAAGCCGGAGGCGCGCGGGTTGACGCTGACGATGCTGAAGGGCCGCAACAAGCCCCACCAGCTCTATGTCCGCGTCAACGCGCTCGACACCGGCATGACGCTCGCCGACCTTGCCGCGGTGATTCCGGGCCAGCCCGACGGCATCGTGCTGCCGAAATCGCAGGGCGGCGACGACGTGCGACAGGTCGCGACCTGGCTGGAAGCTTTGGAAGCTGCGGCTGGTATCGCCATTGGCTCAACACGCATCGTCTGCGTCGCGACCGAAACCGCAGCTTCGATCTTCGGGCTCGGCAGCTACAAGGGCTGCTCTCCTCGCCTCGCGGGCCTGATGTGGGGCGCGGAAGATCTCTCGGCCTCGCTCGGCGCGACTGAGAAAGCGGCGGGCGGCGTGTTCCACAGCCCTTATCGTCTGGCCCGCGATCTCTGCCTGATGGCGGCCGCCGCGGCCGAGGTCGCGCCGATCGACACCGTCTTTACCGACATCGACAATCTCACCGGACTCGAACAGGAAACGCGCGCGGCGCGGCGTGACGGTTTTTCGGCGAAAGCGCTGATCCATCCCAAGCACGTCGACGTGGTCAACGCGGCGTTCGAGCCGACCGAGGCCGAGCGCAATTGGGCCGAGAAGGTGATCGCGGCGTTCGCGAGCAATCCGAACTCCGGCACGCTGCGCCTCGACGGCCAGATGATCGACAAGCCGCATCTTCGCGCCGCAAAGAAGATCCTCGGCCAGAGTTAGATCAGGACGCCGCGCTGCGACAGATGGGATCGAAGCCACTCTCAGCGTCGTCGTGGCCGGGCTTGTCCCGGCGATCCACGGGCTTCCACGCAACCGGCACCCAAAACGTGGATGCCCGGGACAAGCCCGGGCATGACGAAGCGAAAACGTCCGGCCCCTCACTTTCCGCAGGCGGGGAGAGGGGAGCGTTAGACGATCTTGATCGACATATCCGGCAAGCCGTCGAGCTTGCACAACAGCACGTCGCCCTTCACGACCGGGCCGACATTCTCCGGCGTGCCGGAATAGATGATGTCGCCGGCCTTGAGCTCGAACGCTTCCGACAGTTTTGCGATCTGCTCGGCCACGCTCCAGATCATCTTGCTGAGATCCGAGTTCTGCTTCACCGTCCCGTTGATCGCCAGCGAGATGGCGCCCTTGTCGAAATGCCCGGTCTTGCTGGCCGGGTGGATCGGACCGATCACCGCGGCGTGGTCAAAGCTCTTGCCGATCTCCCACGGCTTCTTCTCCGCGGCCATGCCGTTCTGGAGATCGCGCCGGGTCATGTCGAGGCCGAGCGCATAACCATAGACATGGTCGAGCGCCTTCTCGGCCGGGATGTTGCTGCCGCCGGATTTCAACGCGGCGACCAGTTCGACCTCGTGGTGATAGTTCTTGGTCAGCGACGGATAGGGATGATCGGCGACCTCGCCCACAGCGACGTTCTGGATCGCGTCGGTCGGCTTCTGGAAGAAGAACGGCGGCTCGCGGTTCGGGTCCGAGCCGCGCTCGATCGCGTGCGCCGCATAGTTGCGCCCGATGCAGTAGATGCGGCGGACCTGGAACACCTGGGTTTCGCCGACGATCGGGATGGTGACCATCGGCACCGGAAAGATCGGCTTCGGCCCTGCCTGCGCCGCGGCCGGCGCAACTTCCGCGATTGAGGCAGCACTTGCCGCCGCGGCAATTGCGAGCAGCTCCCGTCGCGTTGCTGATGTCTCTTTCATGGTTGTGCTCCCTTTTTATGTTCGTTGGGCGCATCATGCGCGCCGAGCCGCCTGATAATCAATATTCAGTATGCCAGCAATGCTGGACCGGCAGGTCGTCTAATTGAGAACAGGCCGGCTGCAGCCGAGCCTTCCGAAACCCGCTCCCTTTCGCCCTAGCATGGAACTTGCATAAATTCTGGGCGACATGGACGCCGCATGAACCTCATCAGCCTCGATATCCGCATGCTCCGGTCGCTGATCTCCGTGGTCGAGACCGGCAGCATCACCGAGACCGCGCGGCGGCTGGGCCGCACTCAGCCGGCGATCACTCTGCAATTGCAGCGGCTGGAGGAGCTCACCGGCAAGCAATTGTTCGAGCATGTCGGGCGCCGGCTCACGCTGAGCGAGGACGGCACCACGGTTCTCACCTACGCCAAATCCATCCTGAGGTTGCATGACGAATTGATTTCGCAGCTGGCGTCACAGGAGATCGAGGGTCAGGTCGTGCTCGGCACGCCCGACCTCTATGCCGCCTTCATGCTGCCGCAGATCCTCAGCGTGTTCCGAAAATCATTCCCGCGCGTCCAGGTCGAGCTCAATTGCGCGCTCTCGACGCCGCTGGTGGGCCTCGTCAAGCGCGGCGATGTCGACATCGCGCTCGTCACCCGCATGAACGATTTTACGGGCGGCCAGGTGGTACGGCGCGAGCAACTGGTCTGGATGACCGGCGAGCAGTCCTCCGCGCACCAGGAACGGCCTATCCCGCTGGCGTTGCTGCCGCCCGGCAACATCTATCGCGACTACGCGATTGACACGCTGGAACGTGCGAATCTGCGCTGGCGCATCGCCTGCGTCAGCGAAAGCGTCGGCGGCCTCCAGGCGGCGGCCTTCGCCGGCATGGCCGTGACCGTACTCGGCCGCAGCGCGCTGGTGCCGGCGATGCGCGAGATCGGCCCGAACGAGGGCCTGCCGCCGCTGCCGAAGATCGAGCTGCTGCTTTACAAGTCGAGCGGCGCGACCTCGAAGGCGGCGACCGCCTTGCACGACTATCTCGCGCACTATCTGCGCCTCGACGAGGAGCTCAGCGGCCGCGGCGAGCCGATCGAGCTGGGATAAAGCCATCCGGACGTTCGCGCAGCGGTCGTCCCAAACTGCGTCCCGGGTCCACGATCGCAGACAAAGAGCGACCGGCTTGCTGCGGTGATATCCTCTTTGATTGGCCTAGCGAACGAGGCGGTTGCTTCCTGCATTGGCATTGCGCGGCTCGGTTGCTGGAGCCACTCGGACGAGGACCGTGAGCGGTGTGCCGTTGCGCAGCAGAGCGAGCTTCACCTCGTCGCCGACCCGCGCAAGACCAATGGTATTGCGCAGCTGCGCGGCGGTGCGGATCGGGCGGCCCTCCGCCGTGGTGACAATGTCGCCCTTGTGCAGGCCAGCCTTCTCGGCCGGCGAATCCGCGGCAACTTCGGCGATGAGCGCGCCTTCGGTGCGTCCCTTGTTGACGGACGGGTGGAGGTCCTTCAGCGAAATGCCGATGCGACCGCGCTCGACCCTGCCGGTGGCGATGATCTGCTCCATCACCTTGCGCGCCATGTTGACGGGAATGGCAAAGCCAATACCGACATTGCCGCCAGCGGGCGAGATGATGGCCGAATTTATGCCGACCAGTCCGCCCTGCAGGCTGACCAGCGCGCCGCCGGAATTGCCGGGATTGATAGCGGCGTCGGTCTGAATGAAGTCTTCATAACCCTGCTTGCCGAGGCCGGTTCGGCCTAGGGCGCTGACGAGGCCCGACGTCACCGTCTGGCCGAGGCCGAAGGGATTGCCGATCGCGAGCACGAAGTCCCCGACTTCCAGTGCGTCGCTGTCACCGAGGGGAAGCGCCTTCAGTCCGGTCGGATTCTGGATCTGGAGCACGGCGACGTCCGTCGGCGAGTCGCGGCCGACGACCTTTGCGGAAAACTGCCGGCCGTCCTTGGTCGTGATCTGGAGGGCGGAGGTGCCTTCGACCACGTGGTTGTTGGTCAGCACGTAGCCGCTCCGGGCATCGACGATCACGCCGGAGCCGGTCGCGCTGACTTCCTTCTCGATCTGCCTCGGAACGTCGAAGAATTCGCGGAACAGCGGGTCACGATAGAGCGGATTGTCCTCGCGTACCCGGCCGTGCACCGAGATGTTGACCACCGCCGGCGTCACCTGCCGAACCAGAGGCGCCAAAGTCGGCACCGAGCCGCCCGGCTTCAGATCGGGGATCTGGCCTGCGGCGGGATGTGACGCCGTCAGTATCAGCACCAGCAACGCAAGCGAGAACGAACGCATAGCAATCGTCTTCATGACCAGTCGCATCGTCTGAGATTGAAATCAGAGAGCCGCTTCACGTTTGTCTGGCGGCACGTCGAGCCAGCCTTGCAAGGCTAGAAATGGAATGGCCCAGGCCGCGGAGACCTGGCCGACCAGCACCAGAGCAAGAACGGCCTGCGTGAGCATCACGCGCCTCGCCGTTCTGCGGCGGCCCAAGGCCGCCGCAAGCGCATCGGGACGCCGCCGCCGCGCGGCGGGTCGTCGTCGTCATTGTCGCCGTCGAGCCGGCGCAGGGCCGCGAGAATATCGGCGAGCCGAATCGTACGGTTCATGCCGGGAATTTCACGCAAAGCGGGACAGGATTCGACGGCGTACATGTCGGACGCCCATGACGACAGAATGATCCGCTTCTCCGGCGTGGAGAGCTCCTTTGCATTCAGGACATCCGCGGGCGAACCGTAGTGAACCGCGGGATGAAACAGCGGGTTGAGATTTCCGGAATTCGTATTCACGTTTGTCATCGGTTGGGCCTCCCCTGACGCTCCTTTCGAAGGGATGGATGTGCTGATGATCGAATGGCCGTTCTCTCATGCATGTGGGAGCGCGGCGCGCATATCTGAGCGCCGCGTTCCACCATTCCCCTCGATCGAGCGCTTAGGCTGCTTTCTTCTGCTCGATCTGAGTTGCAGGAGAGGCCGCGCCCGCGATCTGGATCCGGCGCGGCTTCATCGCTTCCGGAACCTCACGGACGAGGTCGATGATCAAGAGGCCGTCCTGGAAGGACGCCTGCTTCACCTGGACATAATCGGCCAGGTTGAACACGCGCCGGAACGGCCGTGCGGCGATACCCTGGTACAGATATTCGCCCGTCGCACCTTCGGGCTTCTTGCCCTCGACGGTCAGCGCATTCTGTTCGGCCGTCACCGTGATATCGTTGACGCCAAAGCCCGCCACAGCGAGGCTGATCCGGTAGTGATCTTCGCCGGAGCGTTCGATGTTATAGGGGGGATAGTTGTCTTCGCTCGCCTGGCGCAGCGCGCTGTCGACGAGACCCGCCAGATGATCGAAGCCGACGGTGGAGCGCCACAGGGGCGCGAAGTCAAACGTGGTCCTCATAACCAAGTCCTCCAAAGAGCAAGATGGATACGAAGGAGCGCAGGACAGGGTTTTAGACGGGTCCAAAGACACCGGCCCGGCGCCCGCTCCGGGCCCCTCGCGGGCACCCGGCACACCGCTCTCGCGGCGAAAATGACTTAGAAGAACGCAAGTCGACTTCAAGAGGGCCCCTCGAAAAATTTTTCGGGCGCAGAGGCCGACCGGCAGGACGCGGCCGGCCCGCTCCAGGCCGGGTTCGGCTCACGCCTTCGCGCGGGCACGATCCGGTTCGCGCAACGCCAGCTGCGGCCAGAACGCCGCCCATGGCTGGGCCGCTTCGAACGCAGCGGCGATGCGGAAGATCGTGGGCTCGTCGAGCCAGGGAGCGACGATCTGCAAGCCGATCGGCAGCCCATCGCGATCGAAGCCGCAGGGCAGCGTCGCGGCCGGAAGGCCGGCGAGATTGATCGGCCAGGTGAAGGGCGACCAGCCGAGATGCGGATCGACATTGCCGCCGTCGATCGTGTCGACGCCGAGGCGGCCGGCCTCGAACGCGGTCACCGCGACGGTCGGCGTCACCAGCGCATCGACGCGCTCGAACAGCTTCAGGAAGCTGCTGCGAGCCTGGGCGCGGCGATACCCTGCTTCGATATAGTCCGTGCCGCTGTAGCGCCTGCCGGCACTGATGACGTCAAGATAATCTGCTTCGGAGCTGGCGAGATCGGCCGTGGTCTTGCTCGAGACCGCGCCCGCCTGTTCGGTAAAGGCGATCGGCTTCAGCGTGTGCTCCAGGATCCCGGGATCGAGGCCCGGACCATCCATGGTGACCTGCGCGCCGCAGGCATCGAGAATGGCCAGCGCCTTGCCGAACGCCGCGCGCACATCGGGGCTGACCGCGGCGTAGCCGAGATCGACGCTGGCGCCGATGCGAATGCCGTTCAACGGCGCGGCCTTCGTATCGAACCGACGCGCCGCCACCGGCAGGCTCGCGGGATCGCGCAGATCGTAAGCAGCGATGATCTCCAGCGTCAGCGCGGCATCCGCGACCGTGCGCGTAATCGGCCCGGTATGCGCGAGCGAGCCCCAGGACGGTGGCGAGAAGCCGGGCGAACGGGGCACCAGGCCAAAGGTCGGCTTCAGGCCAAACACACCGCAGAAGGACGAGGGCACGCGGATCGAGCCGACCCCATCGGTTCCGATCGCGATCGGACCGCAGCCGGCGGCAACGCCCGCCGCCGCGCCGCCGCTCGATCCGCCACTGGTGCGACCCGGGTTCCAGGGATTGCGCGTGGTGCCGGTGACCGGGCTGTCCGCCGTCAACTTGTAACCGGACTCGCAGGTCGTGGTCTTGCAGGTGACGATCGCACCCGCTTCCTTCAGCGCTGAGACAACCGCCGCGTCGACATCGGGCACGAACGCCTTGTTCATCGGTGAGCCGCCATAGGCCGGCACGCCCGCGACAAAGACCAGGTCCTTGATCGTGACGGGGACACCGGCGAGCGCTCCCTTGGTCTCGCCGGCGCGCATCTCCCTGGTGAGACGGTCGGCCTCCGCCCTCGCCTGCCCGTACATCGGCGTCACCACCGCGTTGCAGGCCTCGTTCGTCGCCTCCAGTGCGGCAATGGTGTCGTCGACGACATCGCGCGGAGTGAACGCCTTGCGCCGGTAGCCGGCCAGGATCTCGGTTGCGGAAAGCGAGCCAAGGCCAGTCGGCACCGGCGGGAAGGCCGTTCGGCCGGAACCATCAGTCATCATCAACCCTAAAAGAGCTAGCTGAGCGCCGCGTCGACGGCGCGCTTGGCCATGACCGTGACGAGATGTGCACGGTAGTCGGCTTCGGCGTGGATATCGGAGGTGAGACCGTCGGTGTCGATCCTGATCGCCGCGATCGCGGACGGATCGAAATTTCGCGACAGTGCTTCTTCCATCGGGGGAACGCGGAATACGCCGGAGCCCGCGCCGGTCACGGCCACGCGAACACCATCGGCGAATTTCGCGACGAACACGCCGACCAGCGCATAGCGCGACGCCGGCGCCTTGAACTTGGCGTAGCCCGCCCTGAGCGGCACGGGAAAGCGGATCGCCGTGATGATCTCGCCAGGTTCAAGCGCGGTCTCGAACAGACCACGGAAGAACCCGTCGGCCGCGATCTCGCGCGTGCTGGTGACGACGGTCGCGCCCAATCCGAGCACACCTGCCGGATAATCGGCCGACGGATCGTTGTTCGCGACGGAGCCACCGATAGTGCCGCGGATGCGTACGGCGGGATCGCCGATCATCGAGGCCAGCGCGGCGAGACCCGGGATCTTCGTCTGCACCAGCTTCGAGGCTGTCACCATGGCATGTGGCGTCATTGCACCGATGGTGATGGTGCCGCCGTCGTTGGTGATGCCCTTCAGATCTCCGAGCCTCGACAGGTCGACTAGGGCTGGCGGACTGGCGAGCCGCTGCTTCAGCGTCGGGATCAGCGTCATGCCGCCGGCGAGGAGCTTGCTGTCTTCGATCGAGGTCAGCAGTTTGGCAGCGTCGGGAATCCGGTCCGGCTGGTGATAGGCAAACGGCTTCATTGTCATCCTCCCTATTCCGCAGCGACCGGCAGCGACGCGTTCTGCAGCAGGCGCCAGATCCGGTTCGGCGTTGCCGGCATGTCGACATGGGTGACGCCGAGATGCGACAGCGCATCGACCACCGCGTTGATGACGGCGGCCGGCGAACCGATGGTGCCGACCTCGCCGCAGCCCTTCACGCCCATCGGCGTGTGCGTACACAGCGTCGAATGGGTCGCGACGTTCATCATCGGCATGTGGTCGGCGCGCGGCATGCAATAGTCCATCAGCGAGCCCGATAGCAGCTGGCCCGAGCCCTCGTCATAGACCGCGTTCTCGTACAGCGCCTGACCGACGCCCTGCACGATGCCGCCGTGCAACTGGCCCTCCACGATCATCGGGTTGATGACAGTGCCGACGTCGTCCACCGCGGTGTAATTGACCAGCGTCACCGTGCCGGTCTCCGGGTCGATCTCGACCTCGGCAATGTGGCAGCCGCCGGGATAGGTGAAGTTGACGGGATCATAATAAGCCTGCTCTTCGAGCCCCGGCTCCAGCACTTCGAGCGGATAGTCGTGCGGCACGTAGGCGGCGCCCGCGATCTCCTCGAACGTCCTCATGCGGTCGGTGCCCGCGACCGAGAATTTTCCGGCCTCGAACTGGATATCCACTTCGGCCGCTTCAAGCAGATGCGCCGCGATCTTCTTGCCTTTCGCGACCACCTTGTCCGTCGCCTTCGACAGCGCCGCGCCGCCGACCACCAGCGATCGCGAGCCATAGGTACCCATGCCAAACTGCACGCGATCGGTATCGCCGAACACGATGTCGACATTGTCAAAAGCGACGCCGAGTTTTTCCGAGACGATCTGCGCGAACGTCGTCTCGTGGCCCTGGCCGTGATTATGCGTGCCGATCATCACCGTGACCTGGCCGGTCGGATGCACCCGCACCGTGGCACTCTCATAAAGCCCGCCACGCGCGCCCAATCGTCCCGCGAAGCGCGACGGCGCGAGGCCGCAGGCCTCGACATAGGTCGAGTAGCCGAGCCCGCGGAATTTGCCCCTGCGCGCCGACTCCGCCTTGCGGATACCGAAATTCTTGACGTCGGCCGCGACAAGAGCGCCGTCGAGACACCCCATCGGATCGCCGGAATCGTACTGCACCAGCACCGGCGTCTGGTACGGATAAGCCTCCTTTGGGATCATGTTGCGTCGGCGGATCTCGACGCGGTCGATGCCCATCTCGCTGGCTGCGACGTCGACGATGCGCTCCAACACGAAAGTCGCCTCGGGCCGGCCTGCGCCGCGATAGGCGTCGACCGGAACGGTGTTGGTGAACACCACCTTCACGTTGCAGTAGATTGCCGGCGTGGTGTAGACGCCACCGAGCAACGGTCCGTAGAGATTGGTCGGGATGTTCGGTCCGAAGGTCGAGAGATAGCCGCCCATATTGGCGAGCGTGTTGACACGGAAGGCCAGAAACGTTCCGGTCTCGTCCAGTGCGAGTTCGGCCTCGGTGACGTGATCGCGGCCGTGGCGATCGGAGACGTAGCCTTCCGACCGGCTCGCGACCCATTTGATCGGCCGCATCACGCGCTTGGCGGCCCAGGTGATCACGGCCTCTTCGCCGTAGTGGAACTGCTTGACGCCGAAGCCGCCGCCGACATCGGGCGCGACCACGCGCAGCTTGTGCTGCGGAATGTTCAGCACCAGCGCGCCCATCAAGAAGCGCACGACATGCGGGAACTGGCTGGTGGTCCACAGCGTGAAGCGATCCGTGCCGGGCTCGTATTCGGCGATCGCCGCGCGCGGCTCCATCGGGTTGCCGATCAACCGGTTGTTGACGAGGCTGAGCTTTGCGACATGGGCCGCCTTCCGGAAGGCGGTCTCGACCGCGGCCTTGTCGCCGAGCTCCCAATCGCAACAGATGTTGTTCGGAACGTCGTCGAACAGTTGCGGCGCGCCGGGCCGCACGGCTTCGAGCACGCCGACCACCGAGGGCAGCACCTCGTAATCGACTGTCAGCAGCTCGGCTGCCGCGCCGGCCTGCGCCGGCGTCTCCGCGACGACGAAAGCCACCATGTCGCCGACGAAGCGCACCTTGCCCTGCGCCAGCATCGGGAACGGCGGCTCCTTCATCGGCACGCCCTTGGCATCCGAGATACCCCAGCCGCAGGGCAGCGAGCCCAGCTTGTCGGCGGCGGCATCCTCGCCGGTCAGCACCGCGATGACGCCGGGCGATGCCAGGGCCGCACTCTTGTCGATGCCGCGCAGGATCGCGTGTCCGTGCGGCGAGCGCACGAACACACCCGCCGTCATGCCCGGACGCTTGATGTCGGAGACGTAACTGCCGCGTCCGGTGAGGAAGCGCTGGTCCTCTTTCCGTTTAGGTGAAGCGCCGATCCCGATCACATGGCCCATGGTCACTCTCCCTTGGCCGCGTTCATGGCGGCGGCGCCTGCCATGACCGAGATGACGATGTTCTGATAGCCGGTGCAGCGGCAGATATTGCCTTCGAGGCCGTGACGGACGTCGGCCTCCGTCAGGTTCGGCTTCTCGGCCGCGAGCGCCACCGCCGTCATCAGCATGCCGGGTGTGCAAAAGCCGCATTGCAGACCGTGATGCTCGCGAAATGCCTCTTGCATCGGATGCAGCCGGTTCGAACCCGGCACACCTTGCAGGCCCTCGATGGTGAGCAGCGTCGCACCGTCGAGCGCGGGCGCAAGCAGCGTACAGCTCTTCACCGGCAGGCCGTCGAGGTGCACGACACAGGCGCCGCACTGGCTGGTGTCACAGCCGATATGGGTGCCGGTGAGGTTGAGCCGCTCGCGCAGCAGCTCGGCGACCAGCGTCGCCGGTTCGACATCCACAGTTGTCGGCCGTCCGTTGAGTGTGAAGGATATCTGCACGATCATACTCCTGTGCGCGACGGGTCTTTAGGCGAGTGGAAGCGCGCTGCCGGTGGCCCATGTGGCCATCACGACATCGCCGACGGTGAAGGGATCCGCGAAGAAAGTCTTTTCCGGCACGTAGGCCACGAACGCGTCGTCCGGCACGGTGTCGAGCATGACCTTGACGAAATAGCCCTGGTATTCGATCGCGAGCACGCGACTCGGCAGCGAGGTGGAGCAGCCCGGCGGCAGCGCCCTGCCCGGCCGGACCAGCGCGACATCGTCGCGGCGCACGGCGATGTCGATCTTGTCGCCGACGCTGACCGTGGACCGCGCCTGGAGCGGGACCTCGATGCCATCAGGCGCGGCCTGTGCGAGCGTAAAGGTCGAACCGTTGACCTTCTCGACCCGTCCCGACAGCACGTTCTGCCCGCCCATGAACTCGGCGACGTAACGATCATGCGGATGGGCGTAGACATCGCGTGCCGCGCCCGCCTGCTTGATTCTGCCTTGCTCCATCACCACCACCAGATCGGCAAGCGCGATCGCCTCGAGCTGGGTGTGGGTCACGTGGACGAAGGTGATGCCGAGCTCCTGCTGCATTCGCCTGAGCTCCTGACGCATCTGCACGCGGAGCTGTTCGTCGAGCGCGGACAGCGGCTCGTCGAGCAACAGGACCCTCGGCTCGGTGATCGCGGCACGCGCCAGCGCCACGCGCTGCTGCTGGCCGCCGGAGAGCTGCGCTGGAAGGCGGTCGGCGAATTGCGTCAGATGCACCTTCTCGATCATGGCATCGGCTGCGCGGAGGCGATCGGCCTTCGACATGCCGCGCACGCGGAGCGCAAAGGCGATGTTCTCGCGCACGGTGAGATGCGGGAACAACGCGTAGGACTGAAACATCATCGCGGTGCGCCGCTGCACCGGCGCGAGCCCGACGACGTTCTGGCCGCCGATCACGATCTCGCCGGCGGTCGGGTCCTCGTGGCCGGCGATCATGCGCAGTATCGTGGTCTTGCCGCAGCCCGAGGGGCCGATGAAGCAGCAATAGGCGCCGTCGGCGATCTTGAGGTTGACGCCGTCGACCACATTGCCGAGTCCGTCAAAGCTCTTGCAGACGCCAGCCAGTTCGATATCGCCGCGATCGCTCTTCATTTCCCAGCTCAACCCTTTGTGCTGCTGCCGCGCTTCTTCTGGATCAGCACGATGCTGCCCAGGCTCGCGCCGATGACAATGAAGGAGACGATGGTGGTCACGGTGCCGAGCGCATAGAGCGAAGGCGAGGTGACGTTCAGCGTCATGCTCCAGATCTCCAGCGGCAGCGTGTTGAGCGAGCCCGCGGTCTGGAGGCTGCGGGCGAACTCGTCGTAGGAGAGCGTGAAGCCGAACAGCGTGACCGCCACCAGGCCGGGTGCCAGCACCGGGATCATCACCAGCCGGATCGACTGCCAACGGCTGGCGCCGAGGTCGTAGGCCGCCTCCTCCCAGACGTGGTTGAAGCGCGACATCACCGCGAACATCACGAGCACGCCGAACGGCAGCGTCCATGACAGTTGCGCGCCGAGCGCCGAGGTGTACCAGCTCGCATTGAGGCCGAGGGCCTGGAACAACAGACCGGTACCGAGGCCGAGCACGAGTCCCGGTGCGACCAGGCTGCCGATCATCATGTAGAACACGACGGTGTCGCCGCGAAAGCGCTTGCGAAAACCGAGCCCGGCCAGGAACGACACCACCACCGTGATGATAGTGACGATGATCGCGAGCTTGATCGAACGATCGAACGAGCCCTTGACGTCGCCGGTCCGCACTTGGGTGAAGAGATCGACGAACCAGTGCAGCGAAGTGCCCTTCATCGGGAACACGAGGCCGCCACGGATGTCCTGGAACGACAGGACGTAGATACAGAACATCGGGCCGTACAGCGCAATCACATAGAACGCGAACAGTGTCGCCAGAACATAGAACGTCCACGGCCGACCGCCCTTGCTCGGCGCAATCGCCTTTGTCACCGGCGCGATCGCCTTTGACACATCAGCCTTGGGCATGTCGGCGAGAACCGCACTCATCGCGTGATCTCCTGCCTGATGTCGACCGTGCGCAGGATCAGCGAGACGATCGCGACCAGCACCAGCGTCAGCAATACTGCGCTCGCCGCCGCGGTCGGATATTGCAGCACGCCGACATCCTCGTAGAAGGCGCTGACCACAGAGGCCGAGCCGCCGCCGGACATCACCTTGACCACGAAGAAATCGCCCATCACGATCGAGACGACGAAGATGGTGCCGAGGGCGATGCCGCTCTTGGACATCGGCACCACGATCAGCCGCATGATGTCGAAACGACTGGCGCCGGCATCGATCGCGGCCTCGATCAGCTTCTTGTCGATCCGTGCCATGGAATTGAAGATCGGCACGATCATGAAAATGGTGAGCTGATGGACATAGGCGATGACCACCGCAAGGTCGGAGAACAGCAGCACCTCAAGCGGCTGGCGGATCACACCGAGTCCCAGCAGCGCCTGGTTGATCAGGCCTTCCTTGCCGAGCAGCGGAATCCAGGAAATCATCCGGATGATGTTCGAGGTCCAGAACGGCACCGTGCAGAGCAGGAACAGGCCAATCGCCAGTAGTTGGTTGCGGACGTGGAAAACCAGGAAGTATGCGACGAAGAAGCCGATGATCAGCGTGAGGATCCAGGTCAGCAACGTGAACTTGATCGTCGCCAGATACAGCTTCAGCGTCAGCGCCGAATGCAGCACCTCGACATAGCTTGCGAGCGTGAAGCCCGGCGTCAGCCCGCCGAAGCCGTCGGTGGCGAAGAAGCTCGCGGCCAGCACGACCAGGATCGGCGCCACGAAGAACGGTACAAGCACCAGCACGAGCGGCGACACGTAGAGCCAGCCGGCGAGATTTGCGCGTGGTGGGGTTTGAGCTGGACTAAGACTTGGCTGCATGTCGGCAAACGCCTCGAAGTCGGTCATTTGGCACCGGCGCATCGCCGCGCCGGCGTTTCGTTCACGTCAGGGAAAGCAGGTTTCAGGCCACCTTGAAGTCGTTCCAGCGCTTGTTCATGTAGGCGGCTTCGTCCATCAGCGTGTTCCAGCAGGAGATGTTCTTGACGCGGTCGAGGAACGAGCCGCCGTCACGCTTGGTGCCGCTCTTCTCCATCGGCACGCCATAGGGGTCGTTGACCACCTCGGGCGCGGGCTGGCCCTCGTACCAGAATGCCCATTCGGCCGCCGTGAGGAATTTCTTCGCAGTCGAGGGGACCGGGCTGTAATAGCCGTAGCGCGCGACGAAACCGCCCTGCCAGCCCGACAGATACCAGTTGAGATATTCGTAGGCCGCGTCCAGCTTCTTGCCGGAGAGATGTTTCATCAGGCCCATGCCGTTGCACCAGCCGCGATAGCCTTCCTTTCCGTCCTTGATGTTGACCGGCGCGTAGACGCAGGGGATTTCCTTCACGCGTACCGCGGCAACCGCCGGCGACCACATCGACTGGATGACCACTTCGCCCGCCGCCATCAGCTGCACCGACTGGTCGAAGGTGGTCCAGGTCGCGCGGAACTGGCCCTGCTTCTTGAGCTCGATCAGCTTGTTGCAGGTGAAGTCGATCTCCTCCTTGGTCATGTTGCCTTTGTTTCCGTACTTGATCAGCCCGGCGCTTTCGAAGCAGAGCGCGGCGTCCATGATGCCGATCGCGGGCACGTCGAGGATCGCGGCCTTGCCTTTGAATTTCGGATCGATCAGATCCTTCCATTCCGTGACTTCATGGCCGACGAGGTCGGGGCGATAGCCGATGGAGTCGGCGTTGTAGACCTGCGGCAGGAAGGTCGCCCATTCGGTCACGCCGTCGCTCAAATCGGTCGAATCGGGCTTGGCGATATACATGGCCTCGTAGGGCGAGATGCCCTGGCGCGGGATCTTGTGACCGTCGATCTCGCCCTTGGTAAAGATCGGCAGGATGTTGTCGAACTCCTTGACCTTCTTGACCTCGATGCCCTGGATCACGCCGCGCTTGGCAGCGAGCTTGGCCTGCCAGCCCTCGAGATCGGCGATATCGACCGTATTTGGCTGGCTTATGAAGCGGTTGATGGCGGCGGAGGTGTCGAGGTTCTGCATCGTCACCTTGAAGCCGAGATCCTTGGCCGCCTGGTCGCCGATCGCCTTCACCACCGAATAGGACACGCCGACATGGCGCAGCTCGATATCCTTGATCTCCTGCGCCCAGATGGTCGGGAATCCGCGGATCGCGTCCGATCCTGCAGCCGCGCCGGCCACCGCCGCGGCGCCCTTCAACAGCGTGCGCCTGCTCAGCTTTTTCGCAGACTTGTCGCTCGTCCCCGCCGGATTGGCAGTGGATGTCCCCTTGTCCCTGTCAAGCATGGCAACCCTCGTTGGCTACAATGAACGTGCGCACCGGTCGCCATTGACCGGCTGCGGATGTGATCAATTGCGAGGGAGGCTATGGGCGGGATGTCGTGAAGTAAAATTGGAAGTAAAAATTCGCTGCATAAACGCGGCTAATGATTCGCCCCGCTGCACCGGCTTTTGGCAACGCGCATAAGATGAAGGCGGCCCTCAGGACTTGAGCGAGTCCCGCGCGGTCTCCGGCGCTATCAACGTTGCGATGATGGTGATGACCGACAGTGCGATGATATACACCGACACCGGCCAGTACGAGGCGGCCCATGCAAGCAGTGCCGTCGCAATCAGCGGCGAGAAGCCGCCACTGAGCGCGGCGGCAACGTTGGCTCCCAGCGATGCGCCGCTATAGCGCACCTGGGTACGGAACAGCTCCGGCATGAAGGCCGCCTTCGGCCCGAACAACAGCGCATGCGTCAGTGTCATCGTCACGACGAGCGCGAGCGTGATCAGCGCCGGCTCCCTGGTGTCGAGGAACCAGAACAACGGAAACGCCAGCGCCACCGAGAACACGCCGCCGGCGAGATACAGCGCTTTGCGGCCGAAGATGTCGGACAGCCAGCCTGCGAGCGGCAGCGTCGCGAGCTCGACGAGCGCGGCATAGACCACCGCGTTGAGGATCACCTGCCGCGGAAGGCCGAGCTGCGTCGTGGCATAGACCACGGTGAAAACAGTGAGGAGATAAGCGAGCCCGACTTCGGACACCGTGATGCCGATCGCCAGCAGGAAGCTGCGCCAGTCGCGGCGCAGGACTTCCAGCACCGGCTGCGCCAGCACCTCCTTGCGCTCGAGCACCTCCTTGAAGTGCGGCGTCTCCGCGAGTTTCAGCCGCACGATGAAGCCGACACCGACGAGCAGGATGCTGATCAGAAACGGCACGCGCCAGCCCCAGCTCAGGAAGTCCGCTTCGGGCAGCTGCGTCATCAGACCGAAAATGCCGGTGGACGCGGCGACGCCGACGGGGAAGCCGATCTGCACCAGACTGCCGTAAAAGCCGCGGCGGTTGCCGGCGTGCTCGGCCACCATGACCACCGCGCCGCTCCACTCCCCACCGAGCCCGATGCCCTGGACGAAGCGCAAAATGACGAGGAAGATTGGCGCCCAGACGCCGATCTGGCTGTAGGTCGGCAGGCAACCGATCAGGAACGTGCCCAGTCCCATCGCGAACATGGTCGCGACCAGCATCTTCTTGCGGCCGAGCCGGTCGCCGTAATGCCCGATGATCGCACCGCCGATCGGCCGCGCGACAAAGCCGACCGCATAGGTCGAGAACGCCGCCAGCGTGCCGACCATGGGATCGAAACTCGGGAAGAACAGCTTGTTCAGCACGAGCGCCGCCGCCGTGCCGTAGATCAGGAAGTCGTACCACTCGATCGCGGTGCCGAGCGCGGCTGCCCACACCACATGCGCCGTCGTCGATTTCTCCGCCGCAGTGGAGACTCCCGATGCTGCCGTCATTGCCATCCGCCCCAAGATTCCTGGGCGACATGATGGCCAATCGTTGTGGCGGTTGCAACTTGCGGGAGTGTTAGTTCTCCCAAGATCAGAATGCGAGATTTTCGCGCCACTGCCTCCTCACTGTCGTCCCGGCGAAGGCCGGGACCCATAATCACAGGGAGGAGTTTGGCAAAGACCGGCGCCCTGGTACTGCGACCGCCCGACTTCGAGAGATCACGCGGTATGGGTCCCGGCCTTCGCCAAGACGACGCGGATCCTTTATTCTCCATTGACAAACTTATTTGCTAATATCTAACTTGCTGCCACAATAGCCGGCCGCGCCAAGCGCGCCCATAAACGAGAGGGAACGACGATGAGAGGGTTTTTGGCCTGCGCCATGCTCGCGGCCATGACTTCGGCTGCCATGACCACCGTTGCGAACGCGCAAATCTCCGACGACGCCGTGCGGATCGGCGTGCTGACGGATCTGTCGAGCTGGGGCCGCGACAACAGCGGGCCGGGCTCCGTGGAGGCCGCGAAAATGGCCTTGGAGGAATTCGGGCCCACCGTGCTCGGCAAGCCGATCGAGATCATCAGCGCCGATCACCAGATGAAGACCGATGTCGGCGTGCAGATTGTGCGCGGCTGGTTCGACAACGGCAAGGTCGATGCCGTCGTCGACATCCCCAATTCCGGCATCGCGATCGCCGTCCACAATATGGTGCGCGACCGCAACAAGATTGCGCTGCTCTCCGGGCCCGGCGCGAGTTCGCTGACCGACGAGCTTTGCAGCCCGAACACCGTGCACTTCACCTACGATACCTACGCGCTGTCGAAGGTGACGGCCTCCGCCGTGATCAAGGAAGGCGGAAAATCCTGGTACTTCATCACCGCCGACTACGCCTTCGGGCAGCAGCTCGAGAAGGATGCCACGCGCTTCATCAACGAGATGGGCGGCAAGGTTTTGGGCGGCGTGAAGCACCCCACCAATACGGCCGATTTCTCGTCCTTTGCACTCCAGGCGCAAAGCTCGAAATCGGACGTCGTCGCTTTCGCCAATGCGGGCCAGGACACCGACAATGCCATCAAGCAGTCCGGCGAGTTCGGCCTGGTGCAGGGTGGCCAGAAGCTGGTCGGCCTCCTGATGTTCGACACCGATGTCCACGCGATCGGCCTCAAATCCGCGCAGGGTACCTACATGACCACGGCCTCGTACTGGAACATGGACGAGGCGACCCGCGCATGGTCGCGGAAATTCTACGAGCGCACCAAGGTGATGCCGACCATGATTCAGACCGGCGTCTACGGCTCGGTGCTGCATTATCTCAAGGCCATCAAGGCCGCCGGCACCGATGATCCCGCCAAGGCCATGGCCAAGATGCGCGAGCTGCCGATCGAGGATACATTCGTTCATGGCGGACGCTTGCGCGAGGACGGCCGCGTCATTCGCGACATGTATCTCGCCAAGGTGAAAACACCCGAGCAGTCCAAGGAACCGTGGGATTATTTGGAGATCATCAAGACGGTGAAGGGCGAGGACGCCTTCCGCCCGGTCTCCGAGTCGAAATGTCCGTTGCTCAAGAAGTGAGGCCTGCATGACCGGCAACGAGCGCAACGAGACTTACGAGTGCGATGTGCTCGTGGCCGGATCGGGCTGCTCCGGCATGTCGGCCGCCATCACCGCGCGCTATCGCGGCCTCGACGTGCTGATCGTCGAGAAGGAGCCGCGCTTCGGAGGCACCACCGCCCGCTCCGGCGGCTGGCTCTGGATTCCCGGTACCTCGCTGGCCAAGGCCTACGGCATCGAGGAGACACCGGAGCAGGCGCGGACTTACCTGCGGCACGAAGCCGGCAACAACTTTGAAGCCGCGCGCGTCGATGCATTCCTGAGCGCCGGGCCCGAGGCGATCGATTTTTTCACCAGCAAGACGGCGCTCCGTTTCGACATGCCGCTGGTGTTCCCGGACTACCACGCCGAGGCGCCCGGCGGCGCCCAGGGTGGTCGTTCGATGGTGGCGCGCCCGTTCGACGGCCGCGAACTCGGCGACCAGATCAAGACCCTCGGCATGCCCCTGCCCGAGCTGACCGTATTCGGCATGATGCTCGGATCCGGCAAAGACATCGTCCATTTCATGCGCGCGACGAAGTCCCTAAGCTCGGCGGTCTATGTCGCAAAGCGCCTGTCGCGGCATCTGATGGACGTACTGCGCTATGGCCGCGGCATGACGCTGACCAACGGCAATGCGCTCGCCGGGCGCCTGGCAAAATCGGCCCAGGACCTGAAGATACCGATGTGGCTGTCCTCGCCGGTGCGCGAGCTCACTGTCGAGAACGGCACTGTCACGGGCGCCATTGTCGCCCGCGACGGACGCGACGTCCGCATTCGTGCGAGACAAGGCGTCGTGCTCGCCTGCGGCGGTTTCCCGCATGATGTCGAACGGCGCAAGAAGATGTTCCCGCACGCGCCGACCGGGAACGAGCATTTTTCGCCGGGACCGACCGGCAACACCGGCGATGGGCTGCGGCTCGCAGAACGCGCCGGCGGACATGTCGAGGACAGGCTGCCGAACGCGGCAGCCTGGGTCCCGGTCTCGGTCACCAAGCGCAAGGACGGCTCACACGGCGTGATGCCGCATTTCATCGACCGCGCCAAACCCGGTGTGATCGCGGTGATGCGTGACGGCAAGCGCTTTGCCAACGAGGGCAATTCCTATCACGACTTCGTCCAGGCCATGGTCAAGGCGGCGAAACCCGGCGAGGAGATCGCGGCGTACCTGGTCTGCGATCACCAGACCCTGCGCAAATACGGCCTCGGCTGCGTGCCGCCGTTCCCGATGCCGCTGGGTCATCACCTCAAGACGGGATATCTCATGCGCGGCGAGACACTGGAGGCACTCGCGGCAAAAGCGGGTATCGATGCCAGCGCGTTTACCGAGACCGTCAAGCAGTTCAATGCGACCGCACCACAGGGACACGACGCCGCCTTCGGCAAGGGCTCAAAGGCCTATAACCGCTACCAGGGCGATGCGCTGCACGGCCCGAACCCCTGCGTCGCGCCGATCGAGAACGGCCCGTTCTACGCCATCAAGATGGTGGTCGGCGATCTCGGCACCTATGCCGGCATCGTCACCGACGAGAACGCGCGGGCGCTCGATGCGGAGGGACGGGTGATTCCCGGGCTCTATGCCGCCGGCAACGACATGGCGAGCATCATGGGCGGCAATTATCCGGGCGCCGGCATCACGCTTGGGCCGGCGCTGACCTTCGGCTACATTGCCGGCCGTCATCTCGCCGACAGCGCCGCCAAGCGCAACGCGGCGTAAGCCACGCCAGGAGGCGCATGAAAAGAGAGAGCCGCGGCATCCAGTCGATCGAGGTCGGCGGAGAATTGCTCCGCGCGCTTGCAAGATGCGGCGAGCCGATGATGCTGCGCGATCTCGCGCGCGAGGCCGGCATGACGCCGGCCAAAGCGCATCCCTATCTCGCCAGCTTCTCCCGCATCGGCCTGATCGAGCAGGACGAGACCACCGGCCGTTACGAGATCGGCGCGCTGGCGCTGGAGCTCGGCCTGATCAGCCTGCGCCGACTATCCGGCGTACGCATCGCAGGACCGAAGATCGCGGCGCTCGCAAGTCAGATCGGGCATGCGGTCTCGCTCGCGGTGTGGGGGACGCACGGCCCGACCGTGGTGCAGCTCGAAGAACCCGGCCAGCCCGTTCACATCGTGATGCGCGCCGGCTCGGTGATGGCACTGCTGGAGACGGCCACGGGCCGCGCCTTTGCGGCCTTCCTGCCGGAGAAGACGATCAACGCCGCGCTCGAAAGCGGCCTCGATCGTCATGGCGTCGGCTATAATCCGAAGCGCGCCGTGAAAGGCGCGAAGGTCACTGAGATGCTCACAGAGGTCCGCAAGCACGGCCTCGCCCGCGCGCTCGGCGACCCCCTGCCCGGCGTCAACGCATTCTCTGCGCCGGTGTTCGATCATTCCGGCCATGTCGCGCTGGTAATCACCGCGATGGGGCCGGAAGGCACTTTTGACGCGCGCTGGGACAGCCCGATCGCCCATGCGCTACGCGATTGCGCGGGCGGCATTTCGAAACGACTGGGTCACGGGATGACGGCTGCGGCGGAGTGATCTACTTCACCGGCACCGTGTAATTCAGAATCAACCGCCCACCATCTGGATAGATCGTCTGCCCCGTGATGTAGGACGCATCGTCACTCGCAAGAAACGCGACGACGGAGGCAACTTCGCTCGGCTCGCCGCCACGGCCGGCCGGCGTGCGTGACATCACGGTCTTGCGGGCATCTTCCGAGGTGTAGATGGACGATGCCACCATGTCGGTCAGAATCGTGCCCGGCCCGACCGCGACGACACGAATATTGTGCGGAGCGAGTGCGACGGCAGCGACCGAGGTGAGCTGCTTCATGCCGCCCTTGGACATGGCGTAGGTCGCAAGCGCCGGGATTGCCAGCAGTGCATTGACCGAGGACATGTTGATGATGACCCCGCCGCCGCCTTGCGCGATCATCTGCTTCGCCGCCGCCTGCACGCCGAAGAACGCGCCCTTCAGGTTGATGCCGATGATTTCATCGAATTCTTCTTCGGAGATCTCCAGGAGGTCCCGGTTGCGAGCGACGCCGGCATTGTTGACCATGATATCGAGCCGGCCGAACTCTTTTGCGGCAGTTGCGACCAGCTGGTCGACATCGGCACGCTTTGCGACATTGCCGACGACAGTGCGCAAGGCATCCGGTCGCGCGAGTTCGGCGGCCGTCGCGGCCAAGCCCTCGGCATCGACATCCGAGATGACGACCTTGACGCCGTCGTCCAGGAATCGCTTTGCGCAAGCCTTGCCGATACCGCGCGCCGCGCCGGTGATGGCGGCGACCTTGCCGGATAGTTTCATGGTCTCACTCCAGAGTAGCTGCTTCGACAGCAGACTGTCGCCGGGCGAGAAACCCGGCTCAGACCGACGCGAAGCTAAGATGAGCACGGAACCGGTTCTTGATAAAGACGGCATCGCGCGAGGGTAGCGAGCGCGGCGGATTTTCGGCCAGAACCTTGATGACAAAAAGGCGCGGGCCATCGGCCGGCTCGTCGAGCTGCGTCGCCAGACGTTCCACCTCCTCGAGCGTCCGCACGGTCCCGGTCGCGGCAAAGCCGCAGGCCACAGCGATCGCAGTGAGATCGACGCCGCGCCCGGTGTGGCTGGCCTGCATACCGGTCTCGCCAAAATGCTGGTTGTCGATCACGACGATGTCGAGATTGCGCGGGCGCGCGACGCCGATGGTGGCGATGCCGCCGAGGCCCATCAATTGCTCGCCATCCCCGGTCAAAGCGAGGACGCGCTTTCCCGGCTGGGCTTGCGCGAGGCCAAGCCCGATCAGCGCGGCGCCGCCCATGGCGCCCCAGAGATAGAAATTGCCGTCATGGTCGCCGACCGAATGAAGATCATAGGTCGGCGAGCCGAGGCCGGACACGACCAGCGTGTCCTTGCGATTCTTCAGGAGCGCGGCGACGGCGGCGCGGCGGTCGAGCTGAGCTTGCATTGGCATCACCACTTCTTCTTGCCGATCAGGCGTTGCCCGATCAGCACCGCGATCTGCTGATCGGAATCGTAGGCGAGCGCTGCGGCCGATTCCACGGTCTCGACCAGATCCTCCGCCGTCTCCGCGCGCATCACCTTCAAACCAATCGCTTCCAGCGAGGGCTGCGTCGCACGGCTCATCGGCACCTGCCAGGGATTGAACTCGGCCCATTCGCCGCGCATCGTCACCAGCATCAGCAGTGGAAATCGTCCGATCGCCGACAGCGACAGCATGTTGATGCAATTGCCGACCCCGCTCGACTGCATCAAGAGCACGCTACGCTGGCCGCCGAGCCAGGCGCCTGCGGCGATGGCGACGCCCTCCTCTTCCGTCGTCAGCACGTTGGTGGTGACGTCGCGGTCGGCGGAGAACAGGCGGATGAGCTGGCTGTGACCGGCATCGGGAACGTAGAACATCTGCCGCACGTCGGCGGCTTTCAGGATGCGGTAGAGCTCGGACGGCCAATCGTCTGCGCGCGTGTCGGGATTGGATTGAAGGCTGTGCACCGCTGGTCTCCGTGGATTTCGAGAGGCACTCTAGCGATGTTCAGGCGCCAAAGCTCTGACCGTCTGGCGCGATCAGGTATCGAGGGATTGTATAGCTGCCTCTTCCGCTGCCGGTGGGACAGCGCACGATGCGCATGGCTGCGCCCTCTCCCCTTGCGGGAGAGGACATCACCGCTGACAGATACAAACTCATTTGGGTGAGGGGTATCTCTCCGCGAACTCATCCGCATCCATATGCGCGGAGAGATATCCTCATCCGGCGCTTCGCGCCACCTTCTCCCGCACGGGAGAAGGAAGAGGAGTCATAGACAACTTCTCGACCTCTAGCCAAACTGGCGCGGCCGCAGCCCGGCATGAAACCAGGTGATCATGGAATAGATATCGTAGACGGGCAATCCGACCTCGGCCTGAAGCGCCGCTGCATAAGGCGGCATGTTGGTGCATTCCAGCACGATCGCGCCGACATCCGGGTTCCTGGCGATCAGCTCCTTGCCGGCCTCGACCACATCACGTTCGGCCTGCGCAATGTCCATGTCCTCCTTCTCGGCCTTGATCAAGACGCGGAAGAATTCCTTGCCGTGCTCGGTGCCGACCAGCGGCGTATCGAGCGGCACGCCGGCGCCTGCGAGATGGGCCGGCGTCAAGGTCGAACCGGATACCGTGACGAGGCCAACGCGCTTGCCCGGCGGCAAGGTCGCCTGCACCCACGGCACCTGCATCAGTGACGAGGTCGCAACGGGAACGCCGACCGCGGCCGCGATCTCCTTCTGGAACAGCGAGAGGAAGCCGCAATTGGTGGTGATGGCCTCGGCCCCGAGCCGCACCAGGTCCTTTGCCGCGTCGATGAAATCAGGCAGCAGACCGGCGGCGCCCTTCAATACCACCTTCTCGGGCGAAGCCCCGCTCACCACACGATAGAGCACGGGGAAGGGCCAGGTGGTGCCGTTGCCCATGTCGCCGGGAATGCGGGGAAAGCGCGCCTCCAGCATCAGGATGCCGAGCGGCGCTCCATAGATGGCCTTGCCGCCGCGGGCTATTCGGGGGGACGAGTTGGCTGGAGCGGTCATGATGCGATCTCAGAGAAAACGATCGGGCGAAAACGGTGCGAGCGGAATTTCCGGCGGCTTGCCGCTCAGAAGCTGGGCGACGAGACGACCGGTGCGGGCCGAGCCGACCAGGCCGATATGGCCGTGGCCGAAGGCATAGACGATGTCACGCGAGGCCCGCGCGTAACCGATGCAGGGACGTCCGTCCGGCATGCTCGGCCGATGGCCGAACCAGGTCTTGATACGCGAAGCCGGAATGTCCGTGGGCAGTTTCGGGAACATGCTGACGAGATGGTTGCGCAGGATCTCGGCGCGCTTCCAGTTCGGTGCGGCCTCGAGGCCGGCGATCTCGACCGTGCCGGCGGCGCGCAAACCCTTGTCGGTCCAGTTCACCACCATCTTCGCATCCGAGGCCATCATCGAGCTGCGCGGCCCCGATTCCGGATTCTCGATCATGACGTGATAGCCGCGCTCGGTCTCAAGCGGCAGCGGATCGCCGATGGACGCCGTGAGCCGCTTCGAATGCGCACCGGCGGCAATCACCGCGGCATCGCACGCAATCTCGCCGGTCTCGGTCAGGACAGCCACGAGCTTGTTGCCGGATAGCTTCAGCCCAATTGCCTTGGCCCGCACGAGCTTGGCGCCGCTTGCTAGGGCATGTTGCGCGAGCGCCGCGACATAGGCACCGGGATCGCGGCAGCGCCCGGCCTCCTCCACCACCACGCCAAAAGTGTAGCGCGGATGCAAATCCGGCTCGCGTTGACGCATCTCGTCGGACGAAAGCTCAAGCCATTCGACGCCGACGCGCTTGCGCACGCGCCAACCGAGATCGTTGTCGAAATTGCCGCGTGACGGGAAGACATGCATCACGCCGTTACGCTCGATCAATTCAGGGACGCCCGCCTCCTCCGCGAGCTTCCTGTGCAACTGCGGCGCGTCCTTCAGGAGGCCGCGTAGCGCGAAGGCCGTCGTCTCGACCCGCGCCTCGGTCCAGCCCGAGAGCAGATATTTGACCAGCCAGGGCAGCGCCTTCGGCAGATAAGACCAGCGGATCGCGAGCGGCCCGAGCGGGTCCACCAGATAACCCGGCACCTTCTTCCAGACACCGGGCTCGGCCGGCGGGATTACCGAATGCGAAGAGAGCCAGCCGGCATTGCCGTAGCTCGCCGCCTGTTCGCCACCGGGCTCGCCGGCGTCGATCAGCGTGACGCGATATCCCTCGCGCAGCGCCTCGATGGCGCTGATCACGCCGACCGCGCCGGCACCGATGATGGCGACGTGGCGGCCCTCCGACATCGCTTAAGCCTTCACCGCAGGGGCGAAGTCCTTGCCGACCGACATCGCGCGCGGATCGATGATGCAGTGGAGGATCGACGGCTTGCCCGAGGCGAGCGCACGCTCGAACGCCGGCGCGAACTCTTCGGTGCGCTCGACGCGCTCGCCATGGCCGCCGAACGCTTTTGCGTACATCGCAAAATCCGGGTTCTTGAGCTGGGTGCCGACCACGCGTCCCGGATAGTCGCGCTCCTGGTGCATGCGGATGGTGCCGTATTGCGCATTGTCGACGATGATGACGACGAGCGGCGCATCGTATTGCACGGCAGTCGCGAATTCCTGCCCGTTCATCAGGAAGCAGCCGTCGCCAGCGAACGCGATAACGGTGCGATCCGGATATTGCCGTTTCGCGAGCACCGCCGCCGGCACGCCATATCCCATCGAGCCCGAGGTCGGCGCGAGCTGGGCGGCAAAGCTGTGGAAGCGATGATGGCGATGGATCCAGCCGGCGTAGTTGCCGGCGCCGTTGCAGACGATCGCGTCCTTGGGCAGGCGATCGCGCAGCCAGGTCATGACCTGGCCGTACTGGAACGTGCCCGGCAGCTCGCGCGCCTTTTCGGTCCAGGCGAGATAGTCGGCATGCGCCTTGGCGGCCTCGCCCTTCCAGGCAACGGCGCCTGCCGGCTTCAGCGTCTCGACCGCGGCCGCGAAGGCGGCGGGCGTGGCCTGGATCGCGAGCTCAGGCTGATAGATGCGGCCGAGCTCTTCCGAGCCGGGATGAACGTGGATCAGCTTCTGCCGCGGGGTCGGAATGTCGAGCAGCGTGTAGGATGAGGACGGCATTTCCGACATGCGGCCGCCGATCAGCAAAATGACGTCGGCGTGGTTGATGCGCGCCTTCAGGCCCGGGCTCGGCCCGATGCCGAGATCGCCGGCATAATGCGAGTGATCGGCGTCGATCAGCGAGGCCCGGCGGAACGAGGTCGCGACCGGCAGGTCGAACCGCTCGGCAAAGCGCGCGATGCTCCGGGTCGCTTCATCCGTCCAGCGCGAGCCGCCAAGAATGACGAGCGGCGCCTTGGCGCTCGCAAGCATGGCGCCGACGCGCTCGATATCGGCAGGCGCCGGCCAGCTCACCGCCGGCTCGATGCGCATGGCGTCCGCAACGGCTGCGGTCTCGGTCAGCATGTTCTCGGGCAGCGAGATCACCACGGGACCGGGACGGCCCTGCATGGCGACGCGGAAAGCGCGCGCGACCAACTCCGGAATCCGGTCGGGACGATCGATCTCGACCGCCCATTTCGCCATGGTGCCGAACACCGCCTTGTAGTCGAGTTCCTGAAACGCCTCGCGCTCGCGCATGCCGGTGTCGACCTGACCGACGAACAGGATCATTGGCGTGGAATCCTGCATCGCGATGTGGACGCCGTGGCTCGCATTGGTGGCGCCGGGGCCGCGGGTGACGAAGCAGATGCCGGGACGCCCGGTGAGCTTGCCATAGGCTTCCGCCATCATCGCCGCACCGCCTTCGGCGCGGCAGATCATGACGTCGATCGGGCTGTCGTGCAGCGCGTCCAGCGCCGCCAGATAGCTCTCGCCCGGCACGCAGGTGACGCGCTCGACGCCCTGGGCGACGAGCTGATCGATCAGGATCTGGCCCCCGGTGCGGGCGTTGCGAATGGTCATGACGGCTCCCTCAAGGCTTTGGCGATGCGTTTCGCAGCTTCGCGAAATTTTGCTCGGAGCTGGCGTAGGACAGGCCGACAGGGCGCGCAAGATCGAAAGGCTCCTCGCACCCTGCGCAGGCGTCATGCCCGCCCCTGCTGGTTGCACTGCAGCCCATGTCGCAGCCGCTTGCCGGACGAGAGGTGGCGAGCTTCGACGCCTTCGTTGACGACCTGGCCGAACCAGATCGGTGCCCTATTCGACCGCGACCTCAGCGAGGCCGACGTGCCGGCAAACAGCAGGGCACAGATCGTGGAGATGATTTTGGCGTGGCCGGCGGCGAAAGCGTGAGACGGCGAAGTTCGTGCCAAGCATTCGGTGTCGTCCTGGCGAAGCCAGGACCTCCTGGCTTTCGCCAGGACGATGAACAAAAATCACCCGCCCTTTTTCTGCCGCGCGCTCGCCAGCAGTACCAGCACGAAGGAGGCCGCCGTCATCAGCGTCGAGATGGCAGCGATGGTCGGGTCGATCTCGTCGCGGAGGGCGGTGAACATGCGCTTGGTCAGCGGCTGATACTGGCCGCCGGAGATGAAAAGCGCGACGATGGTCTCGTCCATCGCCGAGATGAAGGCGAAGATGCCGCCTGCGACCACGCTGGACTTGATCTGCGGCAAGGTCACCGCGAAGAAGCTACGCAGGCGATTCATGCCGAGGCTGCGTGCGACCATCTCCTGCGCCGGATCGAAACTCTGCAAGCCCGCCAGCACCGAAATGATCACGTAAGGCAGCCCCAGCATCACATTGGCGAGCACCAGGCCCGGCAGCGTCGCGACCAAGCCGATTTTGGCATAGAGGAAGAATATCCCCACCGCAGTGATGATGATCGGCACCACCAGCGGCAACAGCAGCATCATGTGGATCAGCCGCATGATCCGCAGCTTCGACTGGCTGATGGCATAGGCGGCGGAGACGCCGAGCGGCGTTGCGATAAGCACGGTAAGGAGCGCGACCGTCAGCGTTACCCGCGTCGCCTGCATCCAGGCCGCGTTGGAGAAATACTGCTGATACCAGCGCAGCGAGAACGACGGTGGCGGAAAGGTCAGAAAACGCGCGCTGGAGAAGGAGATCGGCGCGATGATCAGCACCGGCAGGATCAGGTAGATCAGCACCAGCGCGCTGATCACATAGAGGGCGATCCGGGCGGGTGACAATCGCGTCATTTCTGCCCCAATATGCGATCGAGCGAGATGAAGCGGCTGACGACGAAGAAGATCGCGAGCACGCTTAAGAGCAGCACGACGGCGACTGCGCTCGCCGCGCCGAACTGGTTGTATAGCTCGACATTGCGGCTCACCAGCATCGACACCATCACCGTGCGGCCGCCGCCGAGCAGTTCCGGCGTGATGTAAAAACCGAGGCAGAGCACGAACACCATGGTGCAGCCTGCCAGCACGCCCGGCAGAGACAGCGGCAGGAAGACGCGGACGAAGGTGAGCGACGGGCTCGCTCCCAGGCTGGCGCCGGCCTGCATGAGGTCGGACGGGATCTTCTGCATGGTGGCGTAGAGCGGCAGCACCATGAACGGCAAGAGGATGTGTACCGTCGCAACCACCGTGCCGAAGGTGTTGTGCACCAGCGCGAGCGGTTCGCTCGTCACCTCGAGATAACGCAAAAGCTGGTTGATCACACCGGTGCGCTGGAGCAGCGCCAGCCAGGCATAAGCGCGCACCAGCACACTGGTCCAGAACGGCAGCACGACCAGCGACAGGATGAGAATGCTCCATCCTTTCGGCACCGAGTTGGCGAGGTAGGCCACGGGATAGCCAAGCAGCAGCGCGATTCCCGTGACCACGAGGCTGATCTCGAAGGTCAGCGCAAAGCTGCGCCAGTAGATGTCTTCGGTGAAGACGCGGCGATAATTCTCCAGCGTGAAGCCGTCATGGTAGATCGACTGCCAGGCGAGCCAGCCGACCGGCAGCACGATCAGAGCCAAGATCACCAGCAGCGCCGGCGACACCAATGCCAGCATCAGGCCGTGTTCGCGACGCTGATGCTTTTGGGAGGGATCCGGCACGGATGTCATCGACGCGGCCCGCTTCGCCTACTTCTGCATGAACGACGCCCAACGCTTCTCGGCGGCTTCGCCCGCCGGCGAGGACCACCAGGCGTAGGACATCAGCGCCTGCTTCGCCGCGTTCGCGGGCTCGCTCGGCAATTGCGCGGCGCGCTCGGGCTTGATCACGCCGGTCTCGAACGCCTTGGGATTGCCCGGACCATAATCGATATTGAGCGGCAGATTGGCCTGGTGCACGGGATCGACGGCCTCGTTGAGGAATTTGACTGCCGTCTCGAGATTCGGCGCGCCCTTGAGAATGCAGAGCGAGGTGCTCTGCAAAACGCCCTGGTTGTAGGTGAAGGCGACCTTGGCGCCTTCCTTCGCGACTGCGCTGACGCGGCCGTTCCAGGCCATCTCCATGTCGACCTCGCCGTCATTGAGAAGCTGTGCCGACTGCGCACCGGAGGTCCACCACACCGTGATGTGCGGCTTGATCTCTTCCAGCTTCTTGAAGGCGCGCTCGACGTCGAGCGGATAGAGCTTGTCGGGCGCGACGCCGTCGGCCATCAGGGCCGCCTCGAGCGTCGCGAACGGGTGGTTACGCAGTGCGCGGCGCCCGGGAAATTTCTTGACGTCCCAGAAATCGGCCCAGCTGTTCGGCGCGTCCTTCGGAAACGTCTTCTGGCTGTAAGCCAGTACGCTGGAATAGAACTCGTAGGAAACCGAATAGGGGCTGCGATAGGACTCCGGCATCGCGGCGCCATTCGGGATCTTCGAGAAGTCGAGCTTCTCGATCAGCCCCTGCTCGCCGCCACGCAGGCAGTTGCCGGTCGGAGTATCGACGACATCCCAGATCGGCTTGCCGCTGCCGACTTGCGTTTTGATTGCGGGCCAGGCATCGGGAATGGAGTCCTGGTTGACGGTGATGCCGAGCTTCTTGGCGGTGGGATCGAGAATCGCCGCCGTCTGCGCCTGCTGGTAGGCGCCGCCTTGCGAGACGAAGGTGATCTGTTCGGCAGCGGCGGCGATGCCGGTTGTTGCGAACATTCCGAGCGATCCGCCCAACAAAGCGTAGCCAAATCGAAAATCTCGTTTCGTCGTCATCCTCGCCTCCTCTGTCACTAATTAAATGTCACTGTCCGATCGCATCGAGAAACTGGTACCAGCCGGCGACCATGCGCACGGCGGGCTCGCGCAACGGATAGAACGGGATGGCTTTCAATCGCCTCGCGTCGAGCAGCCCGACCTCTGGCGTCTCGCCGCGCACGAAAGCGGCGAGATAGCGGCCCATCAGGCTCGACATCGCCACGCCCGCGCCGTTGTAGCCCATCGAGAACAGCGTGCGGTCGTCGAGCCGGCCGATATGCGGCACGGAGTCCAACGTCATCCCGACCAGGCCCGACCATTTGTAGGCGAGCGGGACGTCGGCAAGGTCGGGAAAGATTCCGACCATCGCCTTGCGCAACGCGTCGAAAGCGGTTTCCGAATCCTGCTTGCCGAACGCGCCGCGGCCACCAAAAATCACACGATTGTCGACCATGCGGAACCAGCGCATCATGCGCTTGGTCTCGGTGTAGGTGCGCCCGGTCGGCATCAGGCTTCCCGCGAGGTTGCGCGGCAGCCTGTCGGTCGCGATGATGGCGCTTCGGAACGGGATCAGCGTGCGCTGCATGTTCGTCGTCGCGCCGGTGAGGTCGGAATAGCTGTTGGTGGCGATGATCGCGTGCTTTGCCCGCACTGCGCCTTGCGGCGTTTCAGCGACGATGCCGCTGTTGTCGCGGCGGAGCCTTACGACCGGCGACTCCTGGAAAATCGGGATGCCGCGGCGCGCCACGCCATCGGCAAGGCCGCGCAGATAATTCAGCGGATGGATGCCGCCGGAGCCGGGATTGAGCACGCCGCCGACGAAGATGTCGGAGCCAGTCTCGTCGCGCACTTGCCCCTTGTCGAGGATGCGGACCTCCGCATCCCCCATCTCGCGCTTCATCCAGTTGGCCTCGTCGATCGCGGCCTTCAGGGTCGTCTCGTTGTGAGCGGCCTTGACCTGGCCGGTGCGCGTCAACGCGGCACTGGTGATGCCAAATTCGGAGACCAGCTCCTCGACGATATCAGTGGATTCATGCGCGATCCCGTACATGCGCTGCGCCATGGCGCGGCCGTGCACGGCGTCGATCTCGCGGAACGAGAGGCGGAACTTTGCGGTGATCACGCCGCCATTGCGTCCACTCGCGCCCCAGCCCGGGCGGTTGGCCTCGAGTACGATCGGCGACAAACCGCTTTTGGCGGTGTGGTGCGCAGCAGACAGGCCCGTGTAGCCCGCACCGATGATCACCACATCCGCCTGGTGCTCGCCTGACACGACCGGAAACTCGCGCGCCGGCTCGGCCGTGGCGGCCCACAGCGAGTTGGCCGACGGCAGCGCGTTCCAGTCCCGTGTCATGCCACCGCTCATGCCTTACGCCGCCGGCCCGATGGCCGCATCGGCAAGCGCCTTCAACGTCGGAAAATGGAAGTCCGGCTTGGTCAGCGTCTCCACGGCCGGTGTGCCTCCGAAACCGGCCATGCCCTGGCGGCGCTCGATCCAGCACACCTTGTAGCCGAGTTTCCGCGCAATCCCGATGTCGTGATACTGGCTCTGCGCGACGTGAAGGATATCGGACTGCTTGTAGCCGAAAGCGGACTGGCGGCCCTTGTTGTAGGCGAAAAACTCCGGATCGGGTTTCGCAACGCCAGTCTCGTCGGCGCAAACGGTATCGTCGAAGGGATTGCCGAGCGCGTGCGCGTAACAGGACAGCGCGACGCGGTCGGCATTGGTCATCGCGACCAGGCGGAATTTGGTTCTCAGGCGCTTCAGAGCCTCGACCGAGTCTGGGAACGGTCCCCAGCGCAGCACCGCGAGCTGGAACACGTCGCAGGAGGCGTCATCGGCCTGCAGCCCGAGTTCCTTGGCAAGATAGCGATAGACATGGAACATCACCTCGCTCGAACGCTCGTGGTGCTTGTCGCGACCGCGCTTGTAGGATTCGAAGATCTTGTCGTCGCTGAGCTCGGCCGGCGACTTGCCCGAGATCCGGCGCACCGCGGAGAGCACGCCGGTCTCGAAATCGATCAAGGTGCCGACGACGTCGAAGGTGAGAACCTTGAAATTGCTGAACGAGGCTGCTGACGACATTTTTGGCTTCTTCTCTCGGTTGGACAAGGCTTGGGTTCAGTCCCTCACCCTGGGCACGACGATGGTGTCCTCGGGGTGAAGGGTCACGGTAAGGCTGCCGCCCAGCGGCGGGATGCGGCTGTAGGCCTGGTGATAGCTCGCCTGGCGCAGGCTGAGCACGATGCCATCGGCGAGCGCCAGGAAGATGCGCAGGCTCTCGCCCTGATAGACGATGTCGGTGACCGTGCCGGTGAGCCGATTGCAGGCGGTGTCCGGCGCACCATCGTCGATCAGCAGTTTTTCGCTGTGCACGGCGAGCATCAGCGCGTCCCCGTCGGGAATGGCGCGGGCGCTGCGCAGAAGCACATTGCCGAGCGCAACGCCGGAGGCATCGACGCGTCGCACGGGAAGCATCGTGGCCTCGCCAATGAAACTCGCGACGAAGGAATCCGCGGGATGATCGTGCAGGCGCTCGGGCGCGTCGATCTGGATCAGCCTGCCGTCCTTCATCACGGCGACGCGGTCGCTCATGGTCAGCGCTTCGCGCTGATCGTGGGTGACGTAGATGATGGTGGCGCCGATGCGCTTGTGCAGCGCGCGCAGCTCGATCTGCATGGATTCGCGCAGTTGCTTGTCGAGCGCGGACAGCGGTTCGTCCATCAGGATCAGCCGCGGCTCGAAGATCATGGCGCGTGCGAGCGCCACGCGCTGGCGCTGGCCGCCGGAGAGTTGCGCGATACCGCGCTCTTCGTAGCCGGCAAGACCGACCATCGAAAGCGCCGCGCGCACCTTATCCGGCCAGGCCGCCTTCGGCAGCCGTCGCGCGCGCAAGGGAAAGGCAACATTCTCGCCGACGCTCATATGCGGGAACAGCGCGTAGTTCTGGAACACGACGCCGATGTCGCGCTTGTGCGGCGGCATCCAGGTGACGTCGCGGCCGCCGAACAAGATCGTTCCGCTCGATGGCAGGATGAAGCCGCCGAGGATGCCGAGCAACGTCGTCTTGCCGGAGCCGGAGGGGCCGAGCAGGGAGACGAACTCGCCGGCGGCGACATTGAGGGACACGTCGTCGAGGGCGCGAACGGCACCATAGGCCTTGCTCGCGGATCTGATCTCGACGCTTTCCGCTCGTTTGTCCAACGATCGACCTCGCCATCTCCTGAGCCGGCGTGCTTCACTGCGCGCCATAAGCCTGCTTTATAGACAGGAATTTGAGCACTCCTGGTCGAAGCGTGCACCGCACCAACATCTTCGCTCGCAGGCCCTGTCTTTTGGCTATGACGCCAATGACACCAGACTTGGCAAAACTCGGCAATTGCCAAATTCTCACCTGGGTCATAACATGGTGTTATGCCAGAGCTGCGCCGGATGCTGCCCTCAAGTAACGCCCTGTTCGTCTTCGACGCAGCGGCGCGCAATGGCAGCTTCACGGCGGCGGCCGCCGAACTGAACGTCACCCAGCCTGCGGTGAGCCGGATGCTGGGTCAGTTCGAGGACTATCTCGGCGTCCGCCTGTTCGATCGCAAGGCGGGACGCGCGGTGCTCACGGAGGACGGCGAACTCTTGTATCGCCGCGTGCTCGAAGGCTTTCGCAGCATCGAAAGCGGGCTGGTCGAGATCGAGCGCCGCCGCAAGGGCACCGAGACGGTGACACTGTCGGTCTCCTCCGCCTTCACCACGCATTGGCTGATGCCGCGCATCGACAAGCTGCAGAAGCAATTTCCTCAGGTCGATTTGCGCTTTCAGCTGATCTCCGGCGCGCTGCGCGGACCGGTGGAGAATGTCGACCTCGGCATGCGCTTCCGCGATCGCGAGGAGCCGTCATCCGGCGGCACGCTGGTGATGAAGGAGGTCATGCTGCCGATGTGCAGCCCTGCCTATCTCGGCGAAACCGATCCCGCCGAAGGCAACACCATCATTCGGCTCGCCGAGACGCCGGGCGACTGGGCCGCGGATTACGCATCGCTTCTCACCGGGCGCCGCGGTGTGGCAAAGGCGCTGAGCTTCACGGACTATGCCGTCGTGATGCAGGCCGCCCTGCTCGGCCAGGGCATCGCGCTCGGTTGGCTGACGGTCGCCTCGCACTGGCTGTTGACCGGCGCGCTGGTGCCGGCCTCCGACACGCTCACCACCACACGCCGCATCTGCGAATTCCTGCCACCGCGCAACCGGCCGATGCGTCCGATCGCCGCCGAGATCCGCGACTGGATCACCGCGCAGATGAAAAGCGAGATCGCCGCGATCGACCGGCTCTATCCGAAGCTCGGCGCGATGGCGGCTTGCTACTAGAGCGTTTTCGGGCGAAGTGGACCGGTTCACGTGAAGAAAACGCATCAAAACCGGAGTCTAGGCGGGTGTCAGCGCGGCACAGTAACGATCGGGCAGGTGATCGCCGATCCCTGCCGGCAGCAGCACCGTGAGCCTGCCGACGACATCCGTCCGCGTGTTCTCGGATACGCCGCTGAGGAGATTGCGGACCTGCTCACCAATTCCAGCATTCGCCATTGGCTCATCCGAACCAACATTCGTCATGAGCTGGCTGGCGCTGAATTTGGCGCCGCGTGCACAGGCGAGATAACGGCCGACGTGATGAAAGCCAAGCCCGGGCGGAGGCACGGTCGGGACGATGTCGGTGCCGTGCACGAGACGATAGGTCGTCCTGCCGAACGTACCGTTGTAGAGGGCGACGAAATCGTCGCGGCCCACGCGCGGACAACCGTAAAGATAGATCTGCGCATCCGCGAGCTGGAGCTGCTCCCGCGCGAAGTCCGCCGTTGCCACCGCGATCGCGGCGCCGAGGCTGTGCCCAGTGATGAAGATCGGTGATTTGCGCGCCAGCGCTGCCGCCAGTGCGCTCTTCACGTCGTCCCACACGGCCGCCGCCGCATCGACGAACCCCTGGTGCACGGGCGCCTTCGGTCGGCCAAGCGTGAAATCGCTGACCCAGTTCAGGAGATGAAGCGGGTCGGTGCCGGCGAAGGCGACAATGGTTGCGTCACCCTTGCTCGCGATGATCCCGCGCGTGTCGGTCAGCGGCAGCGTCGAATGCGCCGGCTGGCTCAGCAACTTGACGCCGGACAGATCCCAGAAAGGAGAGACCCTGTTGATCGTGTCCGGCACATGGGTCTCGTAGGCGAGTTGCGACATCCACATCATCGCGCGAGCGATGTCGAGATCAAAGCCGGTTGATGTCTCGTTGAATTTTGCAAATGCCCGTCGCTCATATTGATCGGGAGGAAGTTCGACCAGAATGCTCACATCAAGCTCCTAAATGGCTTATTGCTGCAATGCGTCGATCGAAAACGGAATGACGCTACCTTCGCATATGGCTGGAATTTTGACAATCTGTGCGCGTGCCCGGGACGTATTCTGCCTTTGCGCCTAAGGGGACAAGGTTGAGACGAGGCACCTCTCCCTCCGCGTCATTGCGAGCGTAGCGAAGCAATCCAGAGTCCTTCCGCGGAGGAATTCTAGTTTGGTTCGCTGCGCTCGCAATGACGGTATGGATAAAGTTTTGGCCTCTATCGATGCTCGATCGCGCGGATCGCGCCGCGGAGCTCGGCCAGGCCGCGGAGGCGGCCAATCGCGGTGTAGCCCGGATTGGTGCGCTTGGTGGCCGCGAGATCGTCGAGCATGCGATGGCCGTGGTCGGGCCGGAACACAATTTTCTGGCCGGGCGAACGCCGCGCGTTCTCCTTCAGCAGCGCCTTCAGCACCGCGACCATGTCGACGTCACCGTCGAGATGATCGGACTCGTAGAAGGACAGGCCATCCGCCTCGCGCTTGGTCGCGCGCAGATGCGCAAAGGCAATGCGCGGGCCGAAGCGTTCGGCCATCGCGGGAAGATTGTTCTCGGCGCGCACGCCAAGCGACCCCGTGCACAGGCAGATACCATTCGCCTTTGACGGCACCGCATCGAACAACGCCTGATAGTCATCGGCGCTGGACGCGACGCGCGGCAGACCGAACAGCGGGCGCGGCGGGTCGTCCGGATGCAGCGTCAATGAGACCCCGAGCTGCTCGGCGACGGGGGTGACGCGGCCCAAAAACTCGGCGAGATGCTGCCGCAGGATTTTTGGCGTGACGTCGCGATATGTTTCGAGCCGATCGCGGAATTGCGGGATGGTCATCGGCTCGGTGGTCGAGCCCGGCAGCGCGCTGGCGATGACCATGACGAGATAGTCGATATCGGCCTGGCTCATCTGCTTGAACAGTTTTTTCGCGCGGGCCTGCTGCTCGGGCGAGTATTCCTGGACGGCGGCGGGACGCTTCAGGATGTGCAGCTCGAAGGCCGCGAAACGGTCTTGATCGAAGCGCATGGCGCGGGCGCCGTTCGGCAGCTCCCATTCGAGATCGGTGCGGCACCAATCCACGACGGGCATGAAGTTGTAGCAGATGATCTTGATGCCGGCCGCGGCAACCGCCTCCAGGCTGGCGATCCATGTCTCGATCGAGCGCGTCGCTTTAGCCCCGAGACGCTTGACGTCGTCGGGGATCGGAATCGATTCCACCACCGACCAGGTCAGCCGCGAGCGCCCGGGTTGGCCGCTCTCGATGAAGTTCTTGCGCTCCTCGACCGCCTTACGTGTCCAGGCGTCGCCGATCGGCACCTGATGCAGCGCCGAGACGATGTCGCTCGCGCCGGCCTGCCTGACATCATCCAGCGAGACCGGATCGTCCGGCCCATACCAGCGCCATCCCTCGAGCATCATAGGAATTCTCCCGGATCAGTTCGCGGTCAGCACGACCTTGACGCTCTGCGAGCGGTCGAGCGCCAGCCGCAGCGCGTCCGGCGCGGTGGACAGCGGCCGCTCGGCGGTGACCAGCGACAGCACGTCGACGCTGCCGTCCGCGATCAGCTCCACCGCCGTCATGAACTCGAGCCCGAAGCGGAACGAGCCGCGCAGGTCGATCTCCTTGGCCATCACCGCATTGGCCGGCACCGGAATCTGGCCACCCGGCAAATTGCCGATCTGCACCACAACGCCGCCGCGCCTGACGATACCGATCGCACTGGCAAGGCCTGCAGCCGTGCCCGAGACTTCGAAAGCGACATCGTAGGGGCGCGAGGCGGCCTGCGCCTTCAGGCCTTCCTCGCCGGCTGCGACATTCTCGACGTGAGAGGCGCCGAGCCGGGTCGCAAAGGCCAGCGGCGCCGGCGCGATGTCGGCCACCGTGATGTCGGTCATGCCGGCGCGGCGCGCGGCGAGCATGGTCAGAAGCCCGATCGGACCGGCGCCGAAGATGATGCCGCGCTTGCCATCGATGTTGCCGGCACGCGCGACGGCGTGCAGGCAGACCGCGAGCGGTTCGGCGAGCGCCGCGGCCTGATAGGACACATGATCGGGAATCTTCACGCACTGTGCCGGGATCGCGTCGAAATAGTTGGCAAAGCCGCCCTGCATGTGCGGTGTCTTCGAGGCCGAGCCCATGAAGTAGATATTCTCGCAGAGGTTTTGCCGGCCTTCGCGGCAAGCGACGCAATGGCCGCACCAGCGCGACGGGTTGACGGCGACACGGTCGCCGAGCTTCAGGTTCGCCGCGGAGCCCGCGATCTCCACGACCTCGCCGGAGATCTCGTGACCGAGCACCAGCGGCGATTTCACGACGAAATCGCCGGTGCGGGCATGGCGGAAATAATGCATGTCCGAGCCGCAAATGCCGCCGGCGCCGAAACGGAGGCGCACCATGCCTTCAGCGAGCTTGTCGAGCGGATGCTCGACCATGCGCAGATCTTCGGGGCCAAACAGGGTTGCGGCGAGAGCAGTTGAAGTCATTTGGAAAGTCCCATGTATTTCGGCAGCCAGAGGGTCAGTTCGGGGATGTAGGTGATTGCGATCAGCGCAACCATCAGCGGCACCAGCCACGGCAGTATCGCCACCGTCGTGCGCTCGACCGAGAGCTTTGCGACGCGCGCGAGCACGAACAACACCATGCCGAGCGGCGGATGCAGCAGACCGATCATCAGGTTCAGCGTCATGATCAGACCGAAATGGATCGGGTCGATGCCGAGCTTGAGCACGATCGGCAGCAGGATTGGCACCAGAATGGTGATCGCCGCCGTGGTGTCGATGAAGCAGCCGACGAACAGGATCAGGACGTTGGCGAGCGCCAGGAACACCCATTTGTTGTGGGTGATGCTGAGCATCCAGTCCGACAGCATCTGGGCTGCCTGCGACACCGTCAGCAGCCAGGCGAAGATCGAGGCTGCCGTGACGATGAACAGCACCGAAGCCGTGGTCTCGATGGTGTCGAAAGTCGCTTTCGCGACCGTTTTCATCGTCATGGTGCGGTAGCGTACCAGGCCGAGGAACAGCGACCAGATCACGGCGGCGACCGCGGCTTCCGTTGGGGTGAACCAGCCGAGCGTCATGCCGCCGATCAGGATCACCGGCGCCATCAGCGCCATCACCGCGGAGAAGTCGAAGTACCAGTCGATCGCGAGCAGCGCGAACAGGCCGAGACCAACTGCCCAATTGGTGGAGAGACCGGCGACCGTCAGAAGCCAGACAGCCATCGGGAAGCTCAATACGACGAGGATCTCGAGCCCCGCCGATCCCAATTGCGGCCAGGAGAACGGCGTATCGCTGCCCCATTTGTTCTTGTGCGCGAAGTAGGTGACGGTGGCCATCATCAGGAGCGTCAGCACGACGCCTGGAATGACGCCCCCCAGAAACAGCGCGCCGATCGAGACGTTGGCCATCATGCCGTAGATCACGAAAGGCAGCGACGGCGGGATGATCGGCCCGAGCGTGGCGGAGGCCGCGGTGACGCCCACGGAGAATTCCGTGGAGTAGCCGTGGTCCTTCATCGCCTTGATCTCGATGGTACCGAGACCGGCGGCATCCGCGATCGCGGTGCCAGACATGCCGGAGAAGATCACCGAGCCAATGATATTGACGTGGCCGAGGCCGCCGCGCATCCAGCCGACCAGCGCGACGGCGAATTTATAGATGCGCCCGGTGACGCCCGCGATGTTCATGAGATTGCCGGCCAGGATGAAGAACGGCACGGCGAGCAACGGAAAGCTCTCGACACCGGCGATCATGCGCTGCGCCAGCGTGACGTCGGGCGTCACGCCGCTGACCAGGATGTAGAGCAGCGACGACGCCGCCATGGCGATGGCCACGGGAACGCCGAGCAGCATGAGGATGAGGAAGCCTCCAAGCAACAGCAACATGGAATTACCCTTCAAAGCCGTCGTAGGCGCCGGGACGTTCGAGGATCGAGTAGCCCTGCCGCAAATGTTGTATGGCCACTTGCACCGAGCGGACGAACATCAGCACGAAGCCCGCCAGCACGGCGTAATAGACGTAGTCCTTGGGAAGATTGATGGTGGTCATGGATTCGTCGCCGATGATCTGGATGTAGACCCAGACCAGCTTGATGGCGTAACCGAAGAAGACGATCCGGATCAGATCGATCACTGTCGACAATGCGCGCGCCACAAGGTGCGGAAGATAGCGATAGAGCAGGTCGACCTGGATGTGCCGCGACAGCCGCACGCACATCGAGGAGCCGATGAAGACCACGCCGATCAGGCAGTAGGTCGCGATCTCCTCGGTCCAGGCGTAGCTGTCGTTGAGGACGTAACGGGTGAAGAACTGGAGGAAGACGGCGAGCGCCATCACCCAGAAGATCGCCAGCGCGACCCAGTCCTCAAAAGCGTAGATGCCGAGATCGACCTTGGGCGTCGCCTCTTCCTCGAAGGTGTGGGCGATCTCGTCCGCGGTGATCTGCCGGTGCGTTTCGGCGGTGGACATGGGTGTGCTCCTCAAACTGATCACGTCGTTCCGGGATGGTGCGTCAGCACCAGACCCGGAACCTCGAGATTTTCAGGTGCGCAATTGCACACCGTAGTTCGGTCCAGCGGACCGCCCCGGGATGGCGACTACGTCATTACTTCACCGCCTGAATGCGTTCCCAGTCGGCCTTGCGGTAGCCGAAGGTCTCGAACGCGACGTTCTTCAGCACGGTGTCGCGGAACTCGCTCTTGTCGACCTCGGTGACGGTCAGGCCCTTCTCCTTGAAGAAGGCGACCAGCTTCGCCTCGTTCTGCTTGATCTCCGCGGTCGCCTTGGCGGCGGCCTCCTGCGCGACGTCGGTGAAGGTCTTCTTGTCCTCGTCGCTGAGCTTCTTCCAGAGCGCACCGGCCACCACCGTGTTGAGATGGTCGACGATGTGGCCGGTCAGCACGATGTGCTTCTGCACCTCGTAGAACTTCTTGGCCTCGATCGTGGTGAGCGGATTCTCCTGGGCTTCGACGGTACCGTTCTGGAGCGCCAGATAGACTTCGGCGAACGCGATCGGCGCGGTGTTGGCGCCGCAGGCGCGCGGCATAGCGAGATAAGCGGGCACATCGGGCACGCGCATCTTCAGGCCCTTCATGTCGGCGCAGGTCTTGATCGGCTTGTTCGACGAGGTCTGGCGCACGCCGTAATAGGTCACCGCGACGATGTGGTGCCCGCTCTTGTCCTCATAACCTTTGGTGAGCTCCTTGAAGATGTCGCTCTTGGTGTAGGCGAGCAGATGATCGGCATCGCGGAAGGTGTAGGGATAATAGGTCACGCCGATCGGCGGAAAGCTCTTGGCGGCAAAGCTCGAGCCGGAGATGATGATGTCGACTGAACCGAGCGAAAGGCCCTGGTTGATGTCGGCCTCCTTGCCGAGCTGCGACGCCGGATAGACGTCGATCGCATAGCGCCCGTTGGTGCGCTTGCCGATCTCCTGCGCGGCCCAGACCGAAGCAGTGTGGAAGGGCTCCGAGGTCTCGTAGACATGGGCCCATTTGAGCTTGGTCTGCGCCATGCCGGCGCCAGCCGTAGCAATCATCGCCGCGGCCGAGACCGCCAGCACCATTGTCATCTTTTTCAACACTGACTTTTCCTCCATTTTTCAAGTCTGCTTCTTTTAAATCTGCTTCTTGTCCGCCCGCCCCCAAACGCGGGTGCGGGCCGCACGATCTCATCGCGGTCGCGCGCTGCTGCTCGCAGCTCGCTTCTTCTTCGGCGCACGTTCCGGTATTGTCGGCTTTGCCGTCGATCGCGCCGCGCGCCCGGAGGACGGTCCTGCGGCGCTCTCGGCGCCGAAGTTCTGCGCAAAGCGCTCCTGGGATCTCGCGAGATGATCGCGCATGGCTTCGCGCGCGGCCCCGGGATCATGCGCCGCGATCGCGTCGCGCACCGCGCGATGCTCGTCGAGTGCAGTGCGCCACGTGCCCGGGCTCTCGAAATAATGCGCAAGCTGCGCGAAATAGGGATTGAGGCGCTGGTCGAACAACTCGCCGACCACGCGCACCAGAACGGCATTGCCGAGGCTTCCGGCGATCGCGACGTGGAAGGCGCGGTCGTGGACCATCGAGGCTTCGCCGGGGTGTTCTACATTCTCCATCGCGACAAGGGACGCATCGATGCGGGCAAGGTCGTCCTTCGTCGCCACGCGCGCGGCTTCTTCGGCGATGGCGCTTTCCAGGAATTCGCGGGCACGCAACAGCTCGAACGGGCCCTCGATGACGGAAGCAGGCGCGGTCGCCGCAACCGCCGCAGGCTCGATCACATAGATGCCGGAACCGACGCGGATACGAAGGCGGCCCTCGACTTCGAGCGCGATCAGGGCTTCGCGCACTGTCGGCCTGGATATCTTGAGCTGCTCGGCGAGTTCGCGCTCGGTCGGCAAGCGGCTGCCGACCGCGTACTCGCCGCTGTCGATCAGGCTTCGCAATTGATCGGCGACTTGGCGATAAAGCCGTCTCGCCTCCACAGCTTCCAGCGGCACGCTGGTCCTCCCGAAAGGGTCATGCCGGCAGCTCTCGCTGCCCGCGGCCCGCCAATTTTGGAAAATTGGTCTTACCAATTGACCGCAAGCATTGACCGAGGACGGGCGCCATGTCAAGCAGCGGCCAAACAAGGGGAGAGACGACATGCGCCTCGGCCGCGCCAATCTCGACCGGCTGCCACCCGGCATCCGCCGCCCGGCCTACGACCGTTCGCGCGTCACCTCTGGCATCGTGCATCTCGGCCTTGGCGCGTTTCATCGCGCCCACCAGGCCGTCGTCATCGATGATTGCCTTGCGGCCGGCGCCACCTCGTGGGGCATCGTCGGTGCCAGCCTGCGCAGCCCGGACACACGCGACGCCCTCGCCCCGCAGGATCATCTCTATACGGTTGCCGTCCGTGCAGCCGAAGGCACCGAACACCGCATCATCGGTGCGCTGCTCGACAGCGTGGTCGCGCGCGAAAGCCCGGCACGATTGGTCGAGCGAATGGCCGATCCCGCCATTCGCATCGTCTCCCTCACCGTCACCGAGAAGGGCTATTGCCACACGCCCCAGACCGGCGATCTCGACGAACGGCATCCTGATGTCGTGCACGACCTCAACAATTTCGACGCGCCGCGCTCGGCTCCCGGCTTCATCGTCGCCGCGCTGGCGCGCCGGCGGGCGCTGGGCGCCCCGCCCTTCACCGTGCTGAGCTGCGACAACCTCGCCGCCAACGGCCACACCGTGCAGCGGATCGTGACGCAATTCGCCGCGCTGCGCTCGAAGGATCTCGGCAAGTGGATCGCGGATACGGTGGCCTTCCCCTCGACCATGGTCGACCGGATCGTGCCGGAGACGACGGATAGTGACCGCGATGCGGTTTCATCGGCGCTCGGTTTACGCGATGCATGGCCCGTCATGACCGAGCCCTTCACGCAATGGGTGGTCGAGGATCGCTTTACGGCCGGCCGGCCCGATCTTGCCGCCGCGGGCGTCGAACTGGTGAACGACGTCAAGCCGTTCGAGCTGATGAAGCTGCGGCTGCTCAATGCCAGCCATTCGGCGCTGGCCTATCTCGGCTATCTCGCAGGCTACGAGACCATCGCCGACACCATGCTGGATCCGCATTTCGCGCGCCTCGCCGCGCAGGTGATGGAAGAGGCCGCGGTGACATTGACGATGCCATCAGGCGCAGATCTGGCCGCCTATCGCGCCTCACTGCTCAAGCGCTTCGCCAATCCGGCACTGCATCACCGCACCTGGCAGATCGCGATGGACGGCTCGCAAAAGCTGCCGCAGCGCCTGCTCGGCGCGATCCAGGATCGTCTCGCCAGGAACCTGCCGATCGCGACGCATGCGCTCGCGGTGGCCGGCTGGATGCGCTACGTCAGCGGCCTTGACGAGAAGGGCCGCACCATCGACGTGCGCGATCCGCTCGCAGCCGAGTTCGCCGGCTTGGCGCGCGAGGCAGGTCCCGTCGCCGAACGATTGGCACCCGCGCTGCTCGGCGTCGGAAAAGTGTTCGGGCCCTTGGGCGCCGAGCCGCGCCTGCGCGAAGCCGTGACCGCTGCGCTCGGCCGGCTCTACAAGGATGGCGCGCGGCGTGCGGTGGAGATTCTGGTCTCGGCGTGACCACAAAACGGGCAGCGATGCTGCATTGCGGTCCAGATCGACGGAAAGTCGACGGAAGTCTTGCTTGATTTTTGCCTGTCATTGCCCCACCCGAGAGGCATGGCAAAGGACAGCAAGGTGATCGCCGCGAACGCAGCGTTCTACGCCGCCTTTTCGACCGGCGATTTCGACGAAATGGAGCGGATGTGGGCGGACGATGACGCCATTTCCTGCATTCATCCCGGCTGGCCGGCCATCATCGGCCGGGCCACGGTGATCGGAAGCTGGCGCGACATCCTGCAGAGTCCGGAGCGGCCGCAGATCGTCTGCGCGGAACCGCAGGCCATCGTCGATGGCGACAGCGCGCGCGTGCTCTGCATCGAGATCGTCGACGGCACGGCATTGGCTGCGGCCAACCATTTTCGGCGCGTCGGCGACGACTGGCGCCTGGTGCACCACCAGTCAAGCCCGATCGCGCAGATTGTCGAGCAAGCTGAGGACGATAGAGCGAGCCACCGCGTCCATTGAGGGCGCCCGGCCCGCAGGCACATTCTACTGTGCATGGGGTTGTTTTTCAGTTTTTTTGTTTTGCCGCCTCACCCGAGCCCCGACAGATCATCCAGCACGACCCGCGCCTGGCTAAAATCGTCGTCCCGGAAGAACATGCTTCTGGTGATGAGCACGGGAATGTTCGCCCGCGAAGCTGCGGTCAGGCCGTTAGCGGAGTCCTCGATCGCGACGCAGTCGGACGCGTTGAGCTTCAGCCGCGCCAGGGTCTCGACATAGACATCCGGCGCAGGCTTTTTATGCCGCACGTCATCTCCGGCGACAATCGCATCAAAATCCGCGGCCCAGCACTTTCCCAGGGCGCGCGACAGCAGCGCGTCGATGTTGGCGTGCGACGTGGTCGTCGCGATCGCGAGCCGCTGGCGGCGCGCCTTGGCAGCGACGAGGAGATCCGTCACCCCGGGCCGTAAGGGGCAGCAGCCGGTTTGGACCAGTTCGGCATAATGCGCGGTCTTGATGCGGTGGAGTTCCGCGATGTCCACATCCGATAATGGCGCGGCGATCCTCAGCCTTTCATGGTGGGCGCGAATGCGTTCCTTGCCGCCCGTGACCCGCAGCAGGTCCTTGTAGACGGCCCGATCCCATTGCCAATCGAGACCGTGGCGGGCGAAGGCATGGTTGAAGGCCTGCCGATGCAGCTCTTCGGTCTCAGCCAAGGTGCCGTCGACGTCGAAGATCAGCGCGGCGGCGCGGCGGACTAGCTCAGCCGCGTCAGATAGCATGATGGCTGGCGCTTCTGCCTGCATGATCGATGCGTCCCTCCGGTGAGCGACCATCGCCTGCACAGGCGGGCGAGACAAATTGCAATATCTTTTGCCGGACCCAAAAATCTCTTATGAGCGGAGGCGCGCTGCGGCGCGAACGGGAACTCCGACCTGCAAGGAAGATGTATGCTGCTCTTTATCCTTGGCCTCGGCTACAGTGCGCGGCACTTCGTCCGCCTGTTCGGTGGCCGCTTCTCGCATATCGCCGGCACGGTGCGCGATCCCGCGCAGCGGGGCGCTCTCGCCGGCGTCGAGGTGCATGCTTTCTCCGGCAGCAGTCCGGCACGCGAGACGATCGAACGCATGAGGGACGCGGATGTCCTTCTCGTTTCGATCCCGCCCGGCAGTGCCGGCGATCCCGCAATCGCGGCCTTCTCCGGCCTGCTGGCGGCGGGCGGCGACCGCAAGATCGTCTATTTGTCCACGATCGGCGTATATGGTGATCACGCCGGCGGCTGGGTCGACGAGAGCACGCCGCCGAAGGCGGACCTCGACCGGACGCGCATGCGGGTCGCGGCGGAACAGGCATGGACCGACACGACCGGTGGCGACGCCGCGATCCTGCGGCTTGCGGGTATCTATGGCCCCGGCCGTAACGCGCTGGTGACGCTGCGCGCTCGAACGGCGCGGCGCATCATCAAGCCGGGACAGGTGTTCAACCGCATCCACGTCGACGACATCGCGAGCGCGATCATGGCTGCGATTCATCACCCGAGCGGCGGCACGTGGAACGTCTGCGACGACGAGCCGGCGCCGCCGCAGGAGGTGATCGCTTACGCGGCGAAGCTGATGAATGTTGCACCGCCGCCGGAAGAGCCGTTCGAGACCGCCGAGATGTCGGCGATGGCTCGCAGCTTCTATGCGAGCAGCGCCCGCGTCTCCAACGCGAAAATGAAGTGCGAGCTCGGCGTCACGCTTGCTTATCCGACCTACCGCCACGCCCTGGATGCGTTGTGGCAAGCGGGGGAAGGAGGATCATGATCAAGCGTCAGCTCAACACGCCATACTTCTTGAACCAGGCCTGGGCCTGCTTCCAGGCATCTTCTGCTGCGTCCTTGCGATAGCTGCCGCGGTAGTCGGCATGGAAGCCATGCGGCGCTTCCGGATAGATCTTGAACTCGGCCGTCTTCTTGTTCTGCTCCAAGGCTGTCTTGAGCTGCTCGACCTGGGCGACGGGAATGCCGGTATCGGCGCCGCCGTAGAGGCCGAGCACCGGTGCCTTCATCTCGGGCGCGAGCTGCATCGGGCTCTTCGGCCACGGCCGATTGGCTGGATCGACCGGCGGACCGTAGAAGGCGACGCCGGCCTTGAGGCTGCCCCTGTGAGCGGCATATTCCCAGACGGTGCGTCCGCCGCGGCAGAAGCCGATGATGCCGAGCTTACCGGTGTCGCCGCCTTGCGATCCCGCCCACGCCACCGTCGCATCGAGATCGGACAGCAGCTCCGCGTCCGGCTTGGCATTGACGATCGGCAGCAGGTCCTTGATCTCGGTGACCTTGGTCAAATCGACGCCCTTGCGGAAATAATAGTCGGGCGCGATCGCGAAAGCGCCGAGCTTGCCGAGGCGCCGCGTCACATCCTTGATGTATTCGTGCAGGCCGAAAATCTCCATCGCCACGATGATCACCGGCGCTTTGGTGTTGCCGGCGGGGCGGGCAAAATACGCATGCATCTGCTCGGAGCCGACCTTGATCTTGGCGTCCCCGGTCTGGAGGCCGCGGGTGTCGGTCGTGATCGCCTCGGCGCGCACGGGCCCGGCCGCAAGCGTGTAGCCGGCGGCGACGGCCGCAGTCGCGCTCATGAATCCGCGGCGCGACCGGAGCGACCTTGGTCAGCCCGACGACGTCGGATGTCATGGTGGTATCGATACTCATGGGTTCATCCTTCCTGATGCGTGCGCCTGATCGTTCAGGCGACGCATTCGCCATAGTTGCCGGCAGAACGCAAATCACCAGCCTGCGAACGCGCTGCTTTCAGGCCGTGTTTTCAGGTCTTGTTCTGATGCTGTTTCACTGGCGCAGTCTCGGGCATGAGGCTCATCGCGACTAGTCCGACGATCGCCGCGAGCAGCAGGTACCAGGCCGGCGCCAGCGGATTTCCGGTGACGTGGAGGAGCCAGGTGACCACGAGCTGCGCCGTACCGCCGAAGCTGGCGATCGCGACCGCGTAGACGGTCGCGAACACACCGCCGCGGATGTTCTGGGGCAGCGCCTCGGTGAAGGTCGCGTAGAACGCAGTGAACGGCAGCGAGCCGATGACGGACAGAACACCGAAACCAACCAGGAGCGACAACGCGCCGGGGGCATGGACGATCCAGAGGAAGGTCGGGTAGGTCAGCAGCAGCGTTGCGAGCTGCGGCCAGATCATCACCGGCTTGCGACCGAGACGATCTGCCAGCCAGCCCCCGACCAGCGCGCCGACAAACTGGATGCCGTTGCTGACCAGCGACACGGCGAAAGCCAGTGTCGACGACACATGCAGCGTGTTCTGCGCATAGGTCGTCATGTATTGGGTGACGTAGGTCGAGATCGTGCCGCTTGCCAGGATCATCAGCGCAAGTCCGATGACGCCAAGGTGCCGTCTCGCCTGCGAGAGATGACCAGTGTGCTCGACGGTGCGGGCACCGGCTTCGGCCTGCGGGATAGTCTCGGGCAGCGTCCGGCGCATCCAGAACCCGAACGGCAGGCACACCGCTCCCATCAGAAACGCCACCCGCCAGCCATAGGCGTCGAGCATCTCCGGCCCCATCGTCTTACTCAGGATGACGCCGACGAGCGCGCCTGCGGTCGCGGCGATCTCCTGGCTGGCCGGTTGCCAGGCCACCACCAGCGCGCGATGCTGGGGCGGGGCGATCTCGATCAGATAGGCGGTGGTCGGTCCAACCTCCCCGCCCAGAGCAAAGCCTTGCGCCATACGCGCCCCGATCACGATGACGGGCGCTGCAAGGCCGATCGATCGATAGGACGGCGTGAGCGCGATGGTCAGGATCGATAGCCCCATGAGCGCGAAGCTCAGCAGCATGGCAGGCCGCCGGCCGATCCGGTCGGAATAGATCCCAAGCACGATTCCGCCGATCGGCCGCGTCACGAAGCCGGCGCCGAAAGTCGCCAGCGACAGCATCAGGCTGCCGTACTCGCTTCCCGTCGGGAAGAAGGTATGGCCGATCTGGATGGCGAAGAAGCTGTAGGTGATGAAGTCGTAGAACTCGAGCATGTTGCCGACGGTGGCGGCCAATGCTGCGCGCTTGACGCTGAACGGCTTCACTTGCTCGATCATTCCCGGGCTCGATCCTATTTCGATTTAACCGCCTAGCCGCATTGCAACGCAACATTCATTAACCGAAAACGGTGGTTCTCTCGCCCCCTTTTCCGCTGCCCGAGTTGCTGCCGATCCGTCCGCTCGCGCGATTCGAAGCGCATCGCGCAACAAATGGGCTTTGCGGTGGTCGCAGCGACACATCATGTTGCACGCACATCCCGCGCGAGCGGAATCTGCGCGTACACCGCGGTCATTTGAGTGAAATTTTCAGAAGAGTTGAGCCGGGGGATTTACTCGAACTTTGTTCGTGACGCTCTAGTTCCACGACTGGAAGGTTCCGCCTCTCTCAGGGAGCTTCATTATCAGCCACCCGGATTGCGCTGCCAAAAGCTGAATTGAGTAAAGATATTGAAATGTATTTGGCTCGCGAAGCGATCGAATTATTGGGGCAGACGGCCCGCATCCTGTGGTTCGAAGGCGCCAAGCATGGCCTGCGCGACCGCGAATGGATGGCGCTGCGTTTCCTCTCCCGTGCCAACCGGTTTTCCCGGACGCCCTCGGCGCTCGCCAGCTACGTTGGCACCACGCGCGCCACCGCCTCGTTCATCATCGGCGAGCTCGAGCGACTGGGCTACATCGAGCGCAAGCGCTCCGCCATGGACAAGCGCTCCGTGTTGCTGAGCGTGACGCAGCAGGGCAAGAAATTTCTCGTGCGCGACCCCATCAGCGTTCTGCTCGAGGCCATTGCCGTTCTCGACGACGAGGCCAAGACTCGCTTTCGCGACACACTCCGGCACGCGCTCGATCAGGCCGATGCGGCCGAACAGCGGCACCATACCGACGTCTGCAAGCGATGCATCTTCCTCCGCGAAGATCGCACCACCACGGACAGCAGGACGATCGCCGAGTTCAGCTGCCGCCTGTTTCGGGCGCCGATCGCGGAGGCGGAGGTCGATCTGCTATGCACCAGCTTCGAGCATCACCGCAAATAGAAGTGGCCCTCGATCAGGGCGTGGCCTTGCGTGACGAATAGATGACGCCCCCGCTGGACTCGACCACCAGACGTCCGTTCTCGTTTTTGATCTCCTCGATACGGCCAAGGCCGGGCACCTGCTGTCCCAACACCGCCTCGACGACGCCGTTCGGGCCTTGCAGGATCGCGATCCCCTCATAGGCCTGGCGGACCGACCAGCCCTTGACCGTCTTGCGCGGCGCCGAGATGCGCTCGGAAGGTGCTACCGATCCCGTGATCTCGGGCGTAGCGGCCGAGGCCATCATCGGCATTGGCTGTGTGGCGACGGGCGCCGGAGCCTGGGCCTGCACCTGGGCAAGCTTGTCGAGCTTCACCGTAGAGGACGAGCCCACCCGTTCGATGCGATCAAGATTTTCGCCAAACCGGCCAAAACGGTCATTGGTCGCCTTGCTCGATTGGTCGACCGCGGTGCGGAGGCCGTCGAGATTGTCGGACACGCCCGACACCTGCCTGCGCAGTTGCGCCACCGTCTCGCGCAGATTCCTGATCTCAGTGTTGGCCGCGACGTTGCTCTGGGCAGGCTGCATGGTGAGATAGGCGATCACTCCGGTGCAGGCGCAGACGACCAGGATCGCAGCGACCGCCAATGTCGCGAGCGGCACGACCCATGTCGGACGCGGGGGCGGCGGCTTGGCCACGATCACGGCCGGCTTGATCACGATGGGCGTAGGCTTGGAAATTGCCATCTTGTCGAGGCGCGCCTTGGCGCGAATACGCTTCAGACCCTCGAGCGCCTCTTTCGCCAGAGTTTCATCACTCGCTGCTGCCGACGCAGGCTTGGTGTTCGCAGGCTTGGTATTTGCAGCAGGCTTGGTATTTGCAAAATGCTTGGCATTTACAAAAGGCCTGGCCGTCGGCGCCGCATTGTCTCTGGCATCGCGCGTCTCCGCGGCCGGTTTCGCCGCTGCGGAAACATCGGCGTTCGCGTTGGGACGAGCTTGTCCATCGGACAACATGCGAGAATGCTCCGTTCGGTTCGATCTGTCGAACGGTGACATTATTTGCCGAAGCTTGCCTGAAACGTGCGCATCGAAAACTTCTCATCACGCGCGATGCGACGTCACATGAGTCAAACGCGTCACGCACGTGGCGAGAGTGCGACTCGAAAGACACACCCTCGCCAAGATTTCGCCAAGCTGGAGTCGCCTCGCCATACATGAGTCGAATTGTCGCACGTGGAAACGCGATGACGAGAGTCAATCCCGGGTTGAAAATCCATCAATGTGCATGAAGCGCAGCACCACCCGAAATAGCTGTAATCATACGGGGATGCGGAAGTTTGGAACCGCCAAGGTGCAAAACTAGTTCGAATTCCAAATCAACTGATGCGATTGAATATACAAAGAAACAACTCGAACCAAACCAACAGCATCAAGCACGTGTAGCAAACGCTTAGTTGCGCACGCTTGATCGGAAATCGGCAATTGTTACGGTCCTACTCAAGTGATTCTCGCCAGTTGGCGAGGGGATTGACACAGTACAGTAGCGTTCGGACGCATGAGCGACTTGGCGCAATTGTTCTAGGTCGCTTTCTCAATCCGCTCCGCGAGGTGATCCGCAAGACACCCGCCGAGCCTCACGCAGTAAGCGTTCAGTATCGAGTCGAAGTAGCAGGCCTGCGAGACGCAGGCACTGAATGCGTAGGGCTGCCCGCGAATATCGAAACCATAATAACGGTTCGCGGGAAGGAATATCGTCAAACAGCACAGTTGCCGAGCCGGGCATCACAACAACCAACCGGCCGTAACAAGTGCGAAACAGGGGCGAAAGACTGATGTATATTATCGTTGATGATCGCGAGAGCGTCACGAACAGCTATGTCGGAGGGCTCGTTCGCGAAGGTGTATCGTCGATCGGCTTCTCCTCCGGAGAATTCTGGGACTGGCTGCAATCTGCGAGTGAATCGGATCTGGCCGCGGTGGACGCCTTCCTCCTCGGGGATTGCGACACCCGAGGAAGCCTGCCGCGGGCGATGCGCAAGCGCTCCTCGGCGCCCATCATCGCCATGAGCGGCCAAAAGATGCTCAAGAACACGCTGGAGCTCTTCGAATCGGGCGTCGATGACGTCGTCCACATACCGATTCACCTCCGCGAGATCCTCGCCCGAACGGCCGCGGTTGCGCGCCGCCGGGTCGGGGAACTGCCGAGGCCCTGCGAGACCAGGATCCAGGTCTTCTTCAACGGACGTGACCCCGAGATCGCTGGCCACGCCCTCACCCTGCCACGCCGCGAACTGCGCATTCTCGAATATATGGTCAGCAACCACGGCAAGTGGGTCACCAAGACGCAGATCTTCAACGCGGTCTACGGCATCTTCGAAGCGACGTTCGACGAGAGCGTGATCGAGAGCCACGTCAGCAAACTGCGCAAGAAGCTCCGCGACCGCCTCGGCTTCGATGCGATCGTGGCGCGGCGTTACGTCGGGTACCGCCTCGACATCCCGGCCGGCGAAACCATCGACGTGCCGATGCAGGAGCTCGACGAAGTCGGCATCTTGCTCAACAGGTCGCATGCCGCTCCGGCGGCGTATCCGGCCGGAAACTGATCGGCAGGGCGCTGCCACGCAACCGACAACGGCCTCGCGAACCACCTTCGCAGGGGCCGTTGTAGTTTCAGCGACATCAACGGCGAACAGAGGCGCGGCAGTACCGGCGCCGCGGCTCGCGTCTAAGTATGATTCTAGAGGCTCGCTTCTGATTCAATCAGAACCGGTAATGCCTAGGGCTTCTGCTGGAATTCTTCCTTCGACACGTAATTGAAGTCCTCGACAAGGACGTCCTGGACGACTTCGGCCTGCATTCGCTCGTTGACACGCTGCTTGATGGCCGTTGTGAGGATGGAGAGGTCGTAACGGGCGAGTTTTCTGAAATCCAGGCGGTCGTCGGCATAGATCCTGCGGAAGGCTTCATCGACGACGAACGGCTCGGGCGGCACGTTGAGCTGATGCATGGTCCGCGCCTCTACGGTGTAGACGAAGCGCGCGACGATGTAGCCCTGCACGTTGCCACTCTCGACCATTGGCACGCTCAGGGCCCGCGTCTTCTGGTACTGCAGCCCGTCGAGATATTCATCCTTTGCCGGCAGCAGACTGCCATTTTCCTTCCAATAGGCCACGGCATAGCTCGTTCCCGCGGTGAGGATGCATACCCAGAGCCCGGCTAGCACGAGTCTGATCATTTTCCGTCCTGTGCTGCGCGGCCGGTATAGGTGCCGTCCGATTCGGCGTCCTTGATGGCCTTGACGATGATGCTCGCAACCTCGCGCACCGCATCGTAATGCATTTCGAGGATGGAACGGTTTCGCTCGAGCTTCTCGCGCAGCCGCTGGACCTCCTCGGTGATCTCGACCTCGCCGCCGAGGTGCATTCGTGCCCGCATCAGACGGACGAATTCCAGCATGCTCCGGCTCTTCCGGGCGCTGAACTCGTCGAAGTCGATCTTCTTGCCGGTCGCGAGCGCGGCCGTCTCCTCTTCGACGATGCCTTCGAGCCGGCGGATCGCAGCCAGCAGGCCGCGTACCTCGTCCGATCTCGCCGCGTCCGCGCCGTCGTTCGCCACCTCGCCGCCGACATTCGGCAGCAGCACGGGCAACAGGGCATCCCCCGACACGGCCGCCGTCGTCATCGCCTCGCGGTCCACGACCGGCTGTTCCATCACCAGGGCCGCCGCGCCTTCTTGTGCCTGCATAGGAAATTCACCCTTCAACTTCTGTCATCCATTCCCGGATCGTCATCCGGCCTTGCCCGAAGCGTCCGGTCCCGCCGGATGCGCGGCAGCGAGCTGCTTGGCAATGCCAATGCCCTTGCCCTTTGCCAGCTGAGCACCGAGCTGCTCCGCCAGCATCGACTTCCAGACGCCGCCGGCCGTGCCTTTTCCAAAGACCTGCTCCGACTCCTTCGGCAGCATCGTCTCGACGAAGGTCTGGAGGATGAAGGCCTCGAACTTGCGGTACACCTCGCCGGATGCCGGCGCCTTGATCACCTGCACCGGCGCCCCGTTCACCGCACCCGACTGGGGTTCCGAGATCTTCGTCGCGAATTGATCGGCAGCAGCCGCCTTGGCCTTGCCGACCTCCGCGTCCATCGTGGCGGCGAAATCCGCGTCCGATGATTTCAGGGCGTCGAGCTTCGCGGTGGCCGCGCGCTGCGTCACGGGATCGGCGGCGTCGAGGACGTCGAGAACGAGGTCGGGTGTCGCTGTCACGATCATGTCTTGGTCCGATTGGCTAGCCGTGGCGGCCACTCGCGCACGGTGAGGCTTGTTCCCGTCATCTCCTCGAGCGATCGCTTCTCGGCGTCGCGAAGCTTGTCCGCGAGCGCCGCCTTCGCGACCTGCTCGAACTGCTTCACACGGCGGCTCTCCGTGCGAACCTGGTCGAGCTGCTGCGAGGCCTGGGCCTGAATCGCGCGAGCGCCGACGCTGGCTCTGGTCAGGCGCCGCGCGATCGATTCGCTCGATGATCCCGCCGGCGGCTTCCCCTCGTTGAGAGTTCCGACCAGCCATTCCTGCTCGTCCTGCAAGCTGCGCTCCTGCTGGCGGAGATGAGCGAGCTGCCACTCTGACAGCCGAAGCTGGAGCTTCAGGAGCGAGACCATCCGGCCGAGCTTGTCCGCGCGCGACGTCATGATTGATCACTCCGCCAGCCACGACGAGACGCCGAGCATGAATTGCGTCAGGAGTTCGTCGCTGGTGAGGTAGAGCAGCAGGAAGCCGCCGAACAGCACGAAGGGCACCGAGATGAAATAGACCGGAATCGCCGGCGTCAGCTTGTTGATTAGGCCGACCGCCAGGTTGACGACGACCGAATAGACGATGAAAGGGCTGGCGATCCGCAGCGTCAGCACGAACGCCTCCGACAGCCTGCCGACGAGCTGGCCGAGCGGCATGCTGCCGCCGAGCCGGTCGCCGGGATGCCAGACGGCGTAGGAGTTCATCAGTCCGCGCAGGACCTGCCAGTGCTGGTCGGTCATGAAGAACAGCGTGGTGACGGCCGTCATGATCAGCGGCACCAGGGCCGGCGCCGGATCGGTATCGCCGACCGGGGTCCCCGGGATGTTGCTCAGCCCGATTGCGCTCGCCATCACGGTGGCCATGGTCTGGAGTGCGAGGAAGAACACGCGACCGCCGAGCCCGATGACGCAGCCGACCACGAGCTCGGAGCAGATAAGGAGCGCGAGCGTCAGAGGCGCCGCGTTGTCCGTAAGGGGTTTCAGGACGGCGATCAGGATCGGCGTCAGCGCAAACGTCGTGACGAGCGCGACGAACAAGCGGACCTGGGCCGGAACGTTGACGCTGGAATAGCCGGGCACCAGCATCAGGCAGGCACCGATGCGGCAGAACACGATGAACGTCACCAGCACGCTATCGGTGAGGCCGCTGATCACGATATGGCTCCGAGGGCCCGGATCTCGGTGCTGCGCGCGACCTCGACATGCGACAGGATCGGCAGTGTCGGAAAGACCCGCTCCAGGATCATCCGGACGTAGGGACGCGCTTCCGGGGTCACCGCCAGCACCACGCTGGTGCCGTTCTCGGTGAACTTGCGGATCGCGGCGCTGGCTTCGGTCGCAAACTGCTCGATCAGGCGCGGATCGGCGTCGAATTCGACGACGTCGCCCTTGGCGTCGCGCTTCAGGCTCTGGTGAAACGCGAGATCCCAACGGTTGCCGAGACGCACGACGTTGAGTACGCCGTTGTCGGAGAGATCGCCGCAAATCTGCTGGGCAAGACGGGTACGCACGTGCTCGGCCACCTGCTCGGAGCGCCGCACATGGGGCGCGATCTCGGCGATGGCTTCGAGGATCAGATGGAGGTTGCGGATTGACACGCGCTCGGCCAGCAGGATCTTCAGGATCGCCAGCAGCCCCGAATACGATATCTGCGACGGGCAGAGATCCTCGACAAGGCGCTTGTATTCGGGATCGAGCCGGTCGAGCAGGCCGCGCATGTCCTTGTAGGACAGGAGCTGGGCGAGGTTGGCCCTGATCACTTCGCTCAGATGCGTGAGCAGCACCGACAGATTGTCGACCGGCTTGCAGCCCTGACGCTTGACCTCGTCGGTGAAAGCGTCCGTCACCCACAGCGCCTTCATGCCGAAGGCCGGCTCGATCACCTCTTCGCCGGGAACGTCGGGCTTGCCATCCTTGTCGACCAGCACCAGCACTTCGCCGAGCCTGAGCTCGCCCTGGGCGACGCGGGTGTCGTGGATCCGGATCTGGTATCCCTTGGGATCGATCGACAGATTGTCGGTGAGCTTGATCTCGGGAACCACGAAGCCGTACTGCTTGGCGAACTTCTTGCGGATCTTGGCCACGCGGTGCGCCAGCTCGGTGCGCGAGCCCAGCAGATGGACCGAGAGGTGGCCGCCGAGCGCCAGCTCGATCTCCGCGGTCTTAAGCGATTCCTTGACGGATTCCTTGGCATCGACCTGGGCGCGTTCGTCGGCGTTGCGCGCATCTTCCTTGCGCCTCAGGGCTGCCTGCCGCCTCGGCAACGAGTATCCGACGAAGGCCATGACGCCGCCGAGCAGCAGGAAGGGCGCCGTCGGCAGCCCCGGCATCAAGGCGAGCACGAACATCATCAGCGCGGCGGCCGACACCGCGCGCGGATAGCCGCCGAGCTGCCGCAACACCGCCTGCTCGGCCGAACCTCTGGTGCCGCCCTTCGAGACGAGCAGGCCCGCCGACAGCGACACGATCAGCGCGGGCATCTGCGTTACCAGGCCGTCGCCCACGGAGAGCTTGGTGTAGACGTCGGCGGCGCGTGCCAGCGTCAATCCATGATGCGTCACGCCGATGATGATACCGCCGAAAATGTTGATCGCGGTGATGATCAGGCCGGCGACGGCGTCGCCGCGGACGAATTTCGAGGCGCCGTCCATGGCGCCGAAGAACGCGCTCTCCTCTTCCAGCTCGCGGCGCCGGCGCTGGGCTTCCTTGTCGTCGATCAGGCCCGCGGATAGATCCGCGTCGATCGCCATCTGCTTGCCCGGGATCGCATCCAGGGTGAAGCGGGCGCCCACTTCGGCGATACGCGTTGCGCCCTTGGTGATCACGACGAAGTTCACCGTGACCAGAATCGCAAAGATGATCAGGCCGATGACGAAGTCACCACCCATGACGAACTTCGAGAAACCGGCAACGACATGGCCCGCGGCGTTTTCGCCCTCCCCGCCGCGCGACAGGATGAGACGGGTCGTTGCGACGTTGAGCGCAAGCCGCAGGATCGTCGCGATCAGGAGCACGGTCGGGAAGGCCGAGAAATCAAGCGGCCGCTGGATCCACAGTGCGACCATTAGGATCAGTGCCGAGAGCGCGATCGAGAACGCGAGGCCGAGATCGATCAGGATCGGCGGTATGGGCAGGAACAGGATCGTGAGCATGGCCACGATGCCGCCCGCGAAAAAGGCGTCGGCGCCCAATCGTCGCGGGGTCGGCAGGCTAGCAGCTAACGTATCGGACATGGGTCACCGGCAGAGGATCCGGCCCGTAATCTGCCGTGCAAAGCTTACGCGGGGGTGGTGGCAGGGTGGCAGAGGTGGCCGGGACCGTCGGGTCAGAAGCCGCGCTCGATGTGCGAATAGACCATCTCAGTGAAGGTGGAGAGATGGGCTCCGATGAAGGAGCCGGAGACGGCAACGACCACGAGAATGACGATGATCTTCGGAACGAAAGTCAGCGTCACCTCCTGGATCTGGGTCAGGGCCTGGATCAGCGCGATGATGGTGCCGACCAGCATCGCGGCACCGACGGCAGGTCCGGAGGCCACGATAATGGTCCAGATCGCCGCCTGGACGATGTCGAGAGCGTCCCGTTCGTTCATGACTGGCTGATCGTGAGACCGGGGCCGATCGCGACCTTCGTGCCGTTCTCGAGTGTCGCGACCGAGCCGTCGCTGTTGATGGAGATCGAGGCGACCTTGCCGCTGAAGCTCGCTCCTGTCGCATCCGTGAAGCTGACGGTCTTTCCGATCAGCCCGTCGGCCTGCGACAGCGACTGCGAAGACAGCAGAGCGTCGAGCTTGGTGTTGGTCTGCATCGCCTGCTCGACCGACGAGAGCTGCGCAAACTGGCTCATGTATTGCGAGGTATCCATCGGATTGGTCGGATCCTGGTTCTTCATCTCTGCAATGAGGAGCCGAAGAAACGTGTTGTAGTCGACGCCGGTGCTCGACGTCGACGTCGTCGAGCTGGTCGAACTGGACGACTTGCTGGTGCTATCGGTCGCGCTGGTGACGTTCATGTATCTCTCCGCTGTCAGGCAGCCTCGAATGGGGAATCAATCGTGGCGCCGGCCAGGATGGCCTGCTCCACTGGAAACAGTGCCCGAATCCGCTTGAGCGCGTCGAAGTAACGGGTCGCCCCGACCAGGTCGTCGACCGCACCAAGCCCGACCAGCATCTCCTGGCTCTCGCACACCGCGAGCAGAGCGGCGTGATGCTGCCCGTAGAGAGCCGAAGCATCCCGGACATCGGTCGGATTCATCAGCATGAGCTGGACGATGAAATAGAGCTGCCGCAGCGCCGTGGTGGCGTCGGAGGCCTGCATGATCTGTCCTTCGAGCAGGAACATCACGTCATTGACGAGCTCGACGGAGACCTTGCGGTCCACGCGCAGCACAGCGCCGTTGATGTAGACCCGTTCGCCCGCACGCAAGGATATCTTCATTAAAGTGCGTCTCGGATCAGGCGGTTGATTTCGATGAGCTGGATCACGTCATTCGACTTTTCTTCGCGAAGGCGGTCGGCTTCCTTGACCACCCACAGCCCGATCGAGATGATGTCGGCGCGCAGCTTTTCCGGAAGCCCGTTTTCCGGATGCGCGAGATCCTCGATGAAGATCGTCCACAGCCGCCGCACATAGAGCAGGCTCTCGACCAGATCCTCCAGGCTGAAGCGGTCCTTCTGGATCCGCTCGAGCCGGTCGATGCCAAGGCTGAGCGCCTGCCGCTCGCGGCCCCGCGCCTCATAGCCGCTCTCGTCGACGACCGCTTCATAGGCTTCAAACGTCATCAGGACAACTCTGCGCAGGAGACCGAACAATAAGACAAGGATTACGAGCCTTACGAAGGAGCGGGACTTAGAGATAGTTGATGAGGCTGATCTTCTGGAGCTGCGAGGTGAGCGCAAGTGCCGTCTGGATCTGCGTCTGCAAGGTGTTGACCCTGACGGAGGCTTCCGTCGGATCGACCTTCTCTATACCCACGATCTGATTGTTCAGAATGTCCTGCTGCGTCTTGAGCTTGTCGGTTGCTGAGGTGATCCGCTGCTGGACCGTGCCGATGTCGCCGCCGAGGGTGGCAAGGTCAGTGATGGCGTTTCCGACAAGGCCGATGGCCTTGTCCACGACAACCTGGAACGTCGCTTGATCCAGGTTGGCGTTCCCGAGATCTGCCATCATGGTGTAGGCCTCGGCGAGCTTGCGGAAGCCTGTCTGATTGGCGCTGACGGAGGTATCCGCTATCTCGGTCGTGGAGATACGGCTTTGCATGACCTGGTCGGTGGCCGATGACCAATTGGTGTTCCAGGCCGGGCTCGCGAACTCGGCATCGAAGGTGGTGTCGAGGAAGGTCTGCATCTGGGCCGGGGTGATGCTGTTCACGCTGGGCGATGATTGCGAGAAGCCGAAGGTCGCAAGGAAGTCGGCGTCGACCTGGTTCTTGCTGGCTGAGCCCGCGGTGTAGGCCGTGATCGGCGTGTTCTGCGTGTTGATGCCCGAGAAGAGAGACGAGCCGTTATAGGAGACGTTGAGCGCGCCAATCAGATCCTGGAGGTTGGAGGACGCAGGCGGCAGGATGATCCGTCCGCCGCCGTCGGTGCTGCGCGCCGCGATCAGGTCCTTGAGGAAGTCCGTTGCGGTCGAACCAAGCTGGGTGATCCGGCTCTGCGTTATGTCCAGACGTCCCGAGACCAGCCCGTTGGTATCGACGAGCTGATCGGCGAAGCTCCAATCCGCCCGCAGGGTGACGTCGCCTCCCGTCGTAGCACCAAGCTCGAGGCCGACATCGGCGAAGCGGCCGGTGGTGGCTTCCTTCGAGGCCTTGGCCAGCGCGGCCTGATTGTTGGTGATCGAAGACCTCAACGACGAAGACAGCATCAAGGTCGAGATGTAGTTTGCGCTCATCATGACTTAATTTCCCACGGCAGCCAGCAGGCTCTGCAACATTTCGTCGACGGTCGAGATGATCTTCGACGAGGCCGAATAGGTGCGTTCGACCTGAAGCATCAACGACATCTCATCGTCCATGTTGACGCCGCTGACGTTCGACAGCGCCGCGGTGCTGCGGTCGAGCAGCGTTTTCTGGTAGGTGACATTGGAGTCGGCGGTCTTGCGCTGGTTTTCGATCCAGCTCGTCGACGACGACGCGAAGTCGATCAAGCTGCCGTTCGGCTTGCCTTGCGTGGTCGCATCGAACGGCTGCGACGCATCCATGGCGCCGATGAGCTGCTGCAGCCGAGCCGAGTAACCGCCGTTGCCGGCGGTATTGTATTGGTATGCGACGTTGCCGCTGATCGGGCCATCGCGCAGCAGGTTGGGATTACCGCCTTGGGCGGGATCGACCGATGCAGCAACGGATATCGTACCAGCGAGGCCCACCAAGACGGTAGCGCTCGCCGGCATCGCCGGCGCGCCCGGATAGGTGAAGAGACCGGGGACGTCGGGCAGCGTCGGAACAGGCGACTGGTCACTTTCCTTGAAGGCGTCGACCAGGCCGCGCGCGATTTCGTCGAGCTGGCTCTGGTAAGTAACCGTATCATTGTCGCGCAGCTGCGCCAGGCCAGCAAGCTTGCCGGACTTGAGCGGCATCGCGGAATTGGCGCCGGTCACCGGAACGCCGTCGATATAGACCGCATTGCCGGTGGTGCCGGCCGTATAGGCGTTCGTCGGCGCAAAGCTCACCGTTCGCGCCGTCTTGTCGAACAGCACGACGCCGCTGTCGGTATAGAGCGCCGCGTCGCCGTTGGGACGGAGCGACATCGAGACCCCGACCTCCTGCGACAGCTGCGAGACGATGCTGTCGCGTTGGTCGAGGTAGTCGGTGATGTCATCGCCGGAGATCGTCCCCTTCACGATCGCGGTGTTCACGGTCTGGAACTGGGAGAGCAGCCGATTGATGTTTTGAACCGACGTATTCATGTCGGCATCCGCGCCCTCCCGGGCCGACTGCACGGTCTGGGTCGCCTGATTGAGCGCGGTCGCCATGTCCTTGGCGGACGTCACCGCGGCCTGTGCCAGCGTGGTGTTGTCCGGGGCGTTGGCATATTGCTGGAGCGCCTTCTTCAGCGCATTGAGCTGCGCCGTCGGCGACTGGTCGAGTTCCGGATCGTCCACCGTGGCAGATGCGATCTTCTGGAGACCGTCAAGGATCGCGCTCTGCTTGGCCGACGTCGAGGTTGCGGTCAGCACGTTGGTGTAGAGACCCGAGCTCGCGGCGCGCTGGATCGCCGCCACGTAGACGCCGGTTCCCGGAAGGTTGTCCAGCACGGCAATCTTGCGCGAATAGCCGGCGGAGCTGGCACCGGCGATGTTGCGCGAGATGACCGACGACTGGATGCCCGACGCCATCAACGAGGAGCGGGCGGATTCGAGAGCGGCGGTAAGGTTCATGATCTGCTCTTGCCGGGGACGAGCGCTGAAGAAATCAGCGCTTCAGGTTGACGACCACGTCCAGCAGATCGGCGCCGGTCTGGAACGATTTCGAGTTCGCGGTGAAGCCGCGCTGTGCCTCGATCATCGAGGTCAACTCGTCCGCGAGATCGACGTTGGAATCTTCCAGAGCACCCGACTGGATGGTGCCGAGCCCGCCCTGGCCGGCGAGGCCGACCTGCACGTTTCCGGATTCCAGGTTCGGTGAGTAGACGTTGCCGACTTCGGGCGTCAAATGGTCCGGGCTCGGGACGGTCGCGAGCGCGATCTGAAAGCTCGGCAGCGTGGTGCCATTCTTGAGGACGGCCGTGACCACGCCCTTGTCGTCGATGTTCACCTTGTCCACCGCGGACGGAGCGTTGCCATCCACGGTCGCCTTGAAGTCGAAGCTGGAGGCGACCTGGGTCATGGCCGAGAGGTCGATGTTGAAGGCAGCCGAACCACCGGGGATCGCCACCGTAAGCGATGTCGCACTCGGCGGCGGGCCCACCAGATCGAGCTTGCCTTTTCCGGTCGAGCTTACGTTAAACGTGAACGTGGTGCTGGGCCCACTTGATGGAAGCGCGGTCGCGCCGTTGTAGACCTGCATATCCCAGGTATTTGCCGCAGTCTTTTTGGCATAGACGTCGAGCGTCACGGCATTTCCGATATTGTCGTAAGTCACGATCGACGTCTTCGACGTATAGTTGGCGGGGCCGGCCGGTCCAGCAGAGAAGGTAGCGCTCGGATCCAGATTGGCGGCGACGGTCGCCTTGGTCGAAGCCGACGCCTGGAGCGCCATCTGGTTGACGTTGACGACCTGGAGGCCGCCGAACCCGTTGGCTGCGACGGTGGGAGTGGCACCGTTGGCAATGTTGTAGCCCATCAGCTGGAAGCCGGCCGCGTTAACTAGGTTACCCGTGCTGTCGGGCACGAACGCACCGGCGCGCGTCAGGAAGTTGGTGCCGTTCGGATCCTGCACGACGAAGAAGCCGTTGCCCTGGACCGCGAGATCCGTGGCCGAGGTCGTGAACTGGTAATTGCCGGCGTCGGAGATGGCGTAACGCACCGTGGTCTCGACCGCGCCGGAATCGTAATTGCCCGAGCCGCTCTTCAGGATCAGCGAGGAGAATTCGGTCGAAGCCCGCTTGTAACCGGTGGTGTTGACGTTCGCGATGTTGTCCGAAACGGTTGACAGCTTGTTGGACTGCGCGTTCATCCCGGAAACGCCGGTGCGCATAACACCATACAGGCTCATGAATTGGGCTCCTTTGGTAGGTTGCAGCTACAATGGAGACTGTTGCTTGCGCGGGGCTGATGATGGGGAACGATGCACAACTTGGCGTCGTCTCCTTAGGTCGTCTTGGGCTGACAGAACGAGCGCGCCTTGTCGGTCCACGCGCCGAAGCCGCTGGAGACGAGATGCGCGACGATGTGGCAGACGTAGCGCTTCTGCGCCGGCTGGTTGTTGGGGCCTGCATTGTAGCGGGCGACTGCCATGGTCCAGCTGCCCTCGCGCTGCTTGAGCTCCTTCAGGAAGCGTGCGGCGTAGTCGACATTCCCTGCGGGATCGAACATCGCCCGGACCGAGGCGAACTTGTCGCCGTGATAGTAATGGTTGATCTGCATGCAGCCGAGGTCGATCAGCTTGATCCCTTTGGCTCGCATGGCTTCGAAGTTGGCGATCGCGTCGTTCATGTCCTTGGCGAACACGGTCTGTCCTTCGGCGCCGAGCGCGTAAGGATAAAGTGCGCCGCGCCGCCCCGTCTCGGTCAGTCCGACCGCGTAGAGAATGCCGAGCGGAATTCCGTGCTGCTGGGACGCACGCGCCATCTCGCGCTCGCACGGGCGCGAATTGTCGGTCGCCGCGGCCGCGGCGCCGGCGTTACAGATAAACAGGGCCGCGACGAATCTGCGGCGCCACGTCCTGGTCATGACGCGTCTCCTGGTTGGACTGGCGCTCCTGTCGAGCCTGCTTCGCGCCGCCGTCCGCTTGTCCCGACGAATTACTCGTACCGTCAAACGTGCCTTGCGACTGCGACGAGGGCTGTTGCTGGCCCGAAAGCTGCGGCTGCGACTGGCCGGAGCCGCTCTGGAAACCATCCAGCGAGCCGTGCTGGACGGGCGCAATGTCGGCGACGTAGCCCGCGGACTGCATCAGGTCGCGGATCGAATCGCGCTGCTGGTCGAGCATCTGGCTCGTGTCCTTGCGCGCAGCGGCGAGGTGGACGGACACTTCGTTGCCGACCAGGCGAAGGCGCACGGTGACATTGCCGAGCGCGGGCGGCTCGAGATTGATGGTCAGGATCTTGAGCGGCTGATCCGGCGCATTGGCTTGGGACGCTGCAAGATCTGGAGCTGCGGACGCCGTCGATGCCGGAGCTTCCTTCAACTCGGCGACAACGGCGTTGGCAACCTGTTGCGGAGCGTTGAACTGCGCCGGCGGCAGATGGGTCTCTTGCTGGACCACGGTGACCTTGGTCGTCTCGGGCAATGCGTCCCGCGCCGACGCCTTGACAGCACGCTCGACATTGGCCGCGACGGCCTCGAAGCCGGGTGCCGTTGCCTTCGGCGATGGCTCACTGTCGTCCGTCGATGTCGCCTGGGCGCTGGTCGCCGCGTGCGAATCCGCGGCCTGCGAGCGGGCGGCGGTTGGAGCCACCGGAGGTGGGAGCTCGGCTGTCGCCTTCGCCATGCCCAAGGCCTGAACGTCGCGCTTCGTCGTGGAAGACCGCTCGTCGCGCCCGGACGCATCCTTCTTGTCGCCGGCCGGTGCTTGCATCTGCGGCATCACGACCGGCGGCCCGGCGACGATCTCCTGTCCGACGATCCCGGCAATACTCGATCGGCTCTGGACGTCGGCCTGCTCGATGTGATCGAGAGGTCCATGTTTCCCGGACGACTTATCGGTCTTTTTGTCGGAAGATTTCTCGGTGGACGTCTCGCTGGATCCCGGCTCCTCGACCGCCGCGGCACGGTCGTGCACCGTCTCGTCGCTCGCGTTGTCCTTCCCGCTCTGATGCGCCAGGCGCGTCCGCAGCGTTCCGGCTTTCACGGCCGTGGCGCTGCCCTCGTCGTTGAGCGCACGCTTCGCGAGATTCGAGACGGTGTGCAGAAGATCGTTGAAGGACGAGTCCGCCTGCGCTTTCGCCCCGGCGCTCTTCCCGGAGCGCGATGTGCCCCGCATGCTGAGGCTTTCGGCGAGACCCGAAAAGACCTGTCCGGAGGTTCCACTGAGCTTCATCATGGACGGCGATCCCTGGTGAGAAGTTCGAGCTCCCCGAGCTGCTTCCGCGCACGAACAAGCGTTGCGGTCGACGACGCGAGGTCGAGACGCGCCGGCGTGACCGGAGGCTTGTCGGCTGCGGCGGCGGATCCGCCAGCGAACGGCTTGCGAACGTCGAGTGCGAGCTGCACCGTTGCATTGAGAAAGGGAATGTCGCGCTCGGGCAGCTTCGACCGGTCGAGCGCCTTCAACTCGGCGAGACCGCCGTCATATTCGTCGGCGAGCGCCCGCGACACGCCGCGGAACAAATGCGCCCGCTCGCGCTCCGCCGAGGCATCGGCGCTGAGAGTCAGGGCACGCTCGCCGGCAAGCCGGGTGACGGCCAGCCCTCCGCGCACCATCGCGGTACGCGCGATCACGAGATAGAGCTTGAGGCGGCTCGCGCGGTCGATCTGCTCAAGCAAGGTGGTGATCCGCGCAAACCGGCGCTCGTCGAGCGCGAGGCCCGACTGCGTCAGGCCGGTCGCAAAGCGCTGCCAGAAGTCCCCGGCATAGACCGAGTTGTGGTAGTGCCGGATATAGGCCAGCGTCAGGAACTCGAACTTGTCGAAATCCTCGGCTTGCCCGACCAACAGGATCTCGCGCCGCAGCGCGGCCTCCTCCACCAATGTGCCCGGCAGGAGCAAGCGCGCATCGTCCAGACGCTCGATTGCGAGCGATGCCTCGGCGCGTGCGAACAGTGCACCTTGGACCAGCGCGAGCTGTCCGCCCAGGCCCGACGGAACCGTCCGCGGCTTGACGTCCTTGAGCAGTTCGCGCGCTTCGTCCTGACGACCCTCGACATAGGCAAGCGCGCCATCGAACAGCCGTCCATCGACGTTCAGCTTGTCGCGCGGCAGCTTGCGGATGACTTGCGGCGCGCCGCCACTGAGCAGGTAGATCACGGCGGCCTGGCCGTTCTGCGGGTTGCTCCACAGGCCCGGATCGGCGGCGAGAAATTTTTCGCCGATCTGCCGGATCAATGCGCTGTGGCTGCCGTACGCCGCGCTATCGCCGTTGGCGATGCCGTCCTGCACGGCCTGCAACGCCCGAACGAGTTCATATGGCTCGCCCGATGCCGATGCCCCCGGTGCCGGCTCGGCGAATGCGCCTGCCGCCGTGAACGGCAGCAGCAGCATCAGCAACGCGGCGCGGAGAGGAGACCTGATCAAGGGCGCTTCTCCCGGATCATGATCTCGATCCGGCGATTCTGCGCGGCCGCCGGATCGTTCTGAAGCTTCGGCCGCCGATCGGCATAACCCTCGACATGCTCGATGCGCTGCGCATCGACGCCGGAGCGGACCAGCATGTAATAGGCCATCTGCGCGCGGGCCGTCGACAGCCGCCAGTTGTCATAGGCCTCCGAACGGTACGGTCGATTGTCGGTGTGGCCGCGGACGATGATCACGCCGGGACGCTTCGTCAGCAGCGGGCCGATCTTGTCGATCACACGGATGAGTTCGGGCCGCGGCTCAGCCGAGCCGACCGCGAACATGCCGAAGTTCGCATCGTCGGTCAGGCTGATCAGCAGGCCCTCCTCAACCTGACGCACCTCGGCCACCGGTCCGGCGCCAGCCTTGACGTCCGACAGCGCGTCCGCGATCGCCGACTGAAGCTGCTTGACCGCTAGTTGCTGGGCCTGAACCGCGTCGCGCGGCTCGGATTCCTTGGTCGTGTCGTTGGGATGCGGCTGCGCGGCGGCATTGGCTTGATTACCAGCCTGGGCGCCAGGCTGCGCGCTCCCTTCGCGTGAGGCCTGCGATGGCGCGGGCCCCGGCGGCAGCACAGGCGACAGGCTTGCGGACGACGCATCGGCGCTCGGAGCCACGTTTCCGCCAGCATCGTCCTGCCTGGCTCGGCGCGCCTGCGGCTCGGCCTGGCCTGAGCCGGAGGCAGTGTCGCGCGCGGACGCATTCGGCTTGGACTCGGGCTTGGGCTCGCCCTCGATGACGCGGTCGGCATCCTTGCCTGCCTGCGGCGCAAGCTTCCAATAGCCGGGATCAAACGGATCGCGGTAGGCGTCGCCTCCCTTGAGGCCATCCTCTTCGGCGGACGTCAGAGCGCCGGCGCGCCGCTGGCCCGAGGCCTGGTTCGCACTGCTGGCGATCTCGGCGAGCGCCGTATAGGGATCGCGGAACAGGACCCTCTCCTCGTAGAAGGGCGGCTTCTCGGCCGTCGGAGAGTCACCGCGACGTTCCTCGCTCGGTCCTCCCGGCTGGCGCCTGCCGTCCTGGCCGTCGAACGACGACGGCTCTTTCTTGGAGAGATCCTTGAGGCCCTTCGGGGCAGGTGCGTTCTCCGCGAGCTTGATCGGATTGAAATAGCTCGCGACCACCTGCTTCTGATCCTGGTTGAGCGCATTGATCAGCCACATCACCAGGAAGAACGCCATCATCGCGGTCATGAAGTCCGCATAGGCGATCTTCCAGACGCCGCCGTGCGGCTTCTCGTCGTCGAAGGCACTCCGCCGGCGGATGATGACGAGTTCTGGCTTGACCTCATTCATGACGGACTACCGGCGCGCCTCTTTCAGGCGCTCGCTCCAGGTCGTGATCTGCGTCTCGATTACGGTCTGGTCGGCCACGACGCGAACCTCAAAAGTATCGGCGGCCTCATACTCGAAACCCGTTCGCCTGGCCGTCCCGAGCTGCGTCTTCACCAGGTCGAGCAGTTCGCTTGGTCCGGTGACCTTGAACACCGGCACTGGCGAATTGCCGGTCAGCGCCGCAATCTGCTCGACCAGCGACCCGATCGCCTTGTCGCGGACAGCATCGGCGAGGAACGGCAGCAATATCCGCGCAACGGAGCTCGCGATGTTGGTCTCGATTTCGCGGCAAGCCGTCTCGAAGCCGCTGACAACCGCCACCGCCTGCTGGTCGGACCACTTGGCCCGCTCTTCGCCGAGCCGGATCGCGCTGCGAACTCTTTCCTCGGCGATCCTGGACTCGCCCTCCGCTACGCCGGCCGCATGGCCGCGCCGAAAGGCATCGTCCAGGAGACTGACCGCGGGGGCTTCCGCGTTCGGCGCCGGAGGCGGCGACTGAAGCTGCGGCTGCGAATGGGTCTCGGGTTGCGGCTGAGGCTCGCGCCGGGCTTCCTTCGGCCTCGTCAGCACATCCTGGATTTTGGGCGGCGGTGGAGGCGGAGGCGACTTGACCCGCCCGTTCGCATCGAACTGCGTCAGGAGCTTTCCGATTGCCGCGTTCATGCCGCCTCCTCGCGTCGCATCCAGTCTTTAAGGATCGCTGCCGCCTGCATCTGATCGAGACGGACGATCTGCTCCAACCGCTTCTGCGGCGTTCGTTGCATCTTGCCTTCGAGGTCTTCGACCAGGTTGAGCTCGGCCTCTTCGCTGTCCGCCAGCGTGAGGGCGCCGGCGGCTGCCTGGAGCTGGGCGGCTTCCGCCGCCTCGGTCTGCTCCTGCGCCGCGCGATGGGTCAAAATGCCGTTGACTGCAGGACGAAGTCCGAACCACACCAGCATCGAAGCGACGGCCAGGATCGTGACCGCGTTGATGACGCTGCCGAGCTGCTTGTTGATCATCTCGACGAAGCTGATCGGCGGCACCGGCGCCAGTTCGCGCGAGCCTTCGATGAAATCGACGGCCGTCACCTGGATCTGGTCGCCGCGCGCCTTGTCGAGGCCGCCGGCCGTGGCTGCGAGTTGGCTGATCTCGGCGAGCTTGCTGTCGACGATGGCCTGGTTGCTCTTGTCGCCCAGGTCGGCAATGAGCCGCCCGCGGTTCACCAGCACGGCAATGAACAGCTTCTTCACCGAATAGCCGTCGCTCACCGTCGTCGTGGTCTTGGACGAGACCTCGAAATTGGTGACGTCCTCGCGGCGGGTCTTGTCCTCGCTGGAATTCTTGGTGCCGCCGGCGTTCACCTGCTGGTCGGGAAGATTCTGCTGCACAGTGGTCGGCTGCGAACGGTCCGCGTTCTGTGACTTCTCGTTCTCGCGGACGTTCCGGACCGAACGTTCCGCGCGACTCTCCGGATCGTAGACGGTTTCGTTGATCTGCCGCTTGTCGGTGGAGAGCTGCGATGCAACGCTCACTTCGAAATTGTCGAGGCCCAGATACGGCGTCAGCGCCTTGCGAATGTTCTCCTGCACCATTCCGCCGACCGTCTTCTGCAGGCTCGCCATCTTGGTCGGAGCGGCAGTGGCCTCGTCCTCTTCGGCAAGCAGCATCGAACCGTCGGCGTCCAGCACCGTGACCTTGTCGCGGCTCATGCCCGGAATGGCCGCCGCGACGAGATGACGGATCGACTGCGCCGTGCGCGCCTCGATGGCGCCGTCGGTGCGCAGCACGACCGATGCCGAAGGCGGCTGCTGCGTCGCGCGGAACGACCCCCGCACCGGCATCACGATATGCACCCGCGCCGCCTTCACGCCCTTCATCAACTGCACCGTGCGCGCGATTTCGCCTTCCAGCGCACGGAGCTTGGTGACCTCCTGCATGAACGAGGTCAGACCGAGCGACCCGATCTTGTCGAACAGCTCGTAGCCGGAATTGGCGCTGGTCGGCAGCCCCTTCTCGGCGAGCAGCATCCGCGCTTGCATGGTCTGGCTCGGACGCACCGAGACCGCGTCGCCGGCGGTGTTGACGTCGAAGGTGATGTTTTGCTCGCGCAGCGCTGCACCCATGCGCGTCACGTCTTCGCGGGAAAGGCCGGTATAGAGCGTTTCGAATTCAGGCCGGCTCAGATAATAGGCGCCGCCCACGACGGTGACGAGAACGGCGAAACCGATCAATCCCAAAGCCATCAGGCGTCGCGGCCCAAGCTCCAGCAGATTGTTGAGCAGTTGCTGTACCTGCGCACGACTGAGCAGCATGTGACCTCGTACCAATGCGAACGTAGAGGACACTCTGCTGCCAACCTTGTCTGAAGGTTGCGCGAGACCACGAATGTGTCGGTTCGCAGGCGAGGCGTTGCAATTTTACCAGAGAGCGAGTGACGCAATCGCGCGCGTCGGCAACAGGCGGACGGCCGGTTGCATCGCGGTGCGATCGGCGACGGCATGTTGCCTGGGATGCGACGTCAGGAAATCGATGTTGGCACGTCGTGTGCCGAGATCCGCCGTTCATGGCGGAGACCGTGCTCCCTGGGGAGCACGGTCGTTTTCGAAGCCGCGGCTTAGCGGAACAGCGACAGGATGCTCTGGCTGTTCTGGTTGGCGATCGAGAGCGCCTGAACGCCGAGCTGCTGCTGGGTCTGGAGCGCCTGAAGGCGGGTCGATTCCGCGTTCATGTCGGCATCGACGAGCTGGCCGACACCGCGGTCCACGGAATCCATCAGGGTCTTGACGAACTCCGTGTTGGTCGCGAGGCGGTTCTTGACGGCACCGAGATTGGCGGCGGCCGAGGCCACCGAGTTGATGCCGGCGGTGACCTGCGCGATGTAGCCGTCGAGCGTGGTCTGGTCAGCTGCCGAGTCGGTCAGCGCGGAGATGCTCATCGTGTCGATCGACGGGGAGGTCGAACCGGCCGTGTCCAGAATGCCGCCCTGCGCCGAGGTGTAGAGCGAGTAGTTAGCGGTGGTCACGGTGATGGAGCCGATGGTGGGCGTACCGCCGACACGCGAGTACGACGACACCAGGTTGAAGGTCGTCGGCGTGGTGGCGGTCGTGCTCAGCCAGTTGATGCCGTTGAAGGTCGCCGAGTTGGCCTTGAGCTTCATATCCTGCTGGATCTGGGTGATGTCAGCCTGGATCTTGGTGCGGTCGATACCGGCGGTCTTGGCTTCGACCAGCAGCGCCTGGAGCTTGGTCAGGCCGGAGTCCTTGTCGCCGATGACCGAGGTCAGAGCGGTATATTCGGTGTCGACGGTCGCGGCCGACAGACCGAGCGAGTCGGAGACCGCGGAAAGCGCGGCGTTGTCGGAGCGCATCGACGTCGCGATCGACCAATAGGCCGCGTTGTCCGAGGCCGTGGACACGCGCATACCGGTCGAGATCCGGTTCTGCGTCGTCGCGAGCTGCGAGCTGACGTTGCGAAGGGTCTGCAGCGCGGTCATTGCAGACGAGTTGGTGAGGAGGCTAGAACCCATTTTGATGTCCCTTTGGAGATTGGATTGAGTTTGGGACATACCGGACTTGCACCGGTACGGCAGGGCGGCGTCATGCCTTTGGGCTGCGCAGAAGCGTCAAGGCCCAACCTGTCGTAACGGCGACGATAGCCCGCGAAGCTTGTGCGAGGCTTGTGGCTCTGTGGCTTTGCCGCAACAAGGCGGCCGAAATTGCGGCGCGCGACGTCACGCCAAACAAAAGGGCCGCGCTTCGCAAGAAGCGCGGCCCTCTTCGGATGGTTCGAGGCTTAGCGGAACAGCGACAGGATGCTCTGGCTGCTGTTGTTGGCGATCGAGAGCGCCTGGACGCCGAGCTGCTGCTGGACCTGGAGGGCCGACAGCCGGGTGGACTCCTGGTTCATGTCGGCGTCGACGAGCTGGCCGATACCGCGATCCACGGAGTCCATCAGAGACTTCACGAAGTCCGTGTTGGTCGAGAGGCGGTTCTTGACAGCACCGAGGTTGGCGGCGGCCGAGGCCACCGAGTTGATGCCAGCGGTGACCTGCGCGATGTAGCCATCGAGCGTGGTCTGGTCAGCTGCCGAGTCGGTCAGTGCGGAGATGCTCATCGTGTCGATCGACGGAGCGGTCGAGCCGGCCGTGTCCAGAATGCCCCCCTGCGCCGAGGTGTAGAGCGAGTAGTTGGCGGTGGTCACGGTGATGGAGCCGATGGTGGGCGTGCCGCCAACACGCGAGTACGACGACACCAGGCTGAAGGTCGTTGGCGTGGTGGCGGTCGTGCTCAGCCAGTTGATGCCGTTGAAGGTCGCCGCATTGGCTGTCGCCTTCATCTGCTGCTGGATCTGGGTGACGTCGGCCTGGATCTTGCTGCGGTCGATACCGGCTGTCTTGGCTTCGACCAGCAGGGACTGGAGCTTGGTCAGGCCGGAGTCCTTGTCGCCGATGACTGTGGTCAAAGCGGTATATTCGGTGTCGACGGTCGCAGCCGACAGACCGAGCGAGTCGGAGACCGCCGAGAGCGCGGCGTTGTCGGCGCGCATCGAGGTCGCGATCGACCAGTAGGCAGCGTTGTCCGAAGCGGTCGAGACGCGCTGGCCGGTGGAGATGCGGGTCTGCGTGGTGGAGAGCTGCGAGCTCACAGACCGCAAGGTCTGGAGTGCGGTCATGGCGGTCGAGTTCGTAAGCAGGCTTGACATTGCGAATGTCCCTTTATGTACGCGTTACATTTTCACGAGGGGACATACCGGGCTTTCACCGGTACGGAGGGGCGGCATCATGCCTTTGGACTGATGTGGGTGGGGTCCAACCCGCCGTGACGCATTGCTAGCACGCCGAATCTTGCGCGCGGATTAAGATTGGCTTGAATTACGCTGTAAAATCAGTTGGTTAACAGTACATTTTGGTAACCATAGTCCGGTTCTTCTCGCTAACCATAACCATTCCTCTGGCGCTCGTTGCCATCACGAGAACGACCGCACCAGCCCTGAGGCGAGCAGGTTCCAGCCGTCGATCAGCACGAAGAACAGCATCTTGAATGGCAATGCTAGGATCGTCGGCGGCATCATCATCATCCCCATCGACATGGTCAGCGTCGCCACGATCATGTCGATGACGAGGAACGGCAGGATGATCAGAAACCCGATCTCGAACGAACGCCTGAGCTCGGAAATCATGAAGGCCGGAATGATGACGCGCATATCGACGCGCTTGTCGTCGAACTTCCTGCGGAAGCTCTCCGCGGCGAGCGATTCGAAGGTCTGCAGATCCTTGTCGCGAACATGGGCCAGCATGAATTCGCGGAACGGATCGGTGATCTTCAGATAGGCCTCTTCCTCCGAGATCTCGTTCTTCATCAGCGGCTGGATGCCGGTTTCCCAGGCGCGGTCGAAGGTCGGCGCCATCACGTAGAAGGTCATGAACAGCGCGAGGCTGATCAGCACCAGATTGGCCGGCGTGGTCTGGAGGCCGAGACCGGCGCGCAGGAACGACAGCGCCACCGCAAATCGCGTGAAGCTCGTCACCATGATGAGCAGTCCCGGCGCCACCGACAGCACCGTGATCACCGCCATCAGCTGGATGATCCGGCCGCTGGTCGAGCCGTTGCCCGGTGGCAGCAGCGAATTGAGGTCCGGAATCTGGGCCAGTGCCACTTCGGGCAGCACGACCAGGAGCAACGCAAGCAGCAGGACTCTCAGTTTCACTGAATCACCAACGTCTCAATGATCAATTCGCGGATCTTGCCCGAGGAGCGGATATTGGCGCGTTCGGTCAGGTCGTCGCGCAGATGCTGAAGCCCGCGCGATCCCTCGAACTGCGCCACCGTCGCCGAACGCAGATAGGTGACGATGTCTTCGCTGATATGGGCCGCCAGGATGCCGGCATCCTCGTCGCTCATGCTGTCGGTCACCATGGAGGCTTCGATGCGGGCCCAGTTGTTGGCCGGCGCGCCGAGATTGGTCACGATCGGGGACAGCTTCCTGAGCCGCGCGCTGCCGGCGTAGCTCGAGGCAAGAGGCGGCGGCGTGGCGGTTTTCTTCGCATCCGCGACGCGCTCGGCGGCCGCAAACAGATGCAGGCCGGCAAGCGCGCCCGCGCCGATCGCGATCAGGGTCAGCACCACGATGGCCACAATCAGGCGCATGACGTCCCCTGCCCTCGTGACGCGGCCCGACGGGAGCGCATCTCAGAACGGTGCCACGGCGTCATAGATCCGATGTCCCCATCCAGGCTGCTGCACGTCCGAGAGATTTCCCCGACCGCCATAGGCCACGCGCGCTTCGGCGATCTTCTCGTAGGAGATCGTGTTGGTTCGCGAGATATCGCGTGGACGCACGATGCCGCCGACGTTGAGCACGCGCATTTCCGTGTTGACCTTGAATTCCTGCGAGCCGCTGATCATCATATTGCCGTTCGGCAACACGTCGGTGACGATGGCTGCGATCGACAGCTTGATATCCTCGGTGCGGTCGATCTGGCCGTTACCCTTGATCTGCGTGTTGGTGTTGAGGTTGGCGCTCGTCGAGCCCTTGTCCTGCCATCCCGCAACGTCCATCAGCCAGTCGAGCCCGAACTTGATCTGCGAATCGCGCGAGCGGCCGGTCTTGTTGTCGAGCTTGGCCTTGTCCTGCATCGAGATGATCACCGTCACGACGTCGCCAACGCGCCGGGCGCGGGGATCGCGGTAGAGGTCGGTGCCGTCGTCCCAGGTCGAGCGATAGCTGACGGGCGAGTGCATACGGGGCGTCACGGGAATCGGATCGGCCTGCGTCCTCAGGCCGCTCCCGACCGGCGACAGTCGCGGGCCAGTCAGGACCTCGGCCGGATCAGTGACGCATCCCGCAAGCGATAACAGCGACAGGATGAGGATCAGATTCTTCATCTATTTGGTCTTTCCGTCATCCACGCGACGCATCCCGCCGAGCAGATCGGCGAGGTGCGCCGCGCGGCCCGTCTCCATCTCGTTGAAGATTGCGCTCGAACTCCTCGGGCTGAGCTTTGCGAGCACGGCCGCAGCCGTCTCGTCCGCCATCCCGGCGATCTGGGTTGCGGCGGCATCCGGCTTCATGCGCGAGTAGATCTCGACCACACTCGCTTCGGCCTTCTTCAGGAACTCGTCGCGCAACGCCATCCACTTCTCATATTCCGCGCGCTTGGCCTCGACCTCGGCGATCCGCTCGCGAAGCTGGTTCTCGGCCTTCTCCAGCTCCTTGAGCTGCCAGGCCAGCCTTGCATCGGCGGCGGAGTCGGCGACATTGCTGCAGAACAGGGCGACTTCGTTGTCCGCGGTTGCAGCGGCCTGGGGCGGCACCGGCTTCGGCGGCGCCGTGACGCTGCCGGGCTTGGCCGGTCGCGCCGCGGCTGTGGGTGCCGACGCGGGCTTCTCGGAGGCCGAAACGGCACCCGTGATCACTGGTCCCGAATCTTCGGCTGCCCACGCTGTCGCTCGCATCGACGCATTGTCGCTCGGGATCGATGAGATTGGCTTCTGTGGGCCAGACGCACGGGCGCGCGCGAAGGACAGCAGGTTGAGCGGCTTCGACGGCTTGGCCTCATCCAGCGCCAGAACGGGCGAAGCGCTCGCGAGCGCGGAGGCTGCGACCAGGAGGAGGAGTTTGGCTTTATGATCCAGCTTCAACATCGGCCCGCGTGCGATTCTCGGTCGAGAGAGCATTGAGCGACCAAGCTTGCACGGCGCTTACGCGTCATTGCACGATGACATCCGCCTGGAGGGCGCCAGCCGTCTTGATCGCCTGGAGGATCGCGATGATGCCGGATGGTTTCAGGCCGATCTGGTTCAGGCCGCGCACCAGGCGCTGGAGATCGACGCCGCTCAGGATCGCCACCTGCGATCCGGCTTCGTTGGCCTCGACCACGGTCTGGGGCACGACCACCGTCTGCCCTTTCGAGAACGGCGCGGGTTGCGACACCACGGGAAGCTCGGTGACCCGGACCGTCAGATTGCCGTGCGTCACGGCAACGGTCGATATCCGCACGTCGCGTCCGATCACCACCGTGCCGGTACGCTCGTTGATCACCACCCGCGCCGGCGTGTCCGGCTCGACCGTCAGCTCGCCGATTTCGGCAAGGAAGCGGACCGGTCCGATGTGGCGCGGCTTCGACAGCACGATCGTGCGGTAGTCTCGCTCGAAGGCGATCTGGGCGCGGTAGCGTCCGCCCGCGTAGCGGTTGATGGCGTCGAGGATTCGCGTTGCGGTGACGAAGTCGGGGTTCTTGAGCTCCAGCACAAGATATTCCATTTCATGGAGACTACCCTGCACCTCGCGCTCGACCAGCGCGCCGTTCGGGATGCGACCCGCGGTCGGCGTACCCTGGCTGACGTTCTGGGCCTGGCCCCCGACGCTGTAGCCGGCGACCGTGACGGCGCCTTGCGCCACTGCATAGACCGCTCCGTCCGCCGCGCGCAGCGACGTCATCACCAGGGTGCCGCCGAGCAACGAGGTCGCATCGCCGAGCGATGACACCGTCACGTCCATGCGCTCGCCCGCACTGATCGAGGGCTGCAGGTCCGCGGTCACCATGACGGCCGCGACGTTGCGCGTGCGCAGCGTCGTCGGACGCGGCGGATTGTTGGTGCTGGTGGTCTCGTTCCTGACATTGATGCCCATGTTCTCGAGCATCGATTGCAGGGACTGCTCCGTGAACGGCGCATTGCGGAGCGTGTCGCCAGTCCCGTTCAGGCCGATCACGAGGCCGTAGCCGACGATCTGATTTTCGCGCAATCCCTTGATGTCCGCGATGTCCTTGATGCGGACGGCGGCCTGGGCGCTGGCGGCGGAAACGAGCAGGACGAGCGCAAGCAGGACTCTGGTCATGACCCGTCCACGACCTTGACGGTGCCGTCCGGCTGCACAACGCCCCTGATGATCACACCGGTATCGGTGTTTCGTATCGGGATGAGCGCGCCGGGCGCGCCGGACTGCATCGCTGCGCCGTAGGTCACGATCGACAGGCCGCTGTCTTCGACCACGACCTTGACCATGGCGCCGCGGGCGACCGTCCAGGGATCCTCCACCGAGTTGGTCGGGATCGGCTGGCCGGGCAGCAGCGCGCGGCGCGCCATGCGGCCGACCAGGACCTGGCGTCCTTCGATGAATATGGCGACGCCGAGCACGTTCGGCGCAAAGGCGCGCTCGGTGATCATGTCGTCCCGGATCAGTTCGCCGGCGCGGATCGAGACGGCCGGCACGGGGAGCCGCTTCTCCTCGGCCGCGGCGAGACGCGCCGAGACGAGAACCAGCAGCACGGCGGCCATCCCGTGCATGATCGAGCCCATCCTGTTCAACATGGATACACCGGAACTAGCGCATGCCCTTCGAGACCGTCTGGGCCATTTCATCCGAGGCCTGGATGACCTTGGCATTCATTTCGTAGGCGCGCTGGGCAGAGATCAACTCGGTGATTTCCTTGACGGGATCGACGTTCGAGGCTTCGAGATATTGCTGGTTGATCTTGCCGTAGCCGGAATCGCCGGGCAGCCCGACGACCGGCGTGCCGGACGCCGTGGTCTCGCGATAGAGATTGCTGCCCAGCGGTTCGAGCCCGGCCTCGTTGGCGAAATTGGCGAGATTGAGCTGCCCGATTTGCCTCGGGTTCACTTCCGTATCCAGCTTGGCGAACACCTGTCCGGTCTGGTTGACCGTGACCTGGACCGTTCCCTGCGGCACCGTGATTGCCGGATCCAGCAGATAGCCGTCGGTCGTGACGAGCTGACTATTGGCATTGGTGTTGAACGAACCCGCGCGGGTATACTGCACCTCGTTGTTCGGACCGAGCACCTGAAACCAGCCGCGGCCGTTGATCGCCATGTCGTAGGGATTGCCGGTCTGCGTGAGCGCGCCCTGGATATGCAGCTTGCGGATTGCCGCCGACTTGACCCCGAGGCCGAGATTGGCGCCTTCCGGAATCGGCGACGAGCCGCTGGTGTTCGCAACGCCCTGCATGCGGTCCATCTGGTAGAACAGATCGGTGAACTCGGCACGCGCCCGCTTGTACGAGGTCGAGTTGATGTTGGCGATGTTGTTGGCGATGACTTCGATGTTGGTCTGTTGGGCGTTCATGCCCGTGGCCGCGATGGCAAGCGATTTCACAGCGTCACTCCTTGATCAGATCGACATCCGAACGACTTCCTGGTAGGCCTGCACGACCTTGTCGCGAACTGCGACCGCCGTCTGCAAGGCCTGCTCGGCCGACATCAGCGCCTCGACGACGCGCCGCGTCGATTCCTTGCCCTGCATCGCCGAGACCGAGGCCGCCTCGCCCGCCTTCAGCGTTCCGATCGCGTCCGTCGTCACTTGTTTCATGACCGATTCGAATCCGACGTCGCCACCGGACTGAATCGCGGGCGTCGCCGCCGGCGAGATGGCCTGCGTCTCGGTCGCGCGGCTTGCCGCTTGCCCGGCCGAAATCGCCGTGGATGAAATCGCTTCAAGCATTGTCAGCTCCTCAGCAGGTCGATGGTCATGCCCAGCATCGACCTCACCTGTTTCACGACCTGCAGATTGGCTTCATAGGAGCGGTTGACTTCCCGCATGTCCGCCATCTCGATCATCATGTTGACGTTCGGCAGCTTGACGTAGCCGGCCTTGTCGGCGGCGGGATGCCCCGGCTCGTACTCCACGCGGTAAGGCGTGGTGTCGACCCCGATTTCCTTGACCTTCGCCAGCTGCGCGCCCGAGGCGCGGTCCATCGCGGCGTCGAAGGTGATCGTCTTGCGTTGATAGGGATCGGCGCCGGCTGAGCGCCCTGTCGACGTCGCGTTGGCGAGGTTCTCCGAGACGATGCGCATGCGCGTCGACTGCGCTTCGAGCCCGGAGCTCGCGACCGTCAACGAGGATTGCAATGAGTCCAGCATGTCAGTTCACCTCAGGTCTTCGCGCTCGACAGCAGCATGCGGTGAAACGACCGCACGATCGCCGAGTTCATCGAGTAATCGCGACTGACGTCGCTGCCCTTGATCATTTCCTGCTCGAGACTGACGGAGTTGCCGGAGTGAACCACATCCCAGCTGTCCTTCTTCGCAGTCGCCCGCGTGTCGCTCTCGGCTGGGGAGAGCTGCAGGTGCGACGGCGACGTGGTCGCCAGTCTCACCGGCATGCCGTCGAGCACCTTGTTGAAGGGTTCGACGTCGCGCGCCTTGAAGCCCGGCGTGTTGGCGTTGGCGACGTTGGTGGCGATCGTCGATTGGCGGAGCTCGAGGTATCGCGCCTGCGACGATGCGAGTTCGAAGAGATAGAGCGGTCCCACGGCAGCACCATTCTGGTTCAGACGGTGTAACCTTAGGGTCGCAAGCTTTCGTCAGGCTGATGGAAGGGACGCCGTCCTCGGAATTCTACTGGACCTTCTCGGACTGCGGCGTCTGCTTGGACTGCAGGAAGTAGATGATCTCGGCGACCGGCCGGAAGAACTCCGCCGGAATTACCTGGTCGACCTGAACCGCCTCGTAGAGCGCGCGCGCCAGCGCCTTGTTCTCGATCACCGGAATCCGGTTCTGCTCGGCGACTTCGCGGATCTTCAGCGCAATCACGTCCATGCCCTTCGCCACGACGATCGGCGCCGGATTTTCCTCGCGATTGTAGCGCAGCGCGATCGCGAAATGCGTCGGGTTCGCGATCACCAGCGTCGCGCGCGATGCGGAGGCGATCATGCGCTGGCGCGAGCGGTCGCGCGCCAGCGAGCGCAGGCGCGCCTTGATCAGCGGATCGCCTTCGGCCTGCTTGTGCTCGTCCTTGATCTCCTGCCGCGTCATGCGCAGCTCGCGCCGCCAGTGGAAGCGCGCCCAAGCCAGATCGACCGCGACCAGGACGATGGTCGCGATGCAGATCGCCGAGACGATTCGCATGGCGATGTTGAGAATCATCTCCGGCAGCGCGACCGGATCGGTGTACATCGCCTCGAACGCCTTCGCTTCCGACGAGCGCAGCACGAACGCGACGACGACGGTGACCGCGGCGAGCTTGAACAGCGACTTGGCGAACTCGACAAGGCCCTGCGATCCAAACAGCCGGCTCCAGCCGCCGAGCGGAGAGATTCGCGAAAGGTCCGGCGTGATGCGCTGGAGCACCAGGCTGGGAGCATTTTGCAACAGCGAGGCTGCGAGCCCGAACGCCGCCAGGGTGACGACGAGCGGCGTCAGGAATCGCAGTGCCTGAAGCCCGACCACGATGAGGAGATTCTGGGCGTCGGCCCCGGTGCTGAGAGGGAAGCCGTCGGGATCGTCGAGAAAGCCCGTCAGCATCGGCGTCAATTGCTGCACGCCCTGACCGATCAGGAACGCCTGGATCACCATCAGCGCGGCCATCGAGGCGAAGATGGAAGCCTCCCGAGAGACCGGGATTTTGCCCTGTTCGAGCGCATCGCGGACTTTCTTCTCGGTCGGCTCTTCTGTCTTGCTCTCCTGATCGGTTGTTTCTGCCATGCCCGTTCAGCGGTCAGCGAAAGACCAGCTCATCCTCCTGCTCGGGGTTGAGCTCGATTTCGCCCTTTTCCGCGAGGTCGAGCGCGAGGTCCGTGATCACGCGCCGCGCCTCCAGCACGTCGCGCTGGTTCGACGGTTCGCCAATGGCGAGTTCGTGCTCGACGACCCGGCGGACGCGCGAGGCGACCGAGGACAGGATCATCTCGCGGAAGTGCTTGTCAGTGCCCTTCAGCGCGATCACGATGCGATCGGTCGGCACCTGGTCGAAGATCATGGTGCGCGCCTTCGGCGTCAGGTTGGTGACGTCGTCGAAGGTGAAGAGCAGCTCCTTCAGCACTTCGGCCGACTTCGGCCGCTTCTCCGACAGGCTCTTCAGCATGTCCTCGATGTGTCCGCGCTCCATCTTGTTGATGATGTCGGCGACGCGGGCATAGGTGTCCGCGCCGAGGTTGCGGGCGAAATTCAGCGTCAAATCCTCATGCAGCGTCTTCTCGAGGACCCTCATGGCGTCGTCGACGATCGGCTTGAGGCTGAGCACGCGCCGCATCAGCTCGTTGCGCAGGCTCGACGGCAGCTGGCTCATGACCTTGGCGGCGCAGGACGGCTTGACCTTGGACAGGATGAGCGCTGCGGTCTGCGGATGCTCCTTGGACAGGTAGCTTGCCAGCGAGTTTTCCGACACCGACGAGACGCGGTCCCACACTGACCGGCTCGAATTGCCGAGCAGGTCCGACATGATCGCCGAGACCTGATCGGCCGGAAGCACGTCGCCGAGCACAGCTTCCAGGCCGCCGAGGGTGCCGAGAATGTTGGCGCCCATTGAGAACTGCTGGGCGAACTCCTCGACGATCGCTTCCAGTTCCTGCGCCGTGATCGGCCGTAGCTCGGCGGCGGCCTTTGTCACGGTGCGGATATCCTGCGGCTCGAACTGCGCGAGCACGCTGGCGGCCGCCTGCCGGCCCATGGCGAGCAGGAGTGCCGCGACCTTCTCCGTTCCGCCCAGCGTGGCGACGCCGCGCTGCTTGATGGGAGCCATGCCGACCTGTGCGGCCATGGTCAGGTATCACCCTGTCCCAACGGCCCGACAATTTCGGTGAGCGAGACGCCGAAGCGGGAATTGTCTTCTTCGACCACGACGACCTCGCCGCGGGCGACGACGCGACCGTTGACGACGACGTCGACGGGTTCGCCGACCCGGTGGTCGAGCGGAACCACCGCGCCACGGCCGAGCTTCATCAGGTTTGCCACCGGAATGGTTGCCGATCCCAGCACCACCTGCATGGTCACGGGAATGCGCAGGATCGCATCGACATTGGCGAACTTGCCGGTCTCCTCCGCAGTGCGCGCGGCGATCTCCGCCAGCCGCTCCAGCGGAGATGTCTCCGTATGCCCCTCGTCGGACGCCGATGCTGACTCATAGTCGAAGGATTGCGCCATTTGGTATCGCCTCTTGGTATTTCCGCTCCCGGAGCGCCGCGACGTTCCGATCGTATTTATTCCGCCGGCTTCGGCTTCAATGCTTGTTCACGTCGGCGCCGCCCGCGGTCGCCGCGGATGCGAGTCCGCTCCTCGCATCGAGCGCCGCGATCGCCTCGTGGGCCTGGTCGATCTTCGTGCTCAGCACGTTGGCGAGCCGCCCGAGATTTGCGGTGGAATCATGCGCCGCGTTGATGACCGTGTCGAACGCGCCCGCCGTCTCCTGGACGATGGTCGAGAACTCGCCCTGGTAGCTGCGCAACCGCGCCAGCTCGCGATGCATCCGGGTCACCCGCATGCTGGTGAAGGCGAGCGCGATCAGCAGCACGGCATCAACGAGATAGGATATCATCGACGAACTCCCGTTTCTGATCGACGGGATCTGCCACCTGCATGGCGTAATAGCCATCAAGCTGGCCGATCTGACACCAGAACAGCACCTGGTTGTTGCTCTCGAGCCGAGCCAGCGTGCGCGGCGTGGCTTCGAGCTCGAGTACCTGGCCGACCTGGAACTTCACGACGTCGCCCAGCGAAATCATCTTCTCGTCCAGCACGGCGCTCAGCGTCACCTCGGTGCGGTGAACCTCGGTCTCCATCTGCTCGCGCCAGCGCGGATCGGCCGCGCGGCCGTCGCTGACGACGACGGTCGCGAGCTTTTGCCTGAGCGGGTTGAGCGCGGAATGCGGAATGATGAGGAACATCTGACCGCCGCGGTAGAGCGCCTGCAGCATGATGTTCGCGCAGATCGACATGTTGCCGCTCCGCCCGATCGCCAGCGACGCCATGGCGGTCTCGACCCGCTCGACGCGGAAGGTGACGTTGGAGGTGCCGGCGAAAGCGGATTGCAGCGCCTTGGCGAACCGCTCGAACAGCGCCTGGACCAGGCGGATCTCGATGTTCGAGAAGCTGCGCTCGACGTCGAGCGGCGGTTCTGCGCCATCGGAGCCGAACATCGCCTCGACCATGGTGAACACGAAGTCGCGGTCGAGCATGATGATGATGCGGGAGTCCCACTGCTCGGCATAGAGCACGGCCGCAACCGCGTTGGCCTCGTAGTCCTTGACGATGTCGCCGACACGGTCGTTGGTGATGCCGTTGACCGAGAAATAGCATGGCGTTCCAGCCATCGGCTGCAGGCTGTCCGTGCACGATGCCGCCATGCGATCGAAGATCACATTGAGCATCGGCATGCGCTCGATCGAGATGCCGGCGGCGTCCAGCAGATAGTTCGGCAGCGGCTTGCGCTGATCGATTTCGAGGGCTTCCATCATGATGCGCGCGCAGCCTTCGGTTCAACCTCGGTCACGACAGCCTTGGGGCCCGCGATCGTCTCGTTCTCGACGACGTCGATCGAGGGCCGCTCGGGGCTCGCGATCATCTTGCGGCCGTGCTCGACGGCGATCTGCGGCATGGCGCCGTTCATGAACGCCAGCAGCGTCTGCTTGACGATGATGTAGGGCCGGCAACGCTTCTCGCGCGTCATCTTCACCTTCATCGCGAAGGGCGAAATGATCCCATAGGACAGGAAAATACCGGCAAAGGTGCCGACGAGGGCGGCCCCGATGAAGCCGCCCAGCAGCTTCGGGGACTGGTCAAGCGCGCCCATGGCCTTGATGACGCCGAGCACCGCGGCGACGATGCCGAGCGCAGGCAGCGCCTCCGAGACCACCACCAGCGCGTGGTAGGGCGCCAGCTTGCTCTTCACGATGGTGTGGATCTCCTCGTCCATCAGCGCTTCGATCTCGTGCGTTCGCGCGTTACCCATGATGATGAGGCGGACGTAGTCGCAGATGAACTGGAGCAGCGACGGATCTCCGAGCACGCTCGGGAACGCCTTGAAGATCTCGGAGGACGCGGGATCGTCGATATGCGCCTCGACCTCGTTGCGGCCCTTGCCCCGCAGCTCCCGCATCAGCGCGTGCAGCGCACCGAGCAGATCGAGATAGTAGCGCTGACCTGGCACCGCTCCCGTCACCGCCTGCACGCAGGCAAGCCCGGTATCCGCGACCGTCTTCCAGGGATTGGCCATGATGAAGGTGCCGGCCGCGGTGCCCATGATGATCACGAACTCCCACGGCTGCATCAGCACGCCCAGATGCCCGCCCATGGCGGCAAATCCGCCCAGCAGTGCCGCTACCGTGATGACGATCCCCACGAAACTGCCCAACGCGCCGCTCCATCACCGATCCCATCGGGAATATCTAGTTGGCGAGCCTTGCGCGAGGCTGGCTTCCCCCTCGCCAGCCTCGCGCAAGCGATTCACGGCAGCTTGGGACGACGTCGCGAGAGCGGCCAGAGGGGCGCGTGTCATGCTATCCACCATCGCGGACTACACCAGACTGACCAAGGACATGGGCAAGTCGCTGACACAGGTCGCGACGCAGCCGGACGTCAGCCGTGACACCGATTATTTCCTCAGCCACATCGGCAACGTGAAGACCATCGACGACTTCCTGAAGGACTATCGTCTCTACTCTTACGCGATGAAGGCATATGGCCTCAGCGACATGACCTACGCCAAGGCGTTCATGCGCAAGGTGCTGACCGAGGGTATCGCCGACAACAAGACCTTCGCCAACAAGCTGACCGACATCCGCTACCGGCAATTCGCCGCCGCCTTCAATTTCGCCGCCCTCGGCGACAAGGCGACCCAAACCGCCGCGGCCACGACCGGCACGGCGACCCAATACGTCACGCAGACGATGGAGGACAAGGCCGGCGACCAGAACGAGGGCCTGCGGCTGGCGCTCTATTTCACGCGCAAGGCCTCCACGATCACCAATTCCTACCAGATCCTCGCGGACAAGGCGATGACGCAAGTGGTGCAGACGGCGCTCGGCCTGCCGTCGACGATCAGCTCGGCTGATATCGATGCCCAGGCCAAGATGATCACGAGCAAGATCAAGCTCACCGATTTCCAGGACCCGGCCAAGGTCACCAAATTCGTGCAGCGCTTCGCGGCGATGTGGGATGCGACCCAGGCCCAGAGCGACAACTCGATCAACCCGGCGCTGGTCCTGATCGGCGGCGCCGCACCGTCGATCGGCATGGATACCAACGTGCTCACGACACTTCAGAACATCAAGTTCAACAGGTAAGTCATGCAATCGGCCCTCTATGTAGGATTGTCGGCGCAGGTCGCTCTCGAAAAGCGCCTCCAGACGATCGCCAACAACGTCGCCAACGTCAACACGGCGGCGTTCCGCACCGACGTGGTGAAGTTCGAGACCGTGCTGTCCAAGGCGGGCGCGAACCCGGTCGCCTTCTCCTCGCCCGGCGACAACATCATCTCGCGCGAAATGGGCAGCATCACCGAGAGCGGCAACCCACTCGACATCGCCGTGGTCGGACAGGGCTGGATCGCCTTCGCCGGTCCGAACGGAACGGTCTATACGCGCGACGGCCGACTCCAGATCGCCGCCAACGGCGACCTTCAGACCGTGTCCGGCTTCCCCGTCATCGATTCCGGCGGCGCGCAGATCACCCTCGATCCAAACGGCGGACCGGTCTCGATCGCGCGCAGCGGCGCGATCACCCAGGACAACAACGAGATCGGCACCATCGGCCTGTTCAACATTCCCGCCGACGCCAATCTCGACCGCTACGGCAATTCGGGCGTCACGCCCAACCGGCCTGCGACCGCGATCGCCGACTTCTCCCGCGACGGCTTCAAGCAGGGCTATGTCGAGGGCTCGGGCGCCAATCCGATGATGGAATTGACGAAGCTGATCGCGGCCTCGCGCGCCTTCGACGGCACCAATTCGATGATCGAGGGCACCGAGAGCTCGCTCCAGAACGCAATCCGGACGCTGGGCGAACCCGGCAAATAGACTGCGCCCGCGCGCAATGAGGTTGGACGGTTTCCTTGAACGCTCTTCGGCAACTTGAGTGGGCGCTGCTGGAGCTTCAGCAGAGCACTCCCCTGGCAAGCGTCAGCGGCGCGATCTCCGAGATCGCGTCGACGCATTTCCGCGTCTCCGGCCTGTCGCGCTTCGTCAGGCTTGGCGAGCTGATCGGCGTCAACTCCGGCGGCAAGCCCCAGATCGGCGAGGTGGTGCGGATCGACAGCGAGGGCATCATCGCCAAGCCGTTCGACCGGCAGTTCGCCGGCGGCCTCGGCTCGGTCGCCTACCGGATGCCGCCCCTGTCCTTCGCGCCCGATCCGAGCTGGAAGGGCCGCGTCATCAACGCGCTCGGGGCGCCCCTGGACGGACAGGGCCCTCTCACCCCCGGGTCGCGTCCGGTCTCGGCCGAGGCGGAGGCGCCTTCGGCCATGAAGCGCGCGCGGGTCCACAAGCCGCTGCGCACCGGCGTACGCGTCATCGACCTGTTCGCCCCGATCTGTGCCGGCCAGCGTGTCGGCATCTTTGCCGGCTCCGGTGTCGGTAAATCGACCCTGCTTGCGATGCTCGCCCGCAGCCAGGGTTTTGACACGGTCGTGCTGGCCCTGGTCGGCGAGCGGGGCCGCGAGGTGCGCGAGTTCATCGAGGACGTGCTGGGCGCCGATCGTCACCGCGCCGTCACGATCGTGTCGACGGGAGACGAGAGCCCGATGATGCGGCGACTGGCGCCGAAGACGGCCATGGCGGTCGCCGAATATTTCCGAGACCGGGGCGAATCCGTCCTGCTCATGGTCGATTCGATCACCCGCTTCGCCCACGCCGCCCGTGAAGTGGCGCTCGCCGCCGGTGAGCCCGCGGTCGCGCGCGGCTACGCACCCACCGTCTTTACCGATCTGCCGCGCCTTCTGGAGCGCGCCGGGCCCGGCGAGGAGGGATCCGGGACGATCACCGGTATTTTCTCCGTGCTGGTGGATGGCGACGATCACAACGAGCCGATCGCCGATACCATCCGCAGCACACTCGATGGACACATCGTGCTCTCCAGGCACATCGCCGACCAGGCACGTTACCCGGCGGTGGACGTTCTGGGTTCGGTCTCCCGTCTCGCCCATAACGTCTGGGACCCCGAAGAGCGCGAATTGGTGAGCAAGCTGCGCGCCATGATCGCCAAATACGAGGACACGCGCGACCTTCGCCTGATGGGCGGATACCAGGCGGGACGCGATTCGGGGCTCGACCAGGCGGTCGACATGGTCCCGAGAATCTATGGCGCGATGCGGCAGGACGCTTCGGCTCCCCCAAGCGCCGATCCGTTCCGCGAGCTGCGGGACATGCTCAAGGGCGACTAGCAAGTCTCAGATTGAGTCGGCGCGCGAGGCGCCACGCGATCGCACCTTGCTCGTTGTTTTCGACAGGCGATTGCGCATGCCGCCACGCTTCCAGCGCATGCGCGGCCGTCTCCGGTTTCCGCCGCGATCGCCTCCACCATTCGGGTGAGAAAGTAGCGGAGCCGCGCCGAAAGCGACTGAACCGGCGATTCCTTGATTCAGTCCGGACAACCGCCGCGTGTAATTCCTGTGAGTTCCCTCGGACAATTCTTGGCAGAACGCACAAGTTGTGGATGACATGCGGACGCACATCGTCGTCCTGCACAAGCTTCGATCAACTTGCATCAACGACAGCCAACGGGCCGTGCAATAAAACCGTCGCATAGTCGCGTGCATGTTGCTCGTGGGACAGCGTATTGCGTTCACCAACATGTGTCCCGAGGAGCGGGATTGTCTTGAACGTTACATTCGCCTGCGACGACATCCTGTCTGCGAGATGGTCTCTACTTGATTTTGTTGAGAAGGTCATTCATCGTTTCGTCGGAAGATAAGAAACGTCTGCGTGTGACTTGAACCTTAGGGGCTTCGGTTGAACTACTCCGATCCATCGTCTGGTGGCGACGGCTATTCGGGCTCCCGTGCGACGACGCCGCGAATGGCATATCCACAGCAACACCGCCTCCCACGCCATAGCTTGCAGTGCTCATCAGTCCAGGTCGGACGCCGGGCAGGCCGTGCCTTCACGCGAGAGAAGAGCACGGTGCATGTGTCGGACATTGCCGGTGGTCCGGCTTCTCGCAAACGGCTCGTGCGCAACGGCGGAAGGCGGCTCCGGAGCGCCGCAGACGTGACTCCCGGGGCAAGGTAGGAATTCATGCCATTGGCAAGAGAAGCCGTGGAGCTGCTGGTTCAGGCAGCGAGGGCTTGGTATTTCGAAGGCGATCAGCATGGGTTGCGCGATCGGGAATGGATGGCGCTGCGCTTTCTCGGCCGCGCCAACAGGTTTTCGCGCACGCCCTCCGCGCTCGCCGGCTTCATCGGCGCCACCAGGGCGACTGCATCGCAGATTGTGAAGACGCTGGAGAGCAAGACCTTCCTGGTGCGAAAGCCGTCGCACGAAGACAAGCGTTCTGTCGTGCTGCACGTCACTGCGCAGGGCGAGAAGTGCCTGAGCCAGCACGATCCGGTCAATCACGTGCTGAACGCGGTCACGGCGCTCGGACCCGACGAGTGCGTCAGGCTGCGCGATTCGCTGCGCGAGATCCTCAATCATCTCGACGCGGCACATCAGCGGCTCGATGCCAGCGTCTGCCGGGACTGCATGTTTCTCGCCGAACGCGGGCCGGGTACCGGCAAGGGACGCGCAACGGCCGAATTCATGTGCCGGCTGTATCGCGCCCCGGTTTCGCTCGAGGAGACTGAACTGCTCTGCACCAGTTTCGAGCACACCCGCGACCGTCCCAAGATCGAGGAGCATCTCGACCGCGCGCGCGTGGTGAACCAGGGGTGAGGCACGCGTAAATTTCCGCGCGGTGGCGATCTCTGAAAGGCGCACAGAGCCTCTCATGTTCCGGACAAGCTGCAACGCGCAAAGCGTGTCGAAGACGCGCGTAAACGCGCTTATGGCGCTGCTGCGCAGAACCGGGACCAGGGCGACACGGCGTGATGCGGCGAGATGGGCCCCGGCTCTGCAGCCGCACCGCAAAAGCGCTGCGCTGCGTCTAGGGCACGAGAACGGAGTGTGGCGCACATTCTCCCCACATCGTCATTGCGAGGGCAGCGACTTGTCCGCCGAAGCTTTAGCGAAGGCGGAAGCAATCCAGAGTCTCTCCGCGGTAAGACTCTGCTTCGCTGCGCTCGCAATGACGGAGTATGAGGCGGCGGCTTCGTCCTCCCAGCACCACTGTCATTCCCCGATGAAAGCGGGGAATTCAGTACGCCGCGGCTTCTCGGTTCAATCATAACTGTCTCGGAATACTGGATCGCCCGGTCAAGCCGGGCGATGACAGGGAGTGTGTAGCCGTAGACACGCCTTCGCGTCCTCGCGGCGTTTCGCCCGAGCTTTGCCTGGTCATTCCACCCTCAAAGCCAAGAGGGCGCAGGGAAGACCGGGTGCCGGCTGGCACCCGCGGTCCGCTGCGCGAAAATGTAGCGCAAGGAAACCGCACAGCAGCATACAGGTGTAGCCAATCACTCGGCCTTCCCTGCGCGATGGTTGGACGGCTTATGCCGTGCTCTCCCGGGAGCCGAGTTCCTTTTGGCCTCCCTCGTCCCAACGAAAGTCACCGGCACCGCGCCGGTTGACGCGGATGCCGCATTCGCCAGGGCTTGACCGTAGCAACGACGGCCAGGACCACACGGTTTTGCCGTACGCACGGCTCGCCATTTCGCCGCAGTTTTTCCAGCCCTGTCGACGGAGCCGGAAACTTACAGACGAGACGAAGCCTAGCAGCGCCGCTCGTTGGAACGCAGCCTTGGGCTCACGGAGAGCAATCCGCCCTGCCCTTGGCCTCTCGCACCCGAACGCTGCCGCGTCCACCGCAAGCCCGGCTCGCGAACATGACGACCACAAGATCGCCCCTCAAGGATGAGCCGGGATGCACGACACATACGTCGTTTCCGAATTTCGGTAAAGCGGAATATTTTTGTGAGAGCGGATTGACACGGGGGCGACACAGGCGCGGTCCCGTAGCCCGGATGAAGCGAAGCGTGATCCGGGAAGGTGCCGGACGCAGCGCGAGCAGCCCCCGGATCACGCTTCCGCTCCATCCGGGCACCGGGGCTTCGCCGCCCTATATCATCTGCCTTGCGCAAAAAAACACCCGGCGGTTTCCCGCCGGGTGTTCGTTCATGTGTTTCGATAGATTTTACCAGTTGCGCTGAGCGCGGAGGATCATGGCGACCGAGTCCTGATCCTTCAGCTCGTAGGCCGCCGTCGGCTTGGCGGTCGCGACGCTCGGGGAGGCGCCAACCGTACCAGAATACTTCTGGTCGAGATGGGTCCAGGACACGTCCGCCGAGAAGGTCAGGTTCTTGACCGGGGTCCACCGGGTGACGACACCTAGCTGGCCGATCGCGAAGTCCGGGTTGCAACCCGTCACACCTGCCAGGGCTCCGAACACACCGGCGCCGCCGCCGGCGCCGCAGATGGTGGTCTTGGCCAGCGTGCCGAACTGGGCCTGAGCGTAAGCACCGTACAGCGAGGAGTTCCAGTTGGGATCCCAGTTGTGGGTGTAAGCGCCACGGAAGCCCCAGGTCTTGACGGTTTCCTGCGAGCTACCGGTCACGTACACCGTGTCAGGAGCATTGGCGAAGCCAACGCTCTGGTAGGCAACACCCGAGCTACCGAACAGCGAGTAGCTGCTGCCCGACAGGTTCTGGAAGTTGTAGCGGGTCGCGCCGTCGGTGTAGACGCCCTGGATGTTGATCGTGTCACCCGCGCCGGTCGGGATGTTCTTGATCGACAAAGCGAGCTGAACAGCCCAACCCCATTTGTCGTCGGGATGGCCGGTGGCTTCGGTCGCGCCGTAATAGGCGACATGGTTGTCATGCGCAGCCACTGACGCCTGGAAGAGACCCCAGGCCTGATCGACACGCACCTGACCGACGAGGTTCGGCGAACGCGAGCCGCCGAGGGCGTTGGTGCCGTACGAACCGCCGATGATGCCACCTGCGGTCGCGCCGGTCATGTTGAGGTTGCCGGCCTGATAGTAGGCCGTCGCATCTTCAGCGGAGAACGATGCCGTGACGCCCTGGCCGAAGTCGGCGGTGTATGTGAACTGGGTGACGCCAGTAACGGTGCCGCTGCCGCCGACGAGGTTGTCGGTGATGTTGCCGGGATAGTTGGTCCAGGGCGCGTCGAACTGCGACACGGCCTTACCCATCGTGAAGCCGGCGAACTGGATGAAGGCGTAGTATACGCCGAGCGCACCGGCCGAGGTATTGCCGTCGGTGCCGTTGACGTTGCCGCTACCCGAACCGACGAGGCCTGTGCCCGCAGCGTTGAGACCGAGCGTACCGCTGTACTGGGTGCCACCCGTTGCCGAACCGGTGCCCGAATAGTTGCCGGTCGTCCAGGTAAAGACGCCGTCGAAGAACGTGCGGACCACGCCGTATTCGGTCGCGGTGCGGGTGTCGATGTTGAGGTCTTCACGAGCGCGGAAGGTGTAGTAGTTCATCAGGCGGTTGCGTGCACCGGCAACACCGCTCTGGTTCGGGTTGAAGTCCGAATTGGTATTGAGGTTCGCATCGGCACGCAGGTAACCACCGAGCTTGATGCAGGTGTCGGTGCCCGGGATGTAGTAGAAACCGGCGCCGTACAGCGAGCAGATCTTCACGTATTCGACCGCCTTGGCCTTCACGGGAAGATCGGCAGCGAACGCCCCGGAGGCGGCCATCAGGCCGGCAGCCGAGCCGAGAAAGAGTGTCTTCGTCAACTTCATTAGTAAACCTCCAGGTCGGTTCAGGGGGCTCGGGTCCTCGGTGGACGCCGCTTTACCCTCTCAATTTCCGTTCAATTCAGGCCCGCACCGAAGGTTCGGACTGAAACGACAGCGAGGTGCCCCCTCCGTCGCGGCTTCACATATAATTTATAAAAACAATGGTCTCAATTTATTGCTTTGATGAATCGACACTTCGGGTCGCGATGTGGCTTGAGGGCAACAGCGGCGATATCACCCCGGAATATCATTGCATACAAGCCAGAAAAGCCCTCAGGGGGCATCCCGAGGGCTTCTTGGAGGTCTCGCATCGCTGTCCGTCGCGTCGGTCAAGAGCAGCGAAATAGAGCGCGATAATCGATAATGAAATTAATTGTTCTTTGCAAGTAATAATGGGGCCTACGATTTCTTCCGCGCGGTATCTCTGTTTGGTCGGCGCGCGATTTTCGAGACGCTTCCGAGATATCCCATTAAGGATAGGCAAGGGATAAACGGGGAGGAGCCACATGATCGAGAAGAAACTCGGCAGGGCGATTACGGACTTCATCTGGAACGTCGTCGAAATTCATTCCCAGCTGGAGGACATCCACACCAGCTGGGCCGGACTGCTGGGCATTACCGAGCCGCAGTGGCTGATCCTGATGGCCATCACCGAACTGGACCAGGGGCGAGGTGTCGCGGGAATCGACATCGCGAACAAGCTGCGCGTCCACCCCGCCTTCGTCACCAACCAGACCAAGAGTCTCGAAAAGGGCGGCTTCCTGTCGCGACGGCCGGCCGCAGACGACGCACGCTACGTCCTGATGTCGCTGACGGCGAAAGCAACGACGGAGATTGAAAAACTGTCGAAGAGAAAGCTCGCCTTGAACTCGACCATGTTCAACGAGCTCGACGAGAAGACCTTGGCCGACCTGAATGCCGCGCTCGCAACGATTGCCAAGAATGCCCGGCTGGCCGCACGGTTGCTGGCCATCGACGCTTCCTGACTCCTGACGTCAGGCGCGGAACGCGCGCCTCGATTCATCCCCAATCTCTCCTCGCCTTCCCAATCTTTTCTCGCCTTCCCAATCTCTTGGCGCCTTAGAGGTAGGTCACGGAAGCCAGCTGGCGGGCAATTCCAAGTTTGCTGTCGAGCCATTCGAAAATGAAATCGTCCACCGCGATGAAATTCTCGACCTCGCCCAGAGGGTACGGAATGCAGTTCGGCACGACGGTCGCGCAATCGGCTCCGGCCTGCCGATAGCCGGCTTGCAGTTCGAGAGCATCCTCCTCCCAAACCATTGAGCGGCTGCCGACGACCATCAGAAGCGGGCAAGGTATCCGACACAACGGCAGCAACGAACCCGTCGAGGGCCCGTCACGGACCGCCTGCTCGACGCCGATCATCCAGCGCAGCGATGCCCGGCGCATGACCGGCGTCGCAATGCCGCCGTCGCACACGGCGGCAGCCATTCTGCGATCCACGAGGGCAAGACGGGATGCGTGACTGGCGGCCGCCCCCTCGCCGTAGACCGCGATCTGCTGCGAATCGACGTCCGGACGAGCTTCCAGGTAATCCAGCCAGCATTGAAGAATATGCGCCGGCTTGAAGGGGCTACGACCGGATGAATCGCCGGCATCAACGAGCAGGAGTGACACGTTCCGTCGCCCTGAAGCCGGCAACAGCCTGCTCATCATCGAGCCGAGGGTGATGTCCTCGTCGCTGACGCAGATAACCGCGGGTGCGAAAGACCGATCGGGGAACGCCGGCAGAAAGTAGCCCGCAAGCGAGCCTTGATCAAAGCAGTCGATCTCCACACGCTCGATCGCCGAACCGGCGTCCTCCTCGAAGCCCCTCAGGCAGAGTCTGACCTTGTCTACGAGGTCGGTACCCCCGGGATCTCCGGGCCAAGACAGGTTCCTCGCGACTTCAAGGGCCGTCAGCGAGCACAGCCACGCTTCCCGCGCGATCTGAGCTGAACTGGTTACGCGCGCCGATTCGGCGAATATCCGGTACTCGCCTGAGATCCTCAACCACTCCGAAATCCACCGATGCCTGTGCGCCTCGCGCACGAGTTCCGCGACGGACAAGCTTTCGAAAAAATGGGACGCGCGTTTTCGCAAGCACGCCAGGCTTCGACCGGCGCCGTCGCACGTGCCGTGAGGCCAATGATCATCTTCCATGCCCGTCCCCGAACGGCGCGTCGGCGGTTGCTTGGACTCGGCGCAGCGCTGTCAGCGCAACGCCCTGCATGTCTGCTCGATGCGATGTCACGCGTGCGTGATCGCGCTTGCGTCTGCCGTCCCGATGATCGTTCCGTTTTCCCTTCGCGGGCGGGGGCATTGGACCGGACGGACTACAGTCCGAACGAACCGGTCGCAAAACAAGTCGCACGCCGACTCCAACTCAATCGTCACGTCTCAGCTCCGTTGCTGATACACAGTTTAGGCCCGCACCACTCTGCCATTTTTTGCTGTCCCGCGTTTGCAGTTTTTTGTTGCGGTGGACGACTAAAATTGGAGCTCATTTAACGGGGGAGAAGGCATCGCCTGTGTCGGCTTCCATCATGATTCCTCATGACGCCGATCCGGCGCGCCACCAATCACGCCAGCGATAAAAATGCGGCGGGTTACCGCCTGATCGATGCCGACGGCCTTCGCCAAAGGACTTTCCGCTAGTCAATGTCGCAGGAAAACCGGCGCGACAAAATCCTCGAAGCCGCTCATCCGCACCCGGCGCGCGAGACGTGACGAGGTATGATCGCGTTCTGGGAGAGCCTGGGCGATTGAGATGTGCAACATTTCTTACTTCGGTAAGCCAGTTATTTGAGCAACTCAACGACCATGCACAACCGCCGCCGGTTTGGCGTCGTCTTGCTTTCGGCGTCAAGCAACACGCCGGGCCGCCCGCTGATCCGCGCCTTGTATTCATTATCCCAGTTGCCATCCCCACGCACTTTGCCTTACATGCCCGCCAAACTCGCCCGCGGCTGACGGCCGGGGCCCAAAAATCACCAATTGTCAAAGGGACGAGACATGGCGCGTAACATCCTGATTCTCGGGGCTTCCTACGGCTCCCTGCTGGGCACGAAGCTGCTGATGGCGGGGCACAACGTGACCCTGGTCTGCCGCGCCAAGACCGCTGAGCTGATCAACCGCGAGGGGACCGAGGTGCGCATCAAGTTGCGTGACGAGGCCGTTCACCGCGCCATCTTCTCGCGCGACCTGCCCGGCAAGCTCGACGCCGTGACGCCGGCCAATGTGGACCTGTCCCGTTACGACATGGTCGGCCTTGCGATGCAGGAGCCGCAATACACCAACCATACGGTGCGCGTTCTCATGGTCAGGATCGCCGCGGCGAAGCTGCCGTGCCTCTCGATCATGAACATGCCGCCGCTGCCCTATCTGAAGCGGATCCCCTCGCTCGCAGACATGGATCTCGAGGAGGCCTACACCAATGCGCAGGTGTGGGAGCGCTTCGAGCCGGGGCTGGTGACCCTGTGCTCGCCCGACCCGCAGGCATTCCGTCCGCCGGAAGAGGCTGCGAACGTGCTGCACGTCGGTCTGCCCACGAATTTCAAGGCATCCGTGTTCGCCGACGAGAAGCACAACAAGGTGCTGCGCGAGCTCGAAGCCGACATCGACGCGGTGACCCTCGACGGCCACGACGTGCCGGTGAAGCTGAAGGTGTTCGATTCCCTGTTCGTGCCGCTGGCCAAATGGTCGATGCTGCTGACCGGCAACTACCGCTGCATCACGCCGCACGAGCCGCAGTCGATCCGGGACGCCGTGCACGGTGATCTCGCGCGCTCGCAGACGATCTACGAGCATGTCGACGCCATCGCCAGGCGTCTCGGCGCCGATCCGCAGGACCAGGTGCCGTTCGCGAAATACGCCAAGGCTGCCGAGAGCCTGCTGAAGCCGTCATCGGCCGCACGCGCGGTGGCCGGCGGCGCGCCCTTCATCGAGCGCGTCGACCTGCTGGTCAAGCTGATCTCGCATCAGCTCGGCGCGCCCAATGCAGAGATCGACCGCACGGTCGAGACCGTGGACCTGAAGCTCAACGAGAAGATCGTGCAGGGCGGATCGGGCGCGCTGTAACGGGCCGCGATCCCCTTTGCCCCGCACCCATCATTGGCTGGGCGCATGCCAAGCGCACGGTGCAATGGCGGTTTCGCACATCAAGGGGGGAACTCGCGCAAGTGATACCCCAGGACGCCGGTCCGCAAGCGCCCTATCGGCCCGCACTTCTACGGCAATCGAATCGCGCCTGAAATCCGCCGTGGGCAACAACGCATGATTTACGCCATGGTGCTCGACGCGCCACGGCCGGATTGATAAGCCCCTGTCCGCGAATGATGGGACTTGAGTCGGGCATGACGGTTGCGATCGAGATGGGGCAGACCACGGCGGGCGCCGCGGCGGCCATGGACCTCGAGGAACTGCTGGCGACCCGCCTCCTGGTGCAAGGCAATTCGGGTTCCGGAAAATCACATCTGCTGCGGCGGCTGCTGGAGCAGAGCGCACCCTGGGTGCAGCAGGCGATCATCGATCCCGAAGGCGATTTCGTCTCCCTGGCGGAGCATTTCGACCATCTCGTGATCGAGGCCCAGGATCACACCGAACGCGGCCTTCAGGTTGCCGGCGAGCGCGCGCGGCTGCATCGCGTCTCCACCGTGCTCAACCTCGAAGGGCTCGACGCCGAGAACCAGATGCGCCGCGCCGCGGCCTTCCTCGGCGGACTGTTCGACGTGGACCGCGACCATTGGTATCCGATGCTGGTCGTGGTCGACGAGGCGCAGCTGTTTGCGCCTGCGGTCGCGGGGGAAGTCTCGGACGAAGCGCGAAAGCTTTCGCTCGGCGCGATGACCAATCTGATGTGCCGCGGCCGCAAGCGCGGGCTTGCCGGGATCATCGCGACCCAGCGGCTGGCGAAGCTCGCCAAGAACGTCGCGGCGGAAGCGTCCAACTTCCTGATGGGCCGCACCTTCCTCGACATCGACATGGCGCGCGCCGCCGACCTGCTCGGCATGGAGCGGCGGCAGGCCGAATCGTTTCGCGATCTCGAACGCGGACAATTCATGGCGCTCGGCCCCGCGCTGTCACGCCGGCCGCTGCGTTTGAACATCGGCGCGACCGAAACCCAGCCGCGCAATTCCACGCCGCGGCTGATGCCGATGCCCGAAGCCGCACTCGAAAATATGCGCGCCGTGATCCTGGCCGCGCCGCCGCCCGATGCCAGCCGGCCGCAGCGCCGGCCCGCGCCCGATCTGCTCGAGCAGCTCCGCGCCGCGAAGGCTGCGGCACCGGAGATCGGCCCCGAAATAATCGAGGTCCCGATTAGTGCCGAAGAGCTCGCTGAACGGCGCGAACGCGTGGATCGGACCCTTCGTGCCGTGCTCGCCGCGCCCGATGCCGGTTTCCGCGCGGTGGGCGTGCTGTACCAGGAGTTCGTGGTCCGCTGCCGCATCGAGGGCCTCGGCTCGGCGGTGCCCGACCTCACCGAATTCCGCCGCATGCTGACACGGGCACGCGCCGGGCTCGGCGCCGAGCATGCCGAAGACGACGCCTGGCAGGACGTGTCGCTCCGCGCCTCGATCCTTCCCGACGACATGCAGGGCGTCTTCATGATGATCGCGCGTGCGGCGAAAGAAGGCTGGCCGTGTCCCGGTGACGCCGCGATCGCCCGCGCCTACGGCTCGCATTCGCTGCGCCGGGCGCAGCGCCTGCTCGGCTACATGGAAGAGCAGGGCCTGATCGTCTGCCAGCTCGACGGCGCCGGCCGCAGGTTCGTGACGCTGGTGGAATTGGCCTGGGCCACCGCGCCGGGCGATCCCAATGCCGACGATCTGCCGGCGGAGAGCGCAGCTTCGGCTTGAGCCCACGATTGACTCATGCTGTCTCGGTAGCATCGGCGCCCACCAGCACATCAGGCGTGCGCCGCCGCTCGAGCGCGTATAGCCTGCGATAGAGCACGACCGAAACCAGCCATGCAATCGCGAACAGCGCGATCACGGCGAAGCCGACGTTCGCGAGCGAATCGTTGAGGCCGTCGACCAGCGTCCACACACCGCCAGACAGGCCGAGCCGATCCCCGATCAGGCCAAGCGCCTCAATGCCGCCGATCAACAGCGCCACCGCGACCGAGGCACCGGTGATCGTGAGGTTGTACCAGAGCTTCCGTAAGGGATCGACGAAGGCCCAACGATAAGCGCTGACCATCAGCGCGGAATCGGCGGTGTCGACCAGCGCCATGCCTGATGCGAACAGCGCGGGAAAGACCATGACGTCGGCCAGCGATGCACCAAGCGCGTATTCGCTGGCGGAGATGCTGAGCAGGCCGATCTCGGTGGCGGTGTCGAAGCCGAGGCCGAACAGGAAGCCGAGCGGGTACATATGCGCCGGCTTGGTCACCAGGCGGAACATCGGGCCGAGCAGCCGCGCCAGCAATCCGCGGCTGGCGAGCAGCGCATCAAGCTGCGCGGCGTCGTGGATGCCTTGCGCGCGCGCGATCCGGAACGTCCGCCACAGGCCGGCGAAGATGACCAGGTTGATGGCCGCGATCACCAGCAGGAACAGCGCCGACACCGACGTGCCGATGAAGCCGCCGACGTCCTTGAGCAGGCTGTCGCCGCCAAGGCTCACCAAGCCCAGCGCGAGCAGCATGGTCGCGACCACAACCACGGTGGAATGACCAAGCGCGAAATAGAGACCAACGCTGCGCGGCGCATCGCCGGCCTGCATCAGCTTGCGCACGACGTTGTCGATGGCCGCGATGTGGTCGGCATCGACGGCGTGGCGCAGGCCGAACACCCAGGCAAGCAGCGCGGTCGCCATCACCGTCGGCCGGTCACCGAACGCCGCGAACGCCCAAGCCCACGCCCCGATGTTGGCCGCGATCAACCCGCCGAACAGCAGCATCATTCCGGGGTCGACCGCCCGCAAAGATAATTTCGTCACGCCAATCATTCCGTCCGCTGCACGACCCATCGCACGAGCGGTATGATCTTTTCATAAGGTGGTCATACTGACCAGTGCAATCCCGGAGGGGCGGCACGGTTCTGCAGCAGTGCTTGCGGCGTCCTTCGGGACGCCCGCTGCGCGGGCTCCTTTAGGATGAGGTCTTGCTTCGCCGCGAGATCGCCAGACCCTCACGGTGAGGCGCCCGCCAAGGGCGGGCGTCTCGAACCATGCAGGCCGAGATGGCGCTACGCCGCCTCGGAGCCGCCGAGATAGGCATCGCGGATGCGGGGATCGTCCTTCAGCGCGCGGGCGGAGCCGGAGAGAACGATCTTGCCGGTCTGGAGCACATAGGCCTCGTGCGCGATCTCGAGCGCGAGGCTGGCGTTCTGCTCGACCATGAAGACCGAGACGCCCTCCTGGTTGATGGTACGGGTCAGTTCCAGCACGCGGTCGACGTAAAGCGGCGACAGGCCCATGGTCGGCTCGTCCATCACGATCATCCTGGGACGGCTCATCAGCGCGCGCGCCATCGCGACCATCTGCTGCTCGCCGCCGGAGAGCGAGCCGGCGCGCTGCGACAGCCGTTGGCCGAGCTTCGGGAACAGCGTGAGCATCTTGTCGAGATCCTGCGCGATCGCCTCGCGGTCGTCGCGCACGAAGGCGCCCATCAAAATGTTCTCGCGGACGCTCATGTCGGCGAACAGCCGCCGTGCCTCCGGCACCGAGGCGATGCTGCGGCGGACGATCTGCGGCGTGGTAAGTCCCAGTAGCGAAGTGCCGTCGAACGTCACGTCGCCCGAGCGCGGCTTCACGAGGCCTAGAATGATCTTCATCGTGGTCGATTTGCCGCTGGCATTGCCGCCGAGCAGGCAGACGATGTGGCCGCGCGGAACTGATATCGACAGGTCGAAATGCACCTGGGCCTGACCATAGAAGGTATTGACGTCGGTGATCGCGAGCAGCGCATCGGGAGGCGGGTTCGTCATGCCGCGCTCTCCTGCTTCGTCGTCAGGCCGTGGCCGAGATAGGCCTCGATCACCTTGGGATCACCGCGCACCGCTTCGCCCGGGCCTTCCGCGATTTTCTTGCCCTCGTCCATGACGATGACGCGATCGGAGAGGCGCATCACCATTTCGAGCTTGTGCTCGATCAGCAAGATCGTCAGCCCTTCGGCTTTCAGCTCGGCGACGAGCCCCTGCATCTCCGTGGTCTCGGTCGGATTCATGCCGGCGGTCGGCTCGTCCAGCAGCAGCAGGCGCGGCTTCAAGGCGAGCGCGCGCGCGATCTCGACGCGGCGGCGGTTGGCGTAAGAGAGGCTGTAGGCCGGCTGATCGATACGCGGCAGCAACCGCTCGCCGAAGCGCGCGAGAATGACCTTCACCTCCTCGCGCAGCCGCTCTTCCTCCGCCTTGACGCTAGCGGGGCGCAGCAGCGCCAGACCCAATTCCAGCAGCGGGCCGATCACCGGCACTGCCGGTTTCACCGCGCGCAAGCGCGTATGCGCACCGATCAGGACGTTGTCCATCACGCTGAGATTGCCGAAGACGCGGCCGAGCTGGAACGTCCGCGCGATGCCTCCGGCCGCCAGGCGTTCCGGCGAGAAACCTGTGATGTCCTGACCTTCGAAGCGAACCGTCCCGGCGTCCGGAAGGTCAAGCCCGGTCACGAGATTGAACAGCGTTGTCTTGCCCGCCCCGTTCGGGCCGATGATGCTGATCAGCTCGCCTTTGGCGAGATCGAGATCGATGGCGTCGACGGCGGTGAGGCCGCCGAAGCGCCGCGTGAGCCCGCGCAGGGACAGCATCGCCGTGTGTGCGTCCATCATCACACCGTCCCCAAAAGGCCCTGCGGCCTGAACCGCACCAGCAGCAGCAGCACGATGCCGTAGATCAGGATGCGATACTCCGCCGCGATGCGGAACACTTCCGGCAGGCCGACCAGCGCGACCGCCCCGAGAATCGCCCCGACGACATTGCCGAGACCGCCGAGGATGACGACGGTCAGCGCCAGGATGGATTGCTGCGTGTTGAAGGTCTCGTGGTTGATATAGGAATAGAGATGCGCGGCGATGCCGCCGCTGACCCCCGCGGCAAAGCCGCCGAAGATGAAGGCCAGCGATTTGTAGCGATTCAGGCTGAGGCCATAGGCCCGCGCGGCGATGTCGTCGTCGCGGATGGCGCGAAAGCTGCGGCCGAGATGCGAGCCGAGCAGGCGTCCCTGCAGCAGCGCCAGCACGACCATCACGATGAAGCTGAACCAGTAGATCGAAATCGGGCTGACCAGCTCATAGCCAAACAGCGACAGCGGCGGGATGCCGGAGATGCCGATCGGCCCGCGCGTGACGCTCTCCCAATTCAGGATCACCAGCGAGACGATCTCGCCGATCGCGAGCGTCGCGATTGACACATAATGTCCGCGCAGCCGGAACGACGGCGAGATCAGCGCCGTGCCCAGCGCAGCACTCATCAGGCCGCCGCCGATGATGGCAAGGCCGACCGGGACAGCGAACGTGAGCGACAGCAGCGCGGAGGTGTAGGCGCCGATCGCGAGCAGCGCGGCGTGTCCCAGCGAGACCTGACCAATCGTGCCTGCAACAAGGGTGAGGCTCAGCGCGAGCATGCCGAGCAGCCAGGCGTTGATCAGGGTCTGGAGCACGTAGAACGACACGGGCAACAGCGGCAGGATCGCGAAGACGACGGCAGCGATCAGCAGAGCCCAGCGCGGAATCCAGACCGGGCGGCTCGGCGCGATGAAAGTGCCGGTGAGCGGCTCGGGCGGCGCCTGCCGCGCGCTGGCGAACAGACCGTTCGGGCGCAGCACGAGCACCACGACCAGCAGCAGGAACGCGAACAGGTTGCGGTAGCTGGTGCCGAACACGGCAACGCCGTAGCTCTCCACCAATCCCAGCAGCAGGCTGCCGATCACCGCACCCGGCACATTGCCGGCACCGCCGACGACTTCGGCGACGACGCCCTTGAGCGTCGCCTGCAGGCTCATCGCGGTGTCGATCTGGTTATAGTACATACCGACCAGCAGGCCGGAGACGCCGCCGAGCGCAGCCGCAATGCCGAACACGGCCTGATTGACGCGGTTGACGTCGACGCCCATCTGCATCGCGGCGTCGCGGTCCTGCGCGGTGGCACGCACGGCCCAGCCGAGCTTGCTGTAGCGCAGGAACACGAACAGCAGCAACGCGCTGGTGAGGCCGACACCGGCGATGAGCAGATCGAGCGGGCCGATCGTGCCGCCGCCGATCTGGAAGCGGACATCCGGCAACTGGCTCGGCAATGCGCGCGGATTGGGCGAAAAAGTCAGCATCACGAGCTGATCGAGCACGAAGCTGATGCCGATGGTCGCCAGCAGCGGTGCGATGCGCACCGAGTTCTGCAGCGGGCGCAGGCCGAACCGCTCGATGATCAAGCCGACCAGCGCCGCCGCCACCGCGACCAGGATGATGGTGAGCGGCAGTGGCGTATGCAGCTGCACCACCGCGACCCAGCCGATATAGGCGCCGACGAGGTAGATCGATCCTTGCGCAAAGTTGATCAGCCGGCTGACGCCGAAGATCAGCGCGAGCCCGACCGCAACGAGGGCGTAGACGTTACCGACGATCAGCCCGTTGATCGTGTAGTCGAGCCAGGAAGACACGCAGGAGATCCCCTCAGGTCGGCTTGCCGTCCCAGAGGGCGAACTGGCCCTTGCGCACGACGAGCTCCGCATTCATGGCGCCCTTGACGCGCCGGCTCTCGACGTCGAACGTCGCTTTGCCGAAGATCACGCTCGAGACGTCCTTCACTTTCGTGAAGGCATCGCGGATCGCGCGCCGGTCGGCGCCGCCGATCCTCACCACGGCGGCCGCCATGTTCATCGCGTCATAGGCGTAGGCGTTGAACGCGTCGGGCTCCACCCCGTTGTATTTCTTCTTGAAGCCGGCGATGAACGTCTGCACCTCGGGGCGCGGGTCTTCCGGGAAGTAGCGCGTGCCGACATGAACATCCTCGACGGCCTCGCCGCCGAGCTCCAGGAATTTCGGCGAGTAGACCGAGCTCGCGGCGCAGATCACCTGCTTCAGCCCAACCTGGCGCGCCTGGCGCGCGATCAGCGCACCGTCGGAATAATAGGAGATCAGGATCAGCCCGTCAGGATTGGCGTCGCGGACACGCACCAGCGTGGAGCGGAAGTCGCGCTCCTCCGCGATGTAGCCTTCGGTGACGGCGATTTCGGCGCCGTGCTCCTTCGCGGCCTTAACGAAATAGTCGCGGCTGGTACGGCCCCAATCGGTGTTGAGGTGCAGCACGGCGAGCTTCTTCAGGCCGAGGCGCTTGACGGCATAGGCCGCCAGCAGCGGCTGCTCGTCAGCCTGGCTGACCGAGGTGCTCCACATGAAGTCGCCGCCCTTGGTGAAATCGGGATGCGAATTTGTGAATCCGAACTGCACCAGCCCGCCGCGCTGATAGATCGGCGAGGCCGCCATCGAGGCGGGGCTGGAGAAGTCGCCGAGCTCCATGACAATCCTGGGATCGGAGACGAATTTCTGGGCGATCGCCACCGACTGGCGCGGGTCGCTCTGGCTGTCCTCGAAATTATAGGCGAGCTTGCGGCCGTTGATGCCGCCCGCTGCCTCGATCTCGTCGAGCGCGAGATCGAAGCCCTGCTTCCACTGCGTGCCATATTGTGCGTTCGGCCCGGTCAACGGACCACTGACGCCCAGCAAAATCGGTTCGGACGATTGCGCAAGCGCGGCGCGCGAGAAGGCTGCCCCCGCCATCAGGGCGGCAAGCGAGCCCTTGACCAGGGTACGACGATCGATGTTGCTCATGGACGGCTCCATCCTGTCAGGCGTTGAAACAACTAGCAATTTCCATGCCGGTGAGATTGGCTATTTCGAGGGCTCGCCAAGCGACAGCATCAGCCGGTTCGCCCAGTTGAAGAACGACGCGCCGTTGATGACGTCGACGATCTCGGCATCGTCGAGACCGGCGCGGCGCAGCTCATCGATATTGTCGGGGCTGAACGCGATCGGCGTCGCAGCCAACGCCACCGAGGCCTTGACGACCGCATTCCAGCGCTCGCCGAGATCGGCGCCGACGCCCTCGTCGAGCAGGCGCTGCACATCGTCGCGGCGCTTGGAATAAGTGCTGGCGAAACGCGCATGCACGGAGGCGCAGTAGATGCAGCCGTTGTAGCGCGAGGTCGCAGCCGCCGCGAGCTCGCGCTCGGCGCGCGGCAGGCCGTCGGCGACGTTGTAGAAGATGTCCTTGTCTGTCTTGGTGCGGGCTTCCAGCACCTCGGGGTCGCGCACCAGCAGGCGGAAATACTCGGACTTGGAACGGAAGCGATCGACGAGGCCCGCGAAATGCCGCTCGGTCAGCTCGGCTTCGAGCAGCGGGTCGATCCAGGACACCCAGCTCAGTTCGTCCTGGGTGAAGACGACGGGCGGATTGGCATTGTTTGCAGCGCTCATGATGCAGCCTCCTTACGCGCCGGCCGCGGCGTTCGTGGTGCGCCCGAGCGAGGCACCGAGCACGCGCAGTCCGGTGACGACGCGCACCTGGAACGACAGGAACGCAACGAGCTGAGAGAACGTGACGATTCCGGTGTTCGACCAACCGGCGGCGAGCAGAGCCTTCATGTCGGCGGCGGCCGCATCGCGCGGGCGGAACACCAGCAGATGCGCATGTTCGAACGCCGCAGCGAGCCGGTCCCCGAGATCGGGCTTGCGCTCCGCGCTGACGCGGTAGATCAAGCCGGCCTTGTTTTCGACAGACAGGGGGCCGGTTGGAAAGGCACCGTAGGGGCCCGAGGTCTCGCCCCGCGCGATTTCGACATCGACAGCTTCGACCAGGCGCGCGCCATCGGCGGTCGCAGCTAACTTCGCCCGATAGAAGCCGGCCATCGTGGGCTCGCGGTGAAGCCCGATCACGAAGAGCGCGACCGCGGCGCGCTCCACCAGCGAGACATCGCCGGCGTCGATCGGCTCGAACAGCGAGAGATAGCTCTTCTGCGCATTGTCGCGCGCCTGGATGCGCTTGGCCCGAATGCCGTCCAGAGCCGAACCCGGTTCGATCCCGGCGAGCGTGTCGATGATATCTTTCGTAGCCATCATTCAGCCTCTTGCAACCTCATTCCGACTAACCCGCCAGCGCCACGTCGGGCGCCGTCCGCGCCCAGCCCAGCGCCGGCGCGACCTTCTCCGCCACCAGCTCGATCGAGCGCAGGATATGGGGATGCGGGGCATCGACCGAATGCGCCTGGAAGACGAGATCGGTCACCCGCTCCAGCGTGGCGTCGGCGCGGAGCGAAGCGATGACGTCGTCGGCCGCGCCGACATGGGTGTCGAACGCCGCGATCATCTCCTCGAGCGTTTCGCCTGGCTTGGCGTGGCCGCCCTTGAGGAATTGCGGGAGCGCGCGCCGCAGGCCGATATCGGCAAGACGCATCGCCTCAGTCCGGTCGTCGGCAACGAAGACGGTGCGCGAGGCCATGATGCGGGGCTCCCGTCCCGGCGGCAGCGCCTCGAGATAGGCATCGATCACCGGATTCTGAATCTCGGCGAGCGTTGCCTTCGGCGCCTCCTTGGTTCGAGGCTGGGTGCGCGACAGCAACAGGCCATCGCCTGCCTTGCCGGCACGCGCGCCGCCCGCGACAGAGAACGTCGCCTGCCAGATCCTGTCGTCCAATTGCGGCCGCTGCGGATAGAGCGTGTCACCACCTTCGAGCGGCTTGCCGACCAACGCGGTGCGGACGACGTCCAGATTGCGCGCAAAGATCTCGTTGCGCTGGGCGCTGTCGAGGCCGAAGGCGGCAAAGGCCGAGGGATTGCCGCCGGTGCCGACACCGAGCTCGAAGCGACCGTTGCAGAGCAGATCGAGCACCGCGGCATCCTCCGCCACCCGCACCGCGTTCTCCAGCGGCAAGGTGACGATGCCGGTGCCGAGCCTGATGCGCGAGGTCTGGGCTGCGACATAACCGAGGAAGGTGAAGGGGGACGGCAGGCCGCCCTCGCGCTCGTGGAAATGGTGCTGCGCGATCCACGCGGAATCGAGGCCCGCCGTCTCGGCGCGCACGATCTGCTCGGCCGCGAAGCGATATCGGTCGGCCGGCGGGGCCTCGTCGAGAAGCCGTGTGAAAAACCCCAGGCGTTTCAGGTTTGCTAAGCGTTTCATACGACCCCTGTCGGACGAGGATAGGTCCCGATGATGTCGGTTGCCGCAGCTCCAGACAAGCGGGCATTGCGCAGGGCTAGTACGCAAGCCCGCCCGCCGGGATCGCCCCGAGCTGAACTTTGGCTGGGCAGACTGCCTACCAGCTCGGCAGAACCGCGCCCTTGAACTTGGTCAGGATGAACTCCTTGACCTCCGCCGTGTGATAGCTGTCCACCAGGATCTTGACCCAGGGCTTGTCCTTGTCGACCGTGCGAACGGCGATGAGATTGACGTAGGGACCCTTCGGGTCCTCGCGCAGGATCGGATCCTTGACGGGATCGAGGCCAGCCTGGGTTGCATAATTGGTGTTGATCGCGGCGGCGTCGACGTCGTCGAGCGCGCGCGGCGCCTGCGCCGCGTCGACCTCGATGAACTTCAGCTTCTTGGGATTCTCGGTGATATCGAGCACCGTCGGCTTGAAACCCGTGCCGTCCTTCAGCTTGATCGCGCCCTTGTCGCGCAGCAGCAGCAACACGCGGCCGCCATTGGTCGGATCGTTCGGGATCGAGACCTTGCCGCCCTCGGGGATATCGGCGAAGGCCTTGTGCTTCTTGGAATAGACGCCGATCGGAAAATTCACGGTCAGGCCGACGGCTTCGATCTTGTAGCCACGGTCCGCCTTCTGATTGTCCAAATATGGTTGGTTCTGGAACGAATTGGCCTGGATCTCGCCGGCATCGAGCGCGGCGTTCGGCACGACGTAGTCGGAGAATTCGATGAGCTGGATGTCGAGACCCTGCTTGGCGGCGATCGGCTTCACCGCCTCGAAGATCTGGGCGTGCGGCCCCGGCGTCACGCCGATCTTGATGGTCTCGCCTGAAGCGGCGGCCGACCAGGCGGCGAGCACGGTCGCAAGGATCAGGGTGGAACAGAACGACATCTTGGTCTCCATGACTCGGCAATGATTGGAACCGTATTCGCTTCTCCGCGGCGCGAAATCAATGAAATGTAAATCCATATTGACCGATTGACGCGGACCACGCTTCTCCGTTCGACCGCATGTGGGGAACGAATGCATCTGCGCAAGCGTGAGACGCGTCACGACAAAACCCACGGATCGTTGCCCGTAGCCCGATGGAGCGATGCGCAATCCGGGGCGCCGCCAGCGCGGCTGGACTTATCCTGGTTGCGCTCGGCTCCATCCGGGCGTCAGACCTCTCCCCGCACATTCGTCATTTCGCCGCAGGGTTTTCTGACCTTGGTGGCATTGCCGCCTCGCCCATGATCAAACATGATGGGCCTTGGCCGGTGACGACTTGTCCTTGAAGTGGGGGATCATCCGATGAACGAGAACGAAATCCGCAAGTCCATCACTGAGGTGCAGCAGGGCACCTTGTCGCGACGCTCGTTCATGCAGACGATGGCTGCGATCGGGATCGCGGCGCCTGTCGCGAGCCAGATCCTGGTCTGGAACGACGTGGCGATGGCGGACGCCACCCTGCCCTACAAGCCGACCAAGGCCGGCGGCGGCGGCCCACTCAAGATCCTGCTCTGGCAGGCCCCTACACTGCTCAATCCGCATTTCGCGCTCGGGACCAAGGACCAGATCGCCTCGCGCGTCTTCTTCGAGCCGCTCGCCGGCTGGGACAAGGACGGCAACCTCGTCCCCTGCCTCGCGGCCGAGGCTCCGTCCAAGCAGAACGGCGGCCTTTCGCCGGACGGCCTGAGCGTGACCTGGAAACTGAAGCAGGGCGTGAGATGGCATGACGGCAAGCCCTTCACCGCCGACGACGTCGTGTTCACCTGGCAATACGCCTCGGATCTCGCCACGGCGGCGTACACTACGGGGTCTTACAAAGACATCACGGTCGAGAAGATCGACGACCACACCGTCAAGGTGCTGTTCAAGGCGCCGACGCCGTTCTGGGCCGATCCCTTCGTCGGCTCGGTCGGTCCGATCCTGCCGAAACATCATTTCGGCGACTATGTCGGCGCGAAGTCGCGCGAAGCGCCCGGCAATCTGAAGCCGGTCGGCACTGGTCCCTACAAATTCGTCGAGTTCAAGCCGGGTGACCTGATCCGGGCCGAACGCAATCCCGACTATCACGTCAAGAACCAGCCGCATTTCGACACGCTCGAGATCAAGGGCGGTGGCGATGCGGTGTCCGCCGCGCGCGCCGTGCTGCAGACCGGCGAATACGACTATGCCTGGAACATGCAGGTGGAGGAGGAGGTCCTCAAACGCATGGAGGCCAGCGGCAAGGGCAAGCTCGACGTCACGCCATCAGGCAACGTCGAATTCATCATCCTCAACACGACGGACCCCTGGACCGAGGTGGACGGCGAGCGCTCAAGCCCCAAGACCAAGCACCCGACGCTGTCCGATCCCGCCGTTCGCCGCGCGATCAATCTGCTGATCGACCGCGAGTCGATTCAGAAATTCATTTACGGGCGCGGCGGCGTCGCCACCGCGAGCTTCGTCAACGCGCCCAAACAGTTCAAGTCGCCGAAGCTGAAATACGAGTTCGACGTCGACAAGGCGAACAAGATCCTCGACGAGGCCGGCTGGGCCAAGGCCGCGGACGGCATCCGCGAGAAAGACGGCAAGAAGCTCAAATTCGTCTTCCAGACCTCGACCAATGCGCCGCGTCAGAAGACGCAGGCCATCATCAAGCAGGCCTGCCAGAAGGCCGGGATCGAGATCGAAATCAAGGCGGTCACGGCATCGGTGTTCTTCTCGTCCGACGTCGGCAACCCCGACACCTACTCCAAGTTCTATGCCGACATGGAGATGTACAACACCACGCAGCCGCAGCCCGACCCGGAGCGCTTCCTGAACCAGTGCGTCTCCTGGGAGATCTCCAACAAGGAAAACAAATGGCTCGGCCGCAACGTCTCGCGCTGGTCCGATCCCGAGGCCGACAAGGCCTACAAGTCTGCGCAGAACGAGCTTGATCCGGTCAAGCGGGCCGCGCTGCTGATCAAGGTCGACGAAACTTTTTGCGAGGCCAACGTGTTCCTGCCGCTTCTATCCCGCAACATCGTCAACGCAGGCGTCAACAACCTCATGGTCGACATGTCGGGATGGGACGTCACGACCTGGAATCTGGCGAGTTGGTATCGCAGCTGACGCCGGAGAGGCTGAACGCAAACTCCGCCTCGGCAGACCACCAGCTCAATCCCTGCCGGCGAATTGACGGTCGAGGTTTGACGCCGCGTCGGCGCTTCTGAGCCGTTTCATCAGCTCATCCCGCTCCTTGCCGTCGGGCAACGCCTCGGCCTTTTCACGGATGGTCCTGGTGAACTCCGCAAGCCGTTCTTGCAGAGTGGTGGTTTGCTGAACGCGACGCCGCCTGAGCACGATCGGCGCAGCCATGTCTGTATCAAATGATATAGTTCACGCCATTTGGTGCCGACACCCACTGTTCACATGTGAACAGTGGGAGCCACCTTCACCTGCCGCTCCGGAACGAAAATGGCGGCTGTTACATTGACGCGGCGAGACAACACGGACGCGCCATGGGCAAGATATTGATCAGCACCGCCGTCGTAAGCCTGGCGCTCATCATTGCCTTCGCGGTCTATGTCATCACTCTCTGAATTGCCAAGTAGAAGCGAATGATGGTGCGGCTCGGACATCAACCGCGCGCACAGCAATCGACCAACAGGTCCCAGATCCGCTGCGCCTCGCGCGATGCGCTGCTTTCCGGCCCCTTCTCCGGGTTGGACTGCGAATAGTCCGCCACCGGACGTTCCTCGCGAGGCACGATCCATCGCTGGGAGATCGGGTCGTACCATTTTCCGATCATCATTTCAGTCACGCCGATCGACTCACCGATTTGATCCTGGGCGAGCTACGGCTCACGGGCTTCGTCAATCCCATTCACCGCGCCTCGCCCATTTTACAAATCGGCTTCTGACACAATCGTTCCTGCCGCGGCTCAGCCAGGCCGTGCCGGATGAAGCGTACGGGGATGCCGCTCGTGCAGCAGTCGCGCGAGCTCTTCCCGCTCCGCAGGACGCCCCTTCATGGCGGTCTCGAACAGCGCTTCCTGGATGTCGCGAGGCATGTCACCCCACACGTCCATGGCCGCTCGTCCGAGCAAGCCCGCAAGATGATCCGCACCATCGCTCATTCGGCTCTCCTGATCTGATCACGGGAATGGAACAGCTAGGGCTGTGCAGCGTTCCAGTTCCATCATTGTCAAAGGAGACGTCGTTTATGGGATTCTTCACCAAGGACATCAAATCGATGGAAGACCTGCTGCTGCACGGCCTGCAGGATATCTATTACGCGGAACAGCAGATCCTCAAGGCTCTGCCGAAGATGATCGAGAAGGCGACAAACAGGGACCTTGCCGCCGGCTTGAAAGCCCATCTGGAGGAGACCAACAAGCAGGTCGACAGGCTCGGCAAGGCATTCGCGAAGCTCGGCAAGGAGCCCAGCGGGACACACTGTCCCGCCATCGACGGCCTCATCAAGGAGGCCGATGAGACCGCGGGCGAAATCGAGGACAAGGCCGTGCTCGATGCCGCGATCGTGGCCAACGCACAGGCCGTCGAGCATTATGAGATGTGCCGCTACGGCACGCTGATCGCATGGGCGGAGGAACTCGGGCACGACGACATCGTGCGCTTCCTCACGACGAACCTGAACGAAGAGAAGGCCGCCAACACCAAGCTGAACACCGTGGCGCTTCGCAAGGGCGTCAATGCCAAGGCGTCCAGCGCGGCTTGATCGAGACCTGCTGGTCAAGGCGTGCTGGTGAAGACGTACTAGACGTGGCGGCCCCACCCGCGGGGCTGCCACGTTCTCGTTGCAGGTTCGGTCAGATGAACGGCTTGCCGCCGGTGACCGCCAGGGTCGCTCCCGACGTGTAGCTCGAGAGTGGATCGGCGAGCATGACATAGGCGGTCGCAAGTTCGGCCGGTTGGCCGGCCCGTTGCATCGGCACTTGCTTGCCGAAGTTCTTGACTTTGTCCTCCGGCATCGTCGACGGAATCAGCGGCGTCCAGATCGGACCCGGAGCGACCGCATTGACCCGAATGCCCTTTGCCGCCAGCATCTGCGCAAGGCCGCCGGTAAAGTTCTGAATGGCGCCCTTGGTCGTGGCATAGGCCAGCAGGGTTGGATTCGGCATGTCGGAGTTCACCGACGCGGTGTTGATGATCGCCGCTCCCGGGCGCATGTGGGGGACCGCAGCCTTGGTGAGATAGAACATGGCGTGAATGTTGGTCTCGAACGTCCGCTGCCATTCCTCGTCGCTGATCTCAGCGATCTCCTTGAACGTGTCCTGATGCGCCGCGTTGTTGACGAGGATGTCTATTGCGCCGAACGCCTCGACGGTGCGCTGGATGATCGCGCGACAATGATCGGGATTGCGGATGTCGCCGGGGATCAGGACGACCTTGCGTCCCTCGCGCTCCACCAGCGTCTTGACCTCAGCGGCATCCTCGTCCTCGTTCAAATAGGCGATGACGATGTCGGCACCTTCCCGGGCATAGGCGATCGCGACCGCGCGGCCGATGCCACTGTCGCCACCGGTGATGATTGCCTTCTTTCCGGACAGTCGCCCGGAGCCCTTGTAACTCTCTTCGCCGTGATCCGGTCGTGGATTCATCGCGCGGGTCGAACCGGGCATCGATTGCTGCTGGGAGGGATAAGGCGGCTTTGGATATTCGGTCATGGAGTGGCTCCAGGGATTTACTCCGCTAACGGAAAGCTTTCGGAAGCGTTCCTCGCGGTTCCATCACGCCTCGTGGCCAAGCCGCACGATGATGTCGCTCGGCAACAGCGCTGGCGCGTCGGCGGCGCCCAATCGCCATAGGCTCTCGCCCGCGACCAGCGCCGGCATGGGCAGTTCGTGGTCGGCGAAATTGGCAACAATCTGCAAGATGTCTCCCTTCTGCGTCCGCCAACGGGCATCCAGGCCGCCCTTACGCTGGTTCTCCCCCAGCAACCTGCAATGAGCCGAAACGAAACCCCGTTTGATCAGCGGAACGATCTTCTCGCGCCGTATCTTCAGCAATCGGGCTGTGAGGCCGCGAAACCTGGCGCTGGCGGGAGAGCGGTCGATGCCGGCCCAGTCGAGCTTCGATGCCCCGAAGGTTTTTTCATCGCACGGATCCGGAATCCTGGCGCGCATGCCGGGCGTCGAGAACGCCTTGAAGTGCGCGAACTCCTTGCGCCGCCCTTCCCGCGTCAGCTCGGCAGCTTCGCCGGACCAGTCTGCGAAAAACAGGAATGGCGTCTCGGCCGCGGCTTCCTCACCCATGAACAACAGGGGAATATGCGGGTTCAAGAGAACCAGTGCCATGGCCTGGTCCAACTTCTCCGGACCGACCAGCGCGGAAAGCCGCTCCCCGAGCGCGCGGTTGCCGATCTGGTCGTGGTTCTGGGCGAAGAAGATGGTGGCATCAGGCGGCAGATGCGCGCTCGGCTCGCCGCGCGGTTCGTCATGCAGCGGAAAGATTTCGCCCTGGTAGGCAAAGCCCTCGGTGAGCGCTCGCGCGAGATGTTCAAGCGGCCTGTCTGCGAACGCGCGATAATAGCCTTCGTCCTCGCCCGTCAACAGGACGTGGAGCGCGTTGTGAAAATCATCGCCCCATTGCGCGTCATAGAGCCGGGTTCGCCCCTGAGCACGGTCGAGCAGGCGGGCCTGATTGGCCTCGTTCTCCAGCATCAGATGCACGCGCCGGTCCGGCAGCTGACTGCGAACCGTCTCGGCAAGCTCGATCAGGAAATGGCGGTCGGAATCGTCCTTCAGGGCGTGAACGGCGTCGAGCCGCAAGCCGTCGAACCCGTAGTCGCGCAGCCACATCAACGCGTTCTCGATCAGGAACTCGCGCACGAACGCGCCGTCGTGTCCCTCGAGGTTGACGGCAGGGCCCCAGCCGGTGCTGTGGCGCGCGGTAAAGAAACTTTCCGCATAGAGGTGCAGATAGTTCAGCTGCGGTCCGAAATGGTTATAGACAACATCGAGATAGACCATGATGTCGAGGGCATGCGCCGCGCGTAACAGCCGCTTGAGGTCTTCCGGCCTGCCGTAGCGCGCATTCGGCGCATTCAGCAGCACGCCGTCATAGCCCCAATTGTGCCGGCCGGGGACATCATTGAGCGGCATCAGCTCGATTGCGGTAATGCCGAGATCGCGCAGATAGGGCAACTTCTTCTCGACGCCGGCATAGGTGCCCTCCTCATTGAAGGTGCCGACGTGCAACTCGTAGATCACGGCCTCCGCCCAAGGGCGGCCGGGATAGAGCACCGAGTCTCGGAACGCCGCAGTGTCCACCACCTCGCTCGGGGCCCCGACGTCGTCCGGCTGGAAGAACGAGGCGGGATCGGGAACGACCAGGTCTTCGTTGATCCTGAACTGATAGCGCGTGCCGACATGCGCGGCGGGACTCAACGCCTGGTACCAGCCATCGTGGTCGCGCATCATCCGGAGTGGCGGCCGGCCGGCTTCGAGCAATTCGACCGATTGCGCCGTCGGCGCCCACAGATTGAAGCAGACCCCGTGGTCGAGGCATCGAGGGCCGTGGTGTCGCGCTGGCCCAGCCATTCCCAAACTGTGACTCAAACCTGGCCGCCTTTGCGTGCATGGCTGGAAGTTACGGCACGCTTCGCGAGGCTCGATTTTACGATCGCTTGAGCATGCTCAACGGGAGAAGCCGAGATGTGGGCATTCGTTCCTCAGGCCGGCGCCACACCGATGCGCCATGTGCGTTGTGTGCACTTTTGGGCCGAGGTGCGGCGACGATGGGTTGGGGAAGATCAAGTTGCAAACAGGGAACGGAATCGCCGGGGCGACGGTTGCAACTCCACACGGGAGTTTTCGTCATGCGCCGCTCGAAGCCACAGCCGATCCGCAACAAGCTCGACCTGGCCGACCGTACTCAGGTGCGCCTCGTCAGAAAGCGTCTCGGACTATCCGACGCAGAGCTGACCAGCATCGTCGAGCGGATTGGCAACTCGATTGCGGCTATCAGCAAGGAGGCGGCGCTGCAAAGGGCAACCACGCTGCCGAAGCCGGACGATGTGCCTCCTGTCGCGGTAATTACTTCTGCGACCGTCGGCGAGCAGGCGACGCGGAAGTGACGGCAACCTCACCAAATTCTTCAGGGGCTATTCGGGGGCAGCGATGGATCAAACGGTACATTCAGACGACACCCTGACGCGGGCGGCCTCGAGCCTGCGCCGCTCCCGCATCAGCGAGGGCAAGCCGTTTCCGCTCGGCGCCACCTGGGACGGGCTCGGCGTCAATTTCGCGCTGTTTTCAGCCCATGCCACCAAGGTCGAACTCTGCCTGTTCGACGACAGCGGCGAAACCGAACTGGAGCGGATCGAACTCCCCGAATATACCGACGAAGTCTGGCACGGCTATTTGCCCTCGGCCCGCCCCGGCACCGTCTACGGCTACCGCGTCCATGGCCCCTACGAACCCGACGCTGGACACCGCTTCAATCCCAACAAGCTCGTGCTCGATCCCTACGCCAAGCAGCTGGTCGGCCGGTTGCGCTGGGGACCGGAGCTGTTCGGCTACCAGCTCGACCATGCCGACAAGGATCTCTCCTACGACGAACGCGACAGCGCGCCCTTGATGCAGAAATGCCGTGTCATCGACCCGGCCTTCACCTGGGGCGCCGCGCGCAAGCCGGAAGTGCCGTGGGAGCGGACGATCGTCTACGAGATGCACGTCAAGGGGTTTACCCAGTTGCATCCGCTGGTGCCCGACGCAGACCGCGGCACGTTCTCCGGTCTCGCGCACTCGGAAGTTCCGGCCTACCTGCGCTCGCTTGGCATTACCAGTGCAGAATTGTTGCCGATCCATGCCTTCGTTGACGACAGCTATCTGGTCGAGAAAGGCTTGCGCAATTACTGGGGCTACAACTCCCTTGCCTTCTTCGCGCCGGAGCCGCGTTACCTCAGAACGCCGTTCGCGAACGAATTCAAGGCCATGGTCAACCAGTTCCACGCCCATGGCGTCGAGGTCATCCTCGACGTCGTCTACAATCACACCGCTGAAGGAAACGAGCTCGGCCCAACCCTCTCGTTCAAGGGCATCGACAACGCCAGCTATTACCGCCTGCTGCCGGACCAGCAGCGCTACTACATCAACGACACCGGTACCGGGAACACGGTGAACCTGTCGCATCCACGCGTGCTGCAACTGGTCGCGGATTCCCTGCGCTACTGGGCGACCGAGATGCGGGTCGACGGTTTCCGCTTCGATCTCGCCACCATCCTGGCGCGCGAACCTTACGGGTTCGATGAAGGCGGCGGCTTCCTCGATGCCTGCCGGCAGGACCCCGTGCTTTCCAGCGTCAAGCTGATCGCCGAGCCCTGGGACATCGGTCCGGGCGGCTATCAGGTCGGTCAGTTTCCGCCGGGATGGGCGGAGTGGAACGACAAGTTCAGGGACACCGTGCGCGCCTTCTGGAAGGGCGATGAGGGATCGATCGCGGACTTCGCCAAGCGCGTGTCCGGATCCGGCGATCTCTTCAACAAGCGCGGCCGCCGGCCATGGGCCAGCGTCAACTTCGTCACAGCCCATGACGGCTTCAATCTCAATGACCTCGTCTCGTACAACGACAAGCACAACGAAGCCAATGGTGAGGATAATCGCGACGGCCACAGCGACAATCATTCCTGGAATTGCGGCGCCGAGGGACCGACGGACGATCCGGACATCACGGCGCTGCGCGAGCGCCAGAAGCGCAATCTGCTGGCGACCATGTTGTTGTCGCACGGCACGCCTATGCTGCTTGCCGGTGACGAATTCGGACACACCCAACACGGCAACAACAACGCGTACGCCCAGGACAACGAGACCACATGGCTCGACTGGCTCCGCATCACCGCAAATGGCCGCAGCCTGCGCGAATTCACGCGCAAGCTGATCGCCACGCGCAAGGCATTTCCGATTCTTTACCGCAGCCGCTTCCTGGTCGGCTCCCACAATGAAGAGCTGGACGTGAAGGACGTGACGTGGCTCGCGCCGTCCGGGGAGGAAATGACGACGGACCAGTGGCAGGACGGTAACGCCAAATGTTTCGGCCTGCTGCTCGACGGCCGCGCCCAGGAGACCGGGATCAAGCGCCGCGGCTCGGACGCAACCATGCTGCTGATCTACAACGCCCATTACGACGTCGTGAATTTCACCTTGCCCGCAGTCGCCGAGGGACGCAGCTGGATCGGGTTGATCGACACCAATCAACCGGAGGGGCAAATGCCCGCATTCGAGTTCGGGCACGTTTATGCGATGACGGGGCGATCCCTCGTGGTGTTCGGTCTCGCCACCGAAACCATCGCCACGCGCCGCCTGCGCCAGGGCCTCGGCGCGCTGCTGGACGTCGTGGAGGCGCCGCTGCCGGGGTAGTTGGTCGTGACACGGTGAGCCGACGCTTTCGAGTTGATGACGACAGGGAACGCACGCAGGTTATCGGCGTTCGAGTAGATGGGGCATCAGTCGGAGAACACCGAGATGAAGTTCACAGGTGCCGTTATCCTCGCCGCTCTCGCGCTGCCTGGAGCAGCCTGGGCGCAGGCCAGCAAGCCTGACGTTTCGTCCGCGCCGAGCGCGCAGAATTCGGGTGCCGGCATTGCCGGGCAGCCCGGCAACAAGAACGGGCCGGCCGCAAAGCCTGGTGAGACCGTTGGATCGAGTTCGACGAGCTCCACTGGCAACACCGCCGTGCAGTCGCAGGACCCGTCGAATATTCAGGGCGCGCCAGGCAACAAGAATGGGCCGCCCGCCAAGCGTCCGGACCAACGCTAAACGAATACGCCCACAATCCTGCCGATCGACTTCGAACGACCTGCGCCCGATATCATCGGCGCAGGTCGTTTCGCGAGGAACGAACGCTAAAGCCGCCCGTTCGGAAGACATCCTCTTTCCTGTCCTCCCAATACGAGAGTCCCCACCATGTATCACCACGTCAAGAAGCTGATGTTCACCGTTCGCGTCGACGAGCCGGATCCCCGCTTCGGCAACATGCTGCTGGAGCAGTTCGGCGGCGCCAATGGCGAGCTCGCCGCCGCGATGCAGTACTCGATCCAGGGGTTGAACTGCGAGGATCCCGATCGCAAGGACCTGCTGATGGACATCGGCACCGAAGAGCTCAGCCATCTGGAAGTGGTCGGCACGCTGGCGCGGATGCATCTCAAGCCGTCGAAGTTCGACCGCCAGGCGGCCGAAGCCGATCCCCTCATCGCCATCGCCGGCGGCGGCGGCGTCAATCTCTTCAACTCCCAGGGCAATGCCTGGACCGCCGACTATCTGAAGATCACCGGCGAGCTTGACGTCGATCTGCGCAGCAACATCGCCGCGGAGGCGCGGGCCAAGATCGTCTACGAGCGGCTGATCAATTTCTGCGACGACGCCGGCAGCAAGGACGCGCTGCAGTTCCTGATGACCCGCGAGATCACGCACATGAAGGCGTTCGCGCTCGCGCTCGAGAGCATGGGCAAGCCAGCGTTCAGCATCGGCCGCATCGCGCCGACGCCCGGCCTCGTGGACCAGTTCTTCAACGATTCCACCGGCGCCGGCGACCATGGCGAGATCGACACGCGCGGCCCGTGGAACGAGGGCGGCGACTGGGTGTTCACGGAGTCGCCTGCGATCCAGGCGGGCGAACCGGGTCCGGCCTCGGCCATCGTCACCGAGAGCTCGCCGCCCGCGGACGAAGCGGGTCTCGGCGATCTGCTCATCAACGAGCTGCGCGATATCCTGCATGCCGAGAAGCAATTGACCAAGGCGCTTCCCAAGATGGCGGAGGCCGCCCGCTTCGATCAGTTGCGCGAGCTGTTCGAGCAGCACCTCGCCGAGACCGAAGCGCAGGTCGAGCGCATCAACGAATGCTTCGAAATGCTCGGTAAATCCGCCCGCGCCAAGCCCTGCAAGGGCATGATGGGCCTCGTCGAGGAAGGCCAGGAGATCATGGCCGAGGGCGAGGACAAGGAGGACGCGGCGGCCGACCTCGCCCTGATCGGCGCAGCGCAGCGCGTCGAGCATTACGAGATCGCGGGCTATACCACGGCGCGCAACCTCGCCCAGCAGCTTCGCCACAGTGCCATTGTCGCCCTGCTGTCGAAATCGCTCGCCGAGGAGGAGAACGCCGATCAGCTTCTCAACCAGGTGGCTCGCTCGCTGATGTCGGTGGCGAAAATGCCCGCGGCAGTCGAGCAGACCGAATGATCCCTAGCCGTCCAGCAGGTCGAGAAACTCCTCGACCCGGCTGAACGGATCCTGGTCGCGGCGGCCGGCGTGAACAACGCGGTCGCCGTCGCGCTGCAGCGATCGTGCCTCGGACTTTCCCCTGAATTTCCGCAGCCGCCCCGGCAGGAATGTCGCGGCGACGGCCTCGGGCCCGACATCGAGCCTGACGATGCCGCGCCGTTTGCAATCGATCCGGAGCCTGGCGGATGCGAAGAAGTCGCGGGCCTCCGGCGGCAGCCTGCCGAAACGACGCGAGATCTCCTCCTCCAGATCTTCCAGATCGTCGTCGCTTCGGCACCTGGCAGCGCGGCCATAGATCTCGAGCCGGACCGCTTCCGATTGCACGTAGCCTTCAGGCAGCATGTCGGCCAGCGGCATATTGAGATCGGGCACCCACAGATCGGCCCCGGTATCGCTGCCTCGCTCGGACGCCCGCTTCAGCAGATGACTGTAGAGCACGGGTCCGAACACCTGGACGTGGCCGGACTGCTGTTCCGAGAACAGATCGCCGGCGCCCCTGAGGTCGAGGTCGCGCTCGCTGATCGCAAAGCCGGCCCCCGGCTTGCTGAACTCCTCCAATACCGCCAGACGCTTCTCGGACTGCTCCGAGGTCGCTTCCGTGAGCAGATGAGCAAAGGCGCGCGTGCCGCCGCGTCCCACCCGCCCCCTGAGCTGATGCAGCTGCGCAAGTCCGAACTTTTCGGGCCAGCACACCACGATGGTGTTCGCGCGCGGAATATCGAGACCGCTTTCCACGATATTGGTCGCCAGCAGCACATCCGCCTCGCCATCGACGAAACTCATCATGCGATCGTCGATCTCGTCCACGGGCAGTCTGCCGTGAAGACAGACGATGCGCAGCTCCGGCGCCACCGATTGCACCCGCGCCAGCATCGGCTCCAGATCCTGGATGCGTGGGCAGATCAGGAAGCTCTGACCGTGCCGCCTGCGCTCGCGGAGCAGCGCTGCGGCAATGGCAGCATCGGACAGCGGCGCGATCCTGGTCACGATGGGAAGGCGATGAACCGGCGGCGAGGCGATGACGCTAAGATCCCTGAAGCCGGCAAGACCCGCCGCGAGCGTGCGCGGGATCGGCGTGGCGCTCATCCACAGCGAATGGACACCCTTGGCGAGGCCTGAAAGCTTCGCCTTCTCGGCCGCGCCGAAGTGCTGCTCTTCGTCGATGATGACGAGGCCGAGGTCGGCGAACTTCACGTCCTTTGCCGCAAGCGCCTGCGTGCCGACCACGACTTTCAGCATGCCGCGCCGCAGCCCCTCCTTGGTCTCTCGCGTCTCCGGGCCTGAACTGGCTCGTGACAGGCTTCCCACCTCGATGCCGAGAGGGCCGAACCGCTTGCGGAAGGTTTCGACATGCTGCCGCGCCAGCACGGTCGTCGGCGCCGCGATCGCCACCTGCTTGCCGGACAGCGCCACTGCGGCCGCCGCCCGCAGCGCGACCTCGGTCTTGCCGAAGCCGACGTCACCGCAGATCACCCTGTCCATGGGGTGGCCCGCCGCAAGATCGTCTAGGACGTCTTGAATCGCCTGGGCCTGGTCCACTGTCGTGAAATAGGGGAACCGGGCGACGAATTTTTCGTAAGCCGGCCCCGGCGGCACCAGTTTGGGTGCACGACGGCGGAGGCGCTGGCTGATGTGTTTGGCGAGCGCCTTGGCGGCGACCTGGATTTCCGCTTCCGCCTCGGTGCGCCGCGCCCACCAGCTGCTGCCGTCCGCCTTGTCCAGCGTCAGCTTCCCGGGCTCGCCGGCATAAGGCCAGATCACGGCAAGATCGGAGGGCGGTACGAGCACGGCATTGTCGCCCGCGAATTTGAGCCTGACCATCTCGCGTCGCGATCCCTTGCCCATATCCAGGGTCTGCAAGCCATCGAGCACGGCGAGCCCGCGTTGCAGATGGACGATAGCGGCGCCCTTTTCCGGCACGTCGGGATGATCAAAAGCCGGATTCCAGGCGCGCGCCATCGGCTGCGGATGATGGGCTCGGCTGCCGAGCACGTCGGACGCGGTCACGACGACGAGCGGCTTGCGGCCGGCGCCAATGAACCCCGCGTCGAAATCGGCCAGCAGCGCGCCTTCGCGGCTCCGTGCCTTCGTCACCTCGCTCCAATCGGCCAGGCGCTCCGCCTTGATGCCGCTCATTCGCTCCATCGCGCGAAGGTCGTCCTCGACGGCCGCGACGAACAGCAGCCGCGATCCGCCGCGCTGCATGTCGGCGACGAAGGCGCGAAGCGCCTTGCGAGGCGAGGCCAGCTTCGAGAACTCCGGCGTCGAGATGAAGGCCGCCTTGCGCGGCAGCACGCTGATGCGCTTCTTCAGCTGCTTCCAGTCCGCCTGCCCCAGATATTCGCGTTCCGCATCCCTGCGGCCGGCAGCGTCCTCGATCGTGCCCAGCCAGCTCTCGGCGTGAGCCGATACCCCGGCATCCGCGATCCATCGCGCGCGGCTGCAATAATCAGGCAGTGTCGCCCGCTGTCCGCGCGTAGCTCCCAGAGCGATCCGCTCGGACATGGGATCTATGATCAATTCCGGGGTCTCGTAGACGACCTCGTGCTCGATAGGATCAACCGCGACGATCTTGCGGATCGTGTCGCCGGAATGCTCGATCCGGAAGGGAGCGAGTGCGCCGGCGGGAAACACTTCGAACGTCTTGCCATGGAACAGGACACCGCCCGGATACTCCGCCTCTTCGTCGAGATCGTAGCCGAGAGCTTCCAGCCGCGTCTCCAGCTCGGTCTCGGAATAGGGCGCGCCCACCTTCAGCGTGAGGCTCGACCGCGACCAGCTCGCCGGCAGCGGCAGCCGTTCCATGATGGCTTCCGCGGTGGACACCAGGAAGACGGGCTTCTTTGTCTTGGCGAGACGCCGCAGCACCGAGCTGCGCCGGCCCGCGATCTCGCGGGAGGGCTCGAGGCCGTCGAAGGGCAGCGTGTTCAGGCGCGGAAACACCAGCACGTCGACCGAGGGATCGAGGGCGTGGATCACGCCGCCCAGCCGCTCCGCCCTACTCTCGTCGTCGCAGAGGAAGACGAGGCCGTCGCGGCCGGACTTCTCCCACTGCTCGAGCAGATGCAGCGCCAGCATGCCGAGCGGCGATGAGGAGGCGACCGCGGAACGCGAGGCGCTCTTGTCCGGGCGCTTGCTTGTCGAGCTGGTACTTTTCGACCTCTTGCTTTTCGAACTCGTGCTCTTCGCGCTCTTGCTTATCGAGCCTACGCTTTTCGAGCTCTTGCTTTTTGTCTTTATCGCGCCGGTCGTGGCCCGGGCTTTGCTGGTGGGCGCCAATGTGTATCCAACTTTGTTTCGCAAATAGAGGCGAGCGACGACGAGCCCTCCCGTCGAGCTCCGTCGATAACGCGCCTCGGGCTTGAGCGCCCACTGACGTCATTACAATTTTGCAATTGCGTTGAAAAGCAGAGACAGGGGGCAAAGGCAAGCGGCCTGAACGGGCAGAAGGCTAACGGGCAGGCGGCTATTGCAGAACCTTCGGCAGCACCACGACCACGTCCACGCTCTGCGCGAGGATGTGCGTGGCGACCACAGCGAGCTGGTGCGAGAACTCGTCCTCGATCTCGGCCGCGCAGTCTTCGTCGCTGGCAATGGCAAACAGCAGATTGCCGTCGATTTCGTCGAACCGGATGCCGGCGAAGAGGCGATCGAAAATCTCGGCGCCCGCGATGTACGCGATTCGCGCTTGGATGGCCTGGTCCTCGACGAGCGACAACTTCCTCATGGAGGCAACATATGGCCGCACCACCCCAATGCAAGAGCAGGAGAGCGCTGGCGCGGCGTGCCTTGCGAACTATATTGGTGGCATCGTCCCGCCTGATCGCCGTTTGCCCTTGAGGAAATCCTTGATTCTGTTCCTGCTGCTGATCTTCCTGCCGATCGGCGTGTCGGCCGGCCGCTATTATTTGCGCGGCGACGGCCGCGGCAATTGGCAGACGGCGGATCGCTCCAGCGCCGGCCTGCTGCCGCCCGCATCGGCCAATCCGGATGCGCTGATCCGAGTGTTCGCCGCGCGCACCGTGCGCTGGCGCAGTATTTTTGCCGTCCACACCTGGATCGTCGTCAAGGAGAAGGGCGCCACAACCTATAGCCGATACGACTACACGGCCTGGGGCGACCCTGTTCGCAGCAACGGCTTTCCGCCCGACGGCCGCTGGTTCGGAGCCCTCCCGGAAACGGTGGTCGCCGTCGATGGCGCGCGGGCCGAAGCGCTGATTCCGAAGATCCGTGCCGTCATCGAGAATTACAAGTTCCGCGCCTATGGCGACTACAGCGCCTGGCCGGGACCAAATTCCAACACCTTCGTGCAGGCGGCGCTGGATGCTGTTCCCGAGCTGCGTGCCGTGCTGCCGCCGACCGCTATCGGCAAGGACTTTCCCTACAGCGGACGCTGGGCCGGCATCACGGCGTCCGGTACCGGGCTCTACGCCTCGCTGTCGGGCTATCTCGGCATGACCATCGGCTGGGTCGAAGGGGTCGAGATCAATTTCCTCGGCGCGGTGCTCGGCCTCGACATCCGCCGCCCCGCGCTGAAGCTTCCAGGCATAGGCCGCCTCGGTCTCGCGGCCGGCGCATAGGCCAATGACGGGGCCGTCCCATCAAAGTCGGCGCCCTCCCAAGCTTCCCGACACATCGTCCTTCCAATGTGTGCTTCAGGTCACAGCAGAATCGAGCGCCGTCGCGTAGATTGATCTTGCATGGCCGCAAACAAGGTAACGGCGGTACGCATGAGGCTGGAGAGGCGACCAACAGCTACGAAACTTTTGAAGCCGCCAGGGTGAAGAGCTCGGCGGCTTTTTCTCTGTCCAGGAACGCGCGGCCGAGCTTGTTCGCTGCCGATGTGGCTACCGGCAGCGCCAGCTACTATCGTTTCTCTGAATCCGAGGACCTCCGCTGATCGCGCTCTTCTTCGATCTGCCGTTCCGCTTCGACCCAGAACTCCACATCGCGATCGGCCGGGCGACCGGCCTGCTCCCAGAGCTCGTACGCGCGCGCTCGTACCTTGCCGCGCCGCATCATGCGAAGGAGCTTTTGCTTCAGCTCCTCGGCGAAACTCCTGAATCGCTGGACGGTGGTTTCGTCTTTAACGAGCGCAGCCGCTCGCGTTGCGAGTTCGATCTGGTGCTCTATCTTTTGCTGCTCATCCACCGCAAACCCCGCCGTAGCCACCGGCCTGCGTCGCAGCCCGTGCTGCTCACATCCTCAATTCCTGCTGGAAGGCTCTGTTCCGCCTTCAACGCCAGGTCCTTCAATGCCACGTCGTGTCAGCTTCGACGATCACCACTCTTGTTTCGGGATCTTCCGTCGTGTTGCAGGTGCAGGGCATGCCCTCACCACAGCGGCAGCCGCCCAATTCCTCGCTCCAGGCGCGGAGCGGATGGTTTACGCAGACCCATCCCAGACCGTGGCAGAATGGGCAGCCCTTGTTGGTCACAGCGTATCCGGCGTCCGCATCGGGTTCGACTTGTCCTCGTTGCGCAACTCCTGCTCGGCCGCGTGCCAGAACTCGTCCTCGCGGCCTTCCGGCTTGCCCGCCTGTTCCCACAAGCGGTGCGCGCGTTCTCTGATGTCGTGATCGGTCGGCTCCGGCATTGCATCTCCTGCGAAGAGACACGGCCCCACCCTGGGGGGTATGGGGGCTTGGAGGCGGGGCCGTGCAGGCCAGCAAATCGGCGGCGACGCTGGCCCGCTGAGTCAAGCCTCGATGGTGCGCAAGAGTTCCTAGCCCGGAGCGGCGAACACGCGAGCTCGAACGAAGCCCGCTCTCGCCGCCTTTTACAGGCCCCGGGATGGAGCGGTGCACTCCTGACGCGGAGCGTTCCTCAGGTATCGGGATGCCACGTCAGCCAGCAATCCAGACGAATCTGACGTCGGGCAGCAGGCGGCGCAAGCTCGAGCAAGTCACCGCGGCGAGCGAGAACGTTGTCATCAGCCGAAATCTGCGATACGGGCGTCGAGCGCAAACATGCTTTGAAAAACTTCCGGCTCGCTCGCCCCGGCCATGACGTCGGGGGCAATTTCCGCGGCTTTCCGCAAGGCGCCCTGCAACGACGCGACGTCGAGCGCCTCGATCAGCAAAAGTCCGGCGAAAAAGCCCTCGTTCTTCCGCATGCCCTTCTCGGTCGTCCGCACCGATGTCCGCGCCTCGTCGGTCGCGCCGATCTGCACCGCGGCAACCCCGTCGCACGCAACGAGCGCCTGAGCCAGACCCTGGGGATCCTTCGGCAACGTCTCGATCCGCAGCGCCACGATCGATGCGCCCTCGCCCCGCCCTCCCCGCGCAATCATGACGCCGCCGCCCCGCATGAAATTGCCAAGCTTCGGCATGATGCGCCGGGACCACGGCGTCGGTGCGTTGAGGCGCGCCAGATAAGCCTCGCCGTCGAGGACCTCCGGCGTCCCCAGCTCGTACAGAATGAAGAAGCGGTTGATGTCGTCCCTTGCCGCGCGGAAGACACGCGATGCCAGGAAGCCCTTCGTCGTCACGCGCTCGGTCGTGTGCTCACGCGTCAGCCAGTGCCGGTAGTCGGTCAGGTCGTGAGCCTCGACGTCGCTCCAGATGGCGAGAAATCCCGTGCCGCGCATCCCGCCCTCCATGCCTACGCCTTGCCGCCGGCCGCAAGCCCGTGCAGAGCTGGCGCGATGGTCGCAGGCAATTGCCCTAGCCGTTGGACCGCCGCGAGCATCGCGGCGAGATAACCATAGGGACCCAGGCCGCAAATGACTGCCGTGGAGGCGCTCGACGTGATCGAGTGGCGGTGCAGCTCGTCCCGCGCGTGGATGTTCGAGATATGCACCTCGATCTTTACACCCTCGAAAATCCTCAGCGCATCGATCAGCGCGATCGAGGTGAATGAATAGGCCGCGGGGTTCATGATGATGGCGTCCGCGTTGCCATGGGCGGACTGGATCAGGCTGACGAGTTCGCCCTCCATGTTCGATTGATGGAACGACATCGAAACCCCGAGCTGGTCGGCCAGCGCCTTGCAGCTCGCCTCGATCTCCCCGAGCGTCGTCGAGCCGTAGATGTGGGGCTCGCGGATGCCGAGGAAATTGAGATTGGGTCCGTTGAGGATCATGATCCTTGCGGCCATTTTCGCTTGTCCTTCTTTTGTTGCCGACGCGTCTAGCCGCTGAACCACTTGGCCGGGATCGTCACCAGCCCCGGGAATAGCACCATCGCGAACAGGACGATCAGTTGCGCAATCAAGAAGGGCCAGACGCCCTTGATGATGTCCTCCATGCTGATCCTGGAGACGCCGCAAACCACGTTCAGCACGATACCGACCGGTGGCGTGATGAGGCCGATCGCATTATTGATGATGAAGAGGACACCAAAGTAGACGGGATCGATGCCCGCCGCCTTGACGATCGGCATCAGGATCGGCGTGAGGATGAGGATGGTCGGCGTCATGTCGAGAGCCGTCCCCACGATCACCACCACGACCATGATCGCCAGCATCAGGAGCGTGTTGTTGCCCATGAAAGGCTTGAGCAGGGTGACGATCTGTGCCGAAATCTCGGACACGGTGATGAGCCAGGACGACACCAGCGCGGCTGCCACGAGAAACATGACGATGCTCGTCGTCAAGGCCGAGGAGACGAACACCTCGTAAAGCTGCGACAGCTTCAATTCCCGATAGATGCAGGTCGCAACGAACAGCGAATAGACAGCGACGACCACTGCGGCTTCCGTCGGCGTGAAGATGCCGAAACGCAGGCCGACCACGATGATGACCGGCAGCATCAACGCCCAGAAGCCGTCGACCACCGCTTTCACCATTTCCGAGAGCGATGCTCTTGGCGGGGGCGTCAGGTTCTCCTGGCGGACCACCCACCACCAGGCCAGGCAGAGCCCCGCCCCGAGCAACAGCCCGGGGACGATCCCGGCCAGAAACAGTTTCGAGATCGACACGCCCGCGGCGACACCGAAAATGACGAATCCGATGCTGGGCGGAATCACGGGCGCGATGATGCCGCCGGCCGCGACCAGACCCGCCGCATAGGATTTCTTGTGGCCCGCCGCCACCATCATCGGCACCAGCAGGGCAGCCAGTGCCGCGGCATCGGCTGCCGCGGAGCCCGAGAGCGACGCAAGGATGCAGGACGCGAGGATCGTGACGTAACCAAGGCCGCCGCGAAAATGGCCGACCGCGACGAGCGCAACGTTGACGATTCGCTTGGCCAAACCACCCTTGTTCATGACCTCGCCGGCGAGCATGAAGAAGGGAATGGCCATGAGCGGAAAGCTGTCCGCGCCGTTGATGACGTTCTGCGCCACGATCTGCGCGTCGAACATGTCGATCGTGCTCATCAGGGCCACGCCGCAGACGATCAGCGCAAAGGCGATCGGCATGCCCAGCGCCATGGCGCCGAGCAGCGAGAGGGTGAAGACGGCAATCGTCATGGCATGATCCCGGTGATTTTCAGGATGTGAGCGCCGGGCGGCACGATACGAGGAGACAGCATCAGTGCTCCTCCGATTCCCTGACGGCTACCATGTCGGCTTCGCTGGCCTGTCCGGAAACGACGCGGAACAGGTCGTAGAGAAGGATCACTCCGGCCGAAACGCCGAAGATCACGCCGACGCCATAGAAAATGCCGAGCGAGAGGCCGGTCGCCGGCGCGCGGTCGTCGATATTGATGATCGTCTGCCGCCAACTTCCCGAGAGCAGAAGCCAGTCGGCGAACAGCATCAGGACGTAGCTGACGATGAAGCAGATGCGTTTGCCGTAAGCCGGCAGCATCCGCACAAGGCTATCGACGCCGAGATGGGCGTGCTCACGCATTGCCACGACCGCACCGAGGAAAGTCAGCCAGACCAGGAGCCAGCGCGACAGCTCCTCGGAAATCGCAATACCGGAGTTGAAGCCGTAGCGCAGGACAACGTTGCCGAACACCAGCACCACCATCACCGCAAGACATGCGGCGATGATGCCCTTCAGCAGGGTGCAATAGAGGTCGAGAATTCGCGCCATGCGTGTCGTCCGGGCAAAGTCGGGTTCAGAGCCGGCCGACTGGCCGGCTCTGCCTCTTGCATGCTGACGAGGTCGACTATTTCACGTCCTTGCGGATGCGATCGAGCTCGTCGTTGAACAGCTTGACCGCCTCCGGCTTGAGATTGGCGGCAATCTTGTCGACCACCGGCTGCGCGGTCTTGCGCATGCGATCGAGCTCTTCCGGCGCGACGGTGTTGTACTGCATGCCCTTCGCCTGTAATTCAGAGAGGGCCTTTTCGGTCTGAAGGCGGGTCTGCTCCTTTTGATAGCCTCGGCTTTCCTCATACGCCTCGCGCATCAGGCGCTGCTCGGTCGGCGAGAGCTTGTCCCAAAACGCCTTGCTCACCAGAATAATGTTCAGGGTGAAGGTGTGATTGGTGGCGGAAACGTATTTTTGCACTTCGTAGAACTTGTTGGAGAGAATGACCGTGAAGGGGTTCTCCTCGCCATCGACGGTGCGCGTCTCCAACGCCGAATAGAGTTCGCCGAAGGCCATCGGAACGGGATTGGCCTTGAAGGATCCGAAGGTCTCGAGATAGACCGGGTTCGGAATGACGCGGAGCTTGAGGCCGTTGAAATCCTCGACCTTGGTGATCGGCCGCGTGCTGTTGGTGACGTTGCGGAAGCCGAGGCCCCAATAGCCCAGACCGATCAATCCCTTCGACGGCAACGTATCGAGCATCGACGTGCCGAATTTGCCGGTGCCGAGAGCATCCGCCTGCTCGATGGTCTTCACGATGAATGGAAAGTCGATGAGGCCGAACTCCGGCACGACGGTTGCGAGCGACGTCGTCGAGGCCGACAGCATTTCCTGCGTGCCGCCGCGTAGCGCGGATTGCTGCTGCAGCTCGTTGCCGAGCTGCGAGGCCGCGAACTCACGAATCTTCATCTTGCCCCCGCTCTTCGCCAGCAGGATCTCCGCAAATTTCTGCACCCCCGCGCTGACGGGGTGATCGGTGTTGTTCAGGTGTCCCCACCTGATCGTGCGCTCCTGAATGTCCTCAGCGGATGCACCGACCGTCAGCGCCACGCAGATCGCCGTCGCAGACAGCGCCCGTACCAACAAGCTCATTTTGACCTCCCTGCTCGATCGGGGCACGACGGCGGCTCGAGCCATTCTTTTCTGCACCCTCAGGTCAATCAAAAAACATAACTACATTTCTCGGTCAAATGATAAATCTCTGTTCATCTGATATTTTCGAATACATCTTTGTTATGGATTTGCTATATTGCTGGTAACATTGATGGTTCGGCCGCCCACCACGGGGCGTTGCGCGCATATTGCGGGATCGGAGAGCATGACGTCACTCGAGGGGCGCCCCTTGTCGGCGGGCGACAGCGGTTATCAGCGGATTCGATCTGACATCATTTTCGGCGTGCTGACGCCGTCCGGACGTCTCAAGCTCGACGCCATGAAGGAGGACTACGGCGTCAGCATCTCCACGCTGCGCGAGATCCTCAATCGTCTGACCTCCGAGGGATTCGTGGTCGCGGAGGGCCAGCGCGGCTTCGAGGTGGCGCCGATATCCATCCAGAACCTGCGTGAACTCGCCGGCCTGCGCATCCTGCTGGAGCAGCATGCAATGGCCGAGTCGTTTCGTGCCGGCGACGTCGAGTGGGAGGGCCGCGTGGTGTCCGCGCATCACAAGCTGGCGGCCACCGAACGCACCGTCCTCAAGGAGGGGGACGATCCCGAGCTGCGCAAACGCTACGACGGCGAATTCCACCAGGCTCTCATCTCGAGTTGCGGCTCGCGCGAGCTGATGCAGACCCACGCGATCGTGTTCGACAAATATTTCCGCTATGCGCTGCGCTACCGCGGCGCGGAGACGATCAACCAGCACAAGGCGCTGCTCGAATGCGCCCTCAAGCGCGACATCAAAAGCGCCAAAACCGTGCTCACCGATCACATCAACGGGTGCGTCGCGCACGCCCTCGCCTCCTGGAACGAGGATTGATCGTCCGCGGCCTGACGTCGTTCGGAGACAGCGCTCGTCGCTGCAATCGGATTTCGGGATGACTCCTGACATGATTCCCGCATATCGGGTCGAGACCGCGGTCGCCGCAGGCGACATCCTGGGCGAAACGCCATTGTGGTGCGACCGCTCCCGCAAGCTGTGGTGGGTCGACATCGACCGGCGGCTGCATCAATCCTTCGATCCGGCGACCGGCGCGCATCAGGTTGTTCCGTACGCGTGCAACTTCCTCGGCAGTCAGGCCTTGACGGCAGATGGCTCCCACCTGCTCGCGCAGGATCTGGGGCTTTATCGCCGCGCGTCCGATGACGATCCTCCAGGTCAGCTCTGCGAGGTCGAAAGCGGCCTCGACAATCGCCTGAACGACGGGCGCGTCGACGCGCGGGGCCGGCTGTGGATCGGCACCATGGACAACCAGCTGCATCGGCCGAACGGAGCGCTGTATCGCGTGGACGCGGACGGCCGGACAACGCGCATGTTCGGCGATGTCATCGTGACGAACGGCATCGCGTTCTCGCCCGACAATCGCACGCTCTACTTCACGGACACGAGGCGTTACCGCACCTGGCAGTTCGACTTCGATCTCGATGACGGCGCGATTAGCAACAGACGGCTGTTCGCGGATTACAGCGCCTCCGGCGAGAGGCCCGACGGCGCGTGCATCGACGCTGCGGGCGGACTGTGGACCGCATTCTTCTCCGGCGGCCGGGTGGTGCGCTATCGGCCGGACGGCCGGATCGATACCGTCATTCCGGTGCCGGCGACCAATCCGACCTGCGTATGCTTCGGCGGAGCCGATCTGAAGACCCTGTTCGTGACGACGGCGAGAAAGTTTCTTGATCGCGAGCAACTGGGCCGCGAACCCCAGGCGGGTCATGTTCTGGCCATTGATGGCATTGCACAGGGACTTCCAGAGCATCGCTTCGGCAATTCATCCTGAGCGCCTGCCACCGAGACGTCGCGGCACATGACGCGACCAGGCATTCAAACAGCGGACATGATTTCTCGTTCTTGCGGCGCGTTTCGCCCGAGCTTTGCTTCGTCACTCCGCCCTCATATCCAAGAGGGCGCAGGGAAGGCCGGGTGCCGGCTGGCACCCGCGGTCCGCTGCGCGAAAAGCACACGCAGGAAAACCGCACAGCAGCATACAGGTGTAGCCAATCACTCGGCCTTCCCTGCGCGACGGTTGGACGGCTTATGCCGTGCTCTCCCGGGAGCCGAGTTCTCTTTGGCCTCCCTCGCCTCGCGAATTTGGATGATGCTGTCTGCCCGGTTGGGCTCGCACACACCTCCGCGAAAGCTTGACCGTAGCAACGACGGCCAGGACCACACGGTTTTGCCGTACGCACGGCCCGCCATTTCGCCGCAGTTTTTCCAGCCCTGTCGACGAAGCCGAAAACTTACAGGCGAGACGAAGCCTAGCAGCGCCGCTCGTCCGCACGCGGTTGCGGGCTCACAGGGTCTACCCGCCCTGCCCGCACCATCTCGTACCGACGCTGCCGCGTCCATCGCAAGCCCGGCTCGCAAATCAAGACGACAACGAGATCGCCCCTCAAGGATGAGCCGGGATGAGCGACACATACGCCGTTTCCGAATTTCGGCAAAGTGGAATATTTTTGCCGAGAGGGATTGACGGGAGAAGGGTGTTTGCCCGACGGGCTGGGTTGCCGCTTCCCTAGAGCAAGGGATTGGCCGTTTTCCACAGAGGTCTAATCACCGCGGAGTGCCAGGGATTGCGTCACCGATACATGTTCTTGTTTTGTTCGTTGGGTTAAGACCGCCCGCCATCTATTCCGGCCGCTTGACCGGGACGTGGCATCAATTTGCAGTGGACACCTGCGGGTGATGTCGGAACTGCGGCCCGCCGTTCGTCTTGACTCCAAATCCCATAATGGAGTGTTGCGTACCATGGCCCCCCGCGCGAACTGGAAAGGCTTTTTGCGTCTCTCGTTGGTCACCTGTCCCGTGGCGCTCTACCCAGCTACCTCGGAGAGCGAGAAGATCTCCTTCAACCAGCTCAACCGTCAGACCGGTCATCGGATCAAGTACCTGAAAGTCGACGCCGACACCGGCGACGAGGTGCCCAACGAGGACATCGTTAAGGGCTACCAGCTCGAGAAGGACCAGTTCATCGAGGTGACCAAGGAGGAGCTTGAGGAGATCGCGCTGGAATCCACGCGTACCATCGAGATCGACGAGTTCGTAGACAAGGCCGAGATCGATCCGCGCTACCTAATTCGCCCCTACTACATCCGTCCGGACGGAAAAGTCGGCCACGACGCCTTCGCGGTCATCCGCGAGACCATCCGCGAGATGAACAAGGTTGCGATCGGGCGCGTGGTGCTCACCAACCGAGAGCACATCATTGCGCTCGAGCCAATGGACAAGGGCCTGGTCGGCACCTTGCTGCGGTATCCCTACGAGGTGCGTAGTGAGCAGGAATACTTCGACGATATCCAAGACGTCAAAGTGACGAAGGACATGCTCGATCTAGCCAGGCACATCGTGAACCAGAAGGCTGGATTATTCGAGCCGGAGAAGTTCGAGGACCATTATGAAAGCGCGCTGATCGAGCTCATCAACCAGAAGCGCGCCGGTAAGCCGATCGTCCCGAAGGATCGGCCGAAAGGCGAGAACGTCGTCGATCTGATGGACGCGCTACGCAAGAGCGTCGGCGGGGCAGCAAAGACCGAGGCTCCAAAAAAGCCTGCCAAGAAGACGAAGAAAGCTGCCGCGGCTCAGAAGGAGATGCTGATGCCGATCGCCGGTAAGAAGCCGGCTAAGGAAGCGGCGGCGAAGAAGCCGACAGCAGGGGCGCGGCGGAAGTCGGCGTGAGATTGAAACATCCGGTGATACCCGATGGCAGTCACGGACTGACATGGAAGAGGCCGCGCATGTCAAGACTGAGCTGCGGCTCGGCACAGCGGGATGGAATGTTCCGCGAGTCTGCAAGGAAAGAGTTGGCGGGGTAGGTAGCCAGCTTGAACGCTACGCGCGGGTGTTGAACGCCACCGAGATCAACTCATCATTTCATAAGCCGCATCGGCGTTCGACCTACGAGAAATGGGCGAACGCGACGCCCGATGATTTCCGCTTTTCGGTAAAGGTGCCGAAGTCTGTTACTCACTCGTCACAGCTTGCGCAGGGTGAACTCGATCGGTTCATCGAAGAGAGCGCCGGACTTGGTGCGAAGCTCGGGGTTTTGCTCGTTCAGTTTGCACCTCGCAAAATGTTCGTTGAGTCCGATGCGGAGTTCCTGTTCCGCGCGCTGCAGGAAAAGACCTCAGCCGCTCTCGCTTGCGAGCCGCGTCACGTCAGCTGGTTTACGCCCGAGGTCGGCGCCTGGCTCGGGGAACGTCGGATTGCTCGTGTCGCCGCGGATCCGGCGCGGGTGCCCGATGCCGACGTGCCGGGCGGGTGGCCTAGTCTGCGCTATTTTCGATTGCATGGAGCGCCGCGCATTTACTACTCCGCGTACGACGGGGCGTTCCTGCGATCGCTGAAGCTGCGGCTCGGTGCTGCGTCGTCATCTAGTGAGACCTGGTGCATCTTCGACAACACCGCAGCCGGCGCAGCGATCGAGAACGCACTAGACTTGCTCGCTTGAAGGGCCTTTTGGCAATAGTCCGCTGATATCCCTTACGTCGTCCAAGTTTGCCAAAGGCGTTTGAGGCTCGCACGCCATTCGAGCGGCGCGACAGCGCAGGGGACTTAATCGGGACGTGGCGGGCACTCCGGGCACGTATCGCCGATCGAATGCAAAACCTCGCGCACTTGCCCGACGGCCTGATCCGGAGATAAGCCCTCGGGTGGCTCCTGCCTGGCTATATCCAATGCGTGCTCGCGTGCATGCGGGTCGGCCCGGTCCTTCGCCCAGCCGTGCTCCTCGCATTCGTGGATGGCGCCCGCCTCCTGCAGCACGCTGAGCGCCCAGCCGCGCAGCGTTCGGATCGCCGGCCGTCTTTCCTTCGTCATCAGCATCGAGCTTGCTCCTGCCCGGACGAATCCTTTGGCCCGTCTTCTCGTTCCGAGCGGTTAGCACGCAGCAGGGATTGGCAATCGGCAGAGCTGAGGTTTGTCCCCGTGTTCCGCGGCTCTGGCACAATCGCGTCGGCTGCAGCACGGCTCAGCCGTAGGGTTCTGCCCGCTGAGAAGCGGCCACGCTTCGACTCCGGGCGCTAAACCGCTAAATGTACCCCGCCGTCTTCCCCTCCGCAGCGCGTAGCTTCATGCTCGCCAGCTTGCGAATTGGTGGGACTAATGTGGTACCAAGAGAGTCCGAGGATCGCAGGTTAGCAGGAAGTGCCTTGAGCGGCCCGAGACATAGGTGACAAAACGTACCGGACACATGGATTACACTTTCCGCTTTTGTTCTGCGGGAGGTGTGGATGCCGTGGAAAGCGAGTTCGGTC
>NZ_JBHTFN010000022.1:0-2323 GCF_042666195.1 Bradyrhizobium sp. GCM10028915
CAAGGCGCCACGGCCGAGTCGGTTGCGGCGATCAAGGAGATCGGCGCCACCATCGGCCAGATCTCGTCGATCTCGACCTCGATTGCGAGCGCGGTGGAGCAGCAAGGCGCGGCGACGCAAGAAATCGCGCGCAGCGTCCAGACCGTCGCACAGGGCACTCAGACCGCCGCCACCGACATCGGCCAGGTCAACCGCGGCGCCGCCGAAACCGGCTCGGCTTCGGAAGAGGTGCTGCACTCGGCCAAGACGCTGTCGTCCGAAAGCACCCGCCTGCGTGCCGAGCTCGACCGCTTCATGGGCAACATCAGGGCGGCGTAAGGGCATTTCCGCCGATGTCGTCCTGGCGAAAGCCAGGACGACGAGACCCTGCGTCACCTAACCGCCGGTTGCGGCGCCACAAATTTACCGCCGCTTATCCTTTGCCATTTACCGTGCTCACGCGTCAGGAAGCGGGCTGCTTCCGGGCTGCGCCTGGTTTTCCGCGAATGGAATAGGGGTGGGGAATGCCCGTCAAGTCGAAGCCGACCACATCGAAGCTGCTCACCTTGCGTTTTCGCGCAAAAATCATCCTCGGCTTCGTGGCGGTGCTCGCCATCCTCGCCGTCAGCATGGCTTTCGCGTATTTCGGCTTCGAGCGGATTCAGGCCGCCGTGGCCTCCTACCGCTCCAGCGTCGCCGAAGCGGACCTTGCGCGGACGGTCGATCGCGAGCTGATCGCTTACCAGGGCTTGGCGCGGGCCTACACGCTGACTGGCGCGGCGGATGACGAGACCGCGGCCAAAGCAGCCGAAGAGAATCTGAGGGCGGCGATCGCCAAGTCGGCGGCGGCCACCACGGGCGCAGCGCGCCGCGAGCAGGTCGGCAGGCTCGAGGCCGACTTCAAGAGCTTCACCAAGGTGTTCGGCGAGATCATCACGTTGACGCGCGAGAACGGCAAGATCGCGACCGATGAGCTCAACAGCGTCGGCAACAAGATCCGGTTCAAGTTCGACGATCTTGCCGATACCGCGGCATTGGCGGGCCTGAACTCGGTTCAGGGTACGGCCAAGGATATCACATCGCAATATCTGGCGGTCTCCACCTCGGTCAGCGCCTTCGTCGCCAAGCCGGAGCCGAAGACCGCCGACGGCGTGACCGCCCGCATCAAATTCCTGGAGACCCTGCTGGTCTCGATCTATGCCAACGACCAGAAGATCACCGACCGCGTCACCGAGATCAGTAATCTCCTCAAGCAGTACCGCGCCTCTTTTTCAAAGCTCACCGAGAACGTGAAGGTCATCGTCAAGCTGAACGGCGAGATGACCAAGACAGCCGCGTCCATTCTCAAGCTCTCGGGTGAGCTGCGATCGGAGCTGACGGCGGATCAGCAGCGCATCGAGGTCAACGCCAATGCCACCATCGGCGAGACCGAGCGGCTGATGCTGATGATGGCGCTGGGCGGCCTTGCCGTCGGCGCTGCGCTCGCCCTGATGCTGGGCAATGGCATTTCGCGTCCGATGATTGCGATGTGCAAGGCCATGCGCGAGCTCGCCGCGGGCAATTTCGACGTCGTGCTGCCGGGCCTCGGCCGCAGGGACGAGATCGGCGAGATGGCCGGCGCGGTCGAAGAATTCAAGGTGCAGGCCGTGGCCAAGGCCGAGCGCGACGCCGCCGCCAACGAACTTCAGAACAGGGAGCAGGCCGCAAGCCGTCGTTCCGAGCTGATTCGTTTCGCCGATGATTTCGAGAGCGCGGTTGGTGCCATCGTCTCCAACGTCTCGGCTTCCGCCGTGCAGCTGGAATCGGCGGCCTCGACGCTGACCCGCACCGCCGAGACCACCCAGAGCCTGTCGAGCCAGGTCGCCGACGTCTCCGAGCAGGCCTCCAGCAACATGCAGTCGGTGGCGACCGCGACCGAAGAGCTCTCGGCCTCGGTCGAGGAGATCGGCCGCCAGGTCCGCGATTCCAGCCGCATTGCCGAAGCTGCCGTGGTGCAGGCAAAGGAGACCGATAATCGCATCGGCAAGCTCTCGCATGCCGCCCAGCAGATCGGCGAAGTCGTCAAGCTCATCACGGCGATCGCCGAGCAGACCAATCTTCTGGCGCTGAACGCGACCATCGAGGCGGCACGCGCCGGCGAAGCCGGCCGCGGCTTTGCAGTGGTCGCCAGCGAAGTGAAGTCGCTGGCGAGCCAGACCGCGAAGGCCACCGACGAGATCTCCTCGCACATCACGGGCATGCAAGGCGCCACGGCCGAGTCGGTTGCGGCGATCAAGGAGATCGGCGCCACCATCGGCCAGATCTCGTCGATCTCGACCTCGATTGCGAGCGCGGTGGAGCAGCA